>NZ_JPMI01000165.1 GCF_000733295.1 Archangium violaceum Cb vi76 | reverse complement strand
AGCCCCAGGCCCACACGGAGCCATCGGAGCGCACCGCCAGCGCGTGGAAACGGCCAGCGGCCACCGACACGACGCCACTCAGTCCTGACACTTGCACCGGCGTGGTGCGGTTGTTCGTGGTGCCATCCCCCAGTTGGCCTTCGGAGTTGTAGCCCCAGGACCACACGGTGCCATCGGAGCGCACCGCCAGCGAGTGGCCATAGCCAGCGGCCACGGCCACCACCCCGCTCAGCCCCTGCACCTGAACCGGCCATGGGCGGCTGCTCGTGCTCCCATCTCCCAACTGACCAAAGGAGTTCCGCCCCGCGGCCCAGACGGTACCATCCGGACGCACCACCAGAGAATGATCTCCCCCTGCCGCGAGACGGGCTCGCGCCTGCGTAGCCAGCGGAAGAGCGCCAAGCGAATCCTGCGCTTCCTTCGAGTGGGTAGACGGCCCGCAGCCGACCCCACACAACACTCCGAGCCATACTCCCAGCAGCCCGCGCATCCACTGCACTGCATTGCTTTGCATTCCGCTACTCCTACTCATGTCTGGTTTTGAGAGGCAGTCGAACTGTCCCTTGGTGGTACCAGGGGGTCAATTCCTGGTCCAACCCCAACAACCTCTCAGGAACTGAGACACTGGAGCATGGACATGGGCATCTCCGGGCACGCGGAGAGCAGCGTGCCAGGCTCAGCGTGTGAACCGCTCCACCATCGGGCTACCGCCATTCAGCCGCAGCACCTGACCCGTGTGGAGCAGCACCGCGGCGCCTGGAGAGGTAGAGGGCGTCGCGGAGGCCGCGGGCAGCCAGGCGTTCAGGGAAGGCGAGTACACCGCCGTCCGCCCTGCCGTGTTCATCACCAGCACCTCTCCCGAGTAGAGCAACGTCGCGGAGATGGGCTGGGCGAGCGGGAGCATCGGACCCGCGGACCAGCGCTCGTTGTAGGGATCGTACAGGGCCACGGCGGTTTCAGTGGAGCCCGTGACGTCGCTCAGGACGAGCACATGGCCCGAGTAGAGACGGACCGCGCGGTGCGCGCCGACGGCAAGAGGCAGGGAACCCGCGGCCGTCCAGGTTCCCGTGCTGGGGTCATAGAGCTCGGCCGTGGAGAAGCCAGAGCCGTCCGGGGCGGCGCCTCCCGTCACCAGCACCTTGCCCGAGTAGAGCAGGGTCGCGGAGTGCCCGGCACGAGGCGTGATCATGCTCCCTGGCACGGGGGTCCACGTCTCCAGGGCCGGGTCGTACACCTCCGCGCTCCGCAGCGAGACCACCTGCGAGCCCTCATAGGTCGAGCCCCCTGCCATGAGGACCTTGCCTGAGCCGAGCACCGTCATGCTCCGCCCCCGGAAGTGCCCATGTGGCACGATCGCCCACGTATCCGTGTCCGGTTCGTAGCGCATCAGCCCTGGAGTGCCTCCCATCCTCCCGGCGAAGACAACGCCCGCCAGCACCTTGCCCGAGGGAAGCTCCGTCAGCGAGGCGGTCTGACAGTAACCAGGGGAGCACATGAGGCTCATGTCCCGCCACGTGTCTGTGTATGGATTGTAGCGCTGCACGAAACCGTAGGCTGTCTCCAGCACCTCACCGGTACCGCGCAGCAGGAGGGCGCTGGTGTTGTATGCCGAAAAACCCTTGGGAGCCATGGGCGTCCAAGCGCCCACCTCGCTGCCCAGCGCCTCGGCCTGGCTCGCCATGGGAGAGACATCGGTTTCGGGTTGGCACCCCGCGAACACGGACAACCAGCCCATCAGCAACACGGACGACCCGTTCATCTTCACGACACGCTCTCCCCAGGGATTCACACACCCGCCACGGGCATGTCTTCCCAGGGTAGAAGGTCGGACCGCCCCCAAGAAGATGACCGGCGCTCTCCGTCCCCGCTCGCGCGCAATCCAGGCGGGCGGGCACCACGGCGCCTCAAGAGGTGCGACAACGTGTGTCCCAACGCATCCGGTGGCGCTCACCGGGAACTTCACGCAACCTCTCATCGAGGCGGGACTCCAGGTCCCGAAACCGGAGTGGAAGGCATCTCATGAGAGAGATGGATGTGGTCATCCCCGTGGCCCCCAAGGACTTCTTCAAACTGCGCCGTTGCATCGAGGGAATCCTCCGGTGCTCGAAGAACCCGATCCGTACCATTCACGTGCTCTCTCCCTCGCCCATCCACCTCGCGGACTGGAGTCTTCCGGAGCAGGTACGTCAGCACGGTGAGGAGCGCTTTCCCTTCACGCTCGCGGAGGTCTCCCAGCTCCTCACCGCGCGCGGGTGCAAGTACCCGAATGGCTCCTGGTACTACCAGCAGCTCCTGAAGCTCTATGTGTTCCGCGTCATCCCGGACCTGCTGCCGGACACCCTCATCCTCGACTCGGACTTCGTGTTCACCGGCGAGGTGGAGTTCCTCGACGAGCACGGACGGGCCCTCCTGGCCCTGGGCTATCCCCTCCACTGGGAGCTGAAGGACCGCGAGGATCCGAGCCGCCACGAGCACGTCCACGCCACGTTCGCCCGCTACCTCGTGCCCGGCTTCTCCTCCCGCCACGCCTTCAGCGGCATGCACCACCACCTGTTGCTCCAGCGCGACATCCTCGAGGAGTTGATGGCGCTCGCGGAGGCCCATCACCAGAAGCCCTTCTGGCGGGCGTTCATGGATGGCGTGGACGTCACCAAATGGAACGCGGCGTCCGAGTACGTCCTCTACCACCACTTCGCCCTGGGCCGGTTCCCCGGCAGGGTGGCCACCCGGCACCTCGACACCTGCGATGTCATCTACGACGCCAGCGCGGGCGAGCACGTGGAGCGATTGTTCCAGGAGCCCCTGCCCTCCTCCAGCCACCAGGCCATGGGCTTCCATGGGTTCCTCGACCTGGGCAAACGCTTGCAGACCATGGACTACCTGTCCGACGAGCTGCGGCGCTGGATGCTATCGACAGGCGCGCCCAGCTTCGCGCTGACCCTGGAGCAGGGCCGGCTTCGCATCCACCCCTGGCCCCAGGCGCTGGCGGCATGATCGAGTCCCGGGTCATCACGACGAATCACGAGGGGCAGCGGCTCGTGGGCCTCATGGCCTGCCCCGAGCACCTCGAAGGCCCCCTGCCCACGGTGCTCCTCGTGCATGGCTTCTTCGGCACCAAGGAGGAGCGGGGGCTCTTCGACACCATCACCCGGACGCTCACGGGCGGCGGCCTCGCGGTCATCCGCTTCGACTTCACCGGGTGTGGCGAGAGCGAAGGGCGCTACGTCGACACCTCCCCCACGAAGATGGTGGCCGAGCTCGATGCGATGCTCTCGTTCACGCGGGCCCGGCCCGAGGTCGACACCGGGCGCCTCGGACTGCTGGGCCACTGCATGGGCGTGAATACGATTCTGGCGCTCGCCCCGGAGCACATCCGCTGCGCGGTGCTGATGGCCACACCCGCCCGACCGCTGGAGTACCTCCCCGCATTCATGGGCGAGGGCTACAACCCCAGAGGCGTCTCCAGCCGCCACACGTCCCTCGGGACGCGGTGTGACATCGGGCCGCACTTCTTCACCGATACGGCGGGCCACGGCATGGTGGAGCGGATGCGGCGGTGGCACGTGCCCGCCCTCTTCATCCACAACGAGGACGACGCGACGGTGCCCTCGGACGACTCGCGGCTGCTACACGAGGTGGCCCTGCCGCCCAAGGAGCTGCTCCTGCTGCCGGGCACCTCCCACACCCCGCGGCATCCCTCGCTGTACGAGGCCCTGCTCAACTGGTACGGCCAGTTCCTCATCGGGCCCGACTCCGGGCGTGCGGACACCACACGCCCGGACAGCCGGACGGAGGACCCGAGCACATCACCGCTCGAGTCCCCGCGCCGGGTTCACGGCGTGTAACGCGACGTCGTCTGGCCGGTGAGTAGCACCTCGCCGGTGTGCAGCAGGGTCGCGGTCGTGGCGTCGGGCACCAGGGCGCCCTCCAGCAGGGTCCACGTGTTGGTGTCCGGGTCATACAGCTCGGCACCGTCGCTGGCGAACCGGCCCGCCACCAGCACCTTGCCCGAGTAGAGCAGGGTCGCGGTGTGGTCCCTGCGCGCCTGATTCATGGGCGCGGCCAGCGTCCACTGGTCGGTGTACGGGTCATACAAGTACGCCGACGTTGAGGTGCCTTCGTTGGTGTTGCCGCCCGCCAGAAGCACCTTGCCCGAGTAGAGCCGCGTCACGGTGTGGAACGCGCGAGGGGTCGGCAGCTGGGCCACCCGCCGCCAGGTATTCGTGGTGGGGTTGTACACCTCCGCGTTCACCCCGGAGATGCTGCCCGTCAGCAGCACCTCACCCGAGTAGAGCTTCGCCGCGGCCTGGAAGAAGCCGCCCGAGGACAGCGTTCCCGCGGACGACCACGTGCCCGTGGCGGGGTCATACACCTCGGCGGTCGAGGTGAAGCCCATGGACGACGTCAGCCCGCCCGTGACGAGCACCTTGCCCGAGTCGAGCAGCGTGGCGGTGTGCCAGGAACGCCCCACCGTCATCGAGCCGGTATAGGTGAAGGTGCCCGTGGCGGGGTCGTACAACTCCGCGGTCCGGATGTCGGGCCCGACGCCGTTCTGTCCACCAGCCACCAGCACCAGCCCCGAGGTGAGCCGGGTGGCGCTCGGCAGCCCACGCGGCTCGTTCATGGAGCCCGAGGGGGTCCAGGTGTTCGAGTAGGGGTTGTACAGCTCGCTCCGCGGATTCCCCCCCGTCACCAGCACCAGTCCCGAACTCAGCAGCGCCGAGGAATGAGATGTCCCCCGCCCGATGCTCATGGAGGCATTGCTCGTCCACTGCGACGACGTCAGCGCCTCCGTCTGGATGGAGGGAGCCGCCTGCTCCGTGGGGTCCACGCTTCCGCCACAACCGCTGGCCACCACACCCGCCAGCAACAACGACCACCGGAATGTCCTGTTCATGCGAGTTCCTCGGGGAATGAGCCCTCCATCATAGGGGCCGTTCTGACGATTCAGGACGTGCTCAGTCCTGGGAGAGCGAGTAGCGCGTCTCTGCGGTGCCCAGCTGTCATCCCTTCCCCTTCAGGTGGATGGCGCCCGCGGTCTGGAACACCTCCGGCCCCATCTGCTCGCGGAGGACGCGCCTTCTTCCGCTCCGCCTTCGCCGCTGCCTCACCCGCTTGGGGGCACGAGTCAGCCCTCTTCGTTGGAGGCAAATGACTCCAAGAAAAGACGCAGGCTGTGATTGCGTGTGGCACAGTCCGCTAGCGTGCTCCGCTTGCGGAAGTCCCGGCTCAGCTTGTCGTGGTGTTCGTAGGCGCTCATCTGGGAGAGTTGCTTGCGCTCCTTGTCCGAGTGGCGCTGTCCCACCACCTTCTTGAGCGCCTTCTTGGGATCGCGAGCGGTGGAGGTCTCCTTCTTTTGATAGAGAGTGAGGATCCACGCCTCGGTCTCCTCGATGGCGATGGCGTAGCGGAACTGGTCCGACTTCCGTCCGGAGAGCCACTCGTCGAGCTTCGCCGCGACGCGCCTGTGCAACTCGATGGAAGCGTCCCCCGTCGAGCCCGAAGGACGGGTAACGTCGTAGCCGGCCAGCTCCGCCTCCGCGGTGTCGACGTGGATGACGACCAGTCGCTCTTCGTCGATGGGGCTGTTCAGGAACTCCTCCAACAGCGAGCCAGTCTTGCACTCCTGCTTCACGAGCCCCCAGTTGCTGAATTGCGCCTCCGACATGGAGTGGAGGTCCGTTTCATCGAGCGCATATTGAGGCCGCAGGAACTGGATGTCCTCGAAGTCGATGCCAAGCCGTCCCCTCAAGATATTGGAGATGACGGCGAGGTCACCCCGGCCCTCCGCGATGATTCCGATTCGCATGGCCCGGTTCAGAACGCCTTGGGGAGCCCGCCGAGGTGTCCGCGCATCCACAGCTCCGAGAGCTTGTACCTGGGTTCGCCCTTGGCCTGGGGCTTGAGCTTGATGCGCTTGCCCACGGTGTGCCCCTGGTCGTTGCGGTGGATGACGATGAGCCGCTGATCGTCATCGTGCAGATCCAGCCCATCCAGGATGGCGGGGTTGTGCGTGGTGATCAGCACCTGTTTGTCGTGCGCCTTGGCCATCGCCGCGAGGGACTTCATCAGCTCGCGGCAGAGCTGTGGGTTGAGCGCGGTCTCGATGTTGTCGATGGCGAAGATGGGCGGTGTCTTGTCGCTCAGGAACAGGGCCAGATAGAAGAGGGTGTGGAGAATGCCCTCGTTCGCGTTCTCGGCGGAGAAGACGTTGTTGCCCTTTTTCATGAACCGGTCCCGGAAGTAGAGCCGGGAGGTGCTCCGTCCGAGCTTGTGCCCCTTGAACTTCAGCTCATCCTGGGTGTCGATGAGGAGATTGTCGAACCAGGGAATGAACTTGCTGTAGCGCACGAGCTCGCGGCGCTGCGCCTGGGTCAACCCCTCGAGGAAGACGTCCAGGTTCTCGCCATTGATGCCCAGTGGGAGTCTACGGCTGGTGTTCTGGATGCCACGCAGCGCCAGTGGATTCAGATTGTAGATGCAGAAGCTCTTCAATTGCTTCTGAAGGATGGAGGTATTTGGGCGCTTGAGTTTTAATTTCGAGAGTTCCTTCAATTCCTTCAGTGCTGCTTTGGTCGACTTCTGGCTGCGATCAAGCCTGAGAAGGACTCCCATAACCATGTCCAGGGCTGCCGTGTCGGATGGAGCCTCTAGAATCAGGGAGTTGCTGAATGAATCAACTCGCCAGCCCGAATCAATATCGCCGGCATCTGGAACCAACCGAAGCTCCAACTGGGGGGCCTTTTCATCCGTGGATGACGTTCGGGCCGCAGCGGTAAGCGTGAGCGCGATGGCTTGGGTGGTCTTTCTCTGTAAAAACGAGCTGATGGTAATGGACGGCTTGGCGATCCGGACACCTCTTGTATAGAGGTCCTCGATTTCAAGCGTGCCGTCAGCGGCCGCGCTCGCCGTGGCGAAGGCCTCGAGGATGTTGGTCTTGCCCGCGCCGTTCTCGCCGATGAAGACGTTGATCCGCCCAAGCTCGAGCGTGTAGTCGAGGATCGACTTGAAGTTCTGGATGTGGATCTTCGTGATCATGCCGGGGCACACCTTAACCCCGGCAGGCAGCTCCTCGGAAGATTACTCGCCTCGCCCCGCGTGCACGGCAAGTACACGAGGGAGCAGTTCACCCCCAGCCCAGGGACACTCCCTCCCCTGTAGCCAACTGATGGGCCTCACCGTCCACACGGCGCGATGGAACACTGTCCCCACAGGCCGCGCCCAGCGCGCCGGGCCGAGGACTCGAGCGCCTCGAACTCCGCGCGCCGGGATTTCCCAGCGGGAGACACGTAGAGCACGCAGGCGTACCCATTCTCCGCGAGCAGGGCATTCACCTCGCGTCCATCCACCGTCACATACGCGAGCAGCCGCCCGTAGCGGTCGGTACACGCCTCGCCGTACTCCAGCCGCACCAGGCGTCCCTCCACGAGCGAGCGGTTGAAGTCCCGGGCCTCTGTACCGAAACACTCGTGCTTGCCGCCCGTGCTCTCCGGAGTGTCCACGAGCAGGTAACGCACACGCTCGCCGCTCTGGAGCACGAGAGTGTCTCCGTCCACGACCCTCGACACCACGCCAGCGCCCGGACCACAGGAGGACTCCGAGCCGCACGCGCACAGCACGACGAGCCCCAGCCCGAGCACCACACACAACACCCGCCAGCCATTCCTCAGGTGCATGGACGGTTCTCCGCGCCAGGAGTGCCCTGGTCGCCCAGGCCGAATCGGAAGTCCTTGGGCGTCGGACAGAACCCCTCCGGCGCGTCGTTGCGCGTGGCGTCCCGGCGCGACGGGTCGAGCTGACGGGACACTCCGGGCGTCGCGGCGCTCGTCCAGGACACCTCGTCGAGCAACGTCTCATCCAGGGACAACCGGAGCGCATGGGGCTCCGGGCCATTGCTCAAACCAAACGCGAAGGTCCCGAGGACGGAAGGCAACTCGCCGTTGAGCGTGGGATCGGCACTCCGCGCGAGCACGCCATGGGTGCCCGCCTTCAATTCCAGACACCGCGAGTCACCGAGCAGGGCCCGGCCACTCCCCTCGTTGGCGAGCGTCACGCCATTGAGGTCCACATCGCGCAGGGCATACACCTCCACCCACTCGCCCTGTGCATCCGCCACGGCCTTCGGGTCGGCCATGAGCTCGGTGATGACCAGGTCCCCCGGGCGAGGACGTGACAGACTCCGGACAGCTCCCGTACGTGAAGACAGACACGAGCCCGCGGGCACGCCTCCATCCGTGGCGGCCTCCGCGCAGGGCGGGTTCGCGGCACCGGGGCTCGTCCGCGTGCCACCGTCCACAGCGGAAGCGGGCGCATCACACCAGCGGCCCGCCTCGTCGTTGTCGACCGCGTCCGGCACGAGCCTCCCGTCGTAGATGCGCGCCACACCCGAGCGGAGGGGCCCGGAGTAGCGCACCTCGTCGACGACGACGGAGCCACAGCGCAATCCAACGAGCCCGCCCGTGTTGCCCAGCGAGCCCAGGACGTCGCCGTACGAGTGATTCACATGGGAGGGCAGCGGCTCGGAGCGCACGTCGCCGAGCACCACATGGCCCCTCGGCGCCACCGGCACGGACTCCTCGAAGAGGTAGGCCCGCTCCTGCGAGCCATCCGGACGGGCCGCGTAGAGCAGCAGCCCGCGCAGGTCCATCGCCGAGCGCCCGGGGTTGTGGAGCTCCATCCACTCCTGTCCGGTGTCCGTCCCCTCGGGGTCCGGCAACAGCTCGGTGAAGACGACGTCTCCGGGCCTCCACCCTTCACAGGTGGGCTCCACGTCATCGAACAAAGGGCCACAGGCGCCACACATCAGCACCCCGGCCAGGGAAAGACAGCGAAAGGGAATGGCTCTCATCCAGGTCGGCTCCATCTAGAAACGGCCTTCCAGCTCCAGCCGGAAGAGGTGTTGCGGAAGCTCGGGCGGCGAGCGCGCGCCCACCGGTGCCTTCAGGTCGAGCACGAGCTCGTACCGGGCGCGCGTGCCCAACCCAGCGACGGCGTCCCAGGCCACCTCCAGCGAGGTGCGCACCGTCTGCGTGAGCCGGGTGTTCTCCGAGAGGTCCTCGTCCTGCCAGCTCGCGCGCCCGTGCAGGCGCAGCGAGGACAGTGGCCGCACGAGCACCTCGAACGAGGCCCGGCTGTCGTGCTGGAAGCTCTCGGGGCGCTGCCGGCTGCCCACCAGGGTGTGCTGGTACTGCGCGGCCAGGCGAAGGCTCTCGGTGGCGTCGAGCCGCACACGGCCCGCGACGCGGTACTGCTCACCGGCGCAGTCCTCACCTCCCTCGAAGCACAGCCCGGGCCCGTTCTGGCCGAGGTCCTTGTTGCGAAACTCCACCCAGACCGAGGGCTGGAGCTCGGGCACGCCCACGTAGTCCACGCGGGCGGAGGTGCCGAGATGGAAGGTGCCAGAGGCCTCGCCGCCCGGAGGCTGCGTCCACACGTCCACCTGCCCCGTCATCCGCCACGCGCCGTCCTCCGTCTGGTGGAGGTAGCGCAGCCGGGTGCCCAGCTCGTTGCTCGCGCGCAGGCCCTCGAATTCGTCGGGGCTGGAGACGGGACGGCTGTAGGGGTTGTCGAAGCCGCGCCCGTAATAACGCAGCGTCAGCTCCAGCTCGCGCCTCCGGTCGCCGAGCACGGTGCGCTGGACGGCGCCGAAGCCTCCACCCGCGCCCGAGAAGCTCCGCGCCGCCTCGAGGAAGAGGTCCACTGGCCCCGTGCCCCAGGTGGCGTCGGCGCCCACCGCGCCATAGCCCCCGCCCGCGGGGAAGCGCGAGCTCGGCTGGAGGTCGAGCCCCACGCCCTCCACCGCCCACACCGGCCAGGCGCCCCACCCCGTCAGCCCCACGCGGGTCCTCGGGGAGAAACCGGCGGTGACATGGCCACCTCCAGCCAGCTCGTGGAAGACATCCGGCAGGGTGCGCGAGACGAAGCGCACGGTGCCCGGCACCTGCTTCCCGGGGAGCACGGCGAGCACGTCCGGCGTCTTGCGGGTCTTCGTGTCGAGCAGCTCGTACTGGAGGAGATCGCGCGACTGGTGCGAGCCGAAGCCCGTGAAGGCCAACGCCACCCCCTCCACCTGTCCGCGCACGGTGCCGGCGACACCGCGAAAGCCCTCGGTCCAGCCGAAGTCCGGGGTGACTCGTCCCGGGGTGTTCTCCTCCGGGCAGGCGCCCGTGCCCGTCAGCATGCAGCGCCGCTCGGGGCCACCGGGCGGTTGGAAGCCGTCGTCGGGCACGAAACCATCCGGTGCCGGGCGGCCCGTGGTGTCCAGGGTGAGCCGCTGCCCGAAACCCAGCCGGTACGTCCCCACCAGCACCGAGGCGTGCTCGCCCTCCCAGCGCACGTGGAGCTTCGGCAACCGGGGCACCACACCGGGCAGCCCCGCCACCAGCGCGCGGCGGCGAGGCTCGTACCGCACGGCCTCCAGGCGCCGCCGGCTGAGCGAAACCACGGCTCCGCCCCGCAGGCCCAGGGGTCCCTCGGCCTGTGCGTGGAGCAGCACCGGCGGCACCAGCGCATCCGCCGCTCCGTACGCCGTCAGCAGGCGCAGGCGCCCGGAGACGGTCCTCGCGGCGCGGGCCTCCCCGGCCAGGAAGGGCCGCACCCGCTGGAGTTGCCCGGCGGTGAGCACCCCGGCCTCGACGAGCGCCTCCGGCTCGAAGTCCCCCTCCACCCGCGCCCGGTACGCGAGCAGCGCATCCACCTGCGCCCAGGTCACACCCGGCAGCGCGTACAGCGCCTCGCGGGAGGCCGTGTGCACATCCACCCCGGTGCGCAGCAGCTCCCGCAGCGTCTCGAAGTCCTCCTCCGCGAGGACACCGTCCTCATACAGCGCGCGGAGGTCCGCCTCGCGGGTGATGGAGACATCCGCCTCGTAGGGCTCGGCCCGCGCGCCCGTCACGGCGAGGAGCAACCAGGTCGTCAGCAGGGCGGGCGGGCAGGCGGTTTTCACGCGGCCGGCGCACTGCACGAAGGAGACCAACGAGGACACCTCGGGGACCCCACTCGAGAGGTGTCCCGCGCGGGAAACGCCCATCCAGGCCGCGGACGCGGGCCTCCGTCCGCCCACACTGGCGGCGTCGTGGTTGCGTCTCGGAGAGGGTTGGCCGGGGGCGCGGGGCCATCTATCGTTGCATCTGGCTTCTCACCGGCGTTCCATGGGTCACGTGCACATCATCCGAGACTTCGCCTCCCCGCAGGAGGGCTTCACCCGCACCGTGCGCATCTACACGCCGGACGGGTACGACCAGGCCTCCCACCACCGGTTCCCCGTCCTCTACATGCACGATGGGCAGAACGTGTTCGCCCATTCCGAGTCGGCCGTGTTCGACACGTGGTGTGCCAACCTCGCCCTGGAGCGGATGGTGGGCGAGGGCCGGGCGGAGCCGTGGCTCATCGTGGGCATCGACTCGGGCCCCGGGCGGCTGGAGGAGTACTCGCCCTGGAACGAGTCGCGCGCCAACGTGCGGGCCCGGGGGGGTGCCTACGCCCGCTTCATCGTCGAGACGCTCAAGCCCTACGTGGATGGCGTCTACCGCACGCGCCAGGGCTCCGAGTGGACGGCCGTCATGGGCTCGTCGCTGGGCGGGCTGATGTCGCTGTACCTCGGTTGGAAGTACCCCGAGGTGTTCGGCCGGATTGGAGCGCTGTCGCCGTCGGTGATGTGGAGCGAGTACAAGCTCTTCGAGCACTGGAAGGCCCACAGCCAGCGCTGGTCGCGCATCTACCTGGACGCCGGGACGTACGAGTGGATCAACCCGGGAGGCGTGCCGCTGCCCTACGGCGAGGCGACGCGCGACTTCTATGTCCACCTCAAGCAGTTGGGGTACGCGGACCACGAGCTGGCGCTGGTGCTGGAGCCAGAGGGGCAGCACCACGAGTCGGCCTGGCAGCGGCGGCTTCCGTGGGCGATGAACTGGCTGCTCGGGTGACGAGGCCCGGGTGAAGCCCCGCCGCGAGGTCAAACGGGAGGACCGGAGGGTCTTCGTCCAGGTGGTGGAGGGCCTGCTGCGTCACGGCGTGGGCGAGCGCGTGACGCCGCGGCTGCGCGAGCGGCTGAAGCAGGTGGGGTTGGACCTGGACCGGCCGCTGTTGCCGGCCTATCCGGTGACGCAGTGGCTGTACTGCCTCCACATCATCCTGGAGGAGGTGTACCCGGGCCTGCCGCGCGAGGAGGGTTTCCGGCAGCTCGCGACGGACCATGTGGAGGGTTACGGGCAGACGCTGGTGGGGCGGGCGATGATGCGGCTGTTGCGGCTGTTGGGGCCCAAGCGCACGGTGCAGCAGATGGTGCAGGCGCTGCGCAGCGGGGACAACTACACCGAGGTGCGGCTGAAGGAGCTGGAGCCCGGCATGTGGGAGATGTGGATGAACTCGGTGCTGGACGCACCGGGTTACGCCGAGGCCCTCTTCGTGGGCTTCCTGAAGGCCAGCGGCGCGAGCGAGCCCCACGCGGCCATCGTGCGCAGGGAGGAGGAGGGGACGGTCTACCTCCTGCGCTGGAAGGAGCGCTGAAGCCGGGAGGAGACGTCAGGCGGTGGCCTGGATGAGGCGCACGGCGTCGTGCATGGCGTCGAGGCGCTCGTGGCGGGTGAGGTACATCTCGTTGCCCATGGCGTTGTGGTAGACGGCGGGCAGCTCGCGGTGGAGCAGGAGCGCGTCACCGAGCTTCGCCACCAGCTCCGCGTGGGAGTAGCGGTAGCGGCGGGAGGCGCGCCGGGCGACGTGGCACACGTGGTACTTCGGCGTGTAGCGGAAGTCGCGCAGGTCATCCCCGGTGAGGACGCGGGCCCAGAGGCGGTAGACGTCCATGTCACAGGCGTAGTTCATCTGGTCCGTCATGAAGCCGCCGGGCGGACGCAGGTTGGCCTCGAGGGCGACGTAGCTGCCATCGGAGAGGCGGAAGAACTCGAGGTGGAACCAGCGCTCGCGCAGGCCGAGCGCGGCGACGGCGCGGCGGCCGAGCGCCTCGAGGGCGGGAGGAATCTCCTTGAGGCTCCAGAAGGAGATGTCGCGCTGCTCGAGCACCACCTCCATGACGCCGTCGCTGTACTCGTGGCTGAGGCGGAAGATGATGTTGCCCTCGCGGTCCACGAGCCCGTCGTAGGTGACGATGGCGCCGCGCACGAAGGCCTGGGCGACGTAGTTGGGGAGGGGGTCCTTCAGGGCGGCATCGACCTCGGCATCGGAGGAGACCTTGAAGGTGCGGGCGGCGCCGACGCCGACGTCGGGCTTGAGGACGAGCGGGTAGCCGACGCTCTGGGCGAAGGCCTTCACACCGGCGGCGTCCTTGACGGGGATGCAGCTGGGGTGGGCGACGCCGGCCTGCTTGAAGACATCGTGCATGCCCATCTTGGTGCGGAGACGGGTGATGTCGGCGGGGAGGAGGCCGGGGACGTGGAAGTCCTCGCGGAGGCGGGACTCGACCTCGAGCCAGGTCTCGTTGAGCGAGTCGATGCGATCGATGCGGCCGTGGCGCCAGGTGAGGTAGCCGGTGGCGCGCAGGAGGGCGTCGTAGTCGTTGAGGTTGGGGGTGAAGAAGTACTCGGAGAGGGACTCCCGGAGCTCATGGCGGAGGGAGTCGTAGGGGGTGTCGCCGATGCCCAGGACCTTGACGCCGCGCTCGCGCAGGGCGGAGACGAAGTGGAAGAACTGAGGGGGGAAGTGGGGGGAGATGAAGACGACGTTCATGGACGGGCTCGGGCGAGGCCTCTGGCTCGGGACGGCACCATAGCGCGGCCCGGGGCGGCGCCCACTTCCGGGTTGTCCTGGGGAGAACGAGCAGGGGAACCAGGGGTGAAAACCGCGACACAGCCCCTCTCCCCCCGGGAGAGGGACGGGGTGAGGGTGCCCGGACCCCGGGTTGAACCCGCGTCAACTCCCTCTCCCTCTGGGAGAGGGTTGGGGTGAGGGTCTCCCCCCTCGGCACACTGGCCGTCGGGGGTCCACGCTACGTCACACCCACGGACCCGTTCAGAGGATGGGAACGAGCCGTTCGCGGACTTCCTTCAGATACTCCGCCAGACCTGTCTTTCCGCCGCGCTCCTCGAGCACCGCGAGAGACGTCTCCTCCAGACACGCGCGCTCGCGCTCCTTGTCCCCCAGGGTGAGTGCGTCCAGGGCGACCTTCGCGTCCTTCTTGGCACCGTGCTCGCGTGCGGTCAGTTGGTGAGCGTCGCGAACGGGATGGAACGAGAGCCTCTTCCTCTGCTTTTCGAGCTGATCCGCCTCATCCGCAGTCCTGGGCTCGAAACCCGCCAGGACCCAACATTCCCGCTTGGGCTCGGCCAGCCCGATGATGACCTGGAAGGGCCAGGATCTGTCGTTTCTCGCCTGTTCGAGCCCAGCACGATCCCGCTGTGCATCACCGTCGCGCATCATCACGACAGCATCCGGGCGGCGCTCGGCCATGGCCATCAGGAGGAGCGCACGCCGCGCATTGTAGGAATCCTGCTCCCCGGGCCCATCCTTGAACCCACCGAAAATCACCAGCTTCGCGCGCCGGGCTTCCTCTTTCACGGAGCCCCACCGCAGGTAGGAGTCCTCGGGCCGCAAGCCCCTCCAGCGCCGGCAGGAGTCCAGCGTCTCTGGAGCGAGCCAGGACACCTCTTCGAGCAGCACGCGATCCGCGAGCCCGCACGCCGTGTCGCGGTCCGCGCGGGCCTCGCAGACGACACCGAACTCGTAAGAGGCCTCACTCATGAGCCGGAGTCTCGCCCACCTTCTCCAGCCAGGACTCGCCCACGGTGCTCCAGAACTCGCCGGGGCTCATCAGGTCCTTCCAACGCTCGAACTCGGGATGAGCCGTGAGCTTCTCGCAGCGGGCGAAGCCGTTCTCCGCGAGGAAGGTCATCCGGACCTCCTTCGGGTCGAGGTAGTTCAGGATGAAAGGTGAATGACTCGTGGCGATGATTTGAAGCTCGGGGTCGCTCTGCTGGATCTTGCGCAGAAGCTCGATGAGCTTGCCCTGAGCAACAGGGTGGAGACCCAGTTCGATATCGTCGAGTAGAAGTAGCCGGGGTTTCCTGGGTCCCAGGAGAACGGTCAAAAGCCCGAGCGCCATGATCGTGCCTTCACCCGCTGCATCCGCTGGAACGCCCTTGGCCCCCTTCATGTCCAAGATGACCTTGTTGCCCCAGAACGTGCGCTTGTCCGAAACAACATGTTGCTGCTCGTCCAGCGATATGGTCCGAAGAGCAGTCTGCTCAACCGCAGCGCGCTCAATCCGGATACGACGTACCGCAGGAACGATCTGCCTGAGAGCATCCAGTATGTTGCTGAATGCCTCATCATCGCTCAGCTTGAGGTGGGCCAACACAGATGCGAGTCCCGAGCCGTCGCTATCCATGCTCGGAATTTCCGCTTCACTGTAGGATGGCGCAGCCAAACGCCTTGATTCCAGCCGTAACACCCAAATCGATGTCAGTGCCCTGCGGAATGGATTGTCTTCAGACACAACCTCGTACTGCTCGGCACGACCATGACCACTGAGAACGTCGACGCTTTCAACATTCCACCGGCCATCCACCATGAACTTCCAGTACCTCAAGCTCCCCGTCGGAGAAGGTTCTGAGTCCGGTGTTCCCGAAATGCGAGCAGACCCCTGCTTGCCATCCCAGACCCCCTCGACGCCCAATTCCAAGGGAAGGCTGACACCATAGGAACGCAGTTCCGGCTGCTCTTCGAGCATTAGCGGGCTCAACCCGGAGTATTTGGCCACCACTCGCGACATGAGGTGAAGGCCATCCAATAGCGTCGTCTTCCCCGATGCGTTCGGGCCAACGAGCACCGTGAAGGGCTCCAACTCCAGCTCGAGCGAGCGGTACGCCTTGTAGTTGCGGAACGAGACCTTCTGAATCACGACCGCCCTCCCGGGTGGGGACGACCCTCACCCTAGCCCTCTCCCAGAGGGAGAGGGGACTTCCACAGCCGTGAACCTGGGAACTCCGGCACCCTCACCCCGACCCTCTCCCGGGGGGAGAGGGAGGGGGCACTGTGTCTACTGCGTCAGCTCCGGTGTTCCAGCGCTCAGCTCTTCGTGAGCGGACGGTAGCGGATGCGGTGCGGCTCCAGGGCCTCGGGGCCCAGGCGCTTCTTCTTGTCCGCCTCGTAGTCCTGGAAGTTGCCCTCGAAGAAGAACGCCCGGCTGTCTCCCTCGAACGCCAGGATGTGCGTGGCGATACGGTCCAGGAACCAGCGGTCGTGGCTGATCACCACCGCGCAGCCCGCGAAGTTCAGCAGCGCATCCTCCAGGCTCCGCAGCGTCTCCACGTCCAGGTCGTTCGTCGGCTCGTCCAGCAGCAGCAGGTTGCCGCCGCTCTTGAGCATCTTCGCCAGGTGCACCCGGTTGCGCTCGCCGCCCGACAGGTCCTTCACCCGCTTCTGCTGATCCTGCCCCTTGAACGCGAAGCCCGCCAGGTACGCGCGGCTCGGCATCTGCCCCGCCCGGCCCAGGTCGATGTAGTCCAGCCCGCCGCTCACTTCCTCGAAGACGCTCTTGTCCCCGGCCAGCGCGTCGCGGCTCTGGTCCACGTACGCCATCTTCACGTTCTCGCCCACGCGCAGCTCGCCCGCGTCCGGCTTCTCCACCCCCGTGAGCATCCGGAAGAGCGTCGTCTTGCCCGCGCCGTTGGGGCCAATCACGCCCACGATGCCACCCGGCGGCAGCCGGAAGTTCAGGTCGTCGATGAGCAGCCGCTCCCCGAACGCCTTGCGCAGCCCCTTGGCCTCCACCACCAGTCCGCGCAGCGGCGGCCCCGGCGGAATCGTCACCTCGCCCGTGGGGTCGCGCTTCTCCTGCGTCTGGTTGAGCAGATCCTCGTACGCCGCGATACGCGCCTTGCTCTTGGCCTGACGCGCCTTGGGCGACGCACGCACCCACTCCAGCTCGCGCTTGAGCGTCTTCTGCCGCGCGCTCTCCGACTTCTCCTCCAGCTCCAGCCGCTTCTGCTTCTGCTCCAGCCAGCTCGAGTAGTTGCCCTTCCAGGGCACGCCCTCGCCGCGGTCCAGCTCCAGAATCCACTCGGCCGCGTTGTCCAGGAAGTAGCGGTCGTGCGTGATGCAGACGATGGTGCCCTTGTACTCCTTCAGGGCCTGCTCCAGCCACGCCACGCTCTCGGCGTCCAGGTGGTTGGTGGGCTCGTCCAGCAGCAGCAGGTCCGGCTTCTCCAGGAGGATGCGGCACAGCGCCACGCGGCGCTTCTCACCACCGGACAGCTTCGTCACGTCCGCGTCCCCGGGCGGCAGACGCAGCGCGTCCATGGCCATCTCCAGGGTCCGGTCCAGCTCCCAGCCGTTGCATGCGTCGATGGCGTCCTGCAACCGGCCCTGCTCGGCCAGCAGCTTCTCCATCTGCGCGTCGTCCATGGGCTCGGCGAACTTCGCGCTCACCTCGTTGAAGCGATCCAGCAGCGTGCGGATGGGCTTGAGGCCCAGCTCCACGTTGCCCTTCACGTCCAGCGTGGGCTCGAGCTGCGGCTCCTGCGCCAGGTAGCCCACGCGCGCGCTCGGGTCCGGCTTCGCCGTGCCGAAGAACTCCGTGTCCACGCCCGCCATGATGCGCAGCAGCGTCGACTTACCGGAGCCGTTGGGACCGATGACGCCAATCTTCGCGCCCGGGAAGAACGACAGGTAGATCCCCTTGAGGATGTCCTTGCCGCCCTTGACCTTGCGCAGGTCCTGCATGGTGAAGATGAAATTCTGGGCCATCGTGCTCTTTCTGCCTCCGACTCGGTGACGTGGACGCTGGCGGATACCAAGGAGCCGCGGCGGGCTCAAGGCGCTCGGCCGCCCGCTCACGATACAGGACACGGGTTTCCCGGGGTTCCGCCTCTTCCGACCCAGAACAGCCCGGCCCCCGCCCCACGTCCGCCCCTCCCCCACTCTCCCCAGCCCCCCTGCCCTCCAGCCGGGGCACCCCCACGACGCTCCGCTGTCACTGGAACATGCTCGGGACTTCCCGGCGGCCGTGGCGGTGGTAAAGGCGTCCTCCACCATGTCCTCCACACCCGCGCTCGAGCTCCGCGGCCTCACCAAGAATTACGGCGGCAAGCTCACGGCCCTCACCGACGTCAACCTCACCATCCGTCCCGGGGAGATCTTCGCCCTGCTCGGCCCCAACGGCGCCGGCAAGACGACGCTCATCGGCTCGGTCTGCGGTCTGGTGAAGAAGACGAGCGGCAAGATTCTCGTCTTCGGGCACGACCTGGACGAGGACCCGGTGCGCCCGCGCTACGAGGTGGGCCTGGTGCCGCAGGAGATCAACTTCGATCCCTTCTTCTCGGTGGCCGAGTCGCTCTACATCCAGCAGGGCTACTACGGGCAGAAGCGGGACGAGGCGCGGGTGATGGAGGTGCTCACCGCGCTCAACCTGCGGAACAAGGCGGACTCGCTCACGCGGGCGCTGTCGGGCGGCATGAAGCGCCGGCTGCTCATCGCCAAGGCGCTGGTGCACAAGCCGCGGCTCGTCTTCCTGGACGAGCCCACCGCGGGCGTGGACGTGGAGCTGCGGCGGGACCTGTGGAACTACGTGCGCAAGCTGGCCGCCGAGGGCACCACCATCGTCCTCACCACGCACTACCTCGAGGAGGCCGAGGAGCTGGCGGACCGGGTGGGCGTCATCAACGAGGGCAAGCTGCTGCTGGTGGAGGAGAAGAAGGCACTGCTGCGCCGGCTGGGCGAGAAGCGCCTCATCGTCACCTTCACCGCGCCCCTCTCCACCCCGCTGCCCGAGTCCGTGCTCAAGGCGGGCGCCACGCTCTCCGAGGACGGCCGCACCGTCACCTACCCCGAGCGCGAGGGCCGCGCTCCCGGCGGGGACATCCTCCGCGCCCTCTACACCGAGGGCCTCCCGGTGGGCGACGTGGAGACACGCCACTCGCGCCTGGAGGACATCCTCATCGACATCCTGCGCGGCAAGCCCGCCGCCGCCGCTGGCGCCGCCTGAGCGCCCCACCCGACTCCCCAGGACCGACGACACCATGAACACGATTGGGATGAAGTCCCTGCTGGCGAAGGAGGTCCGCCGCTTCATGCGCGTGCCGGGCCAGACGGTGCTCTCGCCGCTCATCAGCACCTCGCTCTACTTCCTCGTCTTCGGCTACTCGCTCGCCGGCCGCGTGCACGAGGTGGAGGGTGTGCCCTACCTGCAGTTCATCGTCCCGGGCCTCGTCTTCATGGGCCTGGCCAACAACGCCTTCCTCAACAGCAGCTCCTCGCTCTTCATCACCAAGATTCAAGGCACGGTGGTGGACCTGCTGGTGGCGCCGCTGGGGCCGCTGGAGCTGATGGCCGGCTTCATCGGCGGGGCCATGGTGCGCGGGCTGATGGTGGGCGGGCTCACCTGGGCGGTGGCCACGCTCTTCACCGGCTTCCGGCTGGAGCACGCGCCCGCCGCGCTCCTCTTCCTGCTGTTGTCTTCCTATACCTTCAGCGTGCTGGGGATTCTGGCCGCCGTGTGGGCCGAGAAGTTCGAGCAGATCAACTTCTTCCCCACCTTCGTGATGCTGCCGCTCACCTTCCTGGGCGGCATCTTCTACTCGGTGCGCGAGCTGCCCTCGCCCTGGAATCACATCAGCCTCTTCAACCCCATGGTCTACATGGTGGAGGGGCTGCGCTACGGCATGCTGGGCCAGAGTGGCTTCTCGCCCCTGTTGGGCGCCGGCATCCTCGTGGGCGTGGCGCTGCTGGCCACGGGCGTGGCGTGGGCCGCGTTACGCTCTGGTTACAAACTGAAAGCCTGAGTGGCCGGAGCCCGGCTGCCTGCCTGCCCTGCGGCCGATTGTCGCGCCTCGGACATTCGCTGATTCTCAGAAGCCGGGTTATCGTGTTGCGTCATGGCGGTCCCCTTCGGCAAGTACCAGTTGCTGCGCAAAATCGCCTCCGGCGGGATGGGACAGGTGTTCCTGGCGCTCGAGCGGGGCGCGGGGCTGGAGCGGCTCGTCGTCCTCAAGCTCATCCTGCCGCACCTGGCCGAGGATGAGGACTTCCTCACGATGTTCCTGGAGGAGGCTCGGCTGGTGGCGCGGCTGGCGCACTCCAACCTCATCACCATCCTGGAGCTGACGGAGATCGACGGCCGGCACTGTCTGGCCATGGAGTACGTGCAGGGCGACGACGTGCGCCGGCTGGAGAAGTACGCACGGGCGCAGGGCAAGCCGCTGCCGGTGGGGCTGGTGCTGCGCATCATCGCGGAGGCGGCGGCGGGGCTGCACTACGCGCACCAGGCGCGCAACCCGCAGGGCCAGCCGCTGCAGCTGGTGCACCGGGACGTGTCGCCGCAGAACATCCTGGTGGGCTTCGACGGAGGCGTGAAGGTCATCGACTTCGGCGTGGCCAAGGCGGCGGGAAGCGCGTCCAACACGGCCACCGGGGTGCTCAAGGGCAAGTACCCCTACATGTCCCCCGAGCAGGCAAATGGCCAGCCGGTGGATGCGCGCAGTGACCTGTTCGCCCTGGGTGTGGTGCTCTGGGAGATGCTGACGGGCCGGCGCCTGTTCAAGGGCGAGTCGGACCTGATGACGCTGCGGCTGGTGCGCGACTGCCAGGTGCCGCCGCCCTCGCAGCTCAACCCGAAGCTGCCGCCGGGCGTGGACGAGCTGGTGCTCCGGGCGCTGGCGCCCACGCCGGAGGGGCGCTTCCCGGACTGCGGAGCCTTCCGGCTGGCCATCGAGGACTACATCCTCCAGTACCGGTTGCCGGCCAGCAACGCGCACCTGTCCGCGTACCTGAAGGACCTGTACGCCGAGCGAATCGCGCGCGAGGCGGACCCCGCCAACCTGGATCAGCTCCCCGAGGACGCGGACCTGGACGCGAAGTCCAACTCGTCGCGCAGCAACGCGCGTTCGGTCTCGCAGCTGGCCGCCGCGGGACGGATTCCCACGCCGGCGGGGACGGGAACCCCCGTCGTCCCGCCACCCCGGCCGCTGACGAGTGGCCGCAGCCAGCACACGCTGTCGATCCCACCGGTTCCCGAGCCCAGGCGGCGCGTCCCGCGGATGGCCATCCTGGCCGGTGTGGGCGCGATGCTCGTGGGCGCGGGGGCGGCGATCGTCATTCTGCGCCAGCGGCCATCCGAGGCCACGCGGGTGACGGAGCCCGCCCCGGTGGTGCGGACCGGCCCGACGCCCACGGAGCCACCCGCCGAGCAGCCCTCGCCCGTGGAGAAGCAGACGGCGATGCTGAAGGTGCTCTCGGAGCCGCCGGGCGCGTTGGTCGAGGTGGATGGGAAGCATGCCGGCGAGACGCCCGTGGACCTGCCGATCCCCGCGCAGCCCGTGAAGCTGGCGTTGAAGCTGAACGGCTATGAGACCCAGGAGCGCCAGGTGTCCGCCAACGACGCGCCCGGGTTCTCGGTGAAGCTCACGCCGACGAAGGCCTCGGAGCAGAAGCCGCGTCGCAACCCGGCCGCGCTGGGCATCAAGACGGGGCGTTGAGGCCCCTCGGTCCCTCCGGGAGAGGGACGATGTGAAGGTGTCGGACGCTCCGGGTCCGCATCCACGGGCGCCAGGACGCGGCACGTGTGAGGTATGGAGGGGGTCCATGAAAGCCCTCTTCGCCGCCCTTGCCCTGCTCTCCGGGTGTACCGGAGCCACGTCGAGCGTCCGGACGCACCCGGCCCCGGACGTGAGCACCGTGGACACCCTTTTCGCCGCGTATGCCAGCCCGGAAGCGCCCGGCGCCAGTGTCGTGGTGCTCCATGAGGGGAAGGCCGTGCTCAGCCGCGCCTATGGGCTGGCGGAGCTCCCGGAGCGCACGCCCGCCACGACAGCGACACACTACCGGCTGGCCTCGCTCTCCAAGCAGTTCACGGCCATGGCCATCCTGCGGCTCGTCGAGGAGGGCAGGCTCCGCTACGACGACCGCGTGGCCGAGCTACTCCCCGGCTTCCCCGCCCACGCGAGCGAGGTCCGCATCCGCCACCTGCTCAACCACACCTCGGGCATCTGGGACTACGAGGCCTTCGTCCCGGACACCCAGACGGTGCAGGTGAAGGACCGCGATGTGCTCGAGCTCGTCTCCCGCGCCGAGCGCACGTACTTCCCGCCCGGGACGGCCGTGCGCTACAGCAACTCCGGCTACGCGGTGCTCGCCCTCCTCGTGGAACGGGTCAGCGGAATGCCGTTCGCCCGATTCCTCCATGAGCGGGTCTTCACCCCGGCGGGAATGCGCTCCACGGTCGCGCACGAGGAGGGTGTCTCGACGGTGCCCCAGCGCGCGTACGGGTACGTGGCCGACGCGAACGGCTTCCGTCCCCGGGACCAGAGTTCCACCAGCGCCGTTCTGGGAGATGGAGGCATCTACTCGTCCGTGGAGGAGCTGGTGGCGTGGGACAGGGCCCTGGACACCCACGCGCTCATCGGCGAGGCCACCCAGCGGCTCGCCTGGACGGCGCCGACCCTGCCGGATGGCACTTCCGGACGCTATGGCTTCGGCTGGTTCATCGACGAGGACAGAGGACGGCCGCGCCTGTCGCACCACGGCGAGACGTCGGGCTTCACCAACGCCATCGTGAAGTACCCGGAGCAGCGGCTCACGGTCATCGTCCTGACGAACCGGGCGGGCGGGGAACCGTGGAGGCTCGCGCAACGGGTGGCGGACCTGTGGCTCGGAAGCCCCGGGGCGATTCCCTGGCCCTTCGAGACCTTCCCCAACGCGCGCTGATCCCCTTCATCCCCTTCAGGTAGATCCTCGAAGATTTCCCCTCTCCCCTCGGGAGAGGGACGGGGTGAGGGTGCCTGGGCCCTGGGTTGAACCCCCTGTCCCCAATATGGGCCACGGGTTGAAGAACGGACCCGGATACCCTCACCCTGACCCTCTCCCGGAGGGAGAGGGGAGATGTGCTCACTTCCCTGAAGAGGATTGACGCTTTGGCTCCGTGGCGGGCTCGAGCACCTCGATGGAGGTCACGACGCGGACACCGCCCTCGTTCCGGAAGGAGGTGCGCACGCGCGTGCCCTCCTGCAGTTGCTCGAAGACAATCGGGTCCCGCTGTCCCCGCTGACGGATGGACACCGAGTCCTCATCCTTCACGACGGCCTGGACCAGCGGCGCCTTCTGCCCCACCTCGAGCGTGAGAACGTTCCCCGTGGCCCCCTTCACCGTGCCCTGGAGCGAGCCTCCATCCGTCTCGGTGAACTGGTCCCCGGGCGTGGCCTTCTCCTGGACGTCCTTGAGCTCGGGGGGCGTGGGGTCCTCGGCCCTTGCCGCGCCCAGGGCGAGCGTGGCCACGGTGAGCCCGGCGAGTACGGTCCATGAGCGCATGCGGCACTCCTCCTGCCGCGAAAAGTGCATCCGCCTCCCCGCCCCGCCAACCCGCCCCTGCCCTCCCGGACAGCGAGCGGCCTTCCCCTCGTGGCCGAGCGCACCCCCTACGTATGTTCCGTTACCCGCGACCCGACACGGCACTCGCGGCCATCCGCTACCCGTAATCCCTTATTTACTCGAAAAGCAACGCACCGGTAGTGTCCGTGCATGCACTGGCCTTTGCACTCGAAGTACGCGTCCCTGCTGGCCGTGATGTTCGTGCTCTCCGGCTTCGCTGGAGCCGATGCGCACGCCCAGCAATGTGGCCCCGAGGCTCCAGAAGAAGCCGAGCCTCCCAATGACCAGATGAGCGACACACGGCTCATGCGGCGCATCCTGCTCGGGCTCACCGGCACCACGCCGACGCTCGAGCAGTACGAAGCGATGATGGCCGCGGCCACGCCCGATGCGCGGGAAACCCTCCTGCACTCGACGCTCGATGACGCGCTCGCCTCGCCGAAGTTCTACGAACGCATGCTGCGGTTCGGGCACGAGTGGCTCGCGGTGGGCGCGTACACCACCGGTGCTTCCGGCGACGCGTACCAGGGCGACATGTCCGGCCACCTCCACACGTGCGGCAGCAGCACCCTGCACCCGGGCGCGTACTACCACGTGAACGAGTCGGCGGCCCCGACGAAGCAGTGCAACGACCAGGACCCGGACGGCAATCCCGCCGTGCCCGAGGTCCACTCGGTCGAGCCCTGGTGGGCCCCGGGAACCACCGTCCAGGTGCTCGGCAAGGCCGGCTCCAACGTCACGCAGGTCCTCGACAGCAAGGGGCAGACGCTCGACTGCGGCGTCGCGTCCGGTGGCTACTACGACCCCATGCTGCCCAGGGGGTGCGGCTGCGGACCGAACCTGGTGTGGTGCTCCCCGCTCGCCGGACTGGGCAGCGCGAGCAACCACAACCTCGCCTTCCAACGGCGCCATCCGTACGAGGAGCCCGCGCGCCTGTTCGCCCACCTCGCGTGGCACGACCGGCCGCTCTCGGATCTCGTCCTCGGCAACTACTCGGTCGGCACCAACTGGCTGCGCGCGCTGTACGTGCGCTTCGGCCGGCAGATGGGCAGCAGCGCGCTGGACTCGAACACGACGTGGTGGCGCCCGGACGTGGACAACACCCCGCGCGACCCGATGCACCCCACACCCAATGACCCGCAGGCGTGGCGCGAGTTCGTGGTCGAGGACCTGGAGCCCTTCCACCTCGCGCTCACCGCCGGCAAGGCCGCCTCCGGCAGTCTGGACCGCACGTACAGCTACGATCCCCGCACCACGCTCGAGGCGCCCAAGGGCCTGCCCACCGCGGGCGTGCTCACCATGATTGGCGCGATGTCCTCGTTCCCGCGCGAGCGCGTCCGGGCCGCCCGCTTCCTCGAGATGTTCGCCTGCCAGAGCTTCTCGCCGCCTCCCGCGGACGTGCACTTCCCGCCGTACGAGACCGACCCCGCGACCGGCGGAACGTGCCTGCACTGCCACAAGACGCTCGACCCCGCGGCCATCGCCTTCAAGCGGTGGGACTTCACGCCGTTCATGAGCTCCTACGTCCCGTGGCCCTTCATGCCGGGCGTGGGCAGGCATCGCATCACGAAGGAGTGGCTGTCCGGCAAGTATCCGCACAGCGGCTCCTCGCCGGGCTACCGGTGGAGGAACGCGTTCCTTCCCAACACCGTGATGACCCCGGTCACCCCCGAGCAGATCGCCGCCAACCCGGAGGCGGTGCTGCTCGACACGATGCCCGAGTCGTACACGCTGCTCGGCCTGCACGGCGACGGCACCATGGGGCCGCTCGGGTTCGGCAAGCTCCTCGTGCGCTCCGGCGAGTTCGACCGCTGCGCCACGCGCAAGCTCTACGCCATGTTCATCGGCCGTGAGCTGAACCCCGCCTCCGAGAAGCACTTCATCGACAAGCTGGCGAAGGAGTTCGTCGCCCGCGACCGCAAGCTCCGTCCCTTCATCCGTTACCTCTTCGAACAGCCCGAACTGCGGAGGGGCCTGTGATGCGCACGCCACGTTGGATGCCGAGAACCGCCGCGCTGCTCGCCCTCGCGCTCGCCACGGGGGCCTGCACCGAGAAACCACCGGGTGGCACCGATACCCCGGACGGGGGCGAGACCTGCGCCCCGGCGAACCGGAACGATGAGATCCGCCTCGGGCTCGCGCCCGCCTGTGAGGGCTGCCACCTCTCCGGCAACAAGCCGTTCTTCGCCTCGCTCACCGCGTTCGAGAACGGGCTCGTGTACGACGAGCGGTACGTGAAGCGCGGAGACCCCGAGAACAGCGTGCTGGTGCAGCTGCTCGAGGCCACCGCCTCCGGAAGCTATCGCCAGATGCCGCTGGGCCAGCGCTACGAGGAGATGGTCGCCAGCGGCCACGTCTCGCTGACCATCGACCAGGTGAAGGCGTGGATTCGCGAGCTGCCTCCTCCGCCCGAGCGGCTGGAGGTTCCGGATCCGGAAGCGTTCACCGTCCGCCGGCTCTCCGCCGAGGAGATGGTCGTGAGCCTGATGGACCAGCTCGGGCTCACGCTCGAGGACTTCGTCAGCACGAGCGACCCCAACTGGCGCAACAAGGCGTACGTGGTGAACGGCGGCAAGCTCTTCGTGTGGCCCGGGGATTGGTCCCCGGGCATCTCGAACGAGTACGTCTCCGACTCCCGGAGCATCGAGCGGTTCGATGCGCTCGGCGGCGGCAACTCGCTCGTGTACCGCAAGAAGGACGTGGGCTTCGGCCCCTCCGCCGCGCAGACGCTGGTGCAGATGTCCCAGGCCTGGTGCGCACGCGCGGTGGACAAGAAGAGCAACACGGCGGTGCTGCGCTACGTGACGCTCGCCGACACCACCGCGAAGAACCCGGAGGCGGTGCAGAAGAACCTGCGCTCGCTCTACCTGCGCATGCTCGGGCAGCCGCCGTCGGACGCGGAAGCGAAGCAGTTGTTCGAGCAGGTCTACCTCCCGCTCGAGGCGCAGAGCACGCGCCTGGGCTGGATTGGCGTCTGCGCGTCGCTCATCCGTCACCCGCTGTGGCTCACCTACTGAACCGAGGACACCATGACGACCACCTCTCGTCGCACCCTGCTCAAGTGGGCCCTCGGGGCGGGACAGTACGCGCTCCTCGAGCGCGCGGGACTGCTCGGCTCGAGCGCCGCGCACGCCGCGGACATCGACGTCCCCTCCCGGCTCGCCGTCCTCTACATCCCGGGCGGCTACCGGCCGGCGTACTACTTCACCCCCCTGGACGACGCGGACATTCCACTCTGCGTGCCCAAGCCCACCGACTACAGCGGCGAGCCCGTCTTCTTCGACGCCAGCAAGGTGGTGAACCTCGCGCCCGCGAACGGACCGTACAAGCCGCTGCGCACCTGTCAGTCCTGGAACCCCGCCAACCCCGCCGAGCGCAGCACCACCTACAGCCCGCTCATGTACGGCTTCTCGCACTTCGCGCTGCATGAGCAACTGAGCGTGCTGCACGGCATCGACCAGGGCAGCAACGACCACTCGAGTGCCTTCATCGCCTCGATGTGCGGAGTCGCCGGTGCGGACTACCGGGCGCCCGCCGTGCACTCCGTCATCGCGAACCACCTGTACGAGAAGTACCGCGAGAGCCGGCCCCTGCCCTTCGTCGTCGTCTCCGGTGAGCGCGGCACACCGCTCGGGATGGGACTGCCCTCGCACGCCTCACCCGTCCGCGTTCCGTCCATCCAGGCGCTCAAGCCACAGCTCTCCGCGAAGCCCACGGACAACCCCTGGTGGACGGGGCTCGATGCGCGGACCGCGACGGCCGAGGTGAACGCGCGCGGCCAGCCCACCGGGGCCTCCCTGAGGACGAACATCATCGAGCGCTTCTCGCTCTCGCGCACCCCGGGGATGATGGACCGCTCGACGGCGAAGGTGGACAGCTACCTCGAGGGCCTGCATGGCTCGCTCACGTCCGTCTCGCGCGTGCTCGCGACGGATGTGGTGTCCGTGCTGGAGGGCCTCAAGGGCATCGAGCAGCTGACGGCGAACCGTCCCGCGTACATGGCGAGCTACCTCGGCAACCAGTCGTTCACGTACACGTTCGGCGGCGCGAACTTCCACCTCACCGGGTTGGATCCGCGCATGGACCTGGCGCTGCGCCTGCTCAAGTCGGACCTCTGCACCTCGGTGCACGTCTCGCTCCAGCTCGACTTCGACACGCACAACGGCTTTGGCCATTCCTACAGCTACGCGCACGGCCGCGGACTCATGGACTGCGTCGCGCGCTTCCTCGGCGAGCTCAAGGCCGCGCCCGCTCCCGGCAAGCCGGGCAAGACGCTGCTCGATGACACGCTCGTGCTGGTGATGAGTGAGTTCGGCCGCAGCTGGGCCTCGCGCGGAAGCGATGGCACCTACTCGCTGCCGGATGACCACCACCCGTACACCTCGGTCTGCTTCGCGGGCGGAAACGTGGCGGCCAACCGGCAGGTGGGCTCGTACACAACGCGCGGGCTCGGCGTTCCGGTGGACATCATCGAGGAGAACGGCCAGCCCTCGAAGCGCGTGCCCCGGGCCGCGGATGCCGTGACCACCGCGCTGCGCATCATGGGCATGGACACCCACGACTTCTTCATCCCCGGTGGCTACGGGGAAGTCGTGGGCATCCGCAGGGCGTAGGCGGCGGGCACTCAGTCCGCCGCGGTCCAGTTCCTCAGGCGGGAGGGCAATTCCTCCTCGCTCAGGGCGCGCAGGACCATGTCCATCTCCTGCTTCTCCAGGGTCAGGGTGCCCAGGAGGAGCGAGGCCCCGGCGGCGGCCACGCGCAGGGCCTGGGCGAGCGTGTACACGGTCTCGGCCCAGGCCTCGGCGGCCTCACCGGGGAGCTGCTGATGTCCGGCGTTCCGGAACTCCTCGGGCCTGGGCTCCTGCGGCTGCGTCGCGCCCCAGCGGGCGAGCTCCAGGGCTTCCTGCATGCGGAGCACGCGCTGCTGGAGCTCGAGCTGGCTCTCCTTGCGCCGCGTCCGCACCTGCCACCGCTCCAGGAAGGGCCCCCCCTCGGAGGGGTACTCGCGCCAGACGTCGAACCCGGCGAACTCCACGAACCGCCGCACCGCCTCCATCACCTGCCGCTGCACGGCGGGCTCTCCGTCGCGCAGGGAGACCTCCACGGGCAGGTGCTGGTGGAGCGGCAGCTGGGCGATCCGCAGCCCGCATCCGAGCGCCAGCCAGAAGCCATCCATCTCGTTCCGGAGGGTCTGGTGCTGCTCACGAAGCTCCTCCAATTCACCGCGGAGCTGCTGGAGGGGCTCCTGCGGGGGCGGCCTGGCGGAACGCCCCAGCATCTTCCGGGGGCGCGAGGTGGCTCCGCCCGCCGGCAGCGTCACGGACAGCACGCCCTCCTTGAAGGAGGCCTCGATCCGATCGCCGTCCATGCCCTCGGGCAGCAGGAGGGTGCGGGAGAACGAGCCCGCGCGCCGGCCGGACAGGAGATAGCGCCGGAGCGGCTCCAACTCCCTCCGCCCCCGCAGGGTCAGCGTCCGCCCCTCGAAGCGCATGTCGATCGCCCCCTGGGGAACGCCCGGCAGGTCCGCCAGCAGCATCAGCCCGCTCCCCGTATCCAGGACGTCGATGAGCGGCCACGGTCCCGGCTCCGGCAGGGACTCCGTGTCCAGCTCCTCCTGGCGCCCCCGCTTCGCGAAGCGGATGGAGAGGACCCCGTCACGGTAGCCCGCGTCGGGATCCTCCGAGAGCTCCCGGGGAAGAATCAGCTCCCGCTTGAAGGGACCGAACTGGCGCTCCGCCACCAGCAGCCGCCCCTCCACCTCGGGGGGATTTCGGATGCCCTCGAGCACCAGGTGTGTGCCAGCGAAGGTCAGCTCGATGTCCCTCTGGACCAGCCCCGGCAGCTCCACCTCGAACAGGAGCTGGTCAGCGGTCTCGGACACATCCGTGGCGGGCCCCCAGCGGCCCTGACGCCATTGCACCTCGTGGACATCCGCTCCCGTACGCCATGAGCTGAGATCGATGCTCTCCGGCATGGAAATCCCCTCCTCCCCCCTCTCTTACCCCAAGGCTACGCGGCGGTCGCTGGCGCGGGCGCCTGGGCCACCGCGGCCCGCTGCTTCCCGGCCGCGGCCTCGCGCCGCATGTCCTCGGTGGTCTCGCTGTTGCCATCCGGCCGCCAGCCCGGAGGCGCGAAGAAATAGCCCAGCACCTCGCGCGCGCTCCGCGCATTCCACACGTCCCGCAGGAACGGGCCGAACTGATGCAGAGCGATCTTGAACGGGTTGTACGTGGTCAGCGGATGCACCAGTCCGTACCGGCAGGGCACCTCGTCCCGCTCGGGAATGTAGGTGCCGAACAGCCGGTCGAAGATGACGAGCACCCCACCGTAGTTGGCATCCAGGTACTCGAGGTTCGCCGCGTGGTGGACGCGATGCGCCGACGGCGTGTTGAGGATGCCCTCGAGCGGGCCCAGCTTGGGGAACCAGTCCGCGTGAATCCAGAACTGGTAGGAGAGGTTCAGGCTGTAGGCGGTGAGGATGGACTCGGGCGTGAAGCCGAGCAGGGCCAGCGGCGTGAAGATGGCGTAGGCGCCGGTGAGCTTGCTCGTCCAGCCGAGCCGGGCCACCGTGGTCAGGTTGAGCTGGTTGGGCGTGTGGTGCACCGCGTGCGAGAGCCAGAACCAGCGCGTGCGGTGACCCAGCCGGTGGTACCAGTAGTAGAGGAACTCCACGCCGAAGAACAGGATGACCCACGAGGCCACGCCCAGGCTCGAGGCATCGAAGAGCCGGTGCTGGTGGAGCCAGTACGCCCCCGGCAGCGCGAACGCCACGGGCACGAGCAGGTTGACGGACCGGCCCACCGACACCGCGAGGGAGGCCAGGCCCGAGCGCCAGTCGTACGAACGTTTGAAGACGAACGTCAGCAGCAGCGCTTCCAGGAGGGCCGCCGACAAGGAGAGGAGACCGATATACCGGGACGCAGCATGGAGCTCACCCATCTGGAACCTCCTGCGGGCAGCCCTAACACCGCCCCCGGATGGACAGCAAGCGACAGGTCCGCTCCGTTCTCGGACGGCGCATGAAGCGGGCCGGTTATCATCTCCCTCATGAGCCGAGACGTGCTGTGCGTGGATGATGACGAGGTCACCCGCTACCTCCTCAAGCGAGCGCTCGAGCTCGCGGGGTTCGCCGTCACCACGGCGCAGGGGACGGCGGAGGGGCTGGAGCTGCTGAAACAGCGCCGGTTCCACCTGGTCATCAGCGACTACAACATGCCGGACGGAACGGGGACGTGGATGCTGAGGCAGGCCGCTTCCGCCGGCTTGCTGCGAGACACGCAAGTGTTGATCTTCACGGGCAGCCCGCACGTGGAAGACGCCGCGGGCGTGCAGGTCGTCGCCAAGGAGCGGGGGACGGACCACATCGTGGCCCAGGTGCTGAAGCTGCTGGGACCCGAGCCCGGGCAGCCCCAGGGCCGAGCTCCTCCACCTTCCGTCCCGCAGGAGAGGGTCATGGCACGTATCGAGCTGGTGCTCTACACGGCGGGCCCTTCCCCCGCGTCCCTGCGCGCACTCCGGCAGATGAAGAGCCTGCTCGCCCGATACGACTCCGCCCAGGTGGACTTCAAGGTCGTCGATCTGGCGCGGGGCAGACCCTCCTCGGCCGAGGAAGACCACATCCTGCTCACGCCGACGCTGGTCCAGCGCAATCCCCTGCCGCGCACCTGGGTGGTGGGTGACCTGGAAGACACCACACTCATTGAGGACTTGCTGGAGCATTCCGGGGTAGAGCGAAGGGAATGAGCACCATCCAGAAGCTGCCCACCGGTGTCCCGGGACTCGACATCATCACGCATGGCGGTATCCCCCAGGGCCGGGCGACGCTCATCACCGGCCGGAGTGGCGCGGGCAAGAGCATCCTGTCGCTGCAGAGCGCTTGCAATCTGGCTCGCTCGGGCGTCAAGACGATCATCGCCTCCATCGAGGAGTCGGCCGAGGATCTGCTCTCCACCGCGGACACCCTCGACTTCGGACTGGCGGACCTGGTGAAGGAGGGGAAGGTGATCCTCACCGACCTCACGCGGCCCATGGAGGGGCCCACGCACGTCAGCGGGGACTTCGACGTGGAGGGGCTCATCCACCTCATCACCGACCTGGTGAAGAAGAGCGGGGCCACCGGGGTGGTGTTGGACTCGGTGACGGCCCTCTTCAGCCCCAAGCCCACGGATGCGCACCTGCGCAGCCAGTTCTTCCGGCTCGTCGCGGCCTTCCGGCAGTTGGGGCTCACCTCCATCCTGACCGCGGAGGCGCCCTCGGACTACGGGCAGCTCACCACGCTGGGCGTGGAGGACTTCGTGTGTGACACGGTCCTCATCCTGCGCAACCTCGTGGATGGAGAGCGCCGCCGCCGGTCCATCGAGGTGCACAAGTACCGGCGCAGCCCGCACTACAAGGGCGAGTACCCCTGCACCATGACGATGCAGGGCCTCACCGTCTTCCCCCTGGATGCCCGGCAGAGCGGGGAGCTGAGCGAGGACGAGCGCTTTCCCAGCGGCGTGAAGGGGCTGGACGAGATGACGCGCGGCGGGTGGCTGCGCGACTCCATCGTGCTGGTGCGCGGGCCCTCGGGCAGCGGCAAGACGACGCTCGCCGGCATGTACGCCCGGGCCGGTGCGACGCGAGGCGAGCGCGTCATCTACTACGGCTTCGAGGAGACCAAGCCCATCCTGCTGCGCAACTTCGCCAAGGTGGGCCTGTCCCTGAAGGAGCTCGAGGCCTCGGGCAACCTCCGGGTGGAGTGCCGCTATCCGGAGGCGACCAGCCCGGAGGATCTCCTGGTGGAGCTGCGCGCGGGGCTGGCGAACTTCAAGCCCTCGCTCATCGTCGTGGACAGCATCTCCTCCATCGAGCACTCCACCTCGGAGCGGGGCTTCCGTCAGTTCATGGTCGGGCTCTCCTCGCTCATCCGCGAGCACAGCCGCAGCGCCCTGCTCACGCAGACCATCGGCACCTTCACCCGGGACGATGCCGCGGCGCCCTACCTGTCCACCATTCCCGATGCCATCCTGGTGATGGACTACGCGCGCAAGCCGGAGGGCCTGGAGCGGACGATGACGGTGCTCAAGATGCGGGGCTCCCAGCACTCCTCCGCCGAGCACCGGATGAACATCGTGCCCGGTGGGCTCCAGGTGGAGCCCAGCGGCAAGGGCACCCCGGAATAGAAAAGGGGACACCGTCCGGAAGTCTCCGGAGAGGTGTCCCCCTGACTGTCGGGAGCGGGCTCACATGTCCAGCGGCGGCTGGGGCCCCGGGACGATGTGGGCGATGTCCGGATCCACACCGCCCACCGCGCGGTCGGGACGCTCGGCCTTCTCGCGCTTGCGCTCCTCGCGCTTCACCTGCTTGTCCTGATTGCGCTGCTGACGCGCTCGCTCTTTCTGTCGCTTGATGAATGTGACCGTCATAGGACTCCACGGAAGAGAGTGAGACCCAGACCCGTTCCCTTCCCGGGAGCGGGCCCATGCCTACAGGGTGCTGAAATGCCTTGAATCGGCTCACCGGGCACGGAACGTGCCACCAGCGGGAGCATTCAAATTAAGCACCTGGGGCGGGAGATGCCACTCCTCGTGCCCCGGAATGAAAAGGGCCTGGCCTCGCGAGGAGACCAGGCCCGGTGCCGGTCCTGACGGCGCGTCTCAGCAGGGACGGACGTTCTGCGCCTGCAGGCCCTTGGGGCCGCGGGCGACGTCGAACTCGACCTTCTGCCCTTCCTGCAGGGAGCGGAAGCCATCGGACTGGATCGCGCTGTGGTGGCAGAAGAGGTCCTCGCCCCCGCCGTCCTGCGTGATGAATCCGAAGCCCTTCGCGTCGTTGAACCACTTCACGGTACCGATTGCCATTTACTCGTCTTCTTTCTTGTCCGGCCTCAGTGAGTTGAGCCGGAGGCCGCACCCAAGTGAGGGGCGGCCATTGCCGTGTGTCACGTTTCGAGGCGCGTGACCAGGGGGCCCCCTCCGAATGTCTCCGGAATGTGGCCCCCGTGACTGGCGGCTGGGGAGGTAACCCGGGGTCCCGGACGTCCATTCCCCGGGCCTTCTTCCCCTCGGAATCAGGCGCCGCCGCCCGTGGCGTAGTGCAGGACCAGCAGCACCGCCAGTACGTACAACACCGGGTGCGCCTCGCGCGGGCGCCCCGACAGCAGCTTCAACGCGGCGTACGACACGATGCCCGCGCTGATGCCGTTGGCGATGGAGTACGTGAAGGGCATCAGCGCGATGGTGAGGAACGCCGGCAGCGCATCATCCATCCGGTTCCACTCCAGCTCGCGCGCCCCGCTCATCATCAAGGCGCCCACCACCACCAACACGGGCGCCGTCGCCACTGGAGGAATGGCCGCCAGCCCGTGCTCGTCCCGAACGCCGCGCCCGCCATCGTCCCCACCGCGTCCGCCATGAAGCCCCGGCCCGCGCCTGTCAGCTCTCCGTTCGGCTTCAGGAAGCCACCGATGCGCCCCATGCCCAGCAGCGAGCCCGCCGTGTCGAACACGTCCACGAACAGGAACGCCAGCACCACCGTGAGGAACTTGCCCATCAGCACCCGCGGGAAGTCGAACGCCCAGAGTTGCACCAGCGTGGCCGGGCTGTCCGTCACCCACCCCGCGTTCCTCAGGCCGATGAGCGCCAGGAACAGCCCGATGCCCGTGGTGGTGGCCATCTTGATGGGCCCGGGAATGGCCCGCGCGCAGCTCCGTCCCCACGGACGAGCCCCGCTCACGAATGTGGAAGAGACGCTCGAGTGCTTCCATGGAGCGCCGGTATAGACGCCCCGCCCCACGCCAGACATGAAAAAGGCGCGGGGAGTGTGGCTCCCCGCGCCCGATGCTTCACGGCTTCACGCCTGCTGGGTGAAGCGATGACTACTCGGCGATCTCACGAACGCTCAGCCACTTGAAGTCCACGTCCGAGGCGCTGTCCCAGCGGAACGTGGCCAGCGGGCCGCCCCAGGTGATGGGCATGGCGTCCACGGAGCCACCGCAGTGGGTGGAGTCGCCGCCAATCTGGCCGGAGTCCGTGATGTCGTAGACCTGCTTCCACGTCACCTTGTCCGCGTTCTCGTTGAGCCACAGCTCCAGCTTCACCGCGGGCTTCCCGTTGTAGAGGACGTTCTTCATGATGGACTTGAAGCCCACCCAGCGGCCCTTGAGCGCGGAGGTGCCCGTCTTGTAGGCCGTCTGGTCGTAGCTCACGTGCCAGGACTCCTTCTGCCAGCGCACGCGGCCGTCGTAGTGCAGGCTGCCCTTGTACGAGGAGCCCTCGCAGGCCAGGCCGTCATTGTGGCGGCCACCGCGCGCGTACCAGGCGAAGTTGTCGCTCGAGTCGCTGACGGCGTTCACCTTGATGAAGCCCGTCATCTCCACGTTCTTCCAGTCGTTGGCGGCCTGCATGTAGCCACGGCCCGCCAGCACGTCCCGGTCATACGTGGGAATCTTGTTCGAGTCGTAGCCCGTGGAGGTGAGCGCGTGCATGCGCACCTGGCTGCTCCTCATCTTCCAGGAGCCATCCGAGTTGCGGGTGATGGGGTCCTGCGGATCGAAGCGCGAGTCCTTCAGGGCATCGTCCTTGAGGAACCACGTCTCGCCGCCCGTCTTCGTCGGGTAGAGCATCTTCACGCCGAAGACGTCGCTGCCCGTCGCGGGCGGCGTCGTGGGCGGCGTGGGATCCGGAGTCGGCGTGGTGGTACCGCCGGTGATGGCGGCCATCTCGGAGATGCTCGCCCAGGTGTTCATCGTGGTGCCATTCACCGTCACGCGCACATAGCGGGCATTCCTGGCCGCGAAGGTGTAGCGCTCCAAGCCCGCCGTCTTCCCGGACGAGGTGCCGGAGAAGGCCTGCGTGTAGGTGGTGCCATCCGTGGACGTCTCGATGACGAACTTGCTGGAGCGCTCATTGCCGCGGTACCAGGCGATGTCCAGCGCGGAGAGGGACTTCACGGAGCCCATGTCTCCCCGGAGCCACTGGCCGATGCCATCCGCGGACCAGCGGGTGGTCTGGATCCCGTCGATGGCGTTGCCCGGCACGTTGCCGTCATGCGCCTTCGCGGTGGCGGAGATGAAGCCGCCAGCCGCCAACGCCGGAGCGGCGGAGAGGGCGAGGACGGAGACGAGTCCGAAGGCGGACAGCCGCATGCGGCGGGTAGAGAGTCGATTCACTGTGTCGCTTTCCTTCGTTGAGGGGAATCGGCGCGACCGGGGAATTTCCCGTGCACCTCATCCCGTGTGTTGGGCTCCAAACACTCGACTTCCCAATCAATTCCCTCAGATTTCTGAGGATTTTCAATGGGTTACGAGCGCAGCCCTCCCTGTGAGGTCACATCGGGCCGATGGACCTCCGAATCAGGGATACGGGCGTCCGGCCCGGTGGGGCCTCGCGCCGCTGCTTGCCCACCAACCTGACAGGTCGGTAGGAAGTGAGGGGTATAACAGGTCACATTCCGCGTGCCCACCCCCAGTCAGCCCCGGGGGCGTCGCACTGGCCGCCTGGAGGGAGGGCGCACGGGGAGGGTGAGCTTCCAGTCCTCACGGCTCGCGCCCAGTTTTCGACAGACCCCCCCGAAAGGGTGGGGGGAACAGGGAGGCAACACCATGAGCTTCAAGACGAAGTGGGGGCTCGGCGCGATCGCCGCGGCCACGCTGTTGGCCGTGCCCGCGTTGGCCCAGGACGACTACATCCCGGACGACGACATCACCCCGGAGGAGAGCATCTACGACGCGGGCCGCGGAGAGCGAGGCGGCCTCTTCAATGACCTCAACGTCGCCGTGTCGGGCGGCTTGAACACGTACACCGGTGACCTCGGTGACACCACGAACTCGGGTGGATTCCTCGGCGTGCAGGCCAACTCGCGGCCACTGCCGTTGTTGGGCGTGGAGCTCGGCTATGAGGGCTCGCGCAACGCGTTCGAGGACATCGACGGAGGCCTGTGGCGGCACAACGTGGGCGCGCTGGCCAAGGTGGGCCCGGAGCTGCTCGCCAATGGAAGCCTGCGGCCCTTCGTCGGCGCGGGCTTCGGCGTGAGTCTGCTCAACCCGAGCGACGACGGAGAGCTCCTCTTCGAAAACGACGTCGTCACCGAGGTGCCGTTGGCCGCGGGCGTGGACTACAAGTTCGGCGGCGTCACCGCTGGCGCGCGCGCCACCTACCGGCTGGTGGGCGGCGAGGACCTGGGACTGGCGCAGGACGGCAACATCGTCAACTTCGGTATCCAGTTGGGCGGCGCGTTCTGAGGCACACCGCCCTGGCTCCCGGGGGACTCAGTCCGTGAGCCGCACCACCACGGCCGCGGGTCCCTCGAGCCGCACTCCCCCGCTTCGCAGCGGTGCCTCGTGCACGGCGCCGCCGAAGCGGGGGGCTTCGGTCCACAGCACGAGCTCGGAGCGCCCGGGCAGCCGGTGCTCCAACGTCCCCCGCACATTGAGGATGACCTGGAGCGCGCCCCCGGGGCCGCGGCGCTCGAGCACCAGCCCGTGCTCACCGGTGGGCCGCGCGTCGAAGTGGCCCCGGCGGTTGTCCTTCAGACACGGGTCCGTGGCGCGCAGGCGCAGCAGTTCCCGGTAGAGGGCGAGCACTCCCGCGTGCTCCGGCTTCGCCGCCTCGTTCCAGTCGAGCTTCGAGCGCGTGAAGGTCTCCACGGCCTGTGGGTCTGGCACCGTATCGCCGGAGAAGCGCGTGAAGCCGGCGAACTCCTTGCGCCGCCCCTCCGTCACCAGCTTGCCCAGTTCGGCGTTGTGGTCCGTGAAGTAGAGGAAGGGGGTGCTCGCGTTCCACTCCTGCCCCATGAAGAGCAGCGGCGTGTAGGGCGACAGCAGCAGCAGCGCGCTCATCGCGCGGAAGGCGGCCGGGGAGACGTCCGCGCCCAGCCGCTCGCCATGCGCCCGGTTGCCCACTTGATCATGGTTCTGGATGCAGTGCACGAGCTGCCAGGGTCGCGCCTCCTGCGCGGGCGTGCCCCGCGCGTGGCCGGCCACCTGGGACACCTGCCCCTCGTAGAACCAGCCCTGCCGCAGCGTGCGGGCCAGGTCCTCCATGTTGCCGGTGTAGTCGCGGTAGTAGCCCTCGTTGTCCCCGGCGAAGGCGCGGCGCATCTGGTGGTGGAAGTCGTCCGCCCAGACGCCGTCCAGTCCGTAGCCGCCCTTCTCCCTCGGGCGCACCAGGCGCGTGTCGTTGCGCTCGTCCTCGGCGATGACGACCACCCGGCGGCCAGGAGCCGAGGCCCGGGCACACTCGGCGATCTCCGTGAGCAGGTGCGGTGAGCCGTCGTCGACGATGGCGTGGGCCGCGTCCAGGCGCAGCCCGTCCGCGTGGTAGTCGCGGATCCACATCTCCACGTTGGAGAGCACCAGGTGGCGCACCACCGCGGAGCCCTCGCCGTCGTAGTTGACGGCATCCCCCCAGGGCGTGTGGTGGCGGCCGGTGAAGTAGTGCGGCGAGTAGCAGCGCAGGTAGTTCCCGTCCGGCCCGAAGTGGTTGTAGACGGCGTCGATGAGCACCGCGAGCCCCTCGGCATGGGCGGCGTCGATGAGGCGCCGCAGGCCCTGGGGTCCGCCATAGGCGGCGAGCGGAGCGAAGAGGTCCACCCCGTCGTAGCCCCAGTTGCGCACGCCCGGGAAGCTGGCCAGCGGCATCAGCTCCAGCGTGGTGACGCCCAGCTCCTTGAAGGAGCGCAGCCGGGGGATGAGGGCCTCGAAGGTGCCCTCGGGCGTGGCGGTGCCCACGTGCACCTCGTAGAGGACCTGGGCTTCCGGGTCCGGCCCCTTCCACGCGGCGTCCGTCCAGGCGAAGTCGGGCACCACCACCTCGGAGGGGCCGTGCACACCCTCCGGCTGTGAACGGCTCCAGGGGTCCGGGAAGGGGCCCTCTCCGTCCACCCGCAGCTTGTAGCGCACGCCCGGGCCCGCTCCGGCGAGGGTCGCGGAGAAGAAGCCGCCTCCCTCGTCCACCAGGGGCACCGAGTCGCCCGGCTGCTGGCCGTCCCGCTCATACAGCACCACCCGCACCTCGCGGTGTCCGGGAGCCCAGACACGCCACCGCACCCCCACCCCCGGCTCCACCCAGGCGCCCAGGCGAGGCGCCTGCCCTCGCGCGTTCTGTACCTTTTCCATGCCCCCCTACTTATCCACCCTCACGCCAGAGAGAGGTGTCTCGTGGGGCAATAGGGGGTAGAGATGTTCACTGGTGGCCCGCCTCGGGCGTTGGATGCCCCCTCCGAGAGCGGGCGGGCACTGGCGTGGAGAGCAGGCAACGCTTGTCCAGTGCTGTCCCGAACCGGAAAGATGCCGTCCATTCCATGAGCCCACGTCCCGACCACCTGCAGGCCCTCCCCTTCGAGCGCAGCGACTCCGTTCGCGAGCGCGTCGCCGCGTTGGAGGTGCTCTCTCCCCGTGAGATCGACCAACGTCTCTCCGAGCTGGGCTACAGGGGCCAGCAGGAGGCCCGGCGCGCGGCGTCGGTGCTCACCTACCGGCACCTGCAGCGGCTGCGGCGCATCCACCTGGAGGGGCTCGCCCCCGAACCGGGGACGCGGGAGAACTGTCTGTTCCTGGGGCCCACGGGCAGCGGGAAGACGTTCCTGGTGGAGCTGCTCTTCAAGGAGATTCTGGGGGTGCCCACCGTCATCGTGGACGCCACGCAGTTCTCCGAGACGGGCTACGTGGGCGACGACGTGACGACGATGCTCTCGCGCCTGTACGAGGCGGCGGGAGGGGACGCGGCGTGGGCGGCCTGCGGGGCCATCTGCATGGACGAGTTCGACAAGCTCGCCACCAGCCGCTCCGATGCCCGCTTCGCCGGACAGCAGACCACCAAGGACGTGAGCGGATTTGGCGTGCAGCGCAGCCTGCTCAACCTGTTGAGCGCGCCGCGGGCGGACTTCCCACCGGACTTCGGCTTCACCAGCCGCACGCCGCCCATGCCGTTGGAGCTGTCGGCGCTGACCTTCATCGCCTGCGGGGCCTTCAGCGGCCTGAAGCACACGGCGGAGGAGCTGGGCGGCCACAAGGAGCGGATGGGCTTCGGGCGCGAGACGGGCAAGCGCGAGACGGCCATCGCGGAGAAGGTGACGGACGATCAGCTCGAGCAGACGACGGCCTTCGCGCGCTACGGCTTCATTCCGGAGCTGATTGGGCGGTTCAGCCGCATCGTCTCCTTCTCGCCGCTGGACGCGAAGACGCTGGGAAACATCCTCGAGGACAACGTGCTGCGCGCGTATGAGCGCGAGTTCGCCCACGAGGGGCTGACGCTGGTGGTGGAGCCGGCCGTGCGCGAGTGGGTGGTGGCGCGGGCGCTCAAGCGCGAGACGGGAGCCCGTGGTCTGCGCGCCGCCCTGGTGCCACAGTTGGAGCGCGCCGCGTACGACCACTTCGGCGAGCCGGAGGTGTCCACCGTGCGCCTGGTGCTCGACGGCGAGCAGGTGCGCACCGTCACGGACTGAGCGGGCCCGGCGCTCGAGCAGGCACGGAGTCCAGGGCCGGCATCCCCTCTCCCTCTGGGAGAGGGCCAGGGTGAGGGTCTTCCCCGCCCTACCCGTCCGTCGCCGCTCCAGTCCGGTGTCGGATATCGGCGCTCCGTGAGCATGCCGTGGCTATGATGCCCCGAGAGAGTGCGGCCCTTCCGGTCCGGCTCGGGACATCATGTACCTCCTCGACATCAACATCTCCGGCCTCAAGTTGCTGCGCGACTTCCGCCTCTCGATTCGGGACGAGCAAGGTCGGCCGCGAATGTGGACAGTTTTCATCGGCGAGAACGGGCTCTGCAAGACGAGCATCCTGCAAGCCATCGCGCTGGCGGCGAGTGGCTTTCTACGGGCCAATCAACTCGCGGATGTACCCTCATTGCATGATCGGAGATCAGATGAGGCCACGAATATTTTTGCCGAATTCACCTTCGGCTCAGCTCAACATTCACAACGGATATACCCAGGGCTGAACGAGCGGCTCGTTGACACTCCCACCATTATTTCGAGTCTAAGAATTTTCCCTAGACACCATGTCATCAGGGGCTCTTCCTATTATCGGAAGATCAATACTGAACTCGGGAACAAGGGCCCAGGTGGATCAGATCCTATCGAGGACGCGCGAGCACGCAATCTGCCGCGTTGGTTCATAGCGGGCTACGGAACATCTCGATTGCTGCCACGTCCCTTTGCGAGTGACAAAGCAGAGGATCCCATCCTGAGTAGGCTCAACTCGCTGTTCGACCGCGGCCGAATCATCGGGACTGGCTTCGCGGATTTGCTCGATAACCCCAGTGAGTTCTCGCGAGCACTGCGCGCTGCGCTTGTGGACAGCCAACTCCTCCCACGCGCCACGGACATCGACCTGAAAGGAAGTGGCGAAACGAAGTCTCCAAGCGACCTTGTCGAGAAACACAGTTTCGAACTCAAGGTCGGCACTGAGACATTGAGGCTACCTGCCACCTGGCTCTCGCAGGGATACCAGAGCACCATCGCCTGGGTCGCCGACATCATCGGCCAGATGTTCTGGGAGAACGGTGGACCCATCCCGCTCTCCGAGATGGAGGGGCTGGTGCTCATCGACGAGATTGATCTGCACCTGCACCCCAAGTGGCAGCTCGGCCTCATCCCCACCCTCAAGCGAGTCTTCCCCAAACTCCAGTTCATCGTGACGACGCACTCGCCCATGATCCTGCCCGGACTGTCCCGCGAAGAGGTTGTCATCCTGGGCACCGACAAGGAGGGCAACGTCATCGCCCACGAAAGCCCGGAGTCTCCCTCCCTGCTCACGGGCAGTGAGATCTACCGAACCTTCTTCGGCATCGATCGGCTCCACCCCACAGACCTCGGCAAGGATCTCCAGCGCTACAGCTTCCTTATCGCGGACCCCCTCCGGAGCGACGAGGAAGACAAGGAGATGCGCGACATCCGGGAGCGCCTCGCCGCAGCGGGCGTCGACCCCGGATGGGAACCCGTCCCGCGCATCCAGGAACCACCGGAGCAGACGACCGTGAGTGAAGAGCCGTCATGATCCGCATCCATCGAGGCGTGGAACCTGCGGAACTCGCGGCCGCCAGGGCCACCGAACTCCAGAGAGTCCAGACCATCGCAGCCACGCGCCGACCAGTCCAGGAAGACCTCGGCAGGAAGTACGAGATCGCCCACCAAGCGCTCTGGAACGCCCAGCGCTACAAGTGCTGTTATTGCGAGAGCCGGGAACAATCGAAGCGTAACGACGTCGAGCACTTCCGGCCCAAGGCTCGAGCGGACCGGCGACCCGGCATCAGCGTGGATCATGGATATTGGTGGCTCACCTGGACGTGGGAGAACCTCCTCTTTTCCTGCCGCAACTGCAATCAAGCGCCCGCCAAACTCGACAAGTTCCCACTCGCCGAAGGCAGTGCGGTGCTGCTGGTAGGCCAACATCCACCGGGCCAGGAGCGACCGCTGCTCATCGATCCCGCAACGGAATCAGGCATCGAGCACATCCAGTTCGTCCGGATGCCCCACGGCCCCACGACAACCGGCAAGTGGTATCCCCGACCTCGCAACGGAAGCCGCAAGGGAGCCGTGACCATCAAGGTCTGCATGCTGGATCGGCCCGATCTGCTCGACTTGTACGGTGATTATGTCGAGCGGAACGTCAAGCCGAGAACCGACGATATCCGAACAGCCCTCCAAGAAGGCCGCATTGCAGATGCTCGCCGCGAGTGGTCGCGCGCGCTGCTGACCTTGCTCAATCCGCGTCAGGAATACGTCGGGCTTTCTCACGACGCGCTCGACCACTTCATCCCCACCGTGGTCCGCAAGAGACATCAGCTCGAGCTCCGCCTCCCCTGAAGCTGAATCACTCCTCTGGAGTCTCAATCGAGGAAGCGGCGCCACCATCGCCGTGCCTCGTGCGCGGTGAGACGGAGTGACGAGTACCGGGGCTGCTCGACAGGCGCCGTTCGCGGCAGGAAGAGCGGCTCAAGCCATGGCTCCAGCACATGGGCGAGCTCGCGGTATGCGGGAAGGGTCTTTCCGGTGGCGAGCTCCCCCGCCTCTGGCCGATCCCCTGTCGAGACAACGACGCGCTCCTCGTCGAACTCCACCACGGAGGTCTCGGCTGAGCACAGCCGGGAACGTAGGGCACCAACACCGCCGAGCTGAGTCAGCACAGGGAAGCCCAGGAAGTTGAGCCAGTGGACTCCATCCACCCGAAGGCCCACGTGCTCTTCGTGCCGCCAGGCAGCCCGAAGGTCGATGCCAGGGTAGCGCATGGCTTCGGCGCGAAAGGTGTCGTCCGTGAGCCGAAGACCTCGATAGAGGTGAAGCGCCAGACCCGCATGCCCGGAGGCGAAGAGCAACTGGGTGGCCATGTCGAGGGCCAATTGGCGCCCCCAGGCAGGCCCGTGCTCCTCGAGATATTCCATGGGGAGCGTCGCCGTGAGCACGCTCACGAGCGTCTCCTGGGGAGCGGGCCGCCACGGAATGCGAGCCTTGTACTCGAGCTCATGGCCATTCCGGCCGTCAGGACCTCCCGTGAGGAGAAGACCCCTCTCGAAGCCTCTCTTCTCGATCTGGACCTGCTCCGTTTCACTGTAGTCCGCGGGAAAGGACCAGCGCTTCGTATTCCCCAGCAGCCCGCGAACCAGACCCCACTCCTCCACCGTCAATCGCGAACCTTCGTGATGGTTGTAGTGGACGAACTGGATGGTCCCGGGCCCCTCCCCCACCGCGCGCATGTAGACGTCCCATCGCGTGGATCACGCCCGGGGAAAGCTCGGGGTGGTCATGCGGCATGTAGAAGGCGATGCGGAACACCTCGCGCGCGAGCAACTGCCGGCGCTGGCGCGGTAGCCCTCCGCCCTGGAGCTGCCAGGAAGCTGGCGAAACACCACGAAGGCGAAGACGTGGGTAATCCTTCGGCATCCACTATCCCCCAAGAGGCTTGAGCCCATCCGGTGTCACGAGGACGACCCGGCAACTCTTGGAGAGGTACTTGTAGCCTTCCAATTGCCGGGCGCAGCCAAAGAAAAACGCGGTACCGGTGTGGTAACCGGCACCGCGCGTCCATCCAGGTCCCGGGGAGCCACCTCGAGTGCCCCCCTGGCTCGGCACGGCTCCGCTCAGCCGCGGTACTGGTGGATGGACATGATGGAATTCTCGGAAACGGGTACGGGAAAGTTGCGTCTACCGGCGCAGAATCCCGGCCAGCACCTCCACCCCCCGCAGCACCACCTCGGGCGGCGAGCAGGTGAAGCACAGCCGGATGTGGTGGGGAAACGGTCCGAAGCTGGGCCCCGGGGACACCAGCAGGTTGCGCTCGACGCACCGCTCCAGCAGCCCCGGCAGGCCCCGCTCGTCCAGGTGCGCGGAGACGTCCAGGAAGAGGAAGGTGCTGCCCTCCGGAGGCGGAACCCCCAGGCGCGCGGCCGCCTTCCTCCCCGTGTCGCGGTAGCTCGCGGAGGCCATGGCCACCCAGGCCTCCCCCGGCCCTCGCAACACGCGCTCCCCGGCCAACTGCGCGGCCGTCGGCGCACTGTAGAAGGAGTGGGTGCTCACCTTGCGCAGCTGCGCCACGGCGTCCTCGGGCCCCACCACGTAGCCACACCGGTTGCCCGCCATGCCGTAGCCCTTGCTGAAGGAATACGAGGAGAGCGTCCGCTCCGGCGCCAGCGCGCGCGCGTACGTGTGCTCGCCCTCGTACACGTAGTCCTCGTACACCTCGTCCGAGAGCAGCCACAGCCCCTCGCGCCGGGCCAGCTCCGCCAGCGCCTCCACCCACACGCGCGGCAGCACCCGCCCCGAGGGGTTGTTGGGCGTGTTGAGGTAGAGCGCCACGCTTCGCTCCGTGAGCCGCTCGCGCACCGCCGCCACCAGCGCCTCCGGACCGTCACAGTCCAGGAAGGGCACCGGCACCGGCCTGCCGTGGAACGCCGTGACGATGCCGGAAATCAGCGGCCAGTAGGGCGCGAGGAGGAGCACCTCCTCTCCCGGCGCCACCAGCCCGCCGATGATCGCCCCCAGCGCGCCCGTGGCCCCCGTGGTGACGAGCACCTGTGAGCGCTCCGTGGCCACGCCCGTCTTCGCCCGCACCCGCTCGACGATCGCCTCCAGCAGCCCCGGCATCCCCTGCACCGGCGCGTAGCGGTGCATCCCGGGGTGCTCCGCCACCCGGAAGTCCTCCATCCGGCAGCCCTCGGGCGGCTCCATCCACGTGTCCCCCACGTGCAGCGGGTACACCTCTCCCGTTCTGCTCGCCAGCCGCTCCGCCAGCGCGGAGTACAGCGAGCTCGACATGCCCGAGACCGAGGGGGCGTAGCTGGGATGACGCGGCATGACTCTCCTCACTCCCTGAGAAATTCTTGAAGTCCAATCATTTCTCGTGATACCAGGAATACCCGTTCACACCATGCAACGTCCATCCATCAAGGCCGCCGCACTGTTCGGCGCACTGTTACTCATTGTCCTCGGAGCGGCACTGGTCTCGCGCGGCTCCGGTCCGGCGGGAGAGGGGGCCTCGGACTCCGTGGCCACCCCGGAAGCGTCCGCCGGGAAGGCACGGGGCGCCACCGGCTCCGCCAACGCCGCGGGCTCTGGCCAACCCCAGGAGGCCACGCCGAAGGAAGACGTGCTGCCCATGCCGGGGTGCTGGGAGGGGGTGGGCGAGTTCGACAAGGACACCTCGCTCGACAACTTCCGCCAGGCGCTGGCCTCGGCCGTGGGCGCGGGGGACCGGGAGCTCGCGCAGTACCTCCAGGAGCGCCTCACGGAGCTGATTGGCGGAGACACCCGCCGGGCCCTCCAGGTGCTCGACTGGGCGGAGAAGTCGCAGCAGCCGGAGCTGGGCGTGTTCATGGAGGCGCTCAAGGACGCCGCCGCCGTGCATGATCCGAAGGTGGTGGAGCGCCTGCTGAAGATGGGCGAGGACCCGGGCGCGCAGCTCGTCAACCGCGCCGCGGCGCTGGACACGCTCGAGTCGCAGAAGAGCCTGTCGGCGGCCAACATCCAGCGGCTCAAGGCGGTGGCGATGGACGTGTCCACGGACTCGGCGGGCTGGGTGGCCACGCGCACGCTCGGCCGGGTGATGAAGGAGGACTACGAGCGCACCGGCAACTTCGCTCCGTATTGGAAGGAGCTGATGGACATCGGCGAGAAGTCCGAGGACATGGCCGTGCGCCTGCTCGCGCTGGAGATGCCGTCCTACTCCAACCCCATCATCGGCGGGGACTCCATCGAGCGGCTGAGCACCATCATGCGGAAGGACAAGGAACGCGACGTGCGCGAGATGGCGGCCTTCCGGCTCGCCGTCACCGAGACGCCGGAGAAGGCGCTCGAGGCCTACCGCACCGCCTTCCCGGCCGAGCAGGACGAGTGCGTGCGCTGGGCCATCTTCCGCTTCGCCGTGCGCGCGGGTGGAGCCCAGGCGCTGCCGCTGCTCGCGCAGATGGCCGCGCAGGATCCGCGCTTCCTGCAGGACTACCAGGACTTCCAGAAGCTCTACGCCTCGGGCGCGGTGGACTTCGTCCGCATCTGGCTGGGCAAGGAAGAGCGCCACCAGTGCCTCGTCGAGGAAGGAGCGCCGCACTGATGAGCCCCCACTCCCGCGAAGGAATGACTCGCATGAACCGCCCTTCCCGCTGGCGCGTGGCGCTGCTCGCCTCGGCGGCCTGGCTGCTGCCCGTCACCGCTTCCGCCGCTGGGAACGAGCCGCCCCTGCGCGCGACGACGTGCTCCTTCACCGGCATGCTGGACGAGCTGCGCGCGGCACTGAAGACGGGCTCGCCGGCCTACCGCAAGTACGTGAAGGAGCGGCTGAAGATGGCCGCCCGCGTGATGCCGGCCGAGGAGCTGCTCGCCGCCGTGCAGCGGGAGCGCGACCCCGACGTGCTGGAGGCCCTGGGTGGAGCGGTGGCGGGCAAGGCCAGCTTCAGCGAGGACGCCTCCCTCCTCCAGCCCCTGCTGGCGCGCGCGGCGAGTGACTCGGACCCGGCCCTGCGCGCCGCGGCGGTGCGCGGGCTGAAGGGGATCGGCTCCGTGGACGCCATGGGCAAGAACGGCAACGTGGTGACGTACGAGCAGCTCATCCGCGACAGCGCGCCCGAGGTGCGCCAGGCGGTGGTGGAGAACCTCGTCCACGAGAACGCCAAGGTGTACTTCGGCCACGACCAGACGGTGTCCGAGACGGCCGTGGCCACGGCCCTGGCCTCCAGGGACCCCGAGGCGGCCGCGAAGCTGCTGTCCGAGGTCTCCATGGAGCAGGTGGGCCACGAGACGGTGGAGAAGCTGCGCGGCAACCTGCGCACGGACCACCCGGGCCTGCGCGCGGCCTCGGCCACGGCGCTCGGCGGAGTCCCCGGCGCGGAGGCGGCCAGCACGCGCCGCTCGCTCGTGGACCTCTACCGCACGGACAAGGACCCCGCGGTGCGCAAGGCGGCGCTGCAGGGCATCGCCCGGCTGGGCATGGGCGGCGCGAGCACCACGCTCGAGTCGCTGCGGGGTGTGGCCCCGGGGATGGACGCGGAGATCGACGCCTGGCAGTCCGCGCTCAGGCTGGGCCTGCAGGAGTGGCACCTGGTGCTCCGCGAGAAGGAGCGCATCCGCGAGTAACGGGGGGAAGGCAGTTCCTCATGCAGTGAAACACCGGAGTGAAGCACTCAGGAGGAAGTATGAACGCGAAGAAGATGATGTACGCCGCCGCGGCGCTCGTGGCGGGCTGGGCCGGGGTGGCCGTTTCCGCCACCGCCAAGGGCCCCATCTGCGACACCACCGCGTACGTGAACTCGACCACGTACTACAGCTGCTCGGGCAGCAGCCACACCGCGCTCGATATCGGCAACGGCTCGTGCAACGAGTGGAACCACCGCGGCATGCTGGCGGGCAGCTACTACTACAAGTACTACGGCGGCTGTGCCGGAGCCTGCTACGGCTCCACCTGTAACGGCGGCGCGGGCAACTACTACGTCGTCACCGGCGCCAACGGCTGGGACTTCCGCCAGCTCCACTTCTACGCCAACGTCAGCTCCGGCTCGAAGACGTGCGACGGCTGCGCGCTGGGCCTCGTGGGCGGCACCGGCCAGGCCACCGGCCCGCACGTGCACGCGGACAACCGCCAGTACGCCACCCGCAAGTCCGCCTGGTACACCAGCAAGGGCACCACCTGCGGCACCAACGCCTACTGCGGCAACATCATCGGCGCCCCCACGCTCTGATGCGTCGTCCCCACCGCCCCGCTCCTCACCGGGCGGAGCGGTGGTTTCCCCGGGCCGTGGCCCGCCCTCCGCTCGAGGGCCCGAGGCCCGCCCGGATGCCCGCTCCCCGGACGGGCTCGTCCGCGCCGCTCCCCGCCCGCTTCCCCATGGCCGCGCCCGCTCCGGCTGCCCACCTTGGAAGCATCGGCTTTGGAACACGGGGAGGCAGTGAGTCCTCCCGCCTTCCAGCGAGGTGCGCCATGCATCACACGCGAGAGATTCCCCGCGAGCGGTGGGCCGACTACCTCCTGCTGTTGAGCGCCGTCGAGCGCGACCAGCAGGTCCGCATCCAGGCCGCGGGACCGGAGCTGGGAGACCAGCGAGTGGCCTGGAACCTGCCGCTGGTGGAGATCCTCGTCGAGGAGAAGGGCAGCGGCGAGGGCGCCATCGAGGTGACGGTGGGCCATCCCGGCGAGGAGCTCACCCATCGCATCCTCCACCCGGTGCACGTCTGGGCCGAGGAGAGCGACACCGGGGAGCTCGAGTGCCTCGACATCGAGGACGAGGACCACGTGAAGACGCTCATCTCCTTCGAGTCGCGGGAGCTGCTCGAGGAAGCCCCGGCGCCGGCGTGAAGAACGAAGAGGCCGGAGACGCCCCGCCCCGCGTGGAGGCGTGCATCCCCGGCCTCGGTGTCAGCTCACGAGAGCGGACGGATTACGGGTACAGCGAGCGGGCGCCGGACTTGTCCAGGCTGGTCAGCACGAGATCGCCCGTCTGGGTGCCGTTGCACTGGGGGTAGTGCATGACGGAGGCCCGGTCATAGGTGCTGGTCAGCGCGCGCCACTGGTTGTCCTCGTAGCAGCCGGAGGAGGTGGAGCGGGTGTGCTCGTGGCGGAAGCCGAGCACGTGGCCCAGCTCGTGGCGCAGCACGCCCGTCAGGGTCCAGGCGCCCGTCGAGGTGAAGGCGCTGGTGCTGATGAGCACGTTGCGGGCCGAGCGGCTGGAGTTCGGGAAGAACGCGCGCGCCACGTAGCTGGTGGTGGTGGTCTGGCGCACGTCGAAGAGCACGCCCGTCTGGGACGCGGTGCAGTTGGAGTCGTAGCTGCTGGAGTGCACGAAGTTGACGTTCGCGGTGGCCTCCCAGGCCGCGGCCGCGTTGTTCATCGCGCTCACCACGGTGCTGTAGCGGCTGCCGAAGGAGGAGGAGCTCACGCAGTAGGTGAGGTTGCGCGCCTGGGTGGCGCTCCACTTGATGTCGCCGCCGATATAGTAGACGGCCAGCTCGTCCTGGTTGGTGCCCACGTCGCCGTTGGCCACGAAGTTGTCATAGTACGCGCGCAGCCCCTCGACGCCCTCGACGGCCTCGTCGCCGTTGACGACGAACACGTTGCCCTCGTCCTGGATGGCCTCGGCCTGGAACTCCTCGAACGTGGGGATACGGGACTCGGAGGCCTCGGGACCACCGCAGCCAACGAGTGCCACACCAGCCAGCAACGCCATGGAAAGCTTACGCATGGGGGTTTCCTCTTTCGGGAACGACGTGGGGGTTGACGAGCCGCCTGGGTGACCAGCCGCGGCCTCGCGACCCTCCCCATGAGCACCCCTCGTGCCAACAAACGGGCTCACCGGAAATCAAGGACTTGGCGGGAATAACGCGAATAGCCGTGGAGCACCGTCACTCCAGGCGCTCCCGGCTTTCGCGTAAAGGCGCATGACACCCCACTGGAAATCCCATGGGATTCCAAGGCGTTGCGCCAATAACATTCTGAGCGTCCGGGAATTGGACGCCCATGTTGCTGAATCGGACAGCGGGCACACACCTCGCCTACCCAACAGACCAGCCAGGTCCGAGAGCGGCCACAACCCTGTCCCATCTTAATACTTGCAGCATCAACCAACAACCCTCCGTAACAACCCTGACGAAGGACCAGGGATACCTGCCCTCACGAGCCGTGAAGGTGGGCCTCCCCGGTCCGGACGTCAGCCGCGGGCCCGGGCCGGGCCCACGAAGGCTACGGGTACAGCGAGCGGGCGCCGGACTTGTCCAGGCTGGTCAGCACGAGATCGCCCGTCTGGGTGCCGTTGCACTGGGGGTAGTGCATGACGGAGGCCCGGTCATAGGTGCTGGTCAGCGCGCGCCACTGGCTGTCCTCGTAGCAGCCGGAGGAGGTGGAGCGGGTGTGCTCGTGGCGGAAGCCGAGCGCGTGGCCCAGCTCGTGGCGGAGGATGCCCGTGAGGGTCCAGGGCGAGACGTTGCCGAAGGCGCTGGTGCTGATGAGCACGTTGCGCGCCGAGCGGCTGGAGTTGGGGAAGAAGGCGCGCGCCAGGTAGCTGGTGGTGGAGGTCTGGCGCACGTCGAACACCACGCCGCTCTGGGAGGCGGTGCAGTTGGAGTCGTAGCCGCTGGAGTGCACGAAGTTGACGTTGGCGGTGGCCTCCCAGGCCGCGGCCGCGCTGTTCATCGCGCTCACCACGGTGTTGTAGCGGCTGCCGAAGGACGTCTTGCTCACGCAGTAGGTGAGGTTGCGCGCGGTAGTGGAGCTCCACTTGATGTCGCCGCCGATATAGTAGACGGCCAGCTCGCCCTGGTTGGTGCCCACGTCGCCGTTGGCCACGAAGTTGTCATAGTACGCGCGCAGCCCCTCGACGCCCTCGACGGCCTCGTCGCCGTTGACGACGAACACGTTGCCCTCGTCCTGGATGGCCTCGGCCTGGAACTCCTCGAACGTGGGGATACGGGACTCGGAGGCCTCGGGACCACCGCAGCCAACGAGTGCCACACCAGCCAGCAGCGCCATGGAAAGCTTACGCATGGGGGTTTCCTCTTTCGGGAACGACGTGGGGGTTGACGTGGCCGCCTGGAGCACCAGCCGCGGCCGCGCGCGCCTCCCCTTGAGCACCCGCCGTGCCAGGAAGCCGGGCTCTTGTCATTTCAGGGGCTTGGCGGGTTTCCCCCGGATTGGCCTGGAGCCCCCACACTCCAGCCGGTGCGGCAAGATTGCCAAACGACATTACAATTTGTGGTCAAACATTATGCATTCCAACCATTTGGACATCAACGAGTGGGCTGTCCGGGTCTCGGACACGGGCTGTCGTGGGGCCAGTCACCTGGCGGACAGCCACCTGACACGGTGCGGCGCTCAGCCGTTGGCGGCCTCGGGCAGCGGGAGGGGCGTGGGCGGAGAGGAGGCGTCGCCGCCGGAGAAGTAGATGCGCTCGAGCAGCTTGCGGTGGTGGATGAGGGGCTTGTCGTACTTGCCCAGCCGCATGCCCTTCAGGCTGTAGGGGGTATGGGCCACCAGGGGGATGAAGCGGGCGTCGTCGCGAACCTCGTACCAGCTCAGGACGAGCGCGGCGCGGCGCACCAGGGGCAGGAGCGGGCGCAGGCGCGCGTCGTGGAGCTGGCCGAAGGAGAAGGTGTGCAGGCGCGTGGTGTGCGCCGTCTCCGGCACGAAGAAGATGATGGCGCGGTTGGTGAAGGGGCGCTGCTCGCCGGCGGGGCCCGTCCAGGTGATGGTGTAGTCGGTGCGCACCGGATCGAAGCGCGTCACCCAGTGGTTGTGGAAGAAGTCGCCGTTGCGCAGCAGCAGCAGGGGAATCAGGAAGGAGGGCCGCTGGGGAGCGCGGTAACGCACCTCGGTGCGGTCCTCGAAGTTGTGCGCCTCGTAGGAGATGTCCTTCGCCTGGGCGCGGTTCCACCCCAGGCGGGTGTGGACGAAGGGGGTGTGCTCGTCCTCGCTGAAGTTGTCGAGCGTCACGTGCAGCGGCGCGCGGAAGAGCATGGAGAAGGCGCCGTTGAAGTCGTAGCCCTCGGGGGCGAAGTCGGGGAAGGCGGACAGGGGGGTGTCGCGCGCGGAGAGCCAGAGGTAGCCGAAGCGCTCGACGAGCTGGAAGGCGCGCGCGTCGCACTTCTTGAGGTCGGGCTGGCTGGGGCTGCGGCCGTGGCCGTCGGCGTCGAAGCGCCAGCCGTGGTAGGGGCACTCGAGCTGGCCCTCGCGGGTGACGCGGCCGGCGGACAGGGGGGCCATGCGGTGGGGGCAGGCGTCGGCGAGCGCGGCGGGGCGGCCCTGGGCATCGCGGAAGAGGGCATAGGCCCGGCCCGCGAGCTCCACCCGCACCGGCTTGTCCTTCAACTTCCGGGCGGGGAGGACGGGGTGGAAGAAGCGGGTGACATCGGGAAGGGGCGCGTTGGGCAGGGGTTCCACGGGGTGCAGTATAGGTGACCTCCCGGGTCACTCTGAAGGATGCCGGACGGAGTTCCCCTCCCCTGCCCGCGCCCGGGCCCGGAGCATGCACATATTGACTTCCACGCCCGGCCCGAGGACCGGACGGAGGAAGGATGACGCTGGAATCGCTGGTCCTGGAGGTCTGGCCCCATGTGGCGGCGGGGCTCGCGGTGGTGGCCAACCTGCTGGTCACCGGGCACGCGGTGCTGCGCAAGCGGGACGTGCGCGCGGCGGTGGCCTGGGTGGGACTGGTGTGGCTGGTGCCGCTGGTGGGGGTGGTGCTGTACCTGATTCTCGGCATCAACCGCATCCGCCGCCGGGCCCGCTCGCTGACGTTGCGCCAGGAGCATGGCCAGTTCCCCCCGAAGCCGGACGTCGCCCCGTGCACGCCCGAGCAGCTCGCGGCGGAGGTGCCTCCGGCGGCGCACCTGTCCTCGCTCGTCCGCCTGGTGGACGAGGTGGTGCATCACCGGCCGCTGCTGCCGGGCAACAAGCTGGTGCCCCTGGAGGCCCACGTGGGCGCCTACCCGGCCATGCTGGAGGCCATCGAGACGGCACGCACCTCCATCTCCCTGTGCAGCTACATCTTCGACAACGACGCGGCGGGCCGGCGGTTCGCGGAGGCGCTGGGGAGGGCGGTGGAGCGCGGGGTGCAGGTGCGCGTGCTCATCGACGCGCTGGGCGCGCGCTATGACTGGCCCCCCATCACCGGCCGCCTGCGCCGCGCCGGGGTGCGGGTGGCGCGCTTCCTGCCCACGCTGCAGATGCCGGCGCGCCTGCCCTTCATGAACCTGCGCAACCACCGCAAGCTGCTGGTGGTGGACGGGCGGGTGGGCTTCACCGGGGGGATGAACATCCGCGAGCACTTCCTGCCGGGCCACGGCGACGCGAGGGACTTGCACTTCCGCGTGGAGGGGCCGGTGGTGGGGCAGTTGCAGGAGACGTTCGCCGAGGACTGGGCCTTCACCACGAAGGAGCGCCTGCACGGGGAGACGTGGTTCCCCCCGCTGGAGCCCGCCGGGCCGGTGATGGCGCGGGGGATTCCGGATGGCCCGGACGAGGACTTCGAGACGCTGCGCCTGACGCTGCTGGGGGCGCTGGCGTGCGCGCGGAGCACGGTGCGCATCGTCACGCCGTACTTCCTCCCGGAAGCGGCGCTCGTCACCGCGTTGAACGTGGCGGCGATGCGGGGCGTGCGGGTGGACCTGGTGCTGCCCGAGAAGCTCAACCTCCCGGTGGTGCAGTGGGCCTCCATCGCGCAGCTGTGGCAGGTGATGCGCCCCCACAGCCGCGTCTTCCTCACCGCGCCGCCGTTCGACCACACCAAGCTGATGGTGGTGGATGGGGTGTGGTCGCTCCTGGGCTCGGCCAACTGGGACCCGCGCTCGCTGCGGCTCAACTTCGAGTTCGACGTGGAGTGCTACGACGCGCCACTGGCGGCACGGCTGGACGCGCTCATCGAGGAGCGGCTGTCGCGCTCGCGGCTCGTCACGCTGGAGGAGCTGAATGCACGGCCGCTGCCCATCCGCCTGCGGGACGGAGTGGCCCGGCTGTTGTCGCCGTACCTGTAGGCCCGCGGCGGCTCAGCCGTTGACGGCCTGGGGGAGGGCCTCGCGCCAGCGGATGTCGAAGGTGCAGGCGGTGCCATCGTAGGAGGCCACGTCCACGTGCACGCCCCGCGCGCCGGCCAGCTGCTGGGCCCGGAGGATGAAGCCCGCCGCGAAGGAGGGCACGTCGTCGAGGACGTCATTCATCCACAGCTCACAGTGACGCGGGGAGTGCGCCACCAGCTCGACCTCGCTGAAGTTGTTGCCGCTGCGCAGATCCTGCCCGATGCGCTCCAACATGCGCCGGGGGCCGAGCGCCGGGGCCAGCTCCGCCACGACACGCCCCGTGAAGGTCTGCAGGTAGCCCTCCAGGAAGTGGATGCCCATCCACCAGTGCGCCTCGACGGGCTCCAGGTGCGGGTAGAGGGCCCCGGAGGCCACGTGCACGAACGTCTTCCACTCGTCGAGCGGATAGGAGACCTCCAGCGGCTTCTCCAGGTCCAACCCCGCCTCGCGCAGCCGCCGCCGGGCGAGGCTCGACAGGTTCGCCCCCAGCGCCCGGACGAACAGGGCTTCAACGGCCGTGGCGAACACCACTTTCTCCGGCGACATGACGGTCCCTTCGGCACCTCATCGGCGCCTGGCCAGGAAAGCGGCTCCGGAGGCGGAGCGCTGCCCTCGTCGGAAGACAGTGCTCACTTTCTCATAGAGAAAAACGCCTCCGCCACTCCCCCTCTTGAAAAGAGACACACGGCGGCGTTGTAGGACTCAGGATGACATGCGGCCGACGAGCCCGAGGATGGCCTCGCCGTAGCGCTCGGCCAGCTTGGGGCCGACGCCGTGGACACGCTGCAGGGCCAGGCCGTCCCGGGGGCGCGCGGTGGCGATGGCGCCGAGCACCTTGTCGGTGAGGATGCGGAAGGCGGGGACGCGCCGGCGGCGGGCCTCGGCGAGCCGCCATGCCTTCAGGGCCTCCACGAGCTGGGGCGAGGGCGTACCCACGCCCAACGTCTCCCCACTGCGCCGCGAGCGCTCCAGGGCCCGCGTCAGCGCCTCCCGGCCACGAGAGACCGGGGTGGGGCGTGCCTCGTCCTGCGCCGCGTAATAGGCGGGCTCGGCCCGCTCCAGGGCCTGGCGCTTCCTCCTGCCTCCGGAGGCGGACTCCTTGCGGCGCGAGGCCTTCTTGCGGCCACCTTCCGCCCGGGAGCCCTTGGCCCGCGAGCCACGGCGCTTGCGCGCGGGGGCCTCGTCCGGCGGCCGGGGCAGTTGCACCTGACCGGGAGCGGGCTCGCGCGTGCGCCGGCCCTCGGTCGTGAGCGAGACGCGCTGGAAGGTGATGCTCTGCCCGTCCTTCTCGAAGGTGTCCTCGGACAGGCGCACGAGCCCGGCACGCACCAGTCCCCCGAGGAGCCGCTCGAAGTCGCGCCGGGGCAGCGCCTCGCCGAACAGCTCGCGGTGGAGCCGGCCGGTGGCCTGGGCATCGCGCTCGTGGAGCGCCTCGAGGATGCGCCCGAGCGCGTGCAGCTCGCTGGCGGTGGGCTCGCCGAAGCGGAGGGTGGCGCAGGTGTCGGGGGCGCAGACGTCGCACAGGCCGCACGCGGCGCCCGTGTCCTGCAGGTCACCGAAGTGGTCCACCAGGTGCTTCATCCGGCACCCGTGCGACTCGGCGTAGCGCGCCATGTGCTCCAGCTGCGACTGCTTGTGCTCGCGCTGCGCCGCGTACGAGGCCGCCCAGCCCGGCTTGCCCCGGCGCACCGATTCGTCCGGGCTGATCTCCACGCCGCCGTGGATCCACAACTGCTCGAGTGCCTTGTCGAAGGTGTCCACCGCCACGCGCGCCCGCGCCGCCAGCGACTCCTTCGCCTCCTGCTCCTCGCGCGCCGCCCGGTAGATGCGCTCGAGCACCGAGGGCTCGGGGTAGTCGCGCTCCTGGAAGAACTCGTGCGTGCGCCGGTCGATGAAGGAGTGCAGCAGCACCGCGCGCGAGGGCTTTCCATCCCGGCCCGCGCGGCCCAGCTCCTGGTAGTAGCCCTCCAGGCTCGCCGGCAGCGCCGCGTGCACCACCGTGCGCACGTCCGCCTTGTCGATGCCCATGCCGAAGGCCGTCGTCGCCACGATGACCTCCAGCCGGCCTCCGAGGAACGCCGTCTGCACCTCGTCCCGCTCCGACGCGCTCATGCCCGCGTGGTACGTGCCCGTGCGGAAGTCCGCGCCCAGCTCCTCCGTGTAGCGCTCCGCGTGCTTGCGCGTGGAGGCGTAGACGATGGCCGGCCGGTGCGAGGGGTCCGCGAGCAGCTCGCGGATGGCGTCGGAGCGCTGGCTCGGGTTGAGCTCGCGCACCTCGATGGCGATGTTGGTGCGCCGGAAACCGTGGATGAAGGTGCGCGCGGGCGCGGTCCCCGCTCCCTCGAGCCCGAGCTGCTGGACGATGTCTCGCTGCACGTCCGGTGTCGCGGTCGCCGTGAGCGCGATGACGGGCGAGGGACGCAGCATCGGCAGCCGCGCTCCCAGCAGGCGGTAGTCCGGGCGGAAGTCGTGTCCCCACTGGGAGATGCAGTGGGCTTCGTCCACCGCGACGAGTGCCGGCGTGCGCCGGGCCAGGAGTTCCACGAAGCCTGGTACTCCGAGCCGCTCCGGCGCGATGAAGAGGAAGTCCAGCCGCCCCTCGAGATAGTCCGCGCACACCTGCCGCGACGTGGCCCGGTCTCTTCCCGAGTGGATGCGCTCCGCCGCCAGGCCGAGCGACTGGAGCCTCGCCACCTGGTCCTCCATCAGCGCGATGAGCGGGCTGATGACCAGGGTCGTTCCCGCTCGCGCGAGGCCCGGGAGCTGGTAGCAGAGGGATTTGCCCGCTCCCGTCGGCATCACCAGCAACAGGTCCTTGCCCTCCGTCGCCGCCCGGCACACCGCCTCCTGGTACGGCCGGAAGTCCTTGAAGCCGAAGACCTCCTCGAGCAGCCCGCGCAGCTCGGAGGGGCGCGTGGGCTGACGCGGGGTTCTCTCGGGGCGGGTGGTGGGACCTGGGGAGACGAAGGTGAGGGACGGGCGCGCGGTGCTCCTTTGGGACGGGGACCCCGAGATACCCTCACCCCGTCCCTCTCCCGGCGGGAGAGGGGTTGTGGGCCCTCTTTGGGTATTGGGTGTTCTTGATGCGGTGGGTGTTCTTGGGGCGGCGGTTCTCGCGGCCACCATGGGCATGGGAAGGTTCGGTGGCACCTTGCCCACCACCTCGATGATGTAGGCCTCGATTCCCCTCAGGAACGATTCCAGGTCCCCGCTGCCCCGCTCGATGCGCTGCAGCCATGCCTCCCACTGCCCCGTCATCGCCGGACTCTTCACGTCCGGATGCACCACCCGGATGAGCCCGATTCCCTTCTCCGTCGCCTCGAACGACTTGCCCCGCCGAACCAGATAGCCGCGATCCAACAGCGTCTCGATGATCGCCGCCCGCGTGGCCGGTGTCCCCAGCCCCGACTCCCTCATCGCGTCCGCCAGCTCCTTGTCGTCCAGCGTCCGCCCCGCCGTCTCCATCGCCGTCAGCAGGCTCGCGTCCGTCAGCCGCGGCGGCGGCCTCGTCCGCTTCGTCAACGGCTTCACGTCCCGCACCGCCTTCGCCTGCCCCTTCGCCAGCCCCGGCGGCAACTCCTGCTCGTCCTCCGGCTCCTCCGCCTCCGCCTCGCTCCCCTTCTTCCCCGCCTCCCGCGGCTTCGGCGCCTTCTGCCCTCCCCCCACGTCCAGCACCTTCCAGCCCTCGCGCACCACCATCGTGCCCGCGCTGTGGAACCGGTCCACCTCCGACGCCGAGCTCACCGCCGTGATGACCGTCGTCACCGACCAGACGAACTCCTCGTGCCACGCCGCCAGCAGCCGCCGGCACACCAGCTCGTAGATGTGCCGCTCGTCCTGCGTCAGCCTCGCGCTCTCCGGCGACGTCGTCGTGGGGATGATGGCGTGGTGGTCCGCGACCTTCGCGTCGTCCACGAAGCGGCGCCCCAGCGGGCGATCCCCCGTCCCCGGCGCCAGCAACGCCTCCCACGGCCCACGAATCGCGCGCACCACCTCCGGCAGCGTGTCGGCGATCTGCTGGGAGAGGTGCCGGCTCGACGTGCGCGGATAGCTCAGCAGCTTGTGCTTCTCGTACAGCGCCTGCGCCAGCTCCAACGTCCGCTGGGCGCTGTAGCCATACAGCCGGTTCGCGTGGCGCTGCAGCTCCGTCAAATCATAGAGCAGCGGCGGCGCCATCCGCTTCGTCTCGGCGGTGACGGACTCCACCGCCGCGCGGCCCGTCTTCACCCGCTCGACGATGCGCCCCGCTTCCTCACCGTCCGCGGACAGACGCCGGGCCTCGCGCGCGTCCCACTCCTTCTCCTTGCCCGGCTCCGCGGGACGGAACCACGTGCCCTGGTAGCTCCCCCGCGGCCCCTCGGGACCCTCGGGCCCGAAGGTGGCGACAATCTCCAGGTAGTCCTTGGGCACGAAGTCGCGGATGGCCAGCTCGCGCTCCACCACCATCGCCAGCGTGGGCGTCTGCACCCGCCCCACCGAGAGCATGTCCCCGCCGCACGCCACCGTGTACAGGCGCGTCAGGTTCATCCCCACCAGCCAGTCCGCCCGGCTCCGCCCCTTCGCCGCGTCCGCCAAGGGCTCGTAGTCGCGCCCCGGCTTCAACGCGCGGAAGCCATCCCGGATGGCCCCCTCCGTCAGCGACGACACCCACAGCCGCTTCACCGGCTTGCGGCACCCCGCCGCCTCGTAGATGTAGCGGAAGATGAGCTCGCCCTCGCGCCCGGCGTCCGTGGCGCACACCACCACGTCCACCTCGGACGCGTTCATCACCCGCTTCACCACCTTGAACTGGCTCGCCGTCTTCTGCTGCACCACCAACGGCCAGTCTCCCGGCAGCATCGGCAGCAACTCGCGATTCCAGCGCTTCCACTCGGGCCGCATCTCGTCCGGCTGTGCCAGGCCCACCAGGTGGCCAATGGCCCACGTCACCATGTAGCCGTTGCCGCGGAAGAACCCATCCCCCTGCTCGCGAGCGCCCAGCGCCCGAGCGATGTCGCGCGCCATGGCCGGCTTCTCCGCCACCACGGCCAGCACACCCCGTCCTCCTCCGTCACCCATGTTCATCCCATCCTCATCGCGGCCTACATCGCTCCATACCGCGCCGACCCCACCCACCTGCAAGGCCGTTCAGCGCACCGCCCGTCCGCCCGGAGAGCGGGCAGGCAGACACCGCGGGTGATCCGCCCCCGGGTTGGCGCCCTGACGCAACCGATTGGCGTCCGCGAGGAAAACTCCCCGGCGCGCATTGGCCATTATCCCGGCCTGTCACCGATCTCGCTCACGGGCGTGCCACACGGGGGGAGCCCATGCAGCGCGAGCTGGAGAACAGCATGAAGGCGACGCGTCATCAGGTCCACGGAATGCAGCGGGGCACCGGCAAGGTGGGGGTGGTGCTGCACGTGGGGGGGAAGCAGAACGCGCCGGTGATGAAGACTCTGGTCCGGCTGTCACCAACGGCCGGGCTGTCCGAGCGCGATGGGGGCAACCGGTTGACGGTACCCCGGCTGGCGTCCTTCGCGGGGGCGAAGCGCAGCCAGTTGGCGGTACTGACAGAGGCAGGGGTGACGGACGGGTTGCGCGAGGTGGTCACGGGGGTGACGTGCCTCGCGGCGGTCCGGCCACTCTCACCCCGGCTGGCGGTGGCCCCCATCGTGCTCGACAGAGCACAGGACTTCGAGCCGTCCTACGGCCACGACCTCGACCTGGGCGTGGATGTGGGTGGCATCTATAGCTGGTAACACCTCGGAACTCCGAGGTGGACGGCCTGGCGACTCCTGCCCGTCAGAGGGGGAGGGCGGAGCAGCCGGGGCCGGAGTGATGGGGGATGCCTCGGTTCAACCCGGGCATCCCCCCTTTTTTTGTCCGCGCCCAGGACTCAGGGCGCGTGGGCCGCCCCGGACCGCTGCTGGTGCCAGGCGGCGAGCACCTCGCGCTCGCGCTCCGGAGGGAGGCCGGCCCGCTTCCGCAGCTCCGCCTGACGCTCCGGGGGCAGCCCGTTGAACCAGGTGAGGGTGTCGCGCGCCGTGTCCACCGTCGGGCGGAACTTCAGTCCGCGAGCCACCGCCCGGGCGTTGCTGAGGGCGGTCATGCCCGCCAGCTCGCCCCCGGGCGTCACCCACACCGGCATGTCCATCCACGCCTTCACGTTGTGCTTCTCCAGGAAGGCGGCATCCGCCCAGGTGAAGGTGGCGTCGCTGTTGCTGGCCTGTTCGCAGGCCTCCAGCATCCCCTTCATGGTGAGCGGTTTCTCCGGGCCCGTGGCGTTGAAGGCGCCCATGTCCCGGTTCTCGATGGTGAGGATCGTCCACTCGGCCAGGTCGCGCACGTCGATGAACTGCGCCGGGTCCGCGCCACTGCCGGGAGCGAGCACCTCGCCGCCCCGGGCCACGCGCACCGGCCAGTAGGTGAAGCGCTGCGTGGGGTCATCCGGGCCCACGATGAGGCCGGGGCGGATGTTGGTGGTGCGTCCGGGGAAGGCCGCCTCGGCCGCCTTCTCGCAGAGCGCCTTGAGGGCGCCGTAGTTCTCGCGGACGTTCTCGTTGGTGGGGTCCTCCACGGTGGCCAGCGTCGAGTCCTCGTCCATGCCCGGCCGGGGCAGCTCCTTGTAGACGGAGATGGAGGAGATGAAGACGTAGTGGCCCACATTGGGCGCCAGCAGCTCCGCCGAGGCACGCACCACGCGCGGCACATAGCCGGAGGTGTCCACGACGGCGTCCCACGTACGGCCCTCGAGCACCTTCAGGCCCTCGCCGTTCTTGGGGTCTCTATCCCCGTGCAACTTCTCCACGTCCGGGAAGAGGTGGGGCCGCGTCTTGCCGCGGTTGAAGAGCGTGACGGTGTGGCCGCGCGCGCGCGCCGCCTCCACCAGTTGGGGCCCGAGGAAGCCCGTGCCTCCGAGGATGAGGATGCGCTTGCCCCCTCCCTTCGGCGTGGACACCTTCGCCACCTCACTCCCCTCCTTCTTGGTGGAAGCACACCCCACGGTCCAGAGCGACCCGAGCGCGGCGGCTCCCTTCAACACCCCTCTGCGAGACAGCTTCATGCGGATGAACCCCCTCTTCGGATGAAACGGATGAAGCCGTGCCGGGTCGCACGCCGCGGGTCAGCGGGCCGCGTCCACGGGGGACGCCAGCGCGGACGTCGCGGCGGGAGTGGAGGGCTCCGGTTTCCGGGCGAGCCGGGCGAGCCACAGGGACACCGCGAGCCACAGGCCCGCCAGCGGAATCGTGGCCAGGGACAGCGCCGAGGTGCTCATCCCCAGCTTGTCGAGGCCCGTGTACAACCAGGAGCTCACCGAGTCGCTGCCGCGGTACACCACCGTGTCGATGAAGCCCTTGGTCTTGTACTTCGCCTCGCGGTCCACGCCGGTGAAGAGGACCTCGCGCGCGGGCCGCTCGAGGGAGTAGTGCGTGGCACCGCGCAGCGACTTGAAGGCGATGAGCACCAGCATGGTGGGGAACACCGCCAGCCAGAGGGAGCCGAGAATGGTGACCAGGGGGGCCACCGCCAGCACCAGCCCCAGGCCGAAGCGCGACATGAGACGCCCCGCCACCACCATCTGCAGCACCAGCGTGAGCGCCTGCACCCAGAAGTCGATGTTGGCGAAGGCCGCGGTGCGCGCGTCGGTGCCGGAGGCCACCGAGGCCACGATGTGGGCCTGCTGGTTGTAGAGGAAGGTGGAAGTCGCGGCGTAGAGGAGGATCTGCAACCCCAACCCCAACAGCAGCGGCGAGGAGAACAGCAGCCGGATGCCGTCGAAGATGCCACCTCCCACGGGCGCCTCGGCCGCGGCCTCCCGGGGGCGCACGATGACGGCCCGGTGCGACAACCGCCGCACGCATTGGGCGCTCACCTCCAGCATCACCGCGGTGATGAGCATCAGGTGGGTGGCCCCCAGCGGCTCGGCCAGGTGCTTGACGAGGAACGGCCCCACCAGCATCCCCACCGTGCCTCCACCGGCGATGAAGCCGAAGAGCCGCCGGCCCTGCTCGCTCTCGAACAGGTCCGCCATGAAGCTCCAGAAGATGGAGACGACGAAGAGGTTGTAGACGCTCACCCAGACGAAGAAGACGCGCGCCACCTGCTCCCGCGCCACCCCCAGCGTCAGCACCACGAAGAAGCCCAGCAGGTTGAGCAGGAAGAAGCGGTAGACGAGCGGGATGACCCGCTGCCTCGGCCAGCGCGCCACCAGTGCCGAGAACGCTGGCACCGCCACCAGCATCACCATGAACGTCGCCGTGAAGACCCAGGCCACGTTCTTCACGCCCCCCGCCGTCGCCATCTCGTCCCGCAGCGGCTTGAGGATGGCGTAGCCACACATCAGCGTGAAGAAGTACACGAAGGACAGCAGGACCGAGCCCACCTCCTCGTCCTTCACGTTCACGAATCTCTTGAGCATGGGTGCTGGTGCCGTGTCGGAGACGCTCGGGGAGGGCTCGGCTACCCTCCGAGCGTGCCGCCATGAACCGCGGCACCCCGGCACTATTCCCGAGGTGCCCGGGGCACGCCAGCACGGGCATCAGAACGGATGTCTGGCACCCTCACCCCAGCCCTCTCCCGAGGGGAGAGGGAGGGCCTGGACCGCTACCTGCCCACCACCTCGCGCAGCACCGCCTCCACCCTCGGCAGTGCCGATTTGATCTCCTCCATCGACACGGCGCCCACCGACAGGCGGAACCAGCCCGTGTCCGTCTTCAACCCGAAGGCCTGGAAGGGCACCAGCGCGAAGCCCGCCTTGTCCAACAGCAGCTTGCGGATGTCGTCGTTCGTCCGCAGCCCCGCCTTGCCAATCAGCTCGAACTGCGCCGACAGGTAGATGGCGCCCTGCGGGGCGATGGAGCGCACCGGCAGCCCCGCCGCCTTCATCGCCGAGAAGCCCTGGTGCAGCGCCACCAGCCGCTCGTCCACCCGCTTCTTCATCGTCTCCAGGTAGTCCGCCACCGCCGGCACGTCATCCAGGAAACGCGCCACCGCCACCTGCTCGGCCTTGGGTGCCCACGCTCCCACGTGCCCCAGCACGTCCTTCATCCGCGAGATGATGGACGGCGGCCCCACCGCCCAGCCCACACGCACACCCGTGGACGCGAACGCCTTCGAGATGCCATCCACGAACACCGTGTACGGCGCCAGCTCCGGCACCAGCTCCAGCGGCGTCACGTGCTTGGCCTGCCCGAACGTCAGCGTCCAGTAGATCTGATCGTACATCACGATGAGCGGCTTGCGCCCCTGCGCCTCGCGCTTGCGGTTCTCCTCCACCACCCGCTGGCCGATGTCCTTCAACGCCTCGGCGGAGATCATCGTCCCCGTGGGATTGAGCGGACTGCATAGGCATAGCAGCCGCGCCTCGGGCAGGTGCGGCGCAAGTTGCTCCACCGTGGGCATGAAGCCATGCTCGGGGCTCGTCACCACTTCCACGGGCTTCGCCCCCACCATGTACGAGTAGTGGTTGTTGTTCCACGAGGGCACCGGGTAGATGACCGTCTCGCCCGCGTCCACCACCGCGCGGAAGATGGCGTAGATGACCGGCCGCGCGCCTCCGGCGATCAGCACGCTCTCCAGCGGATACTTCAGGCCCAGCGCCCGCTCGTAGAAGCGAACCACCGCCTGCCGCAGCGTCAGCACACCGTCCGAGGGCGGGTAGTTCGTCTCGCCCGCCTTCAACGCCGTGGTGATGGCGTCACCCAGCTGCGCGGGAATGGGGAACTCGCGAGGGCTGAAGTCCCCCACGGTGAGGTTGCACACCTGTTTCCCCTGCGCCACCAGTTCGCGGATCTCCCCCGCGATGCGGAGGATTTCGCTGCCGATCAGTCCACGCACCATCGTACCAACGGTGTCGTCCCGTCGAGCGCCAAGCAGGGAAGTGAGGTCGAGAGCCATGGGTGCTTCACTCCAAGGGGGGGATACACGTCCGGCCGCACGATATACGCGGCGGGGGACGTCCTCCCAGGCGGTCCGTGGGATTTTCCGCGCTCCCTGAAGGGACAACTCCTGGACGCATGCCTTTCTTGCAAGGCCAGGGGACTGCCAGATACCGGGCACTCCCCATTCCCGTGGCGCGCCCGTGACGCGGAAGTCCTCTAGACACGTGGCCGGGCCGCCGGGCCCGAGACCCACCCCGGGTGCCCCAACGCGCCCGGGCGGACGGACAGGAGACACGAATGCACACGCGTGACACGAAGCGCTGGACGATGCTGGGAGTGCTGGGAGCCGGATTGCTGGCCCTGGCCGGCTGCGGGTCGAACTCCTGGGTGGCCACCACCCAGCTCTCGGGCGCCAACGAGGTCCCTCCCACCTCGGTGCCCGCCACCACGATGGGGACCGCCACCGCCACCCTCGACGGAGACAAGCTCACCGTCACCGGCGGCTTCTCCGGGCTGCAGAGCAATCTCCAGGAGGTGCCCGACACGGGGAGCTCGGTCCACATCCATCAGGCGGCTCAGGGGGTGAATGGCCCGGTCGTCTTCAGCCTCGCGGTCACCACCACGGATCAGCGCAACGGCAGCTACACCGGCACCAAGGACCTCTCCGACGAGGAGCAGGAAGCCTTCAAGGACGGGCTCTTCTACGTGAACATCCACACCTCCGGAAACCCGAACGGGGAGATCCGCGGCCAGTTCATCCCCATCGAGGGAGACTGACACTCCGCCTCCAGGCGGAGCCGGCCTCCCCCCGGTTCCGCCCGAGCCCTTCCTTCCCACCAATCGTGCTGGCACTCGGACGCCGCTCGTGCCACATGGGGCGCCGTCCGGCCCGGAGCCTTGGGCCGCCAGGAGACGATGATGAAGGTGCTTGGACGCTGGATGCCGACGCTGGGACTCGCCGCCTGCCTCACCACCGCGGCCTGCAAGAAGGAGGAGGCCACCCCGACCCCGCCCCCTCCCGCGGAGCCATCCGCGCCCGCGAAGCCCACCCCTCCCCCTCCCGCCACGCAGCCCACCGACGCGGGCCCCGTGACGGACACCGATGCCGGAACCTCCGCCGGTGCCACCCCGCCCGCCTCCAACCCTCCGGGCCCGCAGGCCGCGCAGCAGGAGGACGTGAAGAACCGCGAGTGGACCGCGGGCCTCATGGACGTGAAGCGCTCCGGCTTCGCCCCCGTGACGATGCGCGAGGTGCGCACCGCCCGCAACGAGGGCTTCGACCGGCTCGTGCTCCAGTTCGACGGTGACCAGCTGCCCGGCTACCACATCGAGTACGTCGACAAGCCCGTCGTCAAATGCGGCTCGGGCAATCCCACCGAGGTCGCCGGCCAGGGCTGGCTGCAGGTCCGCGTCCAGCCGGCCCAGGCACACGAGGGCCCCCAGGTCACCGTGGCCGAGCGCGAGCGCAAGCCCGGCCTGCCCATCTTCGAGGAGCTGGAGCTCACGTGTGACTTCGAGGGCGAGGTCACCTGGGTGCTCGGCGTGAAGCGCCCCAACAAGTACCGGGTGCTGGAGCTGCGCGAGCCCACCCGCCTCGTGGTGGACGTGCAGCACTGAGCACGCCCCTCACCCGCGCCGCAGCTCCGTGGCCAGCCGCTCCAGGGCCGCGATGAGCTGCGCGTGCCGGGTGCGCGCCTCCTCTCCGCCCGCGCCCAGGGCCAGGGCCAGCGCCCTCGGCAGGTTGAGCGCCCCATCGCCCCCGAGCTTCTCCCCGTACTCGCGCCGGTAGTCCCGGGGAACGCGCAGGCTCCAGTTCTCCTCGCTCACCGTGCCGGGCGCGTTGTACGTCTCCTTCATGCCCAGCAGGTCCGCGAAGAACACCATCACGTTCTCCGCCCGGCTGGCGAAGAGGTCCGCGAACTTCGCCTGCACCAGCAGCCCCGGCTCCTCCAGCAGCCGCCGCGCGAAGTCCTCGCGCCCCTCGTCCTCCGGGTGCAGCCGCCACGCCAGGTAGTCCGCCTGGGCCCGCGCCTCGCCCTCCTGGTGCCAGCGCTCCGCCAGCGCCCAGATGGACTTCGTGTCGTGGTTGCCCACCATGATCCAATCCTGGGGCGCGGCGTTCTCGCTCCGGTACACGTCCCGCGGATTCTTCAGGTCCGCCTTCTGCGTCACGCGGAAGCGTCCCAGCCCGTACTGCTCCAGCAGCCGCTGCAACGGATGGGGCAGGGTGCTCAACACCTCGCACAACAGGTCCGACACCTTGCGCCCGTGCGCGTGCGCCGCGGCGATGATGGCGTCGAAGAGCGCGCTGTAACGGCGCACCTGCTCCTGGCTCAACTCGCGGACCCAGCCATCCGCGTAGCGCGGCAGCGAGCGCTCCAACTGCCCTGGCGCCACGATGGCCCAGCGCGCCAGCTCCGGATGGTCCGGCAGGTCCGGCGAGGAGAACAGCCGCGCCCCGTGCTGCACCGCGTGCAGCGCGTTCAGCTCTCCCGAGCGGTACACCCACGGACACACCAGGCCATGCGGATGGTCGATGCGCAGCCCGTCATACTCGGAGAGCATCTTGTTCACCCGCGAGCCCATGAACCACAACACCGGCCCGGGCTGCCGCACGCCGGGATACGGCCCCTTCGGGTCGGGAGGCGCGTGGTACTGCCCCGGATCCAACACCGGGTAGTTCCACGGCTGGCCCTCGGGGTTGGTGCGGCTGGGCGGAGCCCCCATCAGGTACGAGCCCAGGAAGAGCCCCTGGTACGCCCAGGCATCCCTCGGTGAGAAACCAATCTGGAGATCTCCGTACAGCTTCAGGCCCCACGCCGCCGTCCGCTCCCGGAGCGCCGCGTGCTGCGAATGCACGAGGAACTGCTGGAAGGCATGGGCCTCCACCCGCACCGCGTACTTCGCCAACAGCACCTGCCGGCGCTTGGCGAACGGCGCCTCCTCGCCCGGGCGCGGGCTCCACAGCCGCCGGTCCCACTCGCTCGGCCACTCCTTCCAGTAGGGGCGGCCATGCTCCAGGCAGAGCACGTCGTAGAGCGCGTCCCGCTCCAGCCACTCGTGGTGCTGGCGCCGGAAGGTGTCGAAGTGCTCGGAGAGCCAGGCGATGGGGCCGCCGGGCGCCGCCTGGAGCCGCTTGTGCTGGAAGGCCTCCCAGGCCGACTCCAGCGCCTCGTGCTGGGCCCGGAAGGCATAGCGGTGCGTCACCCGTGTGCCCCCACCCGGCCTCGCCGAGACGAGGGATTGCAACCGCTCGGGCCGCACCAGCCCACCCCAGGTCTCCTCGTGCGTGAGTGGCGCGAGCGCCACGTTCAACATGTTGCGCGAGAAGAGCGTCCCATCGTACGGCGAGGCGTTGTCCTCCGACGTCTGCCCCTGCGGGCCGAGCTGGATGCCGTTGAAGCCCAGCTCCCGCGCGAACTCGAGGAAGCCCATGCCCCCTTCCGAGTACGGCGTGCCCCGGCCCGTGTCCTCGCCTGGAGCGCTCGGGAAGCTCGGGTCGTGGATGCTCAACACCAGGTTGCGCACGTCGAGCGCGGCCAGGGCCGCCGTCACGTGTCGCCGGTAGTCTTCGGGCAGGTTTCCTCGGGGCATCGGCACCTGTCGGGGGAGAGGCCTACCCTAGGGGATGGCGGAGGAACCGTGAACCCCTTCGTCCACGACTCCCACCAGTGAACAGTGCCCGGGCATGTGGATGGACGTCCCCGCGTTCCATTGGGAGCTTTCGAGCCCCCTCGGGGGATTGTCTTCCTCGACCTGGAGTTCCTGATGAGCACGGCGGCCCTTCCTCCCTCGCACCCTTCCCCGCCCGAGGACCGTCCGGCGGGGAACCTGGGGGCGGAGATGCTGGCCCGGCTCTTCGAGCAGGCCCGCCCGCTCGTGGACGCGCTCTTCGCCCAGGTGAACGACGGCGTCACCGTGCAGGAGCAGGACTTCTCGCTGTGCTTCGCCAACCCGGCCGCCGCGCGCATCCTCGGCGCCGCCTCCCCGGAGGAGCTGGTGCGCACGGGCAGCGGCAGGGTATTCGAGCGCTACGACGTCCTCGACACCGCGGGCAATCCGTTGAGGCTCGACCAACTGCCCGGCCGGCAGGTCATCACCCGCGGGAGTGCACCCGAGCGGGTGCTGCGCTTCCGCGACAAGCACACGGGCGAGGAAACCTGGAGCCGGGTGTCCTCGGCGCCGGTGCGCGACACGCGGGGCCAGGTGGTGTACGCCATCAACGTCTTCCGGGATGTCACCGAGGTGATGCGCACCGAGGAGCGGCTGAGCCTGCTGGCCGGAGCCGGGGAGTTGCTCTCCGCCTCGCTGGACCTGGAGGGCACGCTGGCCGCCACGGCGCGCCTGCTGGTGCCCCGGCTGGCGGACTGGTGCGCGGTGCACCTCGCGGGAGACAGCGCCCCGTCACGGCAGGTGGCCTCCATCCACATGGACCCCGCCAAGGTGGAGCTGGCGCGGCGGCTGGCCGAGCTCTACCCCACGGCCCCCGGGGCCCGGAGTGGCATCGACCACGTGATGCGCACGGGCCAACCGGAGCTCACCTCCGACATCACCGACGCGATGCTGGTGGCGGCCGCGCGCGGCGAGGAGCACCTGCGCATCCTGCGCGAGCTGGGCCTGCGCTCGCTGATGGTGGTGCCGCTCAACGCCCGGGGGCGGACACTGGGCACGCTCTCGGTGGCCACCGCCGAGTCCTTGCGGAGATTGGGGCCCGAGGAGCTTCAGCTGGTGGAGGAGCTGGCGCGCCGGGCCGCGCTCGCGGTGGACAACGCCCGCCTCTACACGGAGGCGAAGCGCGCCCAGACGCGGCAGGCGGTGGCGCTCGAGGCGGGCCGGATGGGTGCCTGGGAGTGGGACATCCAGGCCCAGCGGGTCACCTGGTCACCCGAGCTGGAGCGCCTCCATGGCATTCCCGAGGGCAGCTTCGGCGGCGGCTTCGAGGACTACCAGAGCGACATGCACCCCGAGGACCGGGAGCGCGTGCTCACCAGCATCCAGCGGGTGGTGGCCGAGCTACAGCCGGAGCACCACGTGCAATACCGCATCGTCCTGCCGGACGGGCGGGTGCGCCAGGTGGAGGCCCATGGCCGGCTCACGCTGGACGAGCAGGGCCGGCCCTCGCGGCTGACGGGCGTGTGCACGGACATCACCGAGCGGCTGGCCCTGGAGGAGGACGCACGCCGGCTGGTGCGCGAGCAGGCCGCGCGCGCCGAGGCGGAGCGGGCCCGTCAGCACACCGCCGAGCTGCTGGCGAGCCTGGAGAAGACCCAGGCCGAGCTGGCCCAGCGCGCGCAGGAGCTGACGCGCTCCAACGCGGACCTGGAGCAGTTCGCCTATGTGGCCTCGCATGACCTGCAGGAGCCGCTGCGGATGGTGGCCAGCTACGTGCAGCTGCTGTCGAGGCGCTACAAGGGCAAGCTGGACGCGGACGCGGACGAGTTCATCCGCTACGCGGTGGACGGGGCCACGCGCATGCAGGCGCTCATCAATGATCTGCTGGCCTACTCGCGCGTGGGCACGCGGGGCAAGGAGCTGGTGACGGTGCCGCTGGAGCGAGGCATGGAGCGGGCGCTGTCCCACCTGCGCCTGGCGCTGCGGGAGTCCGGCGCGGAGGTGGAGGTGGAGCCGCTGCCCTGGGTGAAGGGAGACGAGACGCAGCTGGCGCAGCTGCTGCAGAACCTGGTGGGCAACGCGGTGAAGTTCCGCGGCGAGCGGCCTCCGCGCATCCGCGTGTCGGCCCAACAAGAGGGCGACACGGTGACGGTGGCGGTGGAGGACAACGGCATCGGCATCGAGCCGCAGTACTACGAGCGCATCTTCGCCATCTTCCAGCGGCTGCACGGCAAGGAGGAGTACGCGGGCACGGGTATCGGCCTGTCCATCTGCAAGAAGATCGTCGAGCGCCACGGCGGACGCATCTGGGTGGAGTCCACCCCTGGGCAAGGCAGCACGTTCCGCTTCACGCTCGGCGCGGCTGCCACCACCCAGACCTGAGTGGCGTCAGGCCAGCTGCTGCTCGCGGCTGCGCACGTTCCACGACTCGCGCAGCTGCTCGGGGATGCGGAAGGGCGGGCGCTCGTTGCCGCGGCTCACCCACACGATTCCCTCCAGCAGCTTGCGCCCGAACAGCTCGCTGAGCTTCGCGTTCACGATGTTCGCCTCGTCGCCCTCGTCCATCACCCAGCCCAGCAGCTGCAACGGTTTGATCAACGCACGCGTCCAGTCCGCCGGCGGCACGGCGATCAGATCCGCCGTCTGGTCGCCAATCAGATGGCGGATGAGCGTGCTGCACAGCCCATCGAAGAGGTTGCCGGGAATGATGTGCTCCACCTGCTCGATGAGCGCCTGCGTCATCACCTTGCCCTGCTCGCAGGAGCGGAACACGCGCGCGAAGATGGCGTCCGCCAGGCGGCTGCCCTCCTCGTACGTCTCCGGCAGCAGGCGCTCGTCCACCCCCATCAGGTACCCCACCACCCGCCACGCGTGGTAGTAGGCCTGCTCCTCGCGCGGCTCGAGCGTGTAGCCCATCTTCACCAGCGCGCGGATCGTCACCACCGAGAACGTCACCAGCGTGCCCGCCATGTCCTCCTGGTTGATGGGCTGGCCCCACGCCGGAGTCCACCGGCCGCTCTGACGGATGAGGTGGCGCACCGCCGCGTGCATCAGCCGCACCTTCTGCGCGTCCCGCAGGCCCCAGCCGTCCGGCTCCAGGCCTCCCGGCGACATCACGTCCACCACCATCTGCGCCGTCTCGATGATGCGCCGCTTGGTGTCCGTCTGCAGCCGCGCCGTCAGGTGCAGCACCTGCACGCCCTCGGCCCCCGCGTAGCACGTGGGCAGCGACGCGCACACCAGCGCCACCACCGACAGCGAGCCACACCGGCTGAACGCCGCCTGCCCCTCGCGAATGAGCTCCTTGTCCGCCCAGGAGGGCAGCTTCACGCTCTGCTCGAAGTAGCCCCGCAGCGGCACCGGCAACTGCTCCGCCGTCACCGTCTCGTTCGCCACCAGCTGCTTCATCAGCTCGTTGGCGGAACCCACCATCCCCTGCGTGAAGAGGCTCTGCACCGCCTCGTCCGCCGGCGGGTCACACACCTCGCGCATGGAATCCAGGAACTCGTTCGTCCAGCGCACGTCCGTCATGGGCAGTACTCCCGCGAAATGACTTCGCCCTCCGCATCCTCGCGGAGCGCGCGCCGCAGTCTGGCACAGCCCCACGAGCTGTTCGATAAAGGATGCTCGCCTGCCCGCTCAGTGCACGGGGGACTCGGAGGCCTGGGTCCGCTCTCCCCGGGGCGAAGGCCGCGGCAGGGTGAAGGAGAAGGTGCTGCCCTGCCCCTGCTCGCTCTCCACCTCCAGGGAGCCACCATGGGCCAGCACGAGGCCCCGGCTGATGGTGAGGCCCAGCCCCGTCCCCTTCTTTCCCGTTCCTTCTACCTGCCAGAAGGGCTCGAAGAGGTGGGGCAGTGCCTCGGCGGGGATGCCCGGGCCGGTGTCCCGCACGCAGAAGCGCACGAAGCCTCCTCCGGGCACCACCTCCACCGTCACCGTCCCCCCCTCGGGGGTGAACTTCAGGGCATTGCCCACCAGGTTGGACAGCACCTGGAAGAAGCGGTCCCGGTCACACTCCACCCAGCAGCGCTCCCGCGGCAGGCGCGTGCGCAACTCCACCCGCTTCTCGATGGCCAGCGGCTCGAGCAACACCAGCCCATCGCGCACCAGGTCGTCCACCCCGTAGCGCCCGAGGACCAGCTTCAGCTGCCCGGCCTGGAGGCTGGCCATGTCGAGCAGATCCTTGATGAGCCGGTCCATCCGCTCCACCGAGCGTTCGATGGTGTGGGTGTGCTTACGGAGCCGCTCGCCCTCCTCGCCCGGGGGGAGGAGCCGCCGCATCAACTGGGTGCTCAGCGCGATGGAGCCCAGCGGGTTCTTCAGGTCATGGCTCACCACGGCCAGCACGTCCTCGCGGGTGCGGACGGCGCGCTGGGCTTCCCGCTCGGCGGCTTCGGCCCGTGAGCGCTCACGCTGTTGGACGGCGGCCTCGGCCCGCGCGGCCTGCTCCCGGGCCTCGAGCCGCACCCGCTCCTCCTCGACGCGTTGTCGCCGGGCTTCCACCCGGTCCAGCGCGAAGGCGGCGCCCCACACCAGCGCGGCGAAGGCGATGACGTTGCCCACGGCGATGAGCGCCAGCGCGAACGGCAGCGCGTAGGCCCCGGCCCGGTAACCCGTGAGCACCAGCCCGCCCAGGAGGACGGGCAGGACGAAGGCGGGCGGCAACAGCCAGCGCGAGAGCACCCCGCCCACGCCCGAGTGGGTGACCACGCTCATGAAGCCACGATCCGGACGGGCGAGGAAGACTCCCGGGGAGATCAGCAGGAAACACACGGTGGTGTGCACCGCCATCTGCGTGTAGCGGCTGAGACCGGGGAACTCCTCCTGGCCGTAGAGGTAGCCCACGAAGCCCACCAGCGCGATGAGCGTCGCGAGCGAGGCCAGGCACTGGGAGGGCCAGCCGATGAACCGCGTCTTCAACTCGATGAACACGAGCGCCACCCCGAGCAGGATGAAGCAGACGGCCGTGTTGGGAGCCATGCGCCCCGGATAACCGAGCTCCACCCCGTGCCGGGGGTCCGCCACGAGGAGCTGGTCGAGACCCAGATCCACGTCGAAGAGGTATTGAGCGAACGTCAGGCCACTGAGGAGGGTGACGAGCACCGCGCCCCCCCGCGCGCTCCGCCGCACCAGGGGGCGCTCGCTGGGAAGCGCCACCAGCACCAGCGAGGCGCCGGAGAGGATGAAGCACAAGGCCGTGTTGGCCTTCATGGTGGGCAGCCCCGGCCGCAGTCCCTTGAGGGAGTCGATGCCAGTCAGCCAGGCCACGAAGACCAGCAGACCCACCGCGAGGACGAGGCCTCCTTGGATGACGGCGAACCCCCGCAGGTTCCGGCACAACCGCGTATGAACCGTTACCTGAGCCAACCTCGGTCCTTCCTCACGTTCCCGGGCGCGTCTGGGGGGGACGCTGCACCGGCTCACGGCCTCCGTGTTCCTTGCCGCGCCTCAGCTTACCCAACATCCACGTGCGCGCGTCGTGAAGAATCTCATACACCGTCGGAATCACCAGGAGGGTCAACAAGGTGGAGGTGATGACGCCGCCGATGACGGCACGCCCCAACGGCGCGCGGAAGTCGCCACCCTCGCCCGCGCCCAGCGCTACCGGCACCATGCCCGCGATGATGGCCAGCGTCGTCATCATGATGGGCCGCAGGCGGATGCGCCCCGCCTCGATGAGCGCCTCGCGCATGGACAGGCCTCGCGAGTGCGCCCACCTGGCGAAGTCGATGAGCAGGATGGCGTTCTTGGCCACGATGCCCATCAGCAGGATGACGCCGATGAGGCTCATGATGTTGAGCGTGTCTCCCGTCACCAGCAGTGCCAGCACCACGCCAATGAGTGACAACGGCAGTGAAATGAGGATGGCCAGCGGATCCAGGAACGAGCCGAACTGGATGACCAGGATGAGATACATCAATAGCACCGCCACCCCGAGCGCGAGGAAGACACGGCTGAACACCTCGGCCTGATCCCTCGCCTCGCCGCCCTCGCCCAGGACGTAGCCCGGCGGCAGCCGCACCTGGTCCAGGCGCGCCCGGATGTCCGTCATCACCTCCGACAACGAGCGCCCCTGCACGTTGGCCTGGATGTTGATGACCTTCTCGCGGTTGAGGTGGTTGATTTGAGCGGGCCCCACCGTCTCGCGGATGCGGGCCACCTGTCCCAGGGGAACCAGGGCCGGAGGCCCCCCCTGTGTCGCGCCCGCCACCAGCGGGAGTTGCCCCAGGTCACCCGGACGCACCCGGGCCTCGGGCACCACCCGCACCATCACGTCCCGCGTCTCGCCCGACGGATCCACCCAGTCCCCCGAGTCCACACCCGCGAAGGCCGCGCGCATCGCCTGCGCCACCTGGGCCACCGTCACGTTCAGCCGGCCCGCCACGGCGCGGTCCACCTCCACCTCCACCTCCGGCTTCTCCCCGCGCGTGGACAGGCCCACGTCCACCGCGCCCGGCACCTTCTCCACCTCGCGGCGCAACTGCTCGGCCAGCCGCGTCAGCTCCCGCGCATCCGGCCCGCGCAGCTCCAGCTGGATGGACTTGAAGGCGCCGCCAAAACCACTGGTGAAGACGGAGACGTTCGCCCCGGCCACGCGCGCCATCTCCTCGCGCAGCGTGACACCGAGCTGCTCCTGGCTCACCTCCCGCTCGTGCTTGGGCGTCAGCTTCACGTACACCAGCGCCTGGTCCACGCCCGGCGAGCGCAGCGGCAGCGGCGTGCCGATGGTGGTGAAGGTGTAGCGCACCTCGCCGTGGTTGCGAGCGATGCGCGTCACCTCCTCCACCTTGCGCTTCGTATATTCGAGGCTGGAGCCCGCGGGCGTCTCCACCAGCATCTCCACCTCGGCCCGGTCGCTCACCGGGACGAAGCCCGCGCCGCCGAAGGCCCCCTGCAACACCAGCGCGCCCACCAGCGAGCCCACCGCCACCAACACCATGGCCAGCCGGTGGTCCAGCGCCCAGGCGATGACGCCCTTGTAGTTGTCCGCCTGCCGATCGAACCAGTGGTTGAAGCGCGCCAGCACCCGGGAGATGGGTCCCTTGTGCGCCCCCTTCTCCACCGCTGGGTCTGGCCAGTACGCGGAGAGCATCGGGTCCAACGAGAAGCTCACGAAGAGCGACACCAGCACGGAGCACGCGATGGTGAGGGCGAAGGGTTTGAACCACTGGCCCGCCACGCCGTACATGAAGGCCACCGGGACGAACACCGCCACGATGGAGAACGTGGTCGCCGCCACCGCGAGGCCAATCTCACTCGTGCCCTCGCGCGAGGCGGTGTAGTGGTCCTTCCCCATCTCGATGTGGCGGACGATGTTCTCGCGCACCACGATGGCGTCGTCGATGAGGATACCGATGGCCAGCGTGAGGCCGAGCAGCGACATGGTGTTGAGCGTGAAGCCGAACGCCCACACGCTGATGAAGGACGCCAGCACACTCACCGGCAGCGCCAGGCCGGTGATGACGGTGGAGCGCCAGGAATTGAGGAAGAGGAACACCACCAGCACGGTGAGCAGCGCGCCTTCCACGAGCGCGGACTGCACGTTCGCCACCGCGTTGTCCACCTGCACGCCCGAGTCGCGGACGATCTCCATCTTCACGCCCGGGGGCAGCTTGGACTGGAGGGCCTGGATGCGCTCGCGCACGGCATCGGCCACCTCGGTGGTGCTGTAGCCCTTGGACTTGAGGATGTCGATGCCCACCGCCTCGCGGCTGTTGAAGAGGGCCAGGGTGCGGGGGTCCTCGGTGCCATCCATCACCTTCGCCACCTGGCCGAGCCGGATGGGCTGGCCCCCGCGCTCGGCGATGACGACACGCGCGAAGTCCTCGGGCGTCTCCAGCCGGCCCTTGAGGCGGATGGTCGTCTCCTCCAGCGGTCCGTCCAGCCGGCCCACCGGCGCGGCGAGGTTCTGCGCCTGCAGCGCCTGCACCACCTGCGAGATGCTCAGCCCCGCGGCCCGCAGGGACTGTGGGCTGACGAAGACGGACATCTCCCGCTCGATGCCACCCACCACCGAGGCCTGGGCCACGCCTGGAATGGAGCGCAGCTCACCCACGATGCCCGGGTCCACCAGCCGGGTGAGCGCCGTGGCCGGCATCGTGTCCGAGGTGATGGCCATGGAGACGATGGGAATGTCCGCCGGATCGAAGCGCGTGAGGACGGGCTCCTCCATCTCCAGGGGCAGATCGGCGCGCTTGCTGGAGATGGCGTCGCGCACGTCCTGCGAGGCCTCCTGCAGGTTCTTCTCGAAGTCGAAGAAGATGGTGAACTGGGCGAGGCCGTCGATGGCGCTGGAGGTGGACTGCGCGGCATCCACGCCGCTGATGGCGAAGAGGGCGTCCTCGATGGGCTCCACCAGCTCGCGCTCGACCACGTCCGGGGAAGCGCCCGGGTAGACGATGGTGACGTTGATGATGGGCTGCTGGACGTCGGGGAACTCGTCCGTCCGCAGGGAGACGAGCGCCACCAGGCCGAACACCACCAGCGCCAACATGGCGGTGATGGTGACGATGGGCTTCTTGATGGCGAAGTTGGAGATGAACACGGAAAGGCTCTCCTTCAACGAGGCTCAGCGGGGCACGGGCTGCTGGGGCGGGGACTCGCCCGGCGGAGTGCCACCGCCGCCCACGCCAGGCCCGGACTCCTGGGGCCGCTGGGGCAGCCGCAGCTCCACGGAGGTCCCCTCGGCGACATCCCCCGACGAGGTTCGCAGCAGCACGTCCCCGGGTTGCACGCCGGAGCGCAGCTCCACCAGCCGCTCCAACTCGTCCGTCATGCCAAGCTTCACCTGCACGCGCTCCACCCGGCCGTCCTTCACACGCAGCACCGTGGGCGGCTCGGCGCGCACGTCCACCGCCGACACGGGCACCGCGGGGACTTCGCGCCGCAGCGCCGCCACCCGCCCCTCGGCGGAGAGCCCCGTGAGCAGCACCTGCTCGGTGTTGGGCAGGGCGACGTAGATGCGCACCTGGCCCGTTCCCGGATCCACCGCCGGGTTGACCTGCTCGATGCGGCCCTCGAAGGAGCGCTCCCCGAAACCGGCCACGTTGAAGGCCACCCCGACGCCGGGCTCGAGCACGCTGAGCTGCGCGGCCGGAACGGAGGCCTCCAGACGCAGGCTGGTGGGGTCGATGACGGTGTAGAGCGCGGTGCCCGGCTGGACGATGTCGCCCGCGCTGGCGAGACGCTCGCTCACCACGCCGGCGAAGGGCGCGCGGATGCGGGTGCGGCCCACCTGCTGACGCGCGAGCGCGAGCCGGGCCTCGGCATCGGAGAGCTGCGCCTGGGCCTGGAAGCGGGCGAGCTCCACCCGCGCCAGCTCGCGGCGGGTGATGACGCCCGCGTCGGCCAACTTGCGGTTGCGCTCCTCCTCGGCCCGGGCCACCCGGAGTCCACTGCGCGCCACCCGCACCGCGCTGCGCGCGGCGATCAACTGGTCCTGCAACGAGGTGTCCTCGATGCGCGCGAGCAGCTGACCCTTCTTCACCTTCTGGCCCTGCTCCACGAGCATCTCCAGGACGGCCCCCTGGACCTCGGCGCGCATGGTCGCGGCACGCCGGGCCTGGAGCGTGCCGGAGAGGACAGGCCCACTCTCCAGCGTCCGCGGCTCCACCCGGACCACATCGTCCGGCCCGAGCACCACCGGTGCCTTCTCCTGGGGCTGCTGCGCCCGCGGGCTCCCCCGGTCGCAGCCGGGGAGCATTGCCAGCCCCAGCAAGACGAGGACCCCCCACGCCGCGCCCCGGCGTCCCGTGCTCATGCTCACGCCTATCCACCTCCTGACACGCCGCGTAGAGATGTGCACACGCTGGCCCGGCTGCATCCTGTCTCGCTCCTGGGTGGGCCCGTCCGGCCGCGCTCCCACGCCTGCCTGCCTGGGGTCACCGGTCCTGCCGGCGGTACGCGCAACGCCCTGTGGGCCAGGATTGCCCGGGATGGCACCCGGACGGCCGCATGGTTGGATGGGCTAGGCTGCGCCCCGTGCTACTCGCCTGCCTTCTCGCTTGTACGTCCGCCCTCGCCGCCGGCCCGCTGGTTCTGGAGGGAGAGGTGCCCGCCGAGGGCGGCTTCTTCGATGTCCCCTTCGAGGTACCTCCGGGCACCGTGGAGTTGGAGGTGCGCCATGACGACCTCGCCAGCGAGAACATCCTCGACTGGGGGCTGGAGGATCCGGAGGGCTTCCGCGGCTACGGCGGCGGCAACGAGGAACCCGCGGTCGTGAGCGAGCGGGCCGCATCGCGCTCGTACCTCGCCGGGCCCTTGCGCCCTGGGACGTGGAAGGTGACGGTGGGCAAGGCGAAGATTCGCAAGACGCCCGCGCGCTACCGCATCGAGGTACACCCGCGCACGGCGGTCACGCTCGCGCCCCAACCCGAGCGCCAGCCCTACCACCCCCCCGACGCGCTCTCCTCGCAACCGCGCTGGTACGCCGGCGACTTCCACGTCCACTCGCGCGAGAGCGGTGATGCGAAGGCCTCGCTGGATGAAATCGCCCACTACGCGAGGGAACAGGGGCTCGACTTCGCCGTCCTCACCGAGCACAACACCACGTCCACGCTCGACTTCCTCGTGGAGGCCCAGTCACGTCACCCCGACCTGCTGCTGGTGCCCGGCATCGAGTACACCACCTACGCGGGGCACGCGAACGCCATCGGCGCCACCGGCTACGTGCCGCCACGCGTGAACGAGGGCATCACCTTGCAGGAGGCCATTGATGCCTTCCACCGACAGGGAGCGCTCTTCTCCATCAACCATCCCACCTACGACGTGGGAGACCTGTGCATCGGCTGCGCGTGGCAGCACACGGTGCCTCCGGGTGGCGTGGACGCCATCGAGGTGGCCAACGGCGGCTGGGAGAAGCTGGGGCGCTTCTTCTCCGAAGGGGCGCTCGGTTACTGGGATTGGCTCCTCGCGCGGGGGCATCACACCGCGGCGCTCGGAGGCAGTGATGACCATCGCGCCGGAGTGGACCTGGACTTCACCCAGAGCGCCATCGGCAACCCCACAACGCTGGTGTACGCGAGGGAGCTGAGCGTGGCCGCGCTGCTGGAAGGCATCCGTAACAGCCGGACCGTGGTGAAGCTCCAGGGGCCGGAAGACCCCATGGTGGACCTGACGAGCAGCGTGGCGCCCACCGGGGACACCGTGCTCGCGCCGAGCGCCCGGCTGAGCGCACGCGTCACGGGTGCGAAGGGCCACCAGGTGCGCTTCGTCCACAACGGCGTGCGCCTGCCGCTCGTGGAGGTGACCTCGGAGGACTTCGTGGTGGAGCAGGAGGTCACCTCGCCCGAGCAAGGCGAGGACCGTTTCCGCGTGGAGGTGTGGATCAACGGCCATCCGCGCACCGTGACGAGCCACTTGTGGGTGGCGCGCACCAAGGAGATGCGAGGGACTCCAGGACCGGTGCCCCAGATGATGGAACCGGAGGCCTGTGGCTGTGGCTCGGCGCCGGGATGGAGCGCGAGCGTGCTCGCGCTGCTCGTGGTGGCGCGCGGGCGAAGAGGACGAAAGCCGGCCCACACGCATCAGAGTTCGAACCACTCCTGGAATCCTGGCTGTGAGTTACGTGAGCGTGCACATCCCATCTGGTGCTCTCGATTGGGCGCGATTGCCCTGACCGCGCTGATGCTTCTCAACGCATGCACAATGAGAAGTCCCCTTGGCAGAGAGCCAGCGTCACTGCAAGCGTGGACAGAGGAAGTGGAAGCGGATGATGAAGACACTGGCGAGGGTGAAGCATTCTTCGCCAAACTGCCCACGGACTTTCGGCCAGTGCAGGTCAGTGACTCCGAGCTGACGAGCGCACTGGCAACACTCTGGCTCAACCTGCCGCTGCGAGTGTCTACCCTCTGCCCTCCCCTGCGCACCGACCGAGAGTTGGCGCTGGTCTCCGCACCGTTGAATGGTGGAGCATGGCGATCCGAGATTGGACAGGCATACGGTCGATACTGCGAGCGGCGCGGTACTCCGGGTGACTGTCTGACGCTGTTCTCGGATGGGGCCCGCTGGCAGGACAACGACAAGCGGAGCCTTGCCCTTGCCTTGGCGGTGGGACCCGCCCTGGAGAAAATGGACGCGGAAGTGCGGGCCATGCTCAACCCAACCCAGATGCTGGCGACCCTCAGCATCGCCATTACGGCCTACATGGCGCTCCTACTCGCGCCCGTGCCCGAGCCGGTGACGAAGGGGCTGGCCGCCACATTCACGCTGCTCATGTGGGGCTATCTCGGATGGGAGTTCTTCGACCTGCTGCGCGCCTACGCCCAGCTTCATGAGGATGCGCCACGGGCCTCTACTTTCGCGGAACTGCGCGAAGTGGGAGAGCGGTTTGGGAAAGTCATCGGCCCCAATAGCGTGCGCATTCTCCTAATCGTTGGAACGGCGGCGGTAGGTGAAACGATAGCTCTCGTATCCAAGGGGCCGCTGTTGCCGAGCCTGGGACAAGCATCGCGCGCGGTCGAACTGAACACCGGTCTACACCTGATGAATGCGGCGACGGGCGCCGAGCGGGTCATCGTTTCCGTGAACGAGGGAACGCTCCGTGTTGTCCTGCCAACCACTGCGGTGTCCATGACCTCGCACGGGAGCGGCGAACGCTCCGCACTCGAGTCCGAGGCGCGCACGAAAGGTGGAACGCTTCTCCCCAATGGTCATCGCGCCTTCAATTCATTCCGTGCCTTCAAACGTCACATGGGAAGTGCTGGCTCAGGCAAGGAGTGGCATCACATCATCGAGAAGCGCAACGCCAGGCGGTTCGGAGCTGAAGCCATCCACAACACCGAAAACATCATTCCACTGGAAAAACCCCTTCACGACAGATTGAGTGCCCTGTATTCGTCGATCCAGGAAAACATCACCAGATCCACGAAGCTCACGGTCAGGCAGTGGCTCGATACCCAATCCTACGAAGCGCATCGGACATTTGGTCTTCTAGCGATTGAGAACGTCAGAAATGGAGTCTGGTAATGGAACTGGAGAGCATCGTGGAAGACTTCGCCCGGAACGTGGCCGAGCACACGGATGCACTCTGGCGCGGCGACCGCACGGGCGGGAGGAAGTACACCAAGCGGTACATCGCCGCATTCAAGAAACTCCGCGCCCAGGGCGATGCCGGACGGGATTCACTCGCAACACTGCTCACGCACCCGCGCATGGATGTCCGCGTCAAGGCCGCTACCTACCTGCTCAGCGAGCGCCCAGAACAAGCCAAACCCGTCCTGCAGGACGCAGCAAAGGGAACGGGCATGATCCCATTCCTGGCCGCTCAGACGTTGAAGTACTGGGAAGAGGGCACCTGGAGCCTGGATATTGATTAGATGCCGACTGCTCGTCACGCCTCGGGACTCATGTTTTCGCCCAACGGCACGTCGGACCCACGAATGTCTCGCTCGAAATGTGGGAGGCGGCCCGTGCGGTACGTGTGGTACCTCGTGAAGGCGGCGATCTTCCGCCACAGGGCCTCGAACTCCTTCGGACCGAAGTCCGAATTGGAGCCCAGCAGATCGTACTGGTAGTAGCGCAGCGCCACGTCCGGAGGCGGCTCGGCATAGCGGAAATGGCCGATGACGTCCGCGTGGTCCGCTTCCACCAGGAAGCTGGATTCCGCATCCGGCCACACCATGGAGACGCTGTTGACGATGCCATCGTTGTCCGACGGTGTCAGCATTCGCGGCTCCCGCTCCGGCTCCAGCAGCCAGGGGAGGGTCTGGGTCTGGCCCATTTCCGCGCAGGGGAGGCGCGCGTTCATCGCGTACACGAACTTGTACAGCCCCCGCGCATGGGCCGCCGGGCGCTTCGCGACGGTCACGATGGAGCCGTAGTGGATACCCTGCTTCTTGAAGAACTCCTGCTCCTCAACCGTTGTCGTCAGGTGTGCCGGACTCACGGGAGCGCCCGGGGTCCATACCGGGTCCAGGTCGGAGACCGCGGCGATGTCGGTGGCGATGTCGAGCAGCCAGCGGAGCGTCTCGAAGTACGAGGCCCGTGCGAGCGCCCACTCGAGTGGATCCTTCGAGGAGTCAAAGCCCACCATCGTCTGGATGACGGCATCGAACCAATCAGGCGAACCCTTGCTGGGAGGAAACAGGCCCTTGAAACGCCGGCCGATGAAGCTCGCGCCCACTTCCCGGAGGGTCCGGGTCGTCTCGAACAACATGCGCGGCAGCAACCGTGCGATGCGCGAGGGAATCCGGAAGCCTCTCAAGCGGTGAGCCAGGTTCGTCCCATGCTGGGGCGTGGAGATGAATTGCACGGTGCGGATCTGCCCGAGCACGTCCTCGCTGTCCCCGTGCGTCTCCTCATCCTTCCGGTAGTCCATGAGGAGCTGCCGGACGTCGAGCCCACCCGTCGAGTGGCCCACGAGGTGGATGCGGTCCTCGCGGCCAATGACTCCCCGCTCCTGGAGCTCGCCAAGCCACCGCCGCAACAGCCGGGCCCGCGTCTGAACGCTCGCCGTGGGGATGTTGGGGAAGTAGTGCACGACCAGGGGGGTGAATCCGAGTGCCTGGGTCACTCCATGGTAGTAGCGCAATGAGCCGAGCGCCTGGAAGCCGCCGAAGCCAGGGACGAGCACGATATGGTTCTGCATGGCCGACACCCCGAGGGGCACATGCGAAACCAACGTGCCCGCTCTCTCTCCTCATCATGCGCATGCAGGGCATGAGCGGTGAGGCGACGACGAACCCGGGCCTGGTCCACAGCCCTACGGGCTCGCGGCCGGATAGCACCCTGCCTGCCGCGCGCTCATTCCATCTCCATCTCTCGTTCAACCCGCTCGGCCAACCACATCGTGAAGTCAGAAGCCACCCGGGTGGGCTCCTGCTGCTCTCCGGCTGTGTGGTCCCAGAGCACCACAGGAGGCTCTCCTGCTCCCCGGGAATCAAGGCAGTAGAGATTGCCTCCTCCGTCATTCATCAAGGGTATGAGGTACACGGGAAGCGCGGGACTCATCTCCTCCCGCTCGCTCCTGGTCATCGCGGTCAAGCTCAAGTACGGCGGAACATCCACGCCAAGCCCGAAGAGTTCGATGGACCCCACGCCTCCCCACCCGAAGCGCTTCAAGAAGAGCCTGTAACCACCGGTCAGATCCACCTCCAGTTCAGCACTGGCGGTGTCGATCTCCGCATCGCTCACGCCCTGGCCAAAACTCTTCGTGGGATTGATCTGCAGCAACTCCGAAAGATCGTTGAAGGTCATGGGCGTTAGCCTGCCGGATAGCACCCCGCCTGCCGTGCGCGCTCGCGCACCAGTGTCAGCACCAGCTCGCACGCGGGCATCGGCTTGCCCACGAGCTGACCGAGCTCCACCACCGCGCCCAGCAGCGCGTCGATCTCCATCGGCCGGCCGCGCTCCAGGTCCTGCAACATCGACGTCTTGTGCGCGCCCACCTCCGCCGCGCCCTGGATTCGCTTGTCCACGTCGATGGGAAAACGCACCCCGAGCGCCTCGGCGACCGCCTGCGCCTCGACCATCATGGTCCGTGCCACCGCCCGCAGGTCTCCCCGGGTCGCCAGCGTGTCCAGTGTCGCCCCCGTCAGCGCCGAGAGCGGATTGAAGGCCAGGTTTCCCCAGAGCTTCACCCATAGCTCGTCACGGATGCGCGGCCGCACCGGCGCCTTCAGGCCCGCTCGAATCAACAGCTTCGACAGCGCCTCGACGCGAGCACTCTTGCTCCCATCCGGCTCGCCCAGCGTGATGCGGTCTCCATACGTGTGCTCGATGACGCCGGGCTCCACCACCTCGGCCGCCGGGTAGAGCACCGCGCCAATCGCCCGCGAAGGATGCAGCGTCTCCCAGAGCTTCCCACCCGGGTCCACGCTCTCCACCCGCCGGTCACGGTAGGGCCCCTCGAGCCCGTGGAAGTACCAGTACGGCACGCCGTTGATGCCCGTCACGAGCGCCGTCTGGGGCCCCAGCAGCGGAACCATCTGTGCCGCCGCCGAAGGCAGGGAATGTGCCTTCAGCGTGATGACCACGTAGTCCTGTGGTCCCGCCTCGGCCGGGTCGTCGGTGCACAGCGGCCGGACCGTGACGCTCTCGCCGCCGCTGCGCAGGGTGACCCCCTTCTCCCGCATCGCCGCGAGGTGTGCCCCCCTCGCGATGAAGGTGACATCCGCGCCCGCCTGCAACAGCCGGACACCGAGGAACCCGCCAATCGCTCCCGCTCCGAAGATGGCGATCTTCATTTCGTGAGCCCCAACCGCTCGGCCAGTCCGATGCGCTGCAGCTTGCCCGTCGCCCCCTTGGGGATTTCCGGCAGGAAGACGATCTTCCTCGGCACCTTGAAGTCAGCCAGCCGTGCGGAGGCGAAGTCCTGGAGCTCCCGCTCACCGGCGCTCGCGCCCTCGCGCAGCACCACGGCGGCGGCCACCTCCTCGCCCAGCTTCGGGTGCGGCATGGCGAACGTCACCACCTGCTGCACCGCCGGGTGGTCCATCAACACCGTGTCCACCTCCAGCGGGCTGATCTTCTCGCCTCCCCGGTTGATGATTTCCTTGAGCCGGCCGGTGAGCCGCAGGTAGCCCGCCTCGTCGAGCACTCCCTGATCTCCCGTGCGGAACCAGCCCCGCGTGAAGGAGCTGGCGTTGGCCTCGGGGTTGTTCTCGTAGCCGGCCGTGACGTTGCGGCCCCGGATGACCACCTCCCCGAGTGCCCCCGGCGGCAGCAGGGTTCCGGCCTCATCCATGATGGCGACCTCCGGCCCCGCGGCGATGCCCACCGAGCCCGCGTAGCGCGGCCGTGGCGGCAGCGGATTCGACGCCATCTGGTGCGACGCTTCCGTCATGCCGTAGCTCTCGATGACCGGCACGCCGAACACCTGCTCCAATTCCTCCATCACCTGCGGCGGCAGCGACGCGGACGACGAGCGGATGAAGCGCAACCGCCCGGCCTGGATGACTCCGGTGTTGCGGCTGGCACGGCCGAGGATCGCCTGGTGCATGGTGGGCACCGCCGTGTACCAGCTCGGCCGCACCTCCTCGAACCAGCCGAAGAACTTGAGCGCGTTGAAGCCCGGCGTGCACACCACCCCGCCGCCCGCCGCCAGGCTCGCCAGCACCGCCGCGATGAGGCCGTGGATGTGGAACAGCGGCATGATGTTGAGACAGACATCCTCCCGCCCCAGCGCCAGCGTCTGGCCAATGTGGTACGCGGAGGCCGTGACGTTGGTATGGCTCAGGGGGACGATCTTCGGCCGTGCCGTCGTCCCCGAGGTGTGGAGCACGAGCGCCACATCCCCCGCCTCGGCGAACCCCGCCCGCTCCGGCGTGCCGGAGAGCGGCCGCTCCGGCTTCAACGTGAAGCGGCCCGCGGGCCCGTTCGTGTCGGGGACCAGCTCGATGACGGGAATGCCTCGCGCCGCGGCCACGGCACGGGCCGGGCTCTCCATGCCCTCGAGCAGGACGAGCGCCCGGGCCTTCAGGTCGGAGAGGTAGAAGTCGAACTCCTCCGCCCGGTAGGCGGGATTGAGCGGCGCGGTGGTGGTGCCGCAGGCGAAGGTGACGAAGGCCACCGCCATCTCCGGCCCGTTGGGCAGCACCAGGGCCACCCGGTCCTCGCGCCCCAGGCCCATGCCGTTCAACGCCGTGACGGTGCGCCGCGCGAGCTCCCGCAGGCCTCCGTACGTCAACCCGGGCCGCCCTGGCGCTCCGATGGCGAGGTCACCCTCGCCACCGCGCTCGATGAGGCCCACCACCGTGTCCGCGCGCTCCATCCGGGAATCTCCCCTCCTGCTGGTGGTTCCCGGATATGCCCTCCTGCGCCCTCACGCAACAGTCGGCGCGCCCGCCCCGTCACCGACCCGCTTCCCGGTGACGACCTCCGGACGGGAGGCGCGGGCGGTGGACTCGCGAGGCTCGGGCCGCGGCGCTCGTGGAGGAGCCTGGACGTCCACCACCTCCTCCCGGACGGCTTGCGTCTTGTGCCAGCAGCGAAGGTTCTCCACCCATTCCTCGTCCTTGATGGCATCGAGCACGACCTGGAGCCGGGGAATGCTCCCGTTGGACGCCGAGCCGGACAGGAGTTGGAGGAACGCGTCCTGCTTGCTGCGCTTGTCGGCCCGATCACTGGCCTCCAGCAAATCCGTCACCGTGCGGATGCCATACCGGCGCAGGGTCGGGAGCAACGAATCAGGTTCGCCGTCGGTCTGTCCCCCGACGTTGCAGTGCAGGTGGAGGATGGCCTGATCCACCCAGTCCAGCAACCGCGGCGCGGGAACACGCGTCTGGAGCATCAGCTCGACTACGTCATGACGCGCCAGGGCCTGGACGTTCGTCACCCCTTCGTCCTGCAGGCGCGCCCGGTCATAGATATCGACTCCTTCCAGGCTCGTGAGCGGCTCGTGCGGATCGACGAGCTGGAGGCCCGGATCCTTCGCCGACCGCTTCATCTTCCGCAGGGTGGTGCGCAAGAGCTCGCCGATGAAGACCAGCCCCGTCTCGGGGATGATGCCCGTCAAGAAGGCGAGCGTGTGCAGCGCGGGCGTCAGGGTCTGACCGTCGCCCGGGACGATCAACCAGCTCTCCTCCAGCACCCAGGCCAGGACCATGACCGTGAAGACGCGGGTGGTGATGTGGCTGTAGATCTTCGGCTGGAGATCCCTCCGGGCATAGCTGCGGAAGGTGGTGGACAACGCATAGGCATACGCCCCCAGGAAGCCAAAGGGGAGCGTGGACTTCAGCGGCTGGAAGAACCCCAGGAAGTCCACCGGTGAATCGCCATTGTCCGGCGTCCCCCCGCTCAGCATGGTGAAGGTCCAGCCGAGCGCCAGCACCAGTGTGGCGATGAGCAGCGGCGAGCGCCGCGTGGGGAGGAGGCGGGTGGTGCCATCGCGGCCCTCGGTGCCATACGCCTCGTCCATCTGCTTGCCGTAGCGCGTCTGGACGTCCCGCCGGGTCTCCACCGCCGGATCGAACCGGAAGATCTGGGCGACGAACCGCTCCCGCAGGGTGCTCTGGTGCTGCCGGTCGAACGCGAAGAAGAGCACCGCTGGCAGCAACGAGAGCAGTCCGATGAAGAGCAGCTGGAGGAAGCGGCCGGCGACGAGCATCCGGTCCTGGGAGCTCACCTCGGGAAGCACCTGGCCCGCGCTCTTCACCCACACCGTGGTGGCCTCCAGAACCTTCCGGAGATCGCCGATGAAGCCTTCCGAGGCGAGGATGACGAGGCTCGGAATGCCCACCCCGATGGCGAGGAGCAGGATCGGGTAGACCTTGCCCCGGACCCAGCGCCGGAAGGAACGCCTCACCCCCATCCTGCTCCCCAGGCGGGCGACCAGCAGCATCGACACGAGCGAGGCCGCCAGCAAACCCAGCGCGATGAGCAGGTACGTGCGGGCACGGCGCCCCTCGAACATGTCGATGAGGAAGAAATACGCCGCGGTGATGAAGGACAACAGCGACAGCTTTCCCGTGAGGGATTGGATGAAGGCCAGCCGGTGTACCCATCGGCTCGGCTCGGGCTGCAGGGAAATCCTTCCCCGCTGCGCCAGGGCCTCGAGGTCGAACGCCTCGACATCCTGCGCGGACACCCGCCTGTCGCACTCGAGCGGCGAGAGGACGAGGACCGTGTTGTCAGGACGGCGGATCTTCAGACGGCGATCGGTCTGGTTCGACACCAGGGAGGCCCTGGAACGCGAATAGCCGAGCAGGAATCGCACCGCGGTCCGGGTACCGGAGCCGATGCGCTGCCGCCACGCAGCAGGGCCTTCGGCGCCCTGGCCCTTGCCGTCGTTGCCCGGATTCATGTGTGTACCCTCCCCGAGAGGTGATGGGCTCCCCGCGGAAGAAGGAGGGCACGGAGGGGAATTGTGACGTGCCCCGGAGTACCAGGCCGCACGGCGGCAGCACGCCTGCTCCTGGGACCGCGACACTGGTACAGTGCGGTCCCTGCACACTTATGGGACACCCCGGCATCGAGAACGAAACACCGTTCGTCTTCGAACTCATGGGAATGGCGGATGAAGAGGGCCGGCCGCTGCTCCTGTTGTTGGTGAAGGCAACGTATTCCATCGGAGACACGAAGCTGGAGCCCGCTCCCGAGCAGGTGCCGGTGAAGTGGGGAGGCGAGCCCTGGGGTACGCCGGGCGAGTCCAGCGACAAATACGAGCCCGAATGTGCCTTCATCAAACCGGCCACGGACGTGGTGCTCATCGGTCACGCGTACACCGCCAAGGCCACCACCGAGACATGGGTGACGATGCAGGTGGGCCCGCTGAAGAAGAGCCTCCGGGTGGTGGGCGAGCGCACGTGGTTCCGGAGCATGGGTCGCGTAGCCATGACGAAGCCGTTGCCCTTCGAGCGAATGCCCCTCACCTGGGAGCGGGCTTTCGGGGGTTGGGACCGGAGCGCTCCGGACCCGAAGAAGCACTCCTTCGAGCCGCGCAATCCCGTGGGAACGGGCTTCCGGGTGAGTCCTCACTCCTTCGAGGAAGAGCTGCGGCTGCCCAACCTGGAGGACCCGGAACATCCGCTGCGGGAGTTCGGCCAGAAGGTGCCACCCGCGGGCTTCGGCTTCACCTCACCCCATTGGCAGCCACGCGCGGCGTACGCGGGCACCTACGACGAGGCCTGGGACAAGACGCGCAAGCCGCTGCTGCCCAAGGACTTCGATCGGCGCTTTTTCAACGCCGCGCCCCCGGGCCTCGTCGCCCCCGGGTACCTGAAGGGGAACGAGCCCGTCATCCTCACCAACGTCTCGCCGAGAGGACCGCTCACCTTCCGGCTCCCCGCGCAGCCAGCGCCCACCGTCACCGTGGAGCGCGCGAGTGCCGAGGACGCAACGCCCGACATGCACCTGGACACCGTCATCCTCGACACGGACGCCCACCAGGTGCTGCTGCTGTGGCGGGGACACGTGCTCCTGGACGAAGGACTCCACGATGTGCGCGGCATCCGTATCACGGCGGAGGGCGTGTCCCGTCCGAAGGCGGACTGACCGGCCCGGGCACCACGAGGGTCCGGCCTCGCGGCAGGGGCCCCGGCGCGATAGACTGGAGCCTCACACGAGGGGGAGAGCCATGCCCGTCAACGTCGGTGTCAACAAGATGTCCGTGGTGACCAAGGACAGCGGCGGTGTCACCTCGGCCTTCCCGGACGTGTGCAAGACGCCCACCCCGGGAGGGCCCGTGCCCATCCCCTACCCCAACATCGCGCAGTCCTCGGACACGGCCAAGGGCACGAAGAAGGTGTCGGTGAAGGGCAACCCGGTGTGCGTGAAGGACTCGAACTTCAGCACCAGCACGGGCGACGAGGCGGGGACCGCGGGCGGCGGTGTGGCCTCCAGCAAGACGAAGGGCAAGGCCGAGTTCGTCAACTTCTCCTTCGACGTGAAGTTCGAGGGCAAGAACGTGGCGCGCGCCATGGACCTGATGCTGCACAACGACAAGAACACGCCGCCCTTCCCCGTCATCCAGGGGCCCGTCGTCGCCTCGGAAGGTGACGAGGAGGACCCCGAGTGCCTCGTCTGCGAGGAGAAGCTGTAGCGGCTGCGTGTTGTCAGCGCGGGGTGGCGATGGCCTCGCCAATGGAGGCGACCCAGTCCCCCTGATAGCGCTCCGTCATCGGAACCTGGGCCAGAGGGGGGCAATAGCGGTAGCGCACATTCGGGATGTCGAGCCCGCGTTTCCGGGCCAGCCGGAGCAGGGCCAGGCCTTCGAACCACAAATAACGATGCGCGGCGAAGTGGTCCTCTCGCGCGGTGAAGCCGCGCGCCCGTGCCTCGGTACGGGCCTCGTGCACCGCCAGTGCGTCAGAGAACGCTGACGCGAAGGCTGATGAATCCGCATCCACCAGTGATTGCGCGAGCGCGGGCCAACAATTCTCTCGAGCAGCGCGGGCCAGGTTGTCGAGCTGCGGACGGGGGTCCACACCCCGCTGCGTATGCAGCACCAGTGCGCCCAACGTGGAGGCCCAGGCGAACTCCACCGCATACTCCTCCTCCTTCCGCCACTGCGCGGACAGCCGCTCGGCGACCTCCGCCGCGAGACTCCAATGACCCGCCGCCATCACTCCCGCCAGAGGGGTGAGACCCCAGGAGGCAGGCGGAGGCTCCAAGTTCCTCCGCTCGAGGTGGACGAGGAGGCGGCGCCAGTTCTCCGCCGCCCGGCAGAGATTGAGGAAGAACGGCTGGGAGCGACCCTCCAGCAAGAGCGTGGCAGCCGCGATGTTGACGAAGCAGCGGCACAACTCGCGCATGTGCTCCACCAGGGAGTCGCGCTCACCCTCCGGGTCGATGTGCGCGATGAGGACCGGCGCCGCCGCCCCTGCGTTCTCACGGAGTAGTGCGAAATCGATGTCCATGCTCACTCCTGCGGTCTCCTGCTGCTCCGCCGGTGCTCCATCAGGCTCGCGTTCAGGTGCCCTTGCCGTTCCAGCCATTGGCTGGGAAGAAGCCGCACCCCGTGAGGCCAGCCCCCGCCAGGGCCTCGTGCACGGTATCGTCGATCATGGTGTTCACTCGCAGATGCATGGGCCGGAAGACCTTTGGCCCCCCTGGCTCCAAGTTCTCCTTGAGCACCAGCTTTCTCACCCGATCGATCTCCCTCTTGAGAATGGCGCCCATCCGGACATCCGAACGTTCGAGGTCAATGACCTCCCTCCGGGCGAGCACGTTCATGATGAAGTGCTCGCGTGAGGCCACCTCACGTTGGTGATTCACCAGCGTTACGGGCAGGAACTCCACGTCGTCCGGCGCCAGCTCGAGAACAATGCGCCGGACCCGCTCCGAAACGATGCGGATATCCAGGATGCTGGTGACGAAATCGTAGACTTTTCGCCTGTCCGGGAAGCTGGGCGAGAACCCCATGACCGCGTCGGTGGGAAACTCGGACGAAAGACGATGGGACTCCAGATAACGCCAGCCATCCGGGGCATTCCTCGGGTAGGCGTCGAGCACGGCCCCGTCATTGCGGTCACCCAATATCCAGAAACTCATTCATCCATCCTCTCCGCTCTACCAGAGCGCCGGCCAGATGTACTCCCTGCCCCCCTGAGTCTTCCAGCGACACCAGGGCCCGTCATGACGATGACCCTCGGCGGCACCGCGAACGGCTGTTCGTGACTCATCGAGGAGATCCACCCAGAGATCGGCCTCCAGACGCTTCAGAGCCTCGAACACCTCGGCGACGATGGCTTCGTGAGGCTTGCCCTCGCCACGAAGGGTATCAATGTCCGAGTCGATACGCTTCAGCCTTCGCATGACCGCCATCGTGTAGTTGTTGTGGTTGTTGGGATGTTGCAGCAGCGCGTGCACGGGAACGGCCCAGGCTTCGCTCGGCAGGATGATCAGGTTGTGACCGTGGTCGATGTCGTAGGGCGTCTGCAGCAGGATGTCGAAGTTCTTCGGCTTGTCGAAGATGGGTACCCCGTTGGAGTCCTCCGTGTAGAAGGCCTCACCCGGAATCATGTGATGGGCCTGCCATCGATAGGGCTGCTGCTGACCGCTCAACTCGGGGTTGAAGTTGGATGGTTGGGAGAAGCCCGCCTGGGTCGAGACCTCCGCGTGAAAGGCCGCGGGCCCCAGGTGCGGAAAGTCGTTGTATTCGGCGGCGTGGTTGGAGCGGATGTATTTCGCGGCGTTGCGGGCGTAATAGGTCCCCTTGCCGAGGATGGCCCGGTATTCGACCGCGGAGCTGGCATGTGGACCCGCGGACTCTTGTGCGCCGTTGTCCTTCGCCTTACGCCGTTCCTTCGTGTCCTTCACCTGCTGCTTGCGCGCGTCATTGCGCTTCATCGCGCCCGAACTGCCAGGCGTGGGGCCGAAGTCACGAATGTTGGGCCGGCCATCGGCGACGGCATGTCCATATAGCTCGAAGGACCCCTGCATGAGGGTCTTGAGCGGCACCGACCTGTTGCCCGTCATGTTCGACCTCCTCGTCCTGGGATGTCACCCACCACCAGCACGAACGCAGCGCGTTCTCCTGAGTCTGATTGAGAGACGACAACGCTCCGCCGAGCCGGCGCATAGCCACGCTGGAAGGCACGGACCACGAGACATGCTCCCACCGCACCTCCAGCGGCGCCCACATCTCCGAAGCCCGTCGCCGGAATCCAAACCGGCTCTTCCCCATGCAAGGCACCGCTCGCCTTCAAGCGCACCCATGCGTTCCCCCACTCCCAGGCGCGCCGTTCCTCGCCATTGAGATCGGACACGAGGAGAACCTTGCTGTCCTCAGCGGAAGAAGCCCCGAGCACGGCTTGAACACATGAGGAGAGTACCCTGCCATCCGGGCGGCGGCCGTTCGCTGGAGAGTTGGGCTCATGGGCGATGTGGACGGCGGTGAATTCGATGGCCGGAGTCACCGCGGACTTCCTGGCCGACCGGCGGGAGCGGAGCACCAGCAGAGCACCCGCTTCACCGGGGAGGAGCCCGACCGGGTTGTCCGCTGTCTTGAGCCGACGCGCGCTCAATAGGTACCGGAGGTGCTCCGGGTCCACCAACGAGTCGAGCCCGCCCACGATGCACGAATCCAGGGCACCGCGCTCCATCTCACGACGCGCGGCCTCGAGTGCGAGCGCGAAGCCAGCGCAGCCTCCCGTGAAGAAGCGCCACCGATCCTCGGGCCAGGACAGTCCGAGCCCATCCAATGCCCGCCCATCACCTGGCGCCCCAGCCGCCCGGCGGCAGCCGCAGTCTCTTGCGGTTCCATGCCATTCGAGAAGTCGGGCACAGCGAGGAAGACCCCCGCCTCGTGTCCGAGCGTCCGCAACGGAACGTGCGTCGCGAGATCCTCGAGGGCTTCCATGGCAATGGCGACGAGCCGACCGACTCCCGAGAAACCCAGGGTCGCTCCCGGCAACTCGTAGACGGTGACAGGCTGGGGCTCCCTGTCACCCGGAGCGAAGGTAGCGACGTCTACCGAGGCCCTTGGCCGGACGATGCCCGCTCGGAAGGCAGCAGCGGCAGTCACCACGGGACCAAGACTCGAGCTCATCCCCATGGCTTCTACTTTCACGAGTCAGTGCTCCCCGCCTCGAACAGCCCTGAGGTTCCGTAGGATACTGCATGCCATTGGCTCCAGGAGAGTTGGAGGTGCCGTCAGTAACGCACCTGGATGCCCAATGATGGGAGCGTCACGGGCGGCAGGCCGAACGGCTTACGCACCAGTTGGCCCCGCTCCGTCCCGTAGCTGTAACGGAACGTCTCCCGCGTCAGCGACAGGTTGAAGACATCCAGCCACGCCTCCACCGCCAGAGGCCCCCAGGTGCCCGTCTTGGATATCCGGCCGTCCACCCGGAAGTAACCCGGCAGGCGCGTCACCCGGTCCCGGTCCACCGGAGCCCAGCGCGCAGTGCCCCGCACCGGGTCCACGCCCTCGCGCTGCGTGTACGAGAAGAGCAGGCCGCCCGCCTCGGGCGCCCCGGTGTTGTAGTGCAGCGTGGTGCCCGCCGTGAGGCCCCATGGCAGCTTCACGGTGACGGCCGCGTTGAACACGTGCCGCTGCTCGAGCGCCGAGGCCAGGGGCAACACCTCCGTCCCCACCACCTGCCCCGCCTCGTCCCGCCGCTCCACGCGCGTGCTCAGCGTGCGCCGCTGGAAGGTGTACGAGGCGAGCAGCGACCACTGCTCCGACAGCGCGCGCCGGGCCAGCAACTCCACGCCGTAGCCGTGGCCCTCCGCCGTGCGCTCCCGCCCTCGCGCCACCGGATCATCCGCGAGCATGTCGAAGGACAGCACGTCCAGTTCCACCGTGCGCAGCAGCGGGTGGACGAACACGTCCGCGCCGAAGGTGAAGCCCGCCGGCCCTCGCACGTCCGCGCCCACCTCCACCTGGAGGGCCCGCTGCAATCCCAGCCGCAGCGCCGCCGTTCCCACGCCCGGCACGTCGAGCAGGTGGTTCGGTGCCTGGTGCAGGAGGCCCGCGCCCATCCGCAATGCCACCGTCTCCGAGAGCACCGCCCGCGCGTGCAGCCGGGGCTCGACCACCACCTGGTTCAGCGCGGGTGCCAGCAGGTATCCGTCCACACGCAGGCCCGGGGTGAGCCGCCACTTGCCCTGGGCCCACGTGGCCTGCGCGTACGCTCCCGCGAGCGTGGCCCGCGCGAGGGGTCGTGGGCCTCCCGTGGTGACGGTGGGCCTGCTGGGGTCATCGGACTCGCCCGGGCGGAAGGTGGTGGACTGCTCCGCGTCGACGCTCCGGCGCTCCACGTCCGCGCCCGCCTCCACCGTGAGCCCCTGGGACAGCGCGGCCCGCCACGCCATCCTCGCCCCGAGCGTGCGCTCCGCGAGCCCCACGGTGACACGTGAGGCGGAGCCTCCTCCCGTGGCCCCCAGCGTGTCCTGGCCCCAGGTGAGGGCGGCCTCGGCCTCACCCACGCCCAGCGGGTGCGTGAAGCGGAGATCCACCCGGTGGAAGGCCGTGCCCAACCGCACCACGTCCCCCGGACCGCTCAGGCCCGCGTCGTCCGAACTCCCCAGGGCCAACAGGCGCAGGGAGCCCTCGCCCACGGCCTGGGTGACGCGCGCCTGGTAGTCGAAGAGCCCGAGCACCAGGTCCGGGCCCGGCGTGCCGCGCGTGCCATTGATGACCGCCGCGGCGATCCACGGGCTGTAGCCGAAACGGCCCGCGAGGGTGAGCTCCGTGCCCGTGGAGGTGATGGGCACCTGGGTGAGCACGCCCACGTTGAGCAGGTCGATGGAGCCCATCGCGTGCACGGCGCCGGTGCTCGGCGGGAGGAGCCGCGCGTTCACGGTGCCACCGAGCTCCCGGCCGAATCGCGCGGGAGCGGGTCCCCGGTGGAAGTCGAGCCCGGAGACGAGCCCGGGGTGCACCGTGGTGGGGCCGACCCACAGGTGCTGGAGCTGCGGCACGCGCACGCCGTCCAGGTAGAAGCCCGTGGACGAGGGAGCCGCGCCGCGCACCACCGGCAGGCTCGCGCCCGAGACGACGTGGCTCACCCCGGGCATCACCATGAGCGCGCGGAAGGGCTCGCCCCACGTGCCCGCGAGATCCTTCAGTTCGGAGGACTCGAAGGTGAGCGGGGCCGCGCTCTCCGTGGGCGGCTCCCCAGCACGGGAAGCGGAGCCCACGAGGAGCACCAGCAGGACACAGGGCGTCGGACGCATCTCGGGTTCAGATCTCCCTCTCCCCCTGGGAGAGGGTGGGGGTGAGGGTATCGGGTTATACCCGGGACCCCCTCGCATCCAGAACCCGGGGTCCGGATANNCCNCCNCGCGCGCGCGCGCGCGCGTCGTCGTCGTCGTCGTCGTCGTCGTCGTCGTCGTCGTCGTCGTCGTCGTCGTCGTCGTCGTCGTCGTCGTCGTCGTCGTCGTCGTCGTCGTCGTCGTCGTCGTCGTCGTCGTCGTCGTCGTCGTCGTCGTCGTCGTCGTCGTCGTCGTCGTCGTCGTCGTCGTCGTCGTCGTCGTCGTCGTCGTCGTCGTCGTCGTCGTCGTCG
>NZ_JPMI01000164.1 GCF_000733295.1 Archangium violaceum Cb vi76 | reverse complement strand
GGGAGAGGGTGGGGGTGAGGGTATCGGGTTATACCCGGGACCCCCTCGCATCCAGAACCCGGGGTCCGGATACCCTCACCCCGTCCCTCTCCCGAGGGGAGAGGGGATGTGTCCGCGTTCTGTGTCCGCGTTCTGCGTCCGCGTTCTGCGTCCGCGTTCGCTGTGTCCGCGTTCGCTGCGTCCGCGTTCGCTGTGTCCGCGTTCGCTGTGTCCGCGTTCGCTGTGTTCCGTCCGCGGAGCCGCTACTTCTTCTTCGTGGCGGGTTTGATGCCGGAGGCCGGCTTCACCGCGGGAGCGGGCGCCGGGGCCGGAGTCTTCTTCACCGAGGCGGCCACCACCGCGGACGGGGCCTGCTCCGCGGGCGCGAGGACGATCTCGATGCGCCGGTTCAGGCTCCGTCCATCCGCCGTCTGGTTGGAGGCGATGGGCTGGAACTCGCCATAGCCCAGCGCCGAGAGCATCGTGGGCGGCACGCCCTGCTCCTGCAGCAGCTTCACCACCACGAGCGCTCGCGTCGTGGACAGCTCCCAGTTCGAGTCGAACTCCGTCTTCGAGTCCGCCGGCACCGGCACGTTGTCCGTGTGCCCCTCGACCCGGATGATCTTCCCCTGCACGTCCTTGAGCGCCTGCGCCACCTTCTCCAGCGCCGCCTGGCCCTCCTTGTTGAGCTTCGTGCTGCCCGAGGAGAAGAGGATCTTGTCCTTCATCTTCACCACCATCCGGCCCTTCAGCTCGGACAGCTCGATCTTCCCGGTCTTGATCTCATCCTTGAGGCTCCTGGCCAGGCTCTCGTACTCGCTGGACTTCTTCTCGAGCGCCTCCTTGGCCGCCTCGAGCTTCTCGGTGTTCCGGGACAGCTCCTTGTTGAGATCCGACAGCTCGTCCACGCGCTTGCGCAGCGCGCGGCGCTCGGCGTCGCTGTTCGCGAGCGAGGACTCCAGCTCCGCGTTCTCCTTCTGCGCCTTCTCGGCCGCGGTCCGGGTCTCGCCGAGCTTCTGCTCCAGGGCCTTCATCTGCTCCTGTTGCTCGTCGTACTGCTGCTTGAGGGAGAGCGCCTCCTGGGACTTCGAGTCGAACGCCTTCTGCGAGACGCACCCGGCCAACGGAACCAGCAGGACGACACACCAATGCATACGCATTCGAGGCTCCTTGGATTGAAGGAGCGTTCTTATACATCCGAGCCCACTCGAGCGAGAGGGCGTGTGTTCCCCACCTGAGGCGTCGAACGTGGGGAAACACGACGGTGTCACGCGAAAACTTCCATCGGAGCCGCGCCCGCGTTCCCGGAGTGTTTCAGTGGTTCGCGCTCAGCGTCTGTCATTGAAGCCGCGGGACCATTTGAAACAGGACAGTTGGCAACTGGCGGACCCGCGGGGCGTGGAGCGCTACGGCGTCTCGCTCTGCAGCAGCGTGCCGGAGGAGAAGGACTCCGCCGCGCCGCACTGCTCCTTCTTCGGAGCGCCCGGGCACGACACCGGCGCATGGGCCCGGTTGTGGTCCGTGAAGCAGACCGCCCCGTCGGTGCCCCACTCCGCCTCCAGGCCCCACGTCTCCGTGTCCTGCTGCACGCCCACCGTGTCGTAGACGTTCACCCACTGCCCGTTCACGGTGTGCGAGGTGCCATCGCCGCAGTAGTCCGCGCGGATGAGGCGCGTGCACGCCTGGTGGTGCGCCGCCAGGCTCACGCCCCCGACACTCGCCCACGGCTTGTAACCAAAGCGGATGCACTTGGCGATCGCCGCGCCCTCGCACGCGAAGGTGAAGACGCGCGGATCGTCGTACTTCCTGCCGCCCACGCCCGGCAGCCCCTGCCGGTAATCCCAGTACCCGTCCACGGCGATGGCCGCCGCCGGCAGTCCGCTCGCGTCGCGGCAGATGGGGCGCCACTGGCCATCCACCGGCGAGCGGAACGACACCCGGTACTTCCACACGTCCGCGTTCGCGCCCTCGTCCGGAGTGGCCGTGTCCACGCGCAGCTCCACCTGGCTCCCATCCCCCAGGTTGCCCAGGAAGCGCGCCTGCACGAAGTCCTGTCCGACGAGGTGCTGCCCGTCATACCAGCCATGCAGCGTCGAGCCCTCCAGCCACACCTCCTCGAGGCTCGCCGGGTGCCACGTGGACCACTGGCCCGAGGAGGAGGACTGCTGCCCGTTCTCGAACCACGCACCCGCGAACTCCACCGACACCAGCATCCCCGAGAGGTACGGGCCGTTGAGATCCGAGCCATTCAGATCCGAGCCGTTGAGATCGCTCCCGTTGAGATCCGAGCCGTTGAGGTTGGCGCCATTCAGGTTGGCGCCATTGCGTGCGCTCAGCGACGCCTCGGCCTCTCCCAGGGAGGACTCCGGCGACACCGGTGCCTCGCCCCCACACGCCACCACGCCCACGGCCGCTACCACGACCCGGCACCACCTGCTTGCTCGCATGGCCCCACCCCTCTTTGACACCGTCCCCGAGACGCGCGGAGGGTGTGCAGTGGTCATCCACACGGCAAGCCACACATGTCGCCTCGGGACTCTTGCAATGTCCGGAAGCCATCAGTCGCGGCAAGTACCCTGGGGCGCTACTCCCGAGGGGACAACGCCCTGGAGGGCAGGTCGGCGCACAGGCGGAAGCCCACGGTGATGTTCCGCAGGGTACGCTCGGGCATCTCGCGGTTGGCCAGGCGCGCCGAGGCGGGGGCGAAGTAATAGGAACCTCCGCGTGCCACCACGCCCCCGGCCTCCAGCGACGAGCGCGTCCACTCCCACGCGTTGCCGGCCAGGTCGTCCACGCCAAAGGGGCTGCGCGAGGCCGGGTGCGAGCCCACCTCGTCGGGGCCGAAGCCGCCGGGCTCCTTGCCATAGGTGAAGTCCACGTTGGCGTCGTCCGGGGCGAGCGAATCGCCATGGGGGAACTCACGGCCGTCCTCGGCCCGCGCGGCGCGCTCCCACTCCAGCTCCGTGCACAACCGGGCCCCCGGCACCCGGCCCGTCTTGTCCAGCCAGGCCGCGTAGGCCTCCGCGTCCTCGAAGGAGATGCCGGTGACGGGGAAGCGCGTCCAGTCCTGCTCCACCCGGCGGTCCCGCTTCGCGTAGCGCAGCCGCTCGCCCAGCCGCACGGTGTAGGGCACGCCACCGGGCTGGAAGCGCAGCGTCCAGACACCGCGCTCCCGCCCCAGCTTGAGCATGCCGTGGTAGGTGGTGCTCGTGCGCGGCTGGCGGCGCACGCGCTCGGCCGCGGGCAGCGACTCCAGGAAGGAGAGCCACTCCGTGTACGTCGTCTCCTGGCGGGCGATGAGGAAGCCCGCCGTCTCCTTGGCGTGCAGCGGCACGGCGTTGAAGAAGCCGCGCACGCTCGCATCCGCCGCGCTGCCGAAGAGCACCCGCCCCGGTGGGACGTAGACGAAGCCCGGCGGCAGCTCTCCCTGGCGCAGCATCGGCGGGGCCAGGAGCCGGCGCTCCCCTCGCGCGAGGCGCAGCGGGACGAGCGCGGGCTCATGACCCGGGGCACGCACCGTCAGCCGCCAGTCTCCCGGTGGCACCGCCGCGTCCACCCAGGGCCCCGGCGGCATGGGCACCGGCTCGCCGATGTGCTCGCGGCCCTCCACGTCCCGGCTCACCGGCCGCAACTCCAGCATCGCGCCAGGAACGGAGAGCTCCAGGGTGACGAGCGCGGGAGACGTCCAACGCCGCCAGCGCTCACCCGTCGTGTCATACAGCCGCAGCCGCTGCAGCACCGCCGTCAGCCCACTGGTCTCCAGCGCCTGCTCGGCGTGGAGGGCGCGCTCCAGGAGGAAGTCGGCCAGGGCGGAGCGGACGTCCTCGCGCATGGGGTCCAACACCAGCGCGTGCTCCAGGTGGTCCCCCGCCTCGTCCAGGCGCCGGTGCAGCACGGCCTCCGCGAGCGTGGTGCGCGCCCAGGCCGCGTCGCCCTGCTCCTTGCGGCCGGCGTCGTAGTGGCCCAGCGCCTCCTCGCGCGCGGCGGAGAAGGCGTCGCGCTCGCGCCGCACCTCGGACATGGCGGTGGCGGCCTCGGCCAGCCAGCCACGCACGTCCCTGTCGCGCACCGCGGCCTCGTGCATCCGCAGGCCCACGTAGACGAGCACCAGCGACAGGACGAAGCCCACGGCGAGCGCCTGGCGCATGCGGCGGCTGCGCACCACCGTGCGGCGCGAGGCCTCCAGGAAGGCCAGCTCCCGGCGGGTGAGCTGCTCGCGCTCCAGCGGGGCGGCCTCGCTCAGCTGCCGGGAGCTCCAGAGCATGTCCCGCACATGGCCCACGCGCTCCCAGTGGGCGGCGTCCGCCTCCAACCGGGCCTGCACCTCGCGCAACTCGGCGGCCTCGGCCAGCCAGCGCGCCAGGGTGCCCCACCCCGTCAGCAACGCCTCGTGGGCCACCTCATAGGAGGTGCCCCCATCCACCTCCCGCGCCACCAGCAGGCGCGCGCGCACCAGCGCCTCCAGCACCGCGCGGTGGTGGGGATCATCACCCACCAGCTCCCGGTCCGTCTTGCGCGCCCGGGTGCCCTCCGCGGTGATGAGGCGCAGCAGCACGCCCCGCGCGGCCGTGCGTTGATCCGGCAGCAGGCGCGCCATGGCCGAGTCCGCGTGCATGGCCAGCGCGCCCGCCACACCGCCCAGCCCGTCCAGCGCGGCCTGGGTGATGAGGCCCGCGTCCACGTCGCGCGCCTCCCACAGCTCGGCGAGCGCGAACTGCAACAGGGGCAGCCCGCCCCCGGCGGCCGAGGCCACCAGCGCCTCCACCAGGGCCTCGGACTCGAAGCGCACGTCCTTCACCCGCGCCGGGCCCACCACCGCCTCGCGAATCTCCTCCGGCCCGAGCGCCCGCAGCAGGTAGAGGGCCCCGGGCACCAACGTGCCCAGGCCCGGCACCGCCGTGAGCCGGGTGAGGAAGTCGCTGCGGCACGTGGCCAGCAGGCGCACGCCGGACACGCCCTCGGCCAGTCCCCCGAGCGCGAGCCCCGCCTGCGCGGCCTCCGCGTCCCCCGACAGCGTCACCAGTTCCTCCAGCTGGTCCACGTAGAGGGCGAGCCCGTGTTCCGCGCCGAGGTGGGCCCTCAACCGGCGCGCCAGGCCCGTGGGGTCCGAGCGCAGGGAGGCCACCAGCCCCTCCTCGTCGGCGCCCAGCACGGGGGCCAGCGCGGCGGCGAGCGCGGCCGCGGGACGCCTGCCCGGAATCAGCCGCACCCCGCGCCAGCGCCGCCCGTCCTCCAGCGCACCATCCGCGAGCCGGGGCAGCACCCCCGCGAGACACAGCGAGGACTTGCCCACGCCGGAGTCCCCGGCGACGAGCAGGAAGGGCTCGGCCCGGAGCCGGTTCAACACCTCGCGCTGCTCGCGCCGCCGGCCGAAGAAGAGGGCGCGGTGCTCGGCCTCGAAGGCCCGCAGCCCGCGGTAGGGATTGCCCTCGGGCACGGCCCCCGCCCACTCGTCACGGGACAGCAGCTCCAGCGCGTCCAGCAGCGGCACGGCGGAGGCGAAGCGCTCCTCGGGAGCCCGGCGCAGGCACCGGTCCACCACGGCCGCGAAGTCCGCGTCCACGCCCGGCACGGCCTCGGCCAGCGGCCGCGCGTCCTGGGTGCGCACCGCATGGGAGAGCTCCTTGAGGGGCACATGCCGGAAGGGGCCGCGGCCGGCGCACAGCTCATAGAGCACCAGCCCCAGCGAGTACACGTCGCCGCGCGCGGTGAGCTCCTCCCCGGCCCAGGCCTCCGGGGACATGTAATAAGGAGTGCCCACCAGCGTGCCCGCGGGCAGTGACGGCAGATCCACCCCGTCGAGCGAGCCCGCCACGCTGTCCGCGTCCAGCTCGGGCAGAGACGGAGGGAGCGCCGGGAGCACGTCGGGCGGCGAGTCCTCGTCGCGGGGCGCGTCCGCGTCCAGCAGCTTGGCCAGCCCGAAGTCCAACAGCTTCACCTCGCCCGTCTCGGTGAGCAGGGCGTTGGCGGGTTTGATGTCGCGGTGCAGCACGCCCCGCCGGTGCGCGGCTCCCAGCCCCCGCGCCAGGTCCCTGCCGAGCGCCAGCACGCGCTCCCACGGCATGGGCCGGGGCAGGCGCTCCAACGAGGTGCCGCGGACGAACTCGGAGATGAGGTAGGGGTGGTTCTCCAGCTGCCCCACCCGGTAGAGGGTGACGACGTGGGGGTGCTGGACACGCGCCGCGGCCCGGGCCTCCACGAGGAAACGGGCGAGCGCGCCAGCCCCCAGCGCGCGCACGAACTTCACCGCCACCGGCCGGTCGAGCAGCGTGTCATGCGCCAGGTACACGCGTCCCGTCGCGCCATGGCCGATGAGGCGCACCAGGCGGTACTCGTCGAACGCCTCGGGCGGAGTCCACCCGTCGACGGACCGGATTGCTGGCGGAGGGCCCACGGGCGCGTCCGTTTCCCTGCGTCAGGGCCTGCTCTTGGACTTGCTGGGCTTGAGCATGCGGCGGATGCGGTCCTCCAGGTCCTGCGGGAGACACGGCTTGGCCACGAACTCGTCCGCCCCGGCCTGCCGGGCCTGTTCCGCGTTGCCCGCCAGCACGTGGCCGCTGAGCGCCATCACCGGAATGTCCCGGGTGCGGTGATCCTCCTTCAACCGGCGCGTGGCCTCCCAGCCATCCATCACCGGCAGTGACAGGTCCATCAGGATGATGTCCGGTAGGACACCCTGGGCCTTCTCCACCGCCTCGACCCCATTGCGGGCCACTTCTACCTGAAAGCCGACAAACTCCAGGTACTCCGCATACATCTCTCGGGCGTCGTCGAAATCATCCACCACCAGCACCCGCCGGCGCTCGACGGTATTGGACGTTTCGGGCGGCTCGCCGCCGTCATGCATCCTGTTTTCGAGGGTTTGCGTGAGCGGTTGGGTCATGGCGCGAGGCCCTTCGTACAAGGTGGGAACGCCGCACCATGCTATGTACGGCCTCGCGGATGCGCTCGTGACGGCCAGCCTCCAAGCGCATCCGGGCCACAAATCCTGTCGTGGCCCGGACACTTCACGCACAGCGATGGTGACTTGGAGCATCCAGGCCGCGCAGTGCCGCCTGGATGCCTGCCCTCCACCGCTCGCGGCGGGGCTACAGCCCGCTACAGCTTGCCCAGCGGCGCCTCGAGACTGGTGCCCGAGGACACGGGCGAGCCCCAGGCGGACTCGTAATACGTGGACAGGTCGGCGGACTGGAACTTCGTGAAATCCGCCTTCACCTTGACGGTGTTGGTGGTGAGGTTGATGGCCGTGCCGCTGTAGGTGAAGACGAAGCGGGTGGTGGCCTCGTTGAAGTTCGTGGAGTCGATGGGGTACTTCGTGGGCGACTCCCCGGTGAAGCAGGGGTTGGTGGAGGGCGGAGCGGCCGGCGTCGCCTTGAAGGACGGAGGGCTGGCCTCGCCCGTGGTGACGATGGTGTCGAGCAGCGTGGGCGAGAACACCACGACCTGGCTGAAGCTGATGATGATGCACTCGCCCGGATCCAGGGTGCCCACGGTGCCGGTGGCGCCATCCTTGTAGACGGCGGAGGCGAGCTGCAGCGGCCGGGGAGTCCGCGAGTCGCCGCTGATGAAGTAGCCCTTCCAGGTGCGCACGGTGCCGTCATACGCCGAGGTGGCGCGCAGGATGATGTTGTACTCCTGGCCCTCGCGGATGGAGGCGGGGGGCATCAGCGTGTAGACGTCCCCGGCGGCGCTCGGAGTGACGATGACGTCGAACTTCTCGCGGCCGTACTCGTCCGCCACGAGCGCCAGCAGCGACTCGCGCGCCACGGGCTGGCTGAAGCCCAGGTAGATGGGCTCACCGGGCCGGAGCAGGTTGCGCAGGGGCTTCTTCTGCAGCTCCATGGCGGGCTTGTTCGCATCCCCATCCGGCAGCTTCACGTAGTGGAGGCTGGGGACGTTGGTGGCCACGAGCTGGAAGCCCGCGGTCTCCGAGCCACCGGCGTCGTTGCGCGGGGCGGGCAGCCGCAGCATCTGCGAGCCGCCGCTCACCACCAGCGTCGAGGCATCGATCTTCTTCGCGTAGCCACCGGCGTCGAGGAGGCCGTCACCGTTGGAGTCCACCGGATCCACCCAGAGGCGGTAGCCACCGGCGGCCTCACCCACGCCACCAATGCGCGCGAGCTCCGCCGGAGAGGGGACGTTGGAGAAGGTGACGATGCCCATGGAGTCGGCCTCGGCGGAGACCACCACCGAGCTGACGGCCGTGGCCGAGCCGCCGTTGAAGGCGATGGTGCCAGCGGGAACGGCCTCGATGTACGCCTTGGCGCCGCGGGCGGGGTAGCCCGAGGGGGTGAGGAGCGAGAAGCTCACGCTGCTCTTCGTCTCGGCGAGCGAGACGGCGCCGATGTTGGCGTTGCCGTTGTTGATGGGGATGTTGCCCGCGTGGGAGGGCACCAGGGCGCTGGCGCGCAGCGTGGCGTGGCCCTCCTTGCTGATGGTCACCAGCACCTCGGCGCCGGCGGGCACGTTGGTGAGGAGGAAGTTGCCCGAGGCGTCCGACGTCGTCTCGAACGGCTTCTCCGCCGTCGCGCTGCCGATGGTGAGCTTCACCGTGGCGTCCGCGAGCGGCTCCATCCGGGTGTTGAGCACCTGGCCGGAGACCGTCCCCTTGGGATTGGCCGGGGCCACCACCGACACGGTGTCCGGGTCGCGGACCCCATCGGCGATGCCATCCCCATCCTTGTCCTCCGGCATGCATCCGACGACCAGGAGCGGCAGCACGACTGCCCAATGCTTCTTCATCTTCCCACCTTGAATGCTTGGAGTTTCAGCCCGCGAAGGGCAGCGGCAAGACAGTCTCCGACAGGGCCCCGGCGCGTCAAGAAGGGCACGGGGGGAAGAGCACGGGGGGCCCCCTCGCTCGGACGCACCGGGTAGGGCGCAACGGGGGCGGACAATTCCGCGAGGGCCGGGTGGTAGGGTGGGCGCCATGAGCGACATGGACGTGAACGCGCCCTGTCTGGGCTGCGCCCTCGTGAGGGGAAGCACCCGGCCCGTGGGAGGAGTGCTCGCCCGCTCGGCGGGGCTGGTGCTGCATGGCGTGGCCTCGCCGAGTCCCCTGCCCGGCTGGGTGGTGCTCACCAGCGTGCGGCACGCGCGCGCGCTGTACGACCTGGACGACGAGGCGGCGCGGGAGCTGGGCCCCTTCGCCGCGCGGGTGATGAGGGCCCAGCGCGAGGTGCTCGGCGCGGAACATGCCTACGCCTTCGCGATCGGTGACGTGTTGCGCCATTTCCACCTGCACCTGGTGCCGCGCTACCGGGACACGCCCCAGCGGCTGTGGGGACGGGGCGCCTTCGAGGGGACGCCGGGAGACATGCGCCCCGAGGCGGAGCTGGAGGCGGCGGCCCGCGCCCTGGCGGCGGCGCTGGCGGAATGACGGGAGGAGCCGTCCGCCCGCCTGCCCTCCGGAGAGGCGCGTGGGTGGACGTGGGGCGCTGTCGTGGAAGAATGGCGGCCGCCATGCGACTGCTCCATCTCGGCTCCCTCCTCCTGTCGCTACTGCTCCTGCCCATGTCCGCGCGGGCCAACAACACCGCGGACGAAGCGGACGTGGCCTTCGAGGTGGGCAACGAGGCGTACGCGAAGGGCCACTACATCGAGGCGCTGCGCTCCTACTTCACCAGCTACCGGCTGGTGCCCAACCGCAACGTCCTCTTCAACATCGCCCGCTGCTACGAGGCGCTCACCCGCTACAACGAGGCCTACCGCTACTACAACGACCTGGCCCAGGAGCGGTTGAGCAACTCGGACGAGTCCGAGGTGCGCCGCTCGCTGGAGCGGCTGCGTCCCAAGGTGGCCCTCGTCCGCGTCACCACGGAGCCACCAGGCGCCGAGGTGCTCGTGGACCGTGAGGACCTGGGCGTCCGCGGGCTCTCGCCCCAGACGCTCGCGCTGCCACCCGGGCGCCACAAGGTGATGGTGCGCAAGGAGGGCTACCGCCCCGCGGAGGAGACCGTCCAGCTCCTCCGGGGCCGCTCCGCCGCGCCGGAGTTCAAGCTGGAGCTCATCACCGGCACGGTGGAGCTCACCGGCAGCCCCGAGGGGGCGGAGGTGCGCGACGCCCCGGAGGGCGCCGTGCTGGGGCGGGTGCCCGGGACGCTGAGCCTCACCCCCGGCCAGCACGTGTTGCACGTGAGGGCTCCCGGCCACGCCCCGGCCCAGATGCTGGTGGACGTGCCCGCGGACGGGAAGATCCCCCTGCAGGTGTCCCTGCGCCCGCAGGAGAAGCCCACCGGCCGCATCATCATCACCGCCAACCGCGACAATGCCTCGGTGCGCGTGGATGGCCACTCCACCGGCTTCACCCCCACCGTCGTGACGCTGCCCGAGGGCGAGCACACCCTGGAAGTGGAGAGCCGGGACGTGCGCCCCGTGCGCCAGCGGGTGACGGTGGTGGCCGACAAGGACACGAAGTTCCACGCGGACCTGCGCTACGCGCCGCCGCCCGTGCGCGCCGCCTCCAAGAGCCTGCTCTCGGTGGACGAGGCCCCCGCCTCCACCACCGTCATCTCGCAGGAGGAGCTGCGCGCCTTCGGCTACACCACGCTGGCCGAGGCACTGGCCGCCGTGCGCGGCTTCTTCGTCTCCAACGACCGCTCCTACACGTACCTGGGCGTGCGCGGCTTCGCGCCCCCGGGAGACCTCAACACCCGCGTCCTCATCCTCTGGGACGGCCACTCCATCAACGACGTGTGGGCCGGCCAGGGCTACTCGGCGAGGGACCTGTCGGTGGACCTGGAGGAGGTGGATCGCATCGAGGTGGTGCGCGGCCCGGGCAGCGCGCTCTACGGAACGGGCGCCTTCTTCGCCGTCATCAACGTGGTGCCACGCGAGTCATTGGGCGTGGAGCGGAAGGTGGAGGCCACGGCGGCGGTGGAGGCGCTGGGCACCATGCGGCTGCACGGCACGGCGGCGTGGGACAACGGGCGCGACTCGGCACTGCTGTCCGTGGCGGGGGTGGACACGCGGGGCGCGGAGGTGACCCCGATGGGTGGTGGCCTGCCGCTGGTGCAGGGGTTGGACGGAGAGCGCGCCGCCACCGCCTCGCTGCGGGCCCACCTCGGGGACCTGTCCTTCCAGGCCCAGTTCCACGGCCGGCAGAAGCAGGTGCCCTCCGGCCCCTATGGCACGGTGTTGGGCGTCAAGGGCACCCAGGTGGAGGACCTGCGCGGCTTCGTCGAGGCGCGCTACGAGAAGAACCTGAGCGAGCGGGTGAGCCTGTCGCTGCGTGGCTCCTATGACGCCAGCCGCTACCGGGGTTATTGGATGTACAGGCAACCGGATGGCAGCCTGCGGCGGGACACCGACGCCGGCCTCGCCGACTGGCTCAGCGCCGAGGCCCGCTTCCGCTTCAACCTCTCCGACACCAACCGCCTCACCGTGGGCCTGGAGGGACAGGGCCAGTTGCGCGTGGAGCAGGAGAGCTTCGGGCCCGAGAACGGGAACGCACCGCTGATCAGCAGGAGCCGTGTGCTGCTCTCCACCTACCTGCTGGACGAGTGGCGCCTGCACCCCCGGCTGACGCTCTCGGCGGGCCTGCGCCTGGACAAGTACCTCGACCTGGAGACGGCGCCCCTCACGCCCCGGCTGGCCCTCATCGCCCGCCCCTACGACAAGGGCCTCACCAAGCTGGTGGCCGGCCGCGCCTTCCGCGCGCCCAACGCCTACGAGCTCGACTACAACGACGGCGGCGTCACCCAGGTGGCCGCTGGCGAGCTGGAGCCGGAGACCATCACCACCTTCGAGATAGAGCACGCGCACAACCTGACGGACGAGCTGCGCCTGACCGTGGCCGGCTACCACAACCGCATCTCCAACCTGGTGGTGCTGGAGGCGCAGCCAGGGCCGCCCCGGTGCGGCAGCCCGAGCGGTAGCATGGAGTGCCTCGTCTTCAGCAACCGGCCTGGCGAGACGCTCGCATGGGGCGCCGAGGCCGGTCTGCACTGGCAGCCGGGCCGCTACCTGATGGTGGACCTGAGCTACTCCTTCGTCACCCTCCAGAATGCCTCGGAGGATGTGATTGCCTCCGCCCCCGCGCACCTGGCTTCCGGACGGCTGCTGGTGCCGCTGGGTAACGGGGACCTGCGCCTGGCCACCCAGGCCACGTACCAGAGTGCCCGGGGCGGTACGCTGGAGGGGACGGATAACGGCGAGGCCCTGCTGCTGGGTGTGGGCCTGTCCGGCGAGTTCCAGAGCTTCCGCTACTTCGCTGGCGTGCAGAACCTGCTCGACACCCAGTATTCCCTGGCACTCGGTAACGAGCGCGCCGCCGCCCCCGTGCCCCAGTACGGCCGCACCTTCACGCTGCAGCTCACCGGCAGCTTCTGAGCCTCACAGCTTCGCGGGGAACTCCTTCTCCCCCTCGGCGCAGAAGAGACCCAGCCGGTTCTTGCCCACGAAGGGCACCTCGCGGCCCCCCTTCTTGAACTCGTTCACGGGGATTTGCCGAACACCACCGGGAGCCATACCGCCCAGCTTGTACATGTCTCGTCCGTTGGCGACGAGGATGCAGTCGCTCCAAAGGATGGTGTCGGTGCTGGTGAGTTCGATCGTCCGGTTGATGTGGGCGATGCCCTTGAGATTGATGCGGCCGTTCAGCAGCCGGGGAGCGGGAGGCTGAGCAGGGGTCCCCGTGGGCGGTGTCGCTGCGTCGGCCTGGGGCTCGGATTCGGAGTCCTCGGCCATGGCATTCGCACCGGCGCCCCTTGGGAGGACCACGTAGAGTTCCACCTTGCCCGCGTTGCGCACGCGTGCGTCGACGCTCAACGTTGACCGTCTCGGCATCACATCCAGGACCTTTGCTTCGCCCACCAGTTTTGCCTTGCCGTCCTTCACCGGCGCGGCGACTACCTGGAGAACCATCCCCCTGGAGAGCCCCGCCCTCCGCCCACGGTCGACACTGAAGTAGTCATCACGGTTCGGCTTCCTCAGCAACGCCACGTGCTCCGCGGGCACGAACTTCTGCGGACGCGCGCGCGGCTCGGACGGCTTCGGTTTCGCGTGCTGCGCCGTTTCGACTTCCGCTTCGGCCTCCACCTCGGGTTCGGCGGGAGCCCCCACGTCCTCGGGCTCTGCGGGCTGCGCGGGGACCGCGACCGCATCGGGAGTCTGGGGCGCCTCGGCCACGGCCTGGGGACCACCGGGCATGGGCCTGCCCTCACCATGCGGAGGGTGCATCTCGTGAGGCGGAGGCCCCATCCCCGGGTGAGGCGGTCGCGGAGGCCCATCAGGCCGCGGGCCATCGGCCCACGACGGCCTGGGCCGGCGCTCGGGCGGTTGATTCATCAGGAGCGACGTGATTCCGGCGGTGGCGCCAATCAGCCCGAGGGCTCCGATGGCGATCGCCACCGTCCACCCCTTGCGGCCAGGCCCGGACTTCTCCAACTGGAGCGTCTCGGCGGGCACGGGAGCGGGCACGGCCCCCACCGCGGGAGTCGCGGTGGCGCTGGGCGAGCGCACCATGGTGGACTCGTAGCCCGTGGCGGAACCGGAGGGAGTGGCGAAGGGCGGCTGCAGAGGCAGCGGAGAGAGGCGCCCGGTGTTCATGGGCGCGTTGCCGTTCGTGGGCACGACGGTGTTCATGGGCACCAGGGTGCCGCCGGGCACGGGGGTGCGGCGCACTCCTGGGCTGGAAGAGACACGGGAGATGAGCTGGCGCTGCTCGGCGAAGGCCCGCGGGCAGAGCGTGCGCACGTACTCGCCCACCTCCTCGGCGCCGAGGGTGGAGCCGGAGCGCAGCAACTGCTCGTTGAGGGCGCGGGCGAAGTCGTCGGAGCGGGCGTAACGGTCGTCGGGCGAGGGAGCCAGCGCGCGGCGCACCACCGCGTCGAGAGCGGGGTCCACGTCCGGACGCACCTCGTGGAGGGACGGCACGTTGGGGTTGGACATGGCGGCCATCATCTCGCCCACCGTGCCATGACGGATGAGGGGGCGGCCCGCGAGCAGCTCCCAGACGACGACGCCGCAGGAGTAGATGTCGCTGCGGTGGTCCACGGCCTCGGCGCGCACCTGCTCCGGGGACATGTAGCCCAGCTTGCCCATGACGGTGGACGGCAGCGTGTACTTGCTGCGCGCGGCGCTCTTGGCGAGACCGAAGTCGATGACCTTGACCTCGCCCTCGTAGGACAGCATCACGTTGTGGGGCGAGACGTCGCGGTGGACGATGCCCAGCGGCGATCCGTCCGGGCCCGTCTTGCGGTGGGCGTAGCCGAGCCCCTCGGCGATGCGCTGGCCGAGGTAGATCGCCACGGGAACGGGAATCTGCTGGCCCTCGTTGCGAGCCTGCTCCTGCAGGAAGGACAGGTCCACGCCGGCCACGTACTCGAGGGCCATGTAGTAGGTGCCCTCGGCCTCGCCCATGTCGTAGACCTGCGCGATGGACGAGTGGACGAGGTGCACGAGCACCTTGGCCTCGTGGTGGAACCGGTCGAGGAACTGCCCGTCCTTGAGGAGCGCGGGGAGGATCGTCTTGACGATGCAGGGCTTCTCGAAGCCGGCCGCGCCCGAAATCTTGGCGAGATAGACCTCGCCCATGCCGCCCTGCCCGAGCGGGTGCACGAGCTCGTAGCGTCCGAGGAGGCGGGGAAACTGGGGAGTGTCGTTCATCGGCGGAGAGTCCATGGCCCTGGGCGATCATCCTAACCCGGGAGCCGCCCCCTGGTTGCGGGAAGCCCCTACTTCCCTGGCCCCGAGAAACGTCCACTGTCCGTCGTCTCCAGAGCGGCCGAAATTGCCGCCCGCCTGCCCGCTCGCCTAGGGTGGACGAAGCCGGTCCATAAGATCAGCGGGAGCAGCGCGGACGGGGCGGTGGGCGGATGT
>NZ_JPMI01000163.1 GCF_000733295.1 Archangium violaceum Cb vi76 | reverse complement strand
CTGGCTAGTGACCCCATGGGTAACAGCGCAGCCCGGCCCATCCGGCGTGATGAAGGAGGAGGCATGAAGCTGCTGGCCTTGCTGAGCGCCGTGCTGGTGGCTTGCGCCGGTTGCAGCCACACACGGTCGGCACAGGACCTGAGTACCCGGACCTACGTCATTGACGAGGACGCGAGCGGAGTCGGCAGTGCTCTCGGGACGGGAGGCTCCGGATACAGCTGTGACGACGAGCTCAACCAATGCTTCACCCGCTGCTGGGAGACCACGAAGCAGCCCTACCCGCACGTCGAGCACAACGAGTGGTACTACGAGCACTGCACGCGGGAGTGCCGCAAGCAGTACACGCAGTGCGTCGAGGGACTCGAGAAGGAAGAGGCGGAGCGGGCGAAGAAGCGCCCTCCGCTCGAGTTCTCCAGCTTCGACAAGGCGCGCGACTGGATTCGGACCCACAAGGCCGAGGTCGCGCTCGGAACCGTCGTGGTCGTCGCAGGTGCCGCCTTCATCATCGCCACGGGCGGAAGCGGCGCGCTCATCCTCGCCCCCCTCGCCCTCTAGGCCTTTCCGGACTCGCGATGAAATACGACAAGAATTTCGATGCCGATGCCGTCCTCCGCACCGTGGAAGCCTTGAGCAAGCAGCATGCGGAGGGAACGCCCGAGGACGCGGCGCTCCGGGTGTGCGCGGCCGCGCTGCTCTACGTGCGGGATGACCTCAAGAAACTCGAAGAGTTTCGCGAATTTTTTCGAAAAATCACGACCCCCGCACGCGAGGGCATCCAGATCGCCCACACGTTCGCCTCGCGAGAGGAGGCGGAGACATGGCTCGCGAGCGGGGCCGCCAAGGATGGCCAGCTCCTCCGGGTGGCGGGCCAGGGCTTCACCGTCATCGACCACGGGCCGAAGGGGCTGAAGCTCGTCCGGATACCGCTGCCGGAGGAGCTGCCCCCTCACAAGCCCGGGAAGTAGACGCGGCGCGTCACTCCGCCTTCTTCGGCGCGTGGGCCGAGCCCACCACGCGGTGGACGGGATAGAGCTCGCCCACCTGGATGAGGCCGTCGAGGAACTGCCAGCGGCAGAAGCCGTCGTCGGAGTGCGGCTCGAGCAGGTACACGGCCAGGGTGCCGGTGCGCTGCGCGGTGGGCACGAGCAGGGTGCCCGCGGGGAACTCGCGCGTGGTGCGCTCGGGAGACACGGTGAGCACGGTCTCGAAGCGCACGGGCTTGGGCTTCTGGCTGAGCGGCACCTCGGACTGGCCGGGAGGCGGAACGTTGGTGGCCACATCCGGGCTGAACGTCTCCTCGCGCCGGGCCACGCGGTAGCTGTCCACGGTGAAGCGCCGCGGAGCGTCGAGCCGCTCGAAGCGGATGCCATGGCCCTCGAGGCGCGAGGCGAGCTCGGCCGGAGCGAGGTACGCGGCCGGGGTGCTCACCGCCTGCGTGGGCACGAAGGTGCGGTGGTGCGGAGACTTGTATGACTTCCGGCGCTTGCCCGGGTAGCGGCGCGCGGTGATGCTGGCCTCGTCGAAGGCGAGGATGTGGGCCACGTCATCGGGCTTCGCGTAGGCGGGGTACTCGAAGGCGAGCGCGCCCTTGTCGTCGCGCGTGGCGACGCCGTAGTTGATGCCCACGAGCGCCTGGACATCGGGCGACTCGCCGCGCGCGATGATGCGCTCCTCCTCGGCCTGGGTCATGGCGCGGTAGGCCTTGGCGTTCTTCGCGGCGTCGCGGATCAGCTCGAGCAACCACGCCCGCATCACCGCGCAGCGGCGCTCGAAGGTGATGTAGCTGTAGGTCTCGAGCAGCACGTCGATGCGGCCGAGCAGTCCGCGGTAGTGGCTGCCGAAGCGCGGGAGCGCGGGGTAGGTGTGCCAGCCGGAGACGGGATTGCCCTCCTCCTTGTAGTTGCCGTACCAGAAGCAGTCGAAGCCATGGCGCTTCTTCACGGCCTGGGCCACGCGGTCGAGCATCTCCCGGTTGAACTCGCGCAGCTCGGAGAAGAGCGGCTCGTTCGAGTGCGACGTGTCATAGGTGAGGTCGAAGGCGTGGATGCTGCCGTCGGTGGTGTGGCAGTCGATGAACACGTCGGGCCACCACGACTGGTAGAACTTCGCGAGGGCGCGCGTCTCGGGCGCCTCCTGCTTCATGCTGTCGCGGTTGAGGTTCCAGCCCTCACCCGTGTAGCGCATGCCCACGCCGCCCTCGGGGTTCACCTGGCCCTCGAGGTTCTGCAGGTCCAGCTTGCGGTTGTTGGGGCTGATGCGGTCGTTGCCGTCGGGGTTGAAGTCCGGAATCAGCACGAGGCAGAGCTTGTCGAGCAGCTTCTGGCCCAGCTTGGTGAGCGTCAAATCCCGGGCGAGCGCGAGGACGGACTCCTTGCCCTCGACCTCACCGGCGTGGATGTTGGCCTCGATCATCACCACGAGCTTCTTCTGCCTGCGGGCGAGCTCGGGGGTGAAGCAGTTGCGATCGCTGACGATGAGGGCGGCCAGCGGCTGGCCCTCGCCGCTCTGGCCGAAGTCGACACGCTTCGCGAGCTTCGTGCGGCGGCAGAGCTCGTCGACGAAGGCGAGTACATCGGCGTGACGTGAGGTTTCCTTGTAGTTCGACGCTTCGGCGCGGGTGAGCAGCTCGGTCATGGGGGCGCATCCGAGCGTCCCCCTCGGGCAGCGTCAAGCACTCCGTCACTTCTCCGCGAGGACATTGCGGCCCGGGGTCCGGTCCGCTACGTCTGCCCGGACATGGAACACGGACGAAGACCGCAGGCGCCCCCGGGCAGCGGGAAGGCCATCTGGCGGGCACTCGGCTATCTGGGCAGGTACAAACTGGAGACGGCGGGCGCGCTGGTGGCGCTGCTGCTCGTGTCCGCCGCCAACCTCGCGGCGCCCCAGCTGGTGCGGCTGGCCATCGACGGCGGCATCGCCCGGAGCGACAACGCCACGGTGCTCCAGGCCGTGGGGGGACTGGTGGCCATCGCGCTGGGGCGCGGGCTCTTCAACTTCCTCCAGGGCTACCTGGCCGAGCGTGTGTCGCAGGGCGTCGCCTTCGATCTGCGCGACGCGCTCTTCGCACGCATCCAGCGGCTGAGCTTCAGCTACTACGACCAGGCGCAGACCGGCCAGCTCCTCACGAGGCTCACCAACGACGTCGAGCAGGTGCGCACGTTCGTTGGCTCGGGCGTGGTGCAGCTCGCGGCCTCGTGCGTCATGCTGGTGGGCTGCGCGGCGCTGCTGCTCAGCCTCAACCCCGTGCTCGCGGTGGTGGCGCTGGCGTCCATCGCGCCCATCCTCTGGTTGCTCCGGAACTTCGTGACCAGGATGGGCCCGCTGTTCGGCCGGGTGCAGATGACGCTGGGCCAGCTCAACACCGTGCTCCAGGAGGATCTGCGCGGCATCCGCGTGGTGCGCGCGTTCTCCGGCGAGGAACGCGAGGCCGCTCGCTACCGGAAGATCAACGACGAGCTGCTCGGCCACAACCTGGGAATCATCGACGCCATCTCCACCAACTTCCCGTTCGTGGGCTTCTTCGCCAACCTCGGCACGCTCGTGGTGGTGGGCGTGGGCGGCATGCTCATCTTCCGCCAACGGCTGACGCTCGGCGAGCTGCTCGCGTTCAACGCCTACCTGGGCTTCCTGCTCATGCCACTCATGACACTGGGGTTCATCGCGGCGCAGATTTCGCGCGCCGGTGCGTCCGCGCTGCGCGTGTTCGAGCTGCTCGACACCCAGGTGGAGGTGGCCGACCAGCCGGGAGCCCGGACGCTGCCGCCCATCCAGGGACGCGTGGAGCTGCGCGACGTGCGCTTCCGCTACGCGGGCGGCGAGCGGGAGATCCTCCGCGGGGTGAGCTTCGTGGCCGAGCCAGGGCAGCTCGTGGCCATCCTGGGGACGACGGGCTCGGGGAAGAGCACGATCATCAACCTGATTCCCCGCTTCTACGACGTGACGGGAGGCACGGTGCTGCTGGACGGGCACGACGTGCGCGAGGTGACGCTCTCCAGCCTGCGCTCGCAGATCGGCGTGGTGTTGCAGGATGCCCTGCTCTTCTCCGGGACGGTGCGCGAGAACATCGCCTACGGCCGTCTGGATGCGACCCAGGAGCAGATTCACGCGGCGGCCGAGGCGGCCCAGGCGGCGGAGTTCATCGCCGGGCTGCCCCAGGGTTATGACACGGTGGTGGGCGAGCGGGGCGTGGGGTTGTCGGGTGGCCAGCGTCAGCGGCTGGCGATCGCCCGGGCCCTGCTGACGGATCCGCGCCTGCTCATCCTCGATGACAGCACCTCGGCGGTGGACGCCGGGACGGAGGCCGCCATCCAGGACGCGCTCGACCGGCTGATGCGTGGCACGCACCGTACGGCGCTCGTCATCGCCCAGCGCATCAGCACGGTGCGCGACGCGGACCTCATCCTGGTGCTGGACGAGGGCCGGGTGGTGGCACAGGGAACCCATGAGCAGCTGCTCGCCTCGAGCCCGCTCTACAACGAGATCCTCGGCTCGCAGTTGCAGGCCAGCACCCCGGAGGCGGCATGAGGCGGCCTGGAAGTCTCGAGTCGATGGCGGAGGAGGTCCAGCGCGCCGCCAACCGTGGAGCGGTGGCTCGCCGGCTGATGACGGAGCTGCGGCCCCACCGAGACACGCTGCTGGTGGCACTGGCCCTGGTCCTCGTGAGCGCGCTGGCGCAGGCCATCGGGCCGTATCTGGTGAGCCGAGCCATCGACCACGACATCGGGAGCGGGGATGCGGCGGCCCTGTCGCGCACCATGCTGCTGCTGTTCGCCGTGTACCTCGGGGGCGCGGTGGCCTCGCGGGGACAGACGTGGCGCGTGGGGGCCGCTGGCCAGCAGGTGCTCTCCTCGATGCGCACCCGGCTCTTCGAGCAGCTCCAGGCACTGCCACTCTCGTACTTCGACAAGCGGCCCATCGGGGATTTGATGAGCCGGCTGCTCAGTGACGTGGACACGCTCAACCAGTTCTTCGCGCAAGGGCTGACGCAGCTGCTGGGTTCGATGCTCGGGCTGGTGGGCGTGCTGGTGGCGATGCTGGCTCTCAACGTCCGCCTGGCGCTGGCGTGCTTCACGCTCATTCCGGCGATGCTGCTCACCACGTGGTTCTTCGCCGCGAGGGCTCGAAAGGCCTACCGCAAGACGCGGCAGACGGTCGGCAGCGTGACGGCGGAGCTCCAGGAGGAGCTGGTGGGCGTCCGGCAGGCACAGGCGTTCAACCGCACGGACGAGAACATCCGGCGCTTCCGGGGCCGGAACGCCGCCAACCGCGACGCCAACGTGGCCGCGGTGGGCATCACCTCCGCGTTCTCCCCGGCCATCGACGTGCTCGCCACGCTCTCCACGGCACTCGTCATCGGCTACGGCGGCCACATGGTGCTCCAGGGGCAGTTGACCGTGGGACTGGTGGCCGCGTTCCTCATCTACGCGCAACAGTTCTTCCGGCCGGTGCAACTGGCGGCCTCGACGTACACGCTGATGCAGTCGGCGCTCGCTGGCGCGGAGCGCATCTATTCCATCCTGGACGAGCCTCGCGAGCCCGCAGACACGCCGGACGCCCTGGAGCTGGGGCGGGCCCTGGGGCGCATCTCCTTCGAGAAGGTGTCCTTCGCCTATGACGCGGAGCACCCCGTGCTCCGGGACGTGAGCTTCGAGGTGGCCCCCGGACAGACGGTGGCACTGGTGGGCCGCACGGGCGCCGGGAAGACGACGGTGGCCAACCTCATTCCGCGCTTCTACGACACCACGGAGGGCGTGGTGCGGCTGGATGGGGAGGACGTCAAGCGCGTGAAGCGGGCGAGCCTGCGGCGGCAGATGGCGACGGTGATCCAGGAGCCGTTCCTGTTCTCCGGCACCATCGCGGAGAACATCGGCTACGGCAGGCCTGGCGCGAGCCGCGAGGAGATAGAGCAGGCCGCCCGCGCGGTGCATGCGCACGAGTTCATCGCCGCGCTGCCGAAGGGTTATGACTCGGTGCTCGGGGAGGGAGGCGCCACGCTGAGCCAGGGGCAGCGGCAATTGCTGGCGTTCGCGCGGGCGGTCATCGCCGAGCCGAGGGTGCTCATCCTCGACGAGGCGACGGCGAACATCGACACGAGGACGGAGGCGCTCATCCAGCGCGCGCTCTCCACGCTGCTGGCGGGAAGGACGAGCGTGGTCATCGCGCACCGGCTCAGCACCATCCGGAGCGCGGACCTCATCCTGGTCATCGATGCCGGGCGCATCACGGAGCGCGGCACGCACGAGGAGCTGATGGCGCGCAACGGCCTGTACGCGGAGCTGTACCACCGGCAGTTCCGCGAGCCCGCGGCTGCGGCTCACTGAAGCCCTTCCTGTGAATAGGGGCTGCTCACCGCGCCCATTTCCCCTCGCCCTCCGGGAGAGGGACGGGGTGAGGGTGCCACGGGTCCTTGGTTGAACCCCCTGTCTCCACTGTGGGCCACGGGTTGAAGAACGGGCTCGGATACCCTCACCCCAGCCCTCTCCCGAGGGGAGAGGGAGTGTTACTTCACGGGCTCACCCTGGCGGAACCGTGCCTCGGGACCCGGGCCCACGTACACCTGCACGGCCCGGAAGCTCGGAGCCCCCTCGGGAATGCGCGCCGAGTGCTTGACCCCCGCGGGGATGTAGACGGCATCACCCGGCTTCACGGGCATCGCCTGTCCCTCGATGGTCATCTCCGCCCCACCCTCCTCCACGTAGAGCATCTCCACACTGTCCGCGTGGATGTGCTCGGGCACCCCGGCGCCCGCCTGGAGCTCCAGCACTCCCATCGAGGCCGCACGGGCCCCGGTCTCCTCGTTGGTGAGCAGGATGGCCATCCCCTTGCCCTGGGAGATGCGGAAGGTGGGGGCCTCGGCGCTGCTCACCACGTAGCGGACGGGCACGGTGGGGACTCGGGCACAGCCAACGACACACAACACAGCCATCAGGAGCGAGGTGCGCATCATCCCTCCGTTCCTAGCACTGGCCGGCGGTGACCCGCATCCATGTGTCATCGCCTCGCTGTCTCCCACACACCACAGCCCTCCAGCAGGAGACGCCCCCGCCCACGAGTCCCTGCCCCCGCGCACCGGCTCCCGCTAAGGTGCCGCACGTGAGCCCTCCCCGATTCATCCCCGGACACGAAGTCCCCGCGCGCCCGCGCGACACCGCCCTGCTCTTCGCCGCGCACGGCCTGGAGCTGCTCGTCTCCGAGCGCGACGACACCGTGCGCATCCCCACCTGCGCGGAGCTGCTCGAGCTCTCCACCAGCGCGCACTTCCTCGGCACCCTCGGGGACGTGGACTGCTACGCCGCCGCATTCCCCAAGGACATCGCTCCTCCCGAGGGCATGAAGCTCGTCCCCGCGCGCGGCCTCTTCAACCGCGTGGACGAGTCCCTCTTCGCCGCCGCCGGCCGGGCGCTCGCCATCGCCGAGTGGGATGCCACCCACCGCTTCTGCGGCCGCGATGGTCAGCCCACGGTGCTCGTCCCCGGCGAGCGCGCACGCCGCTGCCCCGTCTGCCGCACGCCCTACTACCCCCGCATCTCCCCCGCCGTCATCGTGCTCATCACCCGGGGGGACTCCATGCTGCTCGCGCGCAACGCCAACTTCCCCGGCGCCTTCTTCAGCACCCTGGCCGGCTTCGTCGACGTCGGCGAGTCGCTCGAGGAGACGGTGGTGCGCGAAGTAAAGGAAGAGGTGGGCGTGGACTTGAAGAACCTCCGCTACTTCGGCAGCCAGCCGTGGCCCTTCGGCCGCTCGCTCATGCTGGGCTTCACCGCCGAATACGCCGGAGGCGAGATTCAAGTGGATGGTCAGGAGATCGCCGAGGCGAACTGGTTCACGCCCGACAACCTCCCGCAGCTCCCCCCGCGTTTGAGCATCGCCCGGCAGCTCATCGACACCTTCATCGCCCAGGTGAAGGCACGAAGCACCCCGGCCTGAGGCCCAGGCTCCGGAAGCCCGCTCGCCGCGAGGGCGGGCGGGCATCTGGAAATTCCCCAGGGATGTTGGGCGGTTGAGGCCCGGGGGGACTCCGAACTTGCATCCACCGCCCGGGTGGGATTGAAGCGAGGCCCCCCGGATCCCCCATGCCCGTCGCGCGTCCCCACATCGAGCCCCGTCGTGTTCCCACCGCTGACTCGGTGGTGGTCAAGGAGTTCTACCTCTCGGTGCAGGGCGAGTCCTCGCACGCGGGGCTGCTCTGCTCCTTCGTGCGGCTCACCGGCTGCCACCTGCGCTGCACCTACTGCGACAGCGAGTTCGCCTTCCACGGCGGCACGCGCATGAAGATTCCGGAGGTGGTGGCCCGGGTGAAGGAGCTCGGCGCGCCCCGGGTGGAGGTGACGGGTGGCGAGCCCCTGCTCCAGCCCGGCGTGTACCCGCTCATGGAGGAGTTGCTGGCCGCCGGCCTCATCGTGCTGCTGGAGACGAGCGGCGCCATCGACGTGCGGCTGGTGCCTCCAGCGGTCCATAAAATCGTGGACATGAAGACGCCGTCCTCGGGCGAGTGCGACCGGAACGACTACCGGAACCTCACGTCGATGAACGCCCAGGACGAGCTCAAGTTCGTCATCGGCAGCCGCGAGGACTACGAGTGGTCCAAGAAGCTCATCACCGAGCACCGGCTGCTGGAGAAGCCGTACGGGCTGCTCTTCTCCACCATCTTCGGCAAGCTGACGACGAAGGAGCTGGCCGAGTGGATCATCGAGGACCGGCTGCCGGTGCGCTTCCAGCTCCAGATGCACAAGTACATCTGGGACCCGAACGAGCGCGGCGTCTGAGAACGGACCGGGGACGCCTCAGCGCAGGCCGGTGACGAAGAAGCCCAGCACGAGCCGGAGCACGAGGAAGACCTGGAGCAGGACGCAGGCGAGGTTGAGCCAGGACAGCCCACGCGTCCACCGGGCCCACGAGCGCGCGGACGAGGCGGACTCCACGCGCTCCAGGCGGCGCAGCTCGCGGGACGACATCCAGAAGCCGAGCCCCGCGGCGATGCCATTGAGCACGGGCAGGCGCCGCAGGATGGGGACGACGAGGGTGGCCTGGCCCACGTCCACCACCACGCTCACCGGCAGGAGCATGGCGAGCGGCACGGTGAGGAGGGCGAAGACTCCCAGGCCGAGCGTCAGCTTGAGGGCCAGGGAGGCGGTGCCATGCTCGCGGACGAAGGCGATGCAGGAGGCGCAGTAGGAGGACTCGCCGAGCAGCTCGGTGCACTCGCCACACAGGAAGGTGCCACAGCGGACACAGGTGGCGACCGCGGCCCGCTGGTGCGTGGGGCAGCGGGGGCTGGTGAAGGCGGGCTGGTCCGGCGCGGAGGCCACGGGCTCGCCTCGCGCCAGGTCAGAAGATGGGAGGCTGGGGCGGACGCAGCATCACCTGCTCCACCGCGTGGGCGCCCAGGCCGAGGAAGACGGCGGCGAGCACGCTGCTGCCGAAGAAGCCGGCGAGGATGAGGTTCTTGCGCGGGTGCTCGAACTGGCTGAAGGCGTACACGAGCACGTAGCAGGGCACCAGCAGCACCATCATCCCCGTCCCCAGGCTCCGGCGGAACGCGTGGACGAGCAGGAAGGCGGCGCAGACGAACGTGATGACCCCGAACACGGCGGCGAGAGGGAGGAGCGGCACGACCCTCAGATAGCACGGCTGTCGCCGAGGGGTGGTCCCCGTGCGCAGATTGCGTGCTAAAGGACGCTCCCACGTCTCCTCACCGAGGTGCCCGGACGATGGCCACACTGAAGACGCTGCTCACCTTCATCCTCTTCGGAGCCTTCATGGGGCTGGCCACGGCCTCGTGGGCGGCGCCGAAGTGGCTCGAGTGGGACAACACGACCCGCTTCCAGGCGACCCAGACGATGTGCAACCTGCCCGAGGTCATCCGGCAGATCTCCGCGTCGCTGCTGCAATACCAGCTCTACGGCACGCTGACCGGCGCGGGCACCTTCCTCATCCTGGGCATCGTCTTCGTGGTGTCGCGCTCGAAGAAGCAGAAGCAGGCCCAGCCGCCCACCGCTCCGACCCCGCCGGCCCAGCCCGGTCCTGCCGCCTGAGCCCCTGATTTCCCCTCTCCCTCCGGGAGAGGGACGGGGTGAGGGTGCCACGCATCCCGGGTTGAACCCCCTGTCCACACTGCGTGCCACGGGTTGGAGAACCGAGACAGGCA
>NZ_JPMI01000162.1 GCF_000733295.1 Archangium violaceum Cb vi76 | reverse complement strand
GCCACGCATCCCGGGTTGAACCCCCTGTCCACACTGCGTGCCACGGGTTGGAGAACCGAGACAGGCACCCTCACCCTGACCCTCTCCCGAAGGGAGAGGGGACAGTCGGTCACGCCACCGGCAATTCCACGATGAAACGCGCGCCGCCCTCCGGGCGGTTCTCCGCGCGCAGCGTGCCCCCGAAGGACTCCACGTACTGGCGCGACAGCGCCAGCCCCAGCCCCGTCCCCTTCCCCGGCTCCTTCGTCGTGAAGAAGGTCGTGAAGAGCCTCGGCAGATTCTCCGCCGCGATTCCCGGCCCGTTGTCCTCCACCACCACCCGCACCCGCTCCCCCACCACCTCCGCCCGCACCGCCACCCGCCCGTCCTGCACCCTCGCGTCCTCGATGGCGTCCGCCGCGTTCAACAGCAGGTTCAGCAACACCTGCCCCAACCGCCTCGGCTCCGCCCTCGCCACCGCCTCCGGCGGCACCTCCACCGCCAGCCTCACCAGCGACTTCAGCCGCACCGACGCCAGCCTCACGCTCGCGTCCACCACCGGCACCAGCTCGCACCTCCCCACCCCCTCCACCGTCTCCTCCGCCCGCGACAGCGCCGTCAGGTCCTTCACGATTTGATGGATGCGCTCCACCCCCTGCATCGTCTCCTGCAGGGCCTCGGTGTACTCGGTGTCGTTGGTGCCCGACGCCGGCTGCCGCCACTCCTCCAACAGGAAGCGCAGGTTGGCCTGCACGTACGCCAGCGGGTTCTTCACCTCGTGCGCCACGCCCGCCGCCAGCCGCCCCACCTGCGCCAGCCGCTCGGCCTGCAGTGCCCGCGCGTTGGACTCCTCCAGCGCCTCCTGCACCGCCCGCTGATCTCCCTCCGCCCGCTCCTGCGCCCGCCGCAGCCTCCGGTAGAAGACGCTCATCTGCATCCCCACCGCCCCCGCCCCCAGCAACAGCAGCAGCCGCGACACCATCGGCACCAGCGCCATCCCCTCCAACCCCATCACCGTGCCCGCCACCCCCATCGGCAGCAGCGTGCTCAACGCCCCCTGCCACGGCTCGCCCCTCGACACCGAGAGCGTCATCAGCGGCATCATGAAGAACCAATGGAAGAGCGGATTGCCCGTCCCGCCCAGCCGGTACACCACCAGCCCCAGGAAGACGTTGGGCACCACCATCCCCGCCACCATCCTCATGCCCCGACGCCTCGAGGGCCGCAGCCACCGCAGGGACCAGCCGATCCCCCCCGTCAGCCCCGCCCACCCCAGCCGCAGGGCCAGCGTGTCCCACGTCGGCCTCCCCACCGACAGCGAGTCCACCAGCCAGAACGGCAGACACGTGAGCGCCAACATGTAGAGGAGGCGCTGCTCGTCTCGCAGCACCAGCTCGTCACCCGCTGGCATGTCCCCCGGTCCCTCCCGGGGTGCTCCTTCGTGCCGCTGCGCCATGTCCGTACCGATTCCCCGGGATTCCAGGAGATTGGAGAGTTCGGTGTAGAACACTCTCACAAAATGGGGTCAAACGGAACCCAGCCCGGGTCAGCGGCGCACCCGGCCCACCAGACGGAGTTTCTCGGAACGGGAGAGGCGCTTCAAGGCGGCCTCGCGGCGGAGGGCGGCGCCCCGGTCGGCCGCCGGCTCGCTCCAGACGAGCGTCACCGGCAGGCGGGCGCGGGTGTAGGCGGCGCCACGGCCCTTGTTGTGGGTGGCCACGCGGCGTTCGAGGTTGTTGGTGGCGCCGGTGTAGAGCGTTCCGTCCCGGCAGCGCACCATGTAGACGGTCCAGAGGTCCGGCACGGCGGCGCGGCAGCATAGCGCACGCGCCCCTCCATCCGGACACCCGCTTCGCCCGCCCGTCTCCTCACCAGGAGGCCGGGTACCCGCCGCCCCGCCGCCCCTCGTACGCCGCCATCACCAGCGCCACCGGCAGCAACGGGTCCACCTTCCACCCCGCCAGCACATGCGCCCGGCTGACGAGCCCCACCAGCCCCCCCTCCTCCCCCACCACCGGCAGCAGGGAGGTTCCCCGCTGCTCCATCACTCGCAGGGCGTGCAGGAGGGTATCCGTGGGAACCAGGGCGACTTCAATCGAGGACAACTTTTCCGCAACAGTCGGCTTTTGCCGCATCCACTCGCCTCCCGGCATGAACGAGTGTGGAGCTTTGCAACCGCTCTGCCGACATGTGTGTCCGTGGGTTTTTCAACACGGCATCCGTCCCGCAGGGCATTAGATTCCAGTCGTGACGAATCGAAACGGGCCCAGGCTCACGCGGATGGCGGATATTTTCTCCCGAGCGGTAAATCGCGACGGAGAAGGGTTGCTCACGTTGCCCTTCAAGCCCGACGAGCTGTACCGGGTGCCCACCGACGATGGGGCCGCCATTGCCCTGGGGCGCTACCACCCGAGGGAGCAGCGTCGCTACGCGGAGCCGGTCATCCTCTGCCATGGACTGGGGGCCAACCGCTTCCACATGGACTTCGACGAGCACTACAGCCTGGCGCGCTACCTGGCCCGGGCGGGCTACGAGACGTGGGTGATGGAGCTGCGCGGCCGGGGGCTGGCGGGCCCGTGCGGCGACGCCTCGTTCGATGATCAAGCCGAGCACGACGTGCGCACCGCCCTGCGAACCGTCCTGTCCACGGGGGCCAGGGAAGTGCTCTGGGTGGGTCATTCCAAGGGAGGGCTCACCCTGTACGGCCATCTGGCCCGGAACCCGCAAGCGCCAGTGAAGGCCGCGGTGGCCATTGGTGCCCCCTTCACCTTCGCGGTGCAGCCGGGCCTCAAGACGTTCATCCAGAAGATAGAGCCGCTCTTGCGGCTGAAGATGATTCCCACCCGGCGGATTACCGGAATCGCCCTGTTCGGCGCGCCGCCGGGGCCGCTCAGCCGCTACATGATGTTGGCCTCCAACATGGAGCAGGACGTGGTGCGCAAGGCCCTGGCCAACGTGCCCGCGGACATCTACGGCGGCGTGGTGCGCCAGTTCGCCCACTGGATAGCGACAGACTCCTTCTGCATGGTGGACGGCACGTGCTACCGCAAGCCGCTGGCGGGGGTGAAGCTGCCGGTGATGCTGCTGGCGGGGAGCAAGGACCTGCTCGCTCCCCCGCTCGCCGTGGCGCGGGCGCAGGAGTACCTCGGCGGGCCGGTGAAGCTGGTGGTGGCCGGGCGCGGCCATGGCTTCGCCGAGGACTACGGGCATGCGGACCTGGTGCTGGGGCGTCGGGCACCGGACGAAATCTTCCCGCTGGTGGAGGCGTTCCTGTCCGCGCACGCGACCCGGGCGTAGGAAGGCCCCGGGGGGATGTCCGGTTGTCCGCTCCCCCCCGGCGTGCTACCCCACGGGCTCGCGTTCTATGTCTCCTGTCTCCCGCTTCCTGTCCCTCGCCCTGCTGGCCCTCGCGGGCTGCGAGCGTGGCCCCGCGCCGGGCCATGCCGTGGTGGACTTCCGGCATACCCGCGCCCCGGTGAGCACGCCCGTGGCCGCCTGGAAGGAGGACGGGGTGTCGGCCGAGGAGCTGAAGCAGCGCCTGGAGGAGATGAGCCCCGCGCTGCGCGAGCGCTACCAGACGCTGGAGCAGAAGCGCGAGTACGTGGAGGGCCTGGTCCGCTTCGAGTTGCTGGTGCAGGAGGCGCTCGCCCGCGGGCTGCAGAACGACCCCGAGGTGGTGGCCAGCACCAAGCGCGCGCTGGTGTCCCGGCTGATGCGCGCCCAGCTCGACGAGGCGAAGCCCCCCGTCTCCGACGCCGAGGTGGCCGCCTGGTACGAGAGCCACCGGGAAGACTACGTGCGGCCGGAGCAGGTGCGGCTCTCGCAGCTCTTCCTCGCCGCGCCCCGGACGGACACGGCCCGCGTGGAGACGGCACGCGCGAAGGCGGAGAAGCTGCTCGCCGAGGCGAAGGCGCTGCCCCCCAAGGACTTCACCGCCTTTGGCCGGCTGGCCCGCGCGCACAGCGAGGAGCCGCGCACGCAGCCGCTGGATGGAGATCTGCGCTACCGCTCGCTCGAGGAGCTCGGGCGGGACTTCGGGCCCGAGGTGGCGGAAGCCGCGCGGGGACTGCTGGCCGGCGGCCCGGGCACGCTCAGCGGCGTGGTGCGCACGGACGCGGGGCTGCACCTGCTGCAGCTCACCGGCCACCAGGCGGCGTTGAACCTGAAGCCCGAGGACGTCCGCGAGCAGATTGTGAATCGCCTCTCGCAGGAGAAGCGCACCCGGGCCTGGGCGGAGCTGCTCGCCGGACTGGAGCGCCGCTCCGGATTCAACGTGGACGCCGCGACGCTCTCGCGGGTGCACGTGGACGTGAGCACCCCCATGCGGCCCCCGAGTGGCCCGCCTCCCGGCAGCATCCCCGCCCCCCTCCCCTCCTCCTCCCCTCTCCCTTCCTCCCCGGTGGAGCGCCCATGACCCGCAGGAGTCCCCTCATGCCGCGGACCTTCCGCGCCACCCCGCTGCTCGCCGCCCTGGCGCTCGCCGTGGGCCTGGCCGGCTGCAACAAGACGGACAAGAAGGATCCGGACGCCAACGTGGTGGCCACGGTGAATGGCGAGGTGCTCTCGCGCGCCGACTTCGAGCAGGAGCTGGGGCGCGAGCTCGCCTCCTCCGCCAACGAGTCCGGCCAGCACACCCCGGAGGACGTGGAGCCCTACAAGCGGGCGCTGCTGGAGACGCTCATCTCCCGCATGGTGCTGCTCCAGGAGGCCCGGACGCACAACATCACCGTGAGCCCCGAGGAGGTGGACCGGGGCGTGTTGCGGCTGTCGAGTGACTACCCGGCGGGCAACTTCAACGACGTGCTGACGCAGGGGCAGCTGTCCATGGCGGAGCTCAAGGCGCGCGAGGCGGCGCGGCTCACCATCGAGAAGCTCTTCACGAACCACGTGTACACGCGCGTGGCGGTGACGGAAGAGGAGCTGCGCGCGTACTACGCGGCGCACGAGACGGAGTTCTCCGAGCCCGAGCGGGTGCGCGCCGCGCAGATCGTCGTGAAGGGCATGGACGAGGCGCGGCGGGTGCAGGCGCAGCTCAAGTCGGGCAAGAAGTTCGCCGACCTGGCGCGCAAGTACTCGCTGAGCGCGGACGCCAAGGTGGGCGGCGACCTGGGCTTCTTCCCCCGGGGACAGATGCCGCCGGCCTTCGACCAGGTCGTATTCTACCTGTCGCCGGGCCAGGTGTCGGACGTGGTGGAAACGGAGTACGGCTACCACCTGTTCCGGGTGCTGGAGAAGAAGGCGGGGCGCAAGTTGGAGTTCACGGAAGTGCGGGAGCAGGTGGAGGCGAAGCTGCTGGCGCAGCGGCGGGCGGAGGCGCAGGAGACGTACGAGCAGGAGCAGCGGGCCAAGGCCCAGGTCTGGGTGAACGAGGCCACGCTCCAGGCCATCCGCGGACGGCCCGCCACGCAGGCGGCGGCGAAGCAGTGAGCAGCCGTCCCATCGACACGGAAACGGAAAGAGAAAGCACATGAAGAAGCTGATGGGGACGATGGTGGCGGCGCTGCTCCTGAATGGCGCGGTGGCTCGGGCGGAGCTGGTGGACCGGGTGGCGGCGGTGGTGAACCGGGACGTCATCGCGCTGTCCGAGGTGGAGAAGCGCGCGGCGCCGGAGCTGGCGCGGCTGAACTCGGCGGTGAGGGATCCAAAGCAGCGGGCCGAGGAGCGGGCCCGGGTGCTCAAGACGTCGCTGAACACGCTCATCGGCGAGAAGCTGATGGAGGTGGAGATCCGCGAGCTGGGCCTGGCGGTGACGGAATCGGAGCTCGAGGCGGCGGTGTCGGACGTGAAGCGGCAGAACAACGTCACGGACGACGCGTCGTTCGAGCGCCTGCTGTCGGGCGAGGGCTTCACGGTGAAGACGTACAAGGACTTCCTGCGCAACCAGATGTCGCGCATGAAGCTGGTCCAGATGAAGGTGACGCCGAAGGTGAAGGTGTCCGAGGAGGACCTGAAGGCGGCGTACACGCAGTACGCGAAGCTGGAGTCCGGGGACGCCGAGGTGCACGCGCGGCACATCCTGGTGCAGGTGGACGCGAAGGCGGCGCCGGAGCAGGTGGAGGTGGCGCGCAAGAAGGCGCAGGCCCTGGCGGAGGAGGCGCGCAAGCCGGGCGTGGACTTCGCGGAGCTGGCGAAGAAGAAGAGCGAGGGCCCGAGCGCCTCGGACGGAGGAGACCTGGGCTTCTTCCGGCGCGGGGTGATGGTGCCGGCCTTCGAGCGGGTGGCCTTCACGCTGAAGGAGGGCGAGGTGAGCGAGCCGGTGCGCACGCAGTTCGGCTGGCACGTGCTGAAGGTGGAGGAGCGGCGCGCGGTGGACGTGCCCCCGTTCGAGCAGGTGAAGGCCGAGCTGGAGAACCGGCTGAAGATGCAGAAGACGGAGAAGTTCGTGGAGCAGTACGTCCAGGAGCTGCGTCAGAAGGCCTCGGTCGAAGAGAAGATCTGACCGTGAACGAGCGTCCCATCGTAGGCATCTCACTGGGAGACGTCTCCGGGATCGGCCCGGAAGTCACCGCGTCGGCGCTGTCGAGGCCCAAGGTGCGCCAGGCGCTGATCCCCGTGCTCTTCGGAGACGGGCCGACGCTGGAGCGCTTCCCGGCCTTCAAGAAATACACACGCACCACGCCCGGTACCCTCCAGCGCGTCACGGGGCCCACGGTCTGCGTGGTGACGGAGCTGTCCGAGAAGGACCGGATGCCTGGCAAGCCGACGCGGGCGGGAGGCAAGGCCCAGTACGGCTACATCCAGGCGGCCATCGAGGCGGCGCGAGCCGGCAAGGTGGACGCGCTGTGCACGGCGCCGGTGTCGAAGGAGCAGATCTCCCGCGCGGGCATTCCCTTCATGGGGCACACGGAGGTGCTGGCGGAGGCGTTCGGCCGTGAGGTGATGATGCTCATGGACGGCCCGCGAGTGCGCGTGGCGCTGGCGACGAACCACGTGCCGCTGGTGGACGTCTCGCGGATGCTGACGGTGGAGCGGCTGGTGGGCCAGTTGCAGCTCCTGTCCCGGAGCCTGAAGCCGGTGGTGGGCCGGGCGCCCCGGATTGGCGTGCTGAGCTTCAACCCGCACGCGGGCGAGGGCGGGCTGCTGGGGCGCGAGGAGGTGGAGGTGCTCACGCCCGCCATCAAGCAGGCCCGCAAGCTGCGGGTGGACGCGCACGGGCCGCTGGCGGCGGACGGGCTGTTCGCGCGGGTAGCGGACTTCCCGTACGACGCGGTGCTGGCCATGTACCACGACCAGGGCCTCATCCCGGCCAAGGCGCTGGACTTCGAGCGCACGGTGAACGTGACGCTCGGGTTGCCGGTGCCGCGCACGTCGCCGGACCATGGCACGGCGTACGACCTGGCCGGGACGGGCAAGGCGAGCAGCGTCCCCATGGTGGAGGCGCTGCTCAAGGCCGCCCGGCTGGCCGCGCGCTGAGCCCGCTCAGTAGGTGAACGGGAAGCGCACGGGCTCGCGGCTCTGCACGCGGTGCCGTGGGAACTTCCACGAGCGCACCTGGCCCTCGATGCAGCGGGCGAACGGCGTACCCTCGAGGGCCTCCGTCTCCATGAGGGCATCCACGGCATCCCCCGTGGGCAGCACGCGCCAGCGCACCACGAACCGGTCCTTGCCCGAGTCCGACGTCCGCGCGGGCGAGTGCGTCTGGATGCAGGCGAGGATGGCGTCCTTGTGCGAGCCCACCACCTGCACCACGTCCGAGGTGGAGAGGGACTCGGGCAGCTCCCTGCCCGGCTCGGGCGGGATATAGACGTTGCGCTTCGAGCGCGGATCCTCCGGCTTGAACTTCGGCGCGCTCTCGGACAAGCCGAGCTCCTCCTCGAACTTCTTGTCGAGCGCATCGTCGAAGTCGAGGGGGTCCGCGGCCTTCGCCTTCACCGGGGAGGTGGGGGCGGGAGGCGGCTGCGGCTGCGGGTTGCTCCGCGGAGCCGACTCGACGGCACGCGGCATGCGCACGTCCGGGGCGGCCCGAGCCACGACGACGGGCTTCGGCCTCTCGGGCCGCGGCGCCGGAGTGACGGACCTCACCGCCTGCTTCTCGGGCGTGGGCGTCACGGCGGCGGGCGCGGGCGTCGTGGGCCGCACCGCCGGGGCCGGAGTCCGTGCCACCGGGGCCGACGCCACGGGAGCCGGAGCCACCGGGGCCGGAGCCTGCTGCGCCACCGGAGCCTGCTGCGCCACCGGAGCCGGAGTCGCCGGAGCCGGAGCCTGCGTCACCGGAGCCACCACGACGGGAGCGGGCGCGGGCGCGACAGCCGGAGCCACGGCGGGAGCCACCTGCTCCGGAGCGCCACGGTTCTGCGTCAGCAGGAGCAGCGCCCCCGCGACGAGGCCCACGGCCGCCGAGCCGATGAGCACGCCGGCCAGGACACCCTTCCCCCGCTGAGCGGGCTCGGGCGCGGGAGGCGCGGCCATCAGGCCTGGAACGACGGGCGGCGCCACCACCGGCTGCACGACGGGCACGGGCACTGGAGCAGGAGCGGGAGCCACCTCGGGCGCGGTCGGCACGTCGAGCATCGCCGAGCGCGCCTCCTCCTTCGCCTGCTCCTTCTCCTCCTTCATCTTCCGCAGCCACACCTCCTCTTCCTCGACGAGCGAGTGCAGCGCGGAGACGACCTGCTTCCCGGCGCCGGACTCCTTCTCGCGCGCCGGGGCCGTGGAGACCGACGCGTCCGCGGCCACCGTGGGCAGCCCCGAGATGGTCAGCGAGGCCACGAGCTCCGGAACGCTCGACAACGGCCGCCAGTTGCTCCACGCCTCGCACCAGAAGAGGGTGTCGGGGCTGAGCTTGCCCTGGTGCCACAGCTCGCGCAGCCGCTCGAGACGGTACGGGCCCGCGGGCTGGCCGTGCCGCTCCGCGTACCAGTCCAGGGCGCCCACGGGCACGGGCGTGGCCGCGGCCCCACTGGCCTCGGCCACCTCGGCGGACGTTTCCAGCGCCGGCGGACCGAAGAGCGCGTCATCGAAGATGGCGTCCAGGTCATCCGGGCGCACCTCGCGCAGGGCCGACTGGACGCTGGCGGGTGCCGTCTCGTCGGAAGGAGGCGAGAGCCGCGGAGGCTGCGCCCCGCTACCCGCCCGAGAAAGAAGATGGCCCTCGACGTTCGAATGGTTCCCGTCCACACGCCCTCCTACCAGCCCCCGCTGTCCCGACGTTGGGTCAGCTTGTGGCTCAACCTAAGGACGTCCGAGACCCCAGCCAGGATTCACGCCCCGCGGTGCGAGTGTTTCCTTTCACTTCCGAGCGATTACAGCGCGAGAAAGTTCTGCGCCTGACGCAGCCAAATCCCCCACAGGCGAAAACCCCTGGACACCCGGACTACGGCGTTTCCGTGGATGGGCAAGAAAGGTGTGTGAGCAATTCCGCCCCATCCCTCGCCGGGTCGAGCAACACCACATCCGAGAACGCTCCCGCGCGCCGGAGCTGAACACTCACGCGCCCCACGGGGCACCACCCCAGACACCCGGTGAGCTCCACGCGCACGGCCTCGCCCCGCCCGGCGAGCGTGGCGCGGATGCGGCGCGGCAGGTCCACGCCTCCGGCGCTCGTCTCCAGCCGCATCAGGCAGCGGTGACAGACCTGGGCCCGCGTCTCCCCTGTGCTCGTCTCACCCATGGGCGCTCTCCACTCCTCCACAACCCGCGCTCGGCTTCGAGGGATTTCGCCTGGCTGGCCGTGAGCAGGGCGGGCGGCGGAGCGGCGCCTCACCCCGCGTCCCCTCTCCAGATGCACACCCTTCGCAAGGACGGGCGGTGCACTCAAGGAGACCCTCATGGGTGGGAGCGAGGAGAAGCAGGAGCCGCCACGGGAAGAGGTCCCCAGGATCTCCAGTGGCACTCCCTACCTCGACCAGATTCTCGCGGGCGGCTGGCTGCGCGGGGGCACCTATATCGTCACGGGCCCGCCCGGCACCGGCAAGACGACGCTCGGCAACCAGTTCTGCTTCTCCGTGGCCGAGCGGGGCGATCGCGCCCTCTACGTCACCCTGCTCGCCGAGACGCACGCGCGCATGATGCTGCACCTGCGCTCGCTGCGGTTCTTCCGGCCCGACTTCGTGGGCGAGCGCGTCTTCTACCTCAGCGGCACCTCGGTGCTGAAGGACAAGGGGCCCCACGGGCTGCTGGAGCTGCTCACGCGCACGGTGCGCGAGAAGCACATCAAGGTGCTGGTGCTCGACGGCTTCACCCTGGTGCGCGAGCGCTCCGCCTCCCCGCTGGAGCTGCGCGAGTTCCTCCAGGGCCTGTCGGTGCTCTGCGGGCTGACGGACTGCACCACGCTGCTGCTGAGCACCGAGACGAACAAGGCGATGGACGTCGAGTACGCCATGGCCGACGGCATCCTCGCCCTGAGCGCGGAGCTGCTCGGGCTCAAGGCCATCCGCGGCCTGGAGATCCTCAAGTTCCGCGGCAGCGACAACATCCCCGGCCGGCACACCTTCCTCATCAACGAGCGCGGGGTGAGCATCTACCCGCGCTGGGAGGCGGTGTACCGCAAGACGCCCGAGGTCATCCCCGACTCGAGCGTGCGCCTGCGCTTCGGCGTTCCCAGCCTGGACGCCATGTGCCAGGGAGGCGTGGTCTCCTTCTCCTCCACCCTGCTGCTCGGCAGTCCCGGCAGTGGCAAGACACTCCTGGGCCTGCACTACCTGGCCGAGGGCGCCAGGAATGGGGAGCCCGGCCTCTACTTCGGCTTCGCGGAGAGCGGCGAGACGCTGATGCGCAAGACGAAGAGCGTGGGACTGGACCTGGAGCCCTCCATGAAGCGCGGCCTCATCCGCCTCGAGTCGCGCGCTCCCGTGGAGACGCTCCCCGACGCCATGGTCCAGGAGTTGATGGACATGGTCTCCCAGCACCATTACCGGCGCGTCTTCATCGACGGGCTGGAGCCCTTCGCCAAGGATGCCATCGATCCCGAGCGCACCACGCGCTTCCTCTCCGCGCTCCTCAACGCCCTGCGCGACAAACACATCACCCCCGTCATCACCGAACAGACCAACACCCTCTTCGGGCCGGACCTCCACTCCCCCATCAAGGGCGCGGAGGCCATCTTCGACAACCTCATCTTCCTGCGCTTCGTCGAGCTCAACGGCCGGCTGCGCCGCCTGCTCTCCGTCCTGAAGATGCGCGACAGCGACAACGATCCCTTCCTGCGCGAGTTCGTCATCTCCAGCAAGGGCCTCCAGGTACAGGCGGCCTATGCCGCCCTCCAGGGGATGTTGACCGGCCTGCCCACCCACCGGCAGCACTCCGCGTACGAGAGCGCCGGGCCCCCCGAGCCGCCCCAACCCTCCCGGGCTCCGCCCACCGGGCCAAGGACCACCCAGAAGGCCCCGAAGCTCCTCCAGGCCCTCAAGCGGCGCTCGCGCAAACCGGGAGGGCGTCAATGAGCCGCATCCTCATCGTCGAGGACGAAGAAGTCCTCACGGACTCCCTCCGGGACATCCTCGAGGGCGAGGGCCACCAGGTGCTCACCGCCCACAACGGCATGGAGGCCCTCGATACAGTGGGGCGCGAGCAGTTGGACCTGGTGCTGCTCGACTTGATGCTGCCCCTGGTGGACGGCCTCGAGGTGCTCGAGCGCCTGCGGAGGGACACCCCGGCCACGGCGGTGCTCGTCGTGACCTCCTGCGGCCGCGAGGCCTTGAAAGGGCAAACCGTCCAGGGCTTCCTGCGCAAACCCTTCTCCCTGGAGGCGCTGCTGCGCGCGGTGAAGTCCGCGCTGGCCGTGGCCACGCCCACCCCGGCATGAGGACGACGGAAAACCGAGGACCCCCCACGAATGACGGAGAGGGTGTCCACCGGGAGCCGGGGCAAGTCCGCGTCTTCCGGGCCGTGCGCCGCGGCTCCCGGGTGGCGTGGGGATTGCTGTCACGAGGCCGCTGCCACTTCAGCTGGAGGAAGCAGAAGCGTGTCTCGAATGCGAGGAGTCTGGAGTCCGTGGGCCGTCGCGCTCCTGGTGATGACGGGGTGTGACAACACGCCCCCACCCCAGGGGTACGAAGGGGTGTTCCACTGGGAGGGAAAGGCGGATGCCTACAACCTGTCCATCGAGCCGGGAGGCGTGGTGCGCTGGTCCATGCGCGGCTGCGACACCCTGGGGGATGCACGGGGCCGCTGGGAGGAGCGGGACGGCAAGCTGGTGATCAGCGGCCTGCTGAGCGACAAAACCACGACGGTGGAGCTCGCCACCGACTACGACGGGCTGCTCGCCACCGGCGCCGTGAGGAGCAGCGATGGCTCGCCCACCCAGCGCTGGCCCCGGGGCGGCGTGTGCCCCGTGTGCAAGAACCCCGACGGTGGCCCCGTGCTCGGACCCGTCGAGGTCCGCCCCTGTGACGACCCTTCACTGCCCTGACGATTGGAGTGTCCGAATGGCTCGCTGCCTCCCGTGTCTGCTCGGTGCCGCGCTGCTCACCGGGTGCGGGCCCCAAGGACGGTGCGAGGGCACCGTGGGCGGCACCCCCATCCAGGGAGAGCTCGACGGTGACAGCATGCTCTCCATCGTGCCCACGGCCTTCCATCCCGAGCACGAGACCGCCTGGGTCCGGGCGGCGCGCCTCCAGCTCTTCTACGGAGACAACGCGCTGCGGCTCATCGCCGAGGTCAAGCTCCCGGCGGAGCAGGACATGACGGACATTCCCCTCGGCCTGTCCGAGGACGAGTGGTCCCAGCGGAGGCCCCAGGATGGCGCGGTCTCCCTCTGGAAGCTCCAGACGCCCGCGGACGCCCCCCCGCTGAGCGGGGGCACGTTCTCCGTCAGGTTCGCGGACGCCAACCACCTCGAGGGGAAGTTCGACGCCCGGTTCGAGGATGGCTCGCGGCTCGAGTGCACCTACGACATCCGCGGCCAGAACCAGGTCCCGGGCGACGACCCCACGTACGGCGGACCCCCCTGAGCGCCACCACGGACTTCAACGGTGGGCGCGAAGCCCCTCGGCGTAGTGCTGCAACTGGCGCCGGGCGGCATCGAAGGCATCGTTCACGGCCTGGTAGGCATCCTCGTGCGAGACCTTGTCCCCGTGCTCGCGATCGACCACGATGTTCTTGCCGGGGACGTGCAGGTCCAGGCGGACGTGGAAATGCTTGCCCTGCTGCTGATGCCGGTGCGGCTCCTCCACCACCACGTGGCAGCCAGTGATGCCGTCGAAGAACTGCTCGAGCTTGTCCGCGTTGTCGCGGATGTGCTCCGAGAGAGCATCGCTGGGATTCATGCCACGGAAGGTAATCTGCAGGTTTCGCTTCATCTTCTCTCCTCCGAGCCCTTTCCAATGCATATGGAGCGCCAACGCTCCGCTCACGGGAAAACAGGGGGTTGGCGCGGACCGGGGATGCAGCCTTTGCGGAAGACCCCTGGCGGGTGCGCAGCCTTTGCGGAAGGCCCTCGGACGCATACCTGGAGTCACGGGTTCCACACGCCCGGGGAAACCTGGGAGGGCAGCCGAGCGGGCGCGTGCTGCGGCGCGGCGGAGCGGTCCCCATGGTGAGCCGCTGGAGGTGTGTGCGTGATTCGCATCGGCCCCGCGGGATGGAGCTACGACGACTGGGCGGGAGTGGTGTACCCGAAACCGAAGCCGAGGGGGTTCGATCCACTCGCGTTCCTGGCGGGGTACTTCGACGCGCTGGAGCTGAACACCAGCTTCTACGGGCCCATCAGCCGCCGCAACGCGGAGCTGTGGGTGAAGCGCACGGAGCTCAACCGGGACTTCCGCTTCACCGCGAAGCTGTGGAAGCGCTTCACGCACGAGCGGGACGCGGTGTGGACGGCGGACGACGTGCGCCAGACGCGCGAGGGGCTGGATGCCCTCCACGAGGCGGGGAAGCTGGGAGCGGTGCTGATGCAGTTCCCCTGGTCGTTCCGCAACACGGAGGAGAGCCGGGACTGGCTGGACGAGCTGGTGACGACGTTCTCCGGCTGGCCGTTGGTGCTGGAGGTGAGGCACGAGTCGTGGAACGTGCCGGACGTGTTCGCGGAGCTGGCCGAGCGGGGCGTGGGATTCGTGAACATCGACCAGCCGCTCTTCCAGGACTCACTGGGCCCGAGCGCGCGGGTGACGTCGTCGGTGGGGTACGTGCGGGTGCACGGGCGCAACTACCGCAACTGGTTCCGCAAGACGGCGAACGCGAGGGAGCGCTACGACTACCTGTACCCGGCGAAGGAGCTGAAGCCCTGGGCCGAGCGGACGAAGGAGATCGCGGAGCACCCGCGGGTAGGTGACGTGTACGTGGTGACCAACAACCACGTGAGGGGCAAGGGCGTGGCCAACGCGATGATGCTGCAGACGATGCTCACGGGCCGGAAGGTGCACGCGCCCGAGGCACTGGTGCGCGAGTACCGCGACACGCTGGGGCCCTACGTGCTGCCCCCGGAGACGGAGACCCCCGAGCCGCCCGGCGCCAGCCCCGCGGGATGAGAGACGAGGACCGGACGACTCAGACCTCGATGAATTTGATGCCCGTGATGCCCTCGGCCTCCATCGCTTGCTTGACGTACTCGGAGACGATGAGCACCACCAGCCAGCCCCAGGGGCGGAAGATGTGGGCACCGCCTATCTTCTCAACGTCCACCTTCAGCCCCCGAACGTTCCGATATTGACCCACCTTGTCCGGGCGGTTGTCCTCCGGCTGCCAGTAGAGCACCTCCTCACACCGGGCGTCGTCGATGCACCGGATGACTTGTAAGGCATTGAGGATGAACCAGGGCTCCTTCTGTCCCTCCACTTCCACCGGGATGAACTGCACCGCCTTCTGGAGCCCCAGACGCTCGAAGAGTGAGACGACCCTCCGGTGAACGACGGGATTGCCCATCGAACAAAGCGTGAATTCGAGAGCGATGCCCTTCGGCCTCACAGGGAAGCGAATTGGCCCCTTGATGTCCAAAGCTCTTCCCTCATTGAATTGCCAGGTGTCTATCCACTCCCCCTGCGTATCGACAGGCAATCTCAAATTCCAACGCCCACCAACATACACATCGTCATACATCTTGTAGTATTTCATTTGCACCATCATGGCTTCCGCGTAGCGAGCTTGTTGAGTGAAGAGCCCGGCGTACAGACCTCCCCTGCAATCTTGTCGAGTTCATCCATGAGCCTGGAGCGACACTCGGCATAGGGCCTACAGGCCCCAAGCGCTCCCTTCAATCGCTCGAAGATCTCGTTGTGGTACGCCTCGGGATGGGGCCCCTTGTGGTCTCGCAGGTAGACGATGTTCGCCGGGTCCTCCAGGCTCATCCCCGCTAGTTCGAAAAGTGTCTCGAAGCGGGGTGTCCAGGGGCCACCGTTGTTCTCCGAGATGTCATTCTTGTTGGTGCACAGGTGGTGGCGATGGTGGCCGTCCTGCCCCGACTCCGCACACGCCCCCGACGTCCGCGCCGCGCTCGCCGCTGACGTCACCGCCGCGGCCGTCGTGCTCGCCGTCACCCCCATCAGCACCACCGTCCCGTCCGCCACGCTCACCTGCGCCCTCGTCCCCGCCCCCACCCTCAAGCCGCCCTTCACGCCTCCTCCCGCCATCGCGAAGCGCGGCGGTGACAGACTCGCCCACAGCCCTCCCTTCGGCACCTCCGGCAACCCTCGCGCCAGCTTCGCCCCCGCCACCGTCACCAACACTCTCAGCCCTACCCCTCCCAGCGCCTTCCCGAAGCGCTCGGCCGCCGCCTCCAACTCCTCCCGCGTCCTCGCCCCTTCCGCCTCCTGGTACAGCCTCAGGCACGCCTGCCCCACGTTGGAGAGCTCCGCCGCGCTGTACGTCAGCAGCAGTGCCACCGTGACCGCTCCCACCAATGCCTTGCTCAACACTGGCTCCGGTGGCACCAGCCCCGCCATCGTCCTCGTGTGCGCCTCCGGCAGCAGCCTCGGCCCGGGCCTCGGCTTCGCCTCCTTGAACTCGCCTTCCAGTGCCGCCACCACCTCGCGCGCCTCCTCCACCCTCCACCAACCCAGCCCAGGGTCCGGCTCCAACCTCTTGAACGTCAGCCTCAACCCCTGCCCCTCCTCTCCCTGGTACCCGCTCACCCCCACCGGCTCCAACACCGGCAAGCCCGCTTCGGCTCCTGCCGTCCCCGCCTGGAGTACCAGCGCCATCAGCATCCACACGCAGAGGACGTGCGTGACTCCCGGCTTCATGTCCGGCTCCTGCTCCGTCAGACCTCGAGGAATTTGATGCCAGTAATGCCCTCTTCCTCCATGGCTGTCTTGACGTGCTCGGAGACGATGAGCACCACCAGCCAGCCCCAGGGGCGGAAGATGTGGGCACCCCCTATCTTCTCAACGTCCACCCGCAGCCCCGCGACGTCGCGGTACTGGCCCACCTTGTCCGGCCGGTTGTCCTCCGGCTGCCAGGAGAGCACCTCTTCACACCGGGCATCGTCGATGCACCGGATGACTTGCAAGGCATTGAGGATGAACCAGGGCTCCGTCTGTCCCTCCACTTCCACCGGGATGAATTGCACCTCATTCTGGAGCCCCAGACGCTCGAAGAGCGAGACGACCCGCTGGTGGACGATGGGAATCCCCATGGCCTCGCTGAATTCGAGCGCGAGGCCCACTGGCTTCATGGACAAGCGGATCGGCCTCTCGATCTCCAGGGTCCTCCCTTCGTTGAATCTCCAGGTGTCGAACAACTCGCGCTCATCGTCATCCTCACGCGAGCCCGAGTCCCCTCCATCCTTGAAGAGAGGAAATCTCAAGTCCCAGCGCCCTGGAATCGACATATCATCATATAATTTGAAATACCTTCCTTGCACGGTCATGGATTCCTCGTGGCCAGCTTGTTGAGTGTGGAGCCAGGCGTACAGACTTCCCCTGCAATCCTGTCGAGCTCATCCACGAGCTTCGCTCGACATTCGGCGCGGGTCCTACAGGTTCCAAGCACCGCCCCCAATCGTTCGAAAATCCTACGGTGGTACGCCTCGGGATGGGGTCCCTTGTGGTCTCGCAGGTAGACGATGTTCGCCGGGTCCTCCAGGCTCATCCCCGCCTTTTCGAAGAGTTTCTCGAACCGGGGCGTCCAAGGTCCACCACTGCTCTCCGAGATGTCATTCTTGTTGGTGCACAGGTGGTGGCGATGGTGCCCGTCCTGCCCCGACTCCGCACACGCTCCCGACGTCCGTGCCGCGCTCGCCGCCGACGTCACCGCCGCCGTCGCCGTGCTCCCCGTCACCCCCATCAGCACCACCGTCCCGTCCGCCACGCTCACCTGCGCCCTCGTCCCCGCGCCTACCCTCAGGCCGCCCTTCAGGCCGCCTCCCGCCATCGCGAAGCGCGGCGGTGACAGACTCGCCCACAGCCCTCCCTTCGGCACCTCCGGCAACCCTCGCGCCAGCTTCGCCCCCGCCACCGTCACCAGCACCCTCAGCCCCACTCCTCCCAGCGCCTTGCCGAACCGCTCGGCCACCGCCTCCAACTCCTCCCTCGTCCTCGCCCCTTCCGCCTCCCGGTACAGCCTCAGGCACGCCTGCCCCACGCT
>NZ_JPMI01000161.1 GCF_000733295.1 Archangium violaceum Cb vi76 | reverse complement strand
GTTCCGTCAGACCTCGATGAACTTGATGCCGGTGATGCCCTCGGCCTCCATGGCCGTCTTGACGTACTCGGAGACGATGAGGACGACCTTCCAGCCCCAGGGACGGAGGATGTGGGCACCTCCTATCTTCTCCGGGTCCACTCTCAGCCCTCGCACGTTCTTGTATCCGCCCAACTTCTCCGGACGGTTGTCCTCCGGCTGCCAATAGAATACCTCCTCGCTCCGGGCATCGTCGATGCATCGGATGACCTGCAGCGCGTTGAGGATGAACCAGGGCTCCGTCTGTCCCTCCACTTGCGCAGGGATGAATTGCACCTCGCGCTGGAGCCCCAGACGCTCGAAGAGCGAGACCACCCGCCGGTGGACAATGGGAATCCCCATCGCATGACTGAAATCGAGCGCGCCCCCCGATGGCTTCACAGACAAGCGGACCGGTCTCTCGATATTCAGGGCCCGCCCTTCCTTGAACTGCCAGACGTCAAAGAAATCGTCCTCACCACCCCCCTCGTCATAAAGAGGCATCCTCAAGTGCCAACGCCCCGGGATGTATTTATTGTCGTATATTTCATAATACTTCATCAGCGCGGTCATGGCTTCCTCGTGACAAGCTTGTTGAGTGGAGAGCCCGGCATGCAGACATCCCGCGCAATCTCGTCAAGCGCGCTGACGAGCTTCGCTCGACAATCGGCCCGGGGCCGGCAATCCAAGAGCGCATCCTCCAGCCGCTTGAAGACTTCGCCATGGTACGCCTCGGGATGGGGCCCCTTGTGGTCTCGCAGGTAGACGATGTTCGCCGGGTCCTCCAGGCTCATCCCGGCCCGTGCGAAGAGTTCCTCGAAATCCGGCGTCCAGGGGCCACCATTGTTCTCCGAGATGTCATTCTTGTTGGTGCACAGGTGGTGGCGGTGGTGCCCGTCCTGCTTGGACTCCGCACACGCCCCCATTGTCCGCACGGTGGACACCGCCGACGCCACCGCGCCGGCCGCCGTGCTCCCCGTCACCCCCATCAACACCACCGTCCCGTTCGCCACATTCACCTGCGCCCTCGTCCCCGCCCCTACCCTCACGCTTCCCCCCGCCCCGCCTCCCGCCATGGCGAAGCGCGGCGGTGACAGACTCGCCCACAGCCCTCCCTTCGGCATCTCCGGCAATCCTCGCGCCAGCTTCGCCCCCGCCACCGTCACCAGCACCCTCAGCCCCACTCCTCCCAGCGCCTTGCCGAACCGCTCGGCCACCGCCTCCAACTCCTCCCTCGTCCTCGCCCCTTCCGCCTCCCGGTACAGCCTCAGGCACGCCTGCCCCACGTTGTAGAGCTCCGCCGCGCTGTACGTCAGCAGCAGTGCCACCGTGACTGCTCCCACCAACGCCTTGCTCAACACTGGCTCCGGTGCAGCCCACGCCAACATGTACAGCACCAGGCTCGTCCCCACCGACAGCACCACCGCCGGCGAGCTGAACAGCTCCAGCGCCGCCTCGCGGACTCCCTCCCCCATGTAGCGCGGCGAGCGCTTCAGCGCCTGGAACCACCTGGCACTCTCCAGCGACCCCGGCAACCCCACCGGGGGCGCGCCCAACAGCGCCTCGTACTCCTCGCGCACTCGCCGCTCCAACGCCGAGGGTTTGGTGTCCGGTGGTGGCACCAGTCCCGCCATCGTCCTCGTGTGCGCCTCCGGCAGCAGCCTCGGCCCGGGCCTCGCCCTCGCCTCCTTGAATTCTCCCTCCAGCGCCTCCACCACCGCCCTCGCCTCTTCCACCTTCCACCGCGCCATCTGCGGGTTGGGCTCCAACCTCTTGAAGGTCAGCCTCAGCCCCTGCCCCTCTTCCCCCTGGTACCCGCTCACTCCCACCGGCTCCAACACCGGCGGCCCCGCCTCGGCTCCCGCCGCTCCCGCCTGGAGCACCAGCGCCACCAGCATCCACACGCAGAAGACGTACGTGACTCTCGGCTTCATGTCCGGCTCCTCCAGCCATTGCACATGGCGGCCAGTGTCCCGCACTTCGAAGACGGGCTGCCAGACCGGCCCGGGCCCGACCCCGGCGTCTCACCACCGCGCCCCCCGGGCTGCACTCACCGTGAAGCTCCGGCTTGGGAGCCTTCTCTCATGCTAGACACCCCAGCACTCCGGTCATTCGTGACCGCACCTGTTGGGGAGGAAGTTCTTGGGCAACACCGGTCTATCTCCAGCGAAGCGCCGTCTGGCCCTCTTGCAGCTCGGGCGGGCCCGCCTCAAAGAGCTCACGCAGCACTACGGCCTCGACGTGGCCGACCGCCGCGTCCCCGAGCACCACGCCGATGCCCTCGTCCGCTCGCGCTCCGTGGACTTCGCCGCGCTGCTCGCCGGCCTCAAGCGCGAGGAGCTCCAGTCCATCTGCGACGCCCTCGAGCTGGACCGCGGCGGGAAAGAGAAGGACGTGCTCGTGCGGCGCATCCTCGGCGCCGGGGACAACGGGGCCTCGCCCGCTCCCGCCGCTCCCAAGCCCGGCCGCAAGCCCGCGGCCCCGGAGCAGACCTCCCTGGAGCTGCCCTCCACCCCGAAGCTCTCCGTGGAGCAGCTCGAGCGCCATCTCTGGAGCGCCGCCGACATCCTCCGGGGCTCCATCGACTCGTCCGATTACAAGAACTACATCTTCGGGATGCTCTTCCTCAAACGCCTGTCGGATGTGTTCGAGGAGGAGGCCGAGAAGCTCCTCGCCCAGGGCGAGCCCGCCGACGTGGCGTGGGAGGACCGAGACTCCCACCGCTTCTTCGTTCCCAAGCGCGCCCGGTGGAGCGAAATCCAGAAGGTCTCCACGAACATCGGCGAGGCGCTCGGCAAGGCGTGCGATGCGTTGGAGAACGAGAACAGCAGCCTGGATGGCATCCTCGCGGGCATCGATTTCAACGACGAGCGCAAGCTGGGGGATGGGAAGAACCGGGACACGGTGCTCTCCAAGCTGGTGCAGCACTTCTCGAAGCTGTCCCTGCGCAATGCGTCGCTGTCCGAGCCCGACATGCTCGGGCGCGCCTACGAGTACCTCATCGAGAAGTTCGCGGACGATGCCGGCAAGAAGGGCGGCGAGTTCTACACGCCCCGGAAGGTCGTCCAGCTCATCGTGGAGCTGCTCCAGCCCCGCGAGGGGATGCGCATCTCGGACCCGACGTGCGGCTCGGGCGGCATGTTGATCGAGTGCGCCAAATACGTGGAGCGCCACGACGGCGATCCGCGGAACCTGACACTGCACGGACAGGAGAAGAACCTCGGGACGTGGGCCATCTGCAAAATGAACCTGCTGCTCCATGGCCTGCCCGACCCTCGCATCGAGAAGGGCGACACCATCCGCGACCCGAAACTCCTGCAGGACGGCGGCCTCATCCTCTACGACCGCGTGATTGCCAATCCGCCCTTCTCACTGGACGAGTGGGGTTACGAGGTGGCCGAGGCCGACGCGCACGGACGGTTCCGCTTCGGCATCCCGCCCAAGACCAAGGGTGACCTCGCCTTCCTTCAGCACATGGTCGCCACCCTCAATAACCAGGGGCAGCTTGGAGTTGTCATGCCGCACGGTGTGCTCTTCCGGGGCGGCAGCGAGGCCGAGATTCGGAAGGGCTTCCTCAAGGATGATCTCATCGAGGCGGTCATTGGGTTGGCCCCCAACTTGTTCTATGGCACGGGCATCCCGGCAGCGGTTCTCGTGCTCAATCGGCAGAAAGCACCTGAACGCAAGCGGAAGGTCCTGTTCGTTCATGGTGCAGACCAGATGATTCCGGGCACCACCCAGCAGAACACCATGTCCGACGAGAACATAGCCACACTCGTTCGGTGCGTCAGGGAGTTCAAGGACCAATCTCGTCTTTCCCGAGCAGTGACTCTCGAAGAGATCGAGGCCAACGACTGGAACCTGAATATCTCGCGGTATGTGGACCTTGGAACAGAGAGGCAGCAAGAGGACGTCGGGGCCGCGATTCGGAAGCTCGCCGAAATCCAGCGCGCTCGAAACGACGCCGAAGCGCGCCTCACTTCGACGCTGAAGGAACTCGGTTATGGCCCGTTCTAATCAGTATCCACCGAGCGTAGATCCGGGCGCACCGGTTGAACCGCCCGCCCCCGAAGGCTGGCAACGATTCGCCTTTGGTGAACTCCTGGACGTAGTGGAACGCCCCGTTGTCCTCGATGACGACAAAGAATATCAGTTGGTCAATGCGAAGCGCAGCCGGGGTGGTATCGCCCCCAGAGAGAGGCTGCGTGGCCGTGACATCAGGGTAAAGAGCCAATTCCGAATCGAGACGGATGATTTCCTCATTTCCAAACGACAAATCATCCACGGAGCCTGCGGTGTCGTCCCAAAGGAGCTCTCCGGTTCCATCGTCTCAAACGAGTACGTCAGCCTTCGTCCCAAGTCATCACTGAACATCGATTACCTCCGGCATCTCTCATTCACATCGTACTTCCAAGCGTGCGTCTCCCTCCTGGAGCCCGAGGACGTCCGCGCCACGTTCGACCAGGCCTTCCGGGCGTTCTCCGAGTCGCTCGACATGCTCCTGCCCGACCCGCGGGCGCTGCCCTACGTGGATGACCTGCGCTGGCTCGGGAAGATTCGCGCCGCCGCCAGGGCCCGCTTCCGCGACAGGAGCCTGGACCTGGGTGACTGCGGCGCGAAGGTGCGCCAGCTCATCGAGGAGTCCGTCACCGCCGAGGGCATTCAAATCCTCGTGAAGGAAGTCTCCCTCTTCGGCAGGGAGTTCGAGGAGAAGCTCGAGGCGCTGAAGACGCCCGAGGCGAGGGCCAGCGAGATGGAGCACGCCCTCCGGCATGAAATCCACGTCAGGCTGGAGGAGACCCCGGCCTTCTACACGTCCCTGCGCGAGCGGCTGGAGCAGATCATCGCGGACCGGAAGCTCCAGCGCATCGACGATGCACGGCAGCTGGAGCTCCTCCAGGGCTTGCGCGCCGAGGCGCGCGACGAGCAAGGTGCCGCCCAGAAGATCGGCCTGAGCGAGTTCGCGTTCGCCATCTATGGCGTGTTGGAGGAAGGCCCTCTTCCCCAGGCCGGGGAGCCGGACATCGTCTACGACGAGTCCCGGAAGGAGCTGGCGTCCATCATCCAGGAGGCCATCGACCCGAGCACCGACATCATCGACTGGGCCACCAAGGAGGACGTGCAGCGGGAGATGCGCCAGAGCATCAAGAAGCGGCTCCGGGCCGCCCGGTTCGGAGATCCCGCCAAGGTGGAGGCGGCGACGGCGAGAATCATGGACCTCGCACGGGCCAGGAGGAAACGGTGAGCGGAGTGGAGGAGCGCTCGGAGGTGCAGTGGGGGACCACACGGATTCCCTATGGCATCCGCAGGAGCACCCGGCGCCGGACCGTGGCACTGAGCGTCGCACCGCCGGGGCGGATCATCCTCACCGCTCCTCGGGACACCCCGGTCGAGCGGCTCGATGCGGTGGTCCAGGCCAAGGCGAAGTGGATCACCTCACGCCTGCGCCTCGTGCGACCCGCCGAGCCAAGACCGAGCCCCCGAGAGTTCGTCGGGGGAGAGACCTTCCTCTACCTGGGGAGGCAATACCGGCTGGAGGTCCGCCGTGGCGGTGCGGCCCCGGAGGTCCGGCTCGAGCGTGGCCGGCTGCGAGTGGGAGTCCCCGGAGCCCTCACCGGGGAGGCGCGGACGGGAGCAGTCCGGGAAGCCCTCTCCGAGTGGTACCGGGCACACGCCCGGGAACGGCTGACCGAGCGGGTGATGTGGTGGGCACGGAGGGCCGGTGTCCCCGAGCCCCGGGTGCTCGTCCGCGAGCAGGAGAAGCGCTGGGGGAGCTGCGGTGCCGGAGTAGTGCGCTTCAACTGGCGCATCATCCAGGCGCCGATGCGGTTGGTGGATTACGTCGTGGCCCACGAAATCGTCCATCTCACCCATGATGATCATGGGAGGGAGTTCTGGGCGGCGCTGGGGCGGTTGCTTCCGGATTACGAAGCGAGACGGGAGCGGCTCCGCACGGAGGGGCCGCGGCTCGTCTGGTAGCCCCATGACGGGGCGGTGAGGAGCGGCATGTCCACTCATCGTGTTGACCCATACCCGACGGGCACACGGTCGAGCCCCAACGTGAGCGTGGGAGTGCCGTGGATGTTCCCCGCGCGGCCCGTGGGCCCGGTTGTCCTGGCGCTGGCCATGTTGGTGCTGCTCGCTGGCTGCGGCACGGGCCACCCGCGAGGGAGTCTGACGAGCGGCTTCGGCCTCCACTCACGCTCCGCTTCCCGGCGGCCAGCCACCACTCCGGTACTGGCCGAAACCGAGGGAAGCGCGGGTGGCTTCCCCGGAGAGTCCGCGAACGCGCCTTGGGAGGAGCATCTCTGGGAAGGCGTGGCACAGGCTTTCGCGCCGGCCCCGCTCTCTTGCGCGGGCATGGCCCTGCCACCGGGCTGGCCCGACCTGGCCTCTAGCGACGAGGAGTTGCTGGCGCCCTTGTGGGGGTGCTCCCCCGCGGAATTCCTCCAGGTACAGCAACGGGTGGACATGCCCCGACTGCTGGAGGCGTTGGAGGATTGGGGCGCTGTAAGGCTCGGCGCCCTGGGGCCCGTGCGAGAGGATGCCGTGCCCCTCCTGCAGCGCAAACGCGTCGCCTTCCTCCTCACCACCACCGAGTTGTACGGCCTCGCGTACGCCGAGGTGTTCGCCCTCTTCGTCCTGCATTCGGCCCACGACGACGAGGTGCGGGAGATGCTGCGGCTGCTGGCCGGGGACAAGCAGTTGGGACAGACGCTGGGCCTCATGCCAGCGGTGCGCGAGGAGTTGGAGGCCCGGGGCCTGCCGCTCCCCCACTTCCCTGACCGGGCCGAGCAGGCCAGCGACATCCTTCGGGGCCTCGGCCGCGCTGCCCGGGACGCCCTCTCCAGCAGCGAGACGAGCGGGAACGCCCGGTACACGCGGCTGCACATGATGAGGGGGCAGCTTCCTCCGCCCTACCAGCGGGCCTTCGACGAAGTAAACCAGGCCCTGCGGCAGCGACACTTCGCCCCGGGCCACGTGGTGGTGGGCACCTTCGACTCGCTGACCTTTGGCGTGCCTCTGGGCTTCTTCCACCTGGTGGCCGGCACGGGCCACGGCGCCTACACACTCTCCCAGGGCCAGTACGAGCAGGCCTCACGGGAGCTGGCACCCGCGACGCTGCTGGTGGCCCTGTACGCGGGAGGCAAGGGCCTGCGTGCCCTGTCCCAGGCTCGCGGTGGAACGGGACTCCCGCGAGGACTCCCGCCGCCCGAGCAGCGCATGCGCGCTCTCCAGGAGATGGCACGGCAGTTGGAAGAGACACTGGGCGTGGACGGCCTGCGGGAACTGGCCAGGGACATCCGCTCCAGCCGCGAGGCGGGTCAACTCGTGGCAGTGGGAGGCGTGGACGCCGCCCTGGCCCTGCGCGAGGCGCGGGGGAATGTCGCCAGGGCACAAGCCTGGTTGTCCCAACGCAGACCCGAGCGCGCGAGTCCCACTGAGGCGAGGGGTGGTGCGGGCAAGGGTCCCGGCGAAGTGACTTCCCTGGCGGACGACACAGCACGTTCCACCCCGAAGACAACCCCTGCCGCCAGGCACCAGACCAGCCTGTCCTCGCTGGTGGACGAGCAGGCGGGCCTCACCCCGGAAGTGGTGGAAGCCAAATGGCTGCGGGTGGAGCTCGAGTCATCGAGCCCACGCCTCCCCGGAAACGTCGAGTTGCTGGAGAAGCAGCGCCCTGTCCTCGAGGCCCCGCCGCCCGGCGCACAGAGCAACCCGCGCTGGAGTGAGTACGTCACCTACTACGAGAAGCGCCTCGGGGAGATGAGACAAGGGACGGCGGTGAAACCGCCCCTGGCCTGGGCCGGCTATGAGCGGATGCGGGGATGGTTCGCCCGGGGGCTGGCTTTCGAGCGCATCATGGTGGAAATGCTGCGCATCGACGCGCAGCGGCCCCGGGCGGAGCGCCGCTTCCTGGGGGACTTCCTCCAGCCCCGCATCGAGACCTATGTGGGCGTGAGGACACTGGAGAGCGGCCTGCGCTTCGCCGATGTGCTCGTCATCGAAGAAAGCGCGCTCGCTGGCACACCGCCGCGCGTGGAAACGTTCAGCTTCAAGAGCCGGGACTTCAGCCTGTTGGATGAAAAGGCTTTTACGGCGCAGATGATTGCGGACGCCAGAGAAGCCCTGCGGTACTACGGCGGGACGCTGGACATCCGCCGGCCCTCCCTCCAACTCCATCTCCGCGAAGGCAGCAAGGTACCAGTTCCAAGGCTTCGCCTCATCTACGAGGGCGGCTCCCTCAAACCCAAGAATGCAGCCGAATCGAAAAGAGCCGTGAACAAAACCGAAAACGCGGTTCCGGGAGTGGAGGTGTCGTTCCAATGAAGCGGCTGAAGTTACGGGACTTGAAGGAGGAGGACAGCCTCCAGCTCGACTTCAATGGTGCTTTTGACCCACGGGCAGCGCTGGAAGATGAGTTGGAGCCCTTTCTCCAAGCGCTCGAGATGCACGCGGGCGAGTGGATGCCGGACGTTGTCGAAGGCAAGCGACAACGCAAATACGCCCGCGCTGCCATCTGGAAGGCCCTGGAAGAGGAGCGCCAGGAAAGGTACACCCACATCGGGCTCTACCGGACGAAGTGGCCCGCGTTGGACATGACGCTGCGGCTCTGGTTCCCGCCGCTTTCTCCCCAATTGGACATCCCCATTCAGGTGAGGCCGCTCTCTTTTTTCGCGGAGGCGGAGCGCTGCCGCCAATTCGTGGAGATGGTGCGCGCCTGGGCCTCCCGCTACCCGGTCTCCCATGCCTCGGCCCATAGCATTGCGGATGAGGAACTGGCGGGCGCTCCAGACTTCGGCCGCGATGAGAAGACTTCGCGAAGGGACGGCTTCGACAAAATCTACGAGGTGTTCTGGCTCAACGTCTTCGGCACCAGGCTGGTGGAGACGGTCGGCCGCGAGCGCATGCTCTCCACTCCGGCTCACCGGGTGGAGGAGTTGCCCAACGGCTCCGTCCTCCTCGTCACCTGGCCCACCGCCGCCGACTTCGCCAGCGACGCGGCCCGCCTCGCCCAGGCCCGCGCCCACGCCCACCTCCGGCCAGACCTCGACTTCTCCACCCTCCTGCGCACCCTGCGCGAGCGCAGCGCCACGCTCGCTCCCGTCGAGCCCCGCTTCCACCCCGACGTCGCCCCGCTCCTCTCTCGCGTGGTGGATGACCGCGCCCTCCACGAGCGCCAGCGCCTCATCTCCGAGTTCAACCACTACCAGCCCCCCGAGCCCGATGAGTGGCTCCCCTCCTCCGCCGCCCTCCCCTCCGACGTGGCGGACCCCCAGCGGGCCCTCGGGCATTACGGCGACCTCGCCGAGCACCTCGTCGCGCTACTGCACACCCAGGTGCCCTCCGTCTTCGATGAGACTCCCCTGTCCCTCACCGAGGTCGACTACCAGTTCTGGCACCAGGACTTCCCCACCGTCTTCGAGCGCCACCACATCGACGAGCACGCGGTGCCCGCCATCGGCGCCTACCTGGGCCAGGTGCTCGTGCGCCACCTGGGCGGCCAGTGGATTCCTCGCCAGAAGCTCGAGGAGTCCCAGGTCCGCGTGGGCCACCGCGTCTGGCTCCCCTTCGTCCGCGCCTGGCGCTACATGCGCTCGCGTCAGTCCCTCCTCGACTCCTCCCTCACCCAGCTCTACCGCGTCGCCGAGCGCCACCGCTCCTGACCTCCACTACGGCTGGTGGACCGGTCCCACCGTCTCTCCGCGCAGGAAGCGCTCCACCGCGTGGAGCACCTCTCGGTCGGACATGAGCGCCACGTGCTCCGCCGGGCTGTCCACTCGCTGGTACACCAGCGGCAACACCGGCACCGCCCGCGCCGACAACACCGAGCCATCTCCATCCGCTCGCGGTGGGTTCTTCACGTCCAGCTTCCCGTCCACCAGCCGCATCCCGCTCACCGTCGGCCTCCCCGTCCCCACCACCACCAGCGTCTCGAATGGAGCCGCCGGCAGCCCCGGCCTCGGCCCGAGTGCCTCGTGCAACTCCCGGTGCGCCTCCAACATCCGCACCAACTGCGCACGGTACGCCTCGTCCTCCCGCAGCGTCGCGTCCGCGAACGGCCCCCAACCCTCCCTCAACCAGACGGCCGCATCAAAGGCATCCAGCTCGATGGGTTTCCCCCCCGCATCCACGAAGAAGTCGCTGCGCGTGGACAGCAATTGGAAGGCGGACGCGAAGGTGAACAGCGCCTCGCGCGCCAGCAGGGCCCGGTTGCGCAACGTCTCCGTGCCCACCTGCAAGTCATCGAAAAGCCCCGGTCCTCCCGTGAACGGCGTGCCGATGATGACCACCCGCTTCACGTGCCCGGCCCCGGACCAAGCGCCCCCACCCGCTCGCGCGCCACCGTGCAGCAGGCAGTGCATCGTCACCAGCCCCCCCATGCTGTGCGCCACGATGTTCACCTTCCGCTTCCCTCCCCCTTCCTCCACCAGTTGCTCGATGCGCTCGCACAGCGCCCCCGCGCTCTCCCGGATGTCCTTCCTCCAGTCATACGAGAACGGCACGAAGCCCGGCAGGTGCTCCTTCCCGAACTCCATGAACGAGCCATACGCATCCACCGACACGAAGAACGCCGAGAGCCGCGTCATCGGACCGTCCGGCCGCAGCGGCCCATAGCCCGGCACCGGCCGCTGGCCGGGAAACGGCAGCGCGAGCGTGCGCTCTCCCCTCGAGAGCGCCTGCCCCACCGTGAGCCACGCCCGCTCGGGCTCGGGGCCCTCCGTGACGAGGAAGCTGCCCCGGTAGCCGGGGACCAGGATCGTCACCTCGTCCCCGGTGGGCGGAGGCACGTTGACCCGGGCGGCACCGCATCCCGCGAGGACCGCTCCCCACAGCAACAACACGACACACGCGCAGTGGACCGTCTTCATGGCGCGCAGCTTCCGGGGGAAGCCCCACCCTCGCAAGGCTCCTGTCTCCCCACCCGGCGGCCGGACACACGAGGCACATGCCTCCCGCCCTGGCCCGCTGAAACCGGCGGGCACCGTTCGCACCTTCGGACAAAGGAGATTCCAATGGCGAACGATCCCTTGGACAAGCTGCACCAGCGCGAGCGCGAGCTGGAGCGGATGCGGTTGCGCGAGCTGGAGGCGAAGGACCTGGAGGTGGAGTCGAACCGCGGCCCGCGTCCGCTCGAGGGCTATGCCGGTGGCCACACCACCTGGGCAAGCAAGCAGGACGATGAAGCCGCCGCCGAGGTGCATGCCCACGACGCGGAGGACTCCTGGTCCGAGAGCCAGCAGCAGGTGGCGCGGCTCTCTCCCAATGACGAGGCTCCCGCGCGCAAGGACGAAGAGCCCCGGGAATGAATCCGCCTCAAGGCATCGTCACCCAGGACTCGCGGGAGTCCTGGGACGGACCCGGCGCCATGGGCCCCTCGGACACCTCCATCGCCCGGGCGCTCCGGCGGGTGCGCTTCAGCCCCTCACCCACCCACTCGTAGGCCCGGTGGAGGAAGTCGGAAACAGCCGTGAGGGCGAAGATGGACGCGACGAGCCGCGTCTCGCGCGGGCGCACCGCGTGCGCGCAGACGAGTGCCCCCGCCACCCACGGCCCCAGGCAGAAGGTGCAGGACACCGTGAGAGCTTGTGGGTGGCCACGCCCAGCAGCAACGCATCGCGCAACGTCAGCCGCACCGGCAACGCCCGCCCATGGCGCCAGCCGAGAAATCCCCCCAGCACGGTGCCATACGTCCCCATCAGGAGCGCATAGGAGCCAAGCGGCGTCTCCTCGTCCCGGTAGCCGGCGAAGAAGCGTCTGTCCTGCAAGGGCGTGAGCATGAAGTCTCCCGGGGCGCTCGGCCTGGCAACGTCCCCGGGGACAAGGCTGCGCCTCCCACCCCTACGTCCCAAGCGAGGAACGGCCTTCCAGACAACGCGCCGCTCCCCCGCCCGGTGCGCCTCGGGACGCACCCCGCGAGGAATTCTGGAGATATCGAAACCTACCGCCTTGCTGAATTCTCGGGGAATGAGATAGCCACGAGGGCAAGCCCTTCACGCCTGGAGGCGAGCCCATGCTCACCCGTCCGTGGTCCCTGCTGCGTCCCCTCTTGCTGCTCACCCTGCTGCCCACGCTCGCCTGGTCGCAGGGCCTGCGCTTCACCACACTGGATATCGGCCAGGGTGACGCGGCGGTGCTCATCGCGCCCGGCGGGTGCGTGGCGCTGTTCGACGGAGGCCCCACCGGCTCGGGCACCACCATCAAGGCCTACCTCAAGTCGCTGGGGGTGACGAACATCGACATGGCCTTCGTCTCGCACATGCACGCGGACCACATGGGCGGCATCGACGAGGTGGACGTGGGCACGAACGCCGTCTCCATCGACGCGGTGTACGACCACGGCGGCACGTACAACTCGAGCGCCTATGACGAATACGTCAGCCACTTCAGCGGCCGGCGCAACACCGTGTACCGCGGGCAGAGCTTCTCGCTGTGCGGCCAGGTGACGCTCACCGTGGTCGCCGCCAATGGCAACGGCGTCTCCAGCACGGACGAGAACACCAAATCCGTGACGGTGAAGATCTCCTACGGCGCGTTCGATGCGCTCGTGGGCGGAGACCTCACCAGCAGCCCGGACGTCGAGTCCACCATCGTCGCCAGCGTGGGCGAGCTCGAGCTGTACAAGGTGCACCACCACGGCTCGCGCAACTCGTCCGGCAACCCGCTCCTGGACGCGACGAACCCCACCGTGTCCTTCATCTCCGTGGGCCGCGACAACACCTATGGCCACCCCACGCCCGAGTGTCTGGAGCGGCTGACGGCGCACGGCTCGGACATCTGGCAGACGGAGGACCCCGCCACCCACAAGCTGCTGGGCCACATCCAGCTGAGCTCCTCCTCGGGTGACACCTTCGTGGTGACGCAGGGCACGCGCAGCGTCTCGTATGTCTCCAAGGGCACCGGTCCGGACACCCAGGCGCCCTCCGTGCCGGGCGCGCTGGTGGCCAGCGCCCTCTCGTCCACGGAGCTCTCCCTGTCGTGGAATGCCTCCACCGACAACAGGGGCGTGACGGGCTACCGGGTGTACCGGAGCATCAACGGTGGCGCCTACTCGCTGGCGGGCACGTCCTCCACCACCGGCTTCGTGGACCTGGGCCTGACGGCCGGCGTCACCTACGGCTACCAGGTGACGGCCGTGGACGCCGCGGGCAACGAGTCCTCGCCGGCCAGCGTCTCCAAGCGCACGCCCGCGCCGGCCATCACCGTCACCAGCCCCAACGGCGGCGAGAGCCAGCCCGGCGGCGGCGCCATGGCCATCACCTGGACGTCCCAGGACATCTCCAACGTGAAGCTCGAGTACACGCTCAACAACGGCGGCACGTGGCAGGTCATCGCCAGCAGCGTGGCCGCGTCCACTGGCGGCTACACGTGGGTGGTGCCCAACTCGGCCAGCACGGCGGCGCGGGTGCGGGCCACGGATGCCTTCGGCTCCACCTCGGACATGAGCAATGGCACCTTCACCATCACCGCCTCCGCCACGCCGGCCAGGGTCATCCTCAACGAGATGCTCGCCAACGAACCCGGCAGCGACACCGACGGTGAGTTCGTGGAGCTGGTGAACGTGGGCGGCGCGGCCATCGACATCAGCGGATGGACGCTCTCGGATGCCACCTCGGTGCGGCACACCTTCGCCACGGGGACGGTGCTCGCCGCGGGCCAGGCCATCGTGGTGTTCGGCGGGGCCACCGGAATTCCCTCGGGGACGCCCAACGCGGTGGTGGCCTCCACCAGCACGCTCAGCCTCAACAACAGCAGCGACACGGTGCGGGTGAAGACGTCCACCGCCCAGGGCGCGGCCACCATCGACTCGTTCAGCTACACGAGCAGCCTGGCCAGCCAGGATGGCGTGTCCATGAACCGCAGCCCCGATGCGAGCGCCACCGGCGGCTTCGTGCTCCACACGAGCCTCTCGAGCCGGAGCGCCTCACCGGGCCTGCGGGTGAACGGCACCGCCTTCTGACCCCATCTCCAGCACCGCCGCGCCTCGCACACGTCCTTCCCGGAGCGCCGCCAGCGCCTCGTTGGCGGCCTCCAGTGGGAACGGCTGCACCTCCGTGTGCACCGGCACCCTCGGGGCCAGCGCGAGGAAGTCCAACCCGTCCTGCCTCGTGAGGTTCGCCACCGAGCGCACGATGCGCTCGCCCCACAGCAGTGCGTACGGGAACGCGGGGATGTCACTCATGTGGATGCCCCCGCACACCACCGTGCCGCCCTTCACCACGGCGGCCAGCGCCGCGGGCACCAGGCGCCCCACCGGCGCGAAGAGGATGGCCGCGTCCAGTGACTCGGGAGGCAGCACGTCCGAGTCCCCCGCCCACTCGGCCCCCAGTCGCAGCGCGAAGTCCTGAGCGGCCACGTCTCCCGGCCTCGTGAAGCCGAACACCCTCCGCCCCTGGTACCTCGCCACCTGGATGAGCACGTGCGCCGCCGCGCCAAAGCCATACAGCCCCAGCCGCTCGGCGTCCCCCGCCATGCGCAGGCAGCGGTAGCCGATGAGCCCCGCGCACAACAGCGGCGCCGCCTGCAACGGTGGGTAACCCGATGGAATGGGGAAACAGAAGCGGTGATCCGCCACGGTGTAGTCCGCGTAACCGCCGTCGAGCTGATAGCCGGTGAAGCGCGCGTTGTCGCAGAGGTTCTCCCGGCCCGTGAGGCAGTAGCGGCACGTGCCGTCACTCCACCCCAGCCACGGCACCCCCACCCGCGTCCCCGGCGAGATGATGTCCGCCCGCTCGCCCGCCTTCACCACCGTGCCGATGATTTCGTGCCCCAACACCAGCGGCAGCTTCGGCCTCGTCAGCTCCCCGTCCGTCACGTGCAGATCCGTGCGGCATACCGCGCACGCGTGCACCTTCAACAGCAGTTGCTCGGGACCCGGCTCCGGGATGGGCCGCTCCTCCAGCCGCAACGGCTCACCCGGCGCATGCAGCACCATGGCTCGCATGGAACCTTCTCACCCTGGGCTCTTGGCCTGGCTCTCGAAGAGGAGCGCGTCCGGCACGGGTTCGCCTGCCCCACACCCACCATCCGGTACCCACCCCGTCCCGCACCGGACACCAACTGATCGTCCCGTGCCGGGCACGCACCTGGAACCTGGGGACGGTTCTCCCCGTGGGAACCCCCCTCCTCGAGAGCACGGTCCTGGAGCGGCGGTCCAACCCGGGGCTCGCTTCCTTCCTCACGGTGGGGAGCACCGGGACAGGCACCCTCACCCCGTCCCTCTCCCGGGGGGCGAGGGGATATTGGCTCAGATCTGGATGCCCGCGATGAGACCCGGCCACGTCCGCACCCGCACCCGCTCCGAATCGTAGACCGCGCCCAGCCCGAAGCGGTCCACGCCCTGCAACTCCTCGTCCACGAAGGACACGAGCGTGTTCGCCGTCAGGCCTCCGAAGAGGGCGAAGTGACGGTACGGCTGCCAGCCCGCCACCAGCCGCAGCTGCGCCAACAGGTGCCCGGTGGGCTCGACGAAACCGCCCGTGTGCAGCGAGTGGGCCAGTGCGTCCACGTCCACGAAGAAGGGACCCACCGGAATGTGGCCTCCCAGCCCCAGGCCCGCCGACCACAGGCGGTGCCGGCCCTCGCGCTCCGGCCGCAGGCCCACCGTGAACAGCGTGTGCATGTGCCGCCCCCCCAGCTTCAACGCCACGTTCGTCATGGCCATCTCGCTGCCCCACGCCTGCACGTGCTGCTGGCCATTGCCCACGAAGCTCAGCAGGCCAATCGAGCTGTCCGCCTCGCCCGCCACGTTGATGAGGCCCAGTTGCAGGCCCTTCACCTTCTGGCCCACGTTGACGAGTCCCACCTGCGCGCCACTCACCTCACCACCCACGTTCAACAGCGAGAACTGGGCACCCCGCAGGTTGCTCGCGATGTTGAGCCCCGAGGAGAACTGCACGCCCCGCAGCTCCTCGGCGAGGTTGAGCCCCGTGGCCGCCTGCATGCCCCAGGACGTCCCCGCCGCCACGTTCACCCCCACGGCGAACTGCGCCCCCACCAGCTCCCCCGCCGCCACGTTCACCCCCACCGCCGTCTGCCAGCCCTTCAGCGAGCCCCCCGCCACGTTCACGCCCAGCGCCATCTGCGTGCCCTGCACCTGCCCGGCGTAGTTGGCCCCCATCGCCCACTGCACCCCGCGCAGCTCCCGGTCCACCCAGTTGCCCACCATCGCCATGGCGATGCCGTCCACCCGCCCCGCATGCGTCGCCAGCACCCCCACCGAGAGGTTGTTCACCACCCGGCCACTCTCGAAACCGTTGGTGCTGATGCCCGGCAGCAGCGAGATGCTGAACGGAATGTGCACGTCCCGCGCGGACACCGGCTGGGAGACCTCCACCACCGGGGCCCGTGCCACCTCGGCCGCCGGCTGCTCGGCCCCCACCGGGAACGACATCGCCGCCGCCATGACGCCCGCGCACACCGAGACCTGGAGCTTCATCGCCTGACCTCTTCTGGAAGATGCAGCCATCGGCGACTGGAACACCGGCCCCCCGCACAACTGTCACCTGCTACCTTTCCCCCATGCTGACGCGCACCCTTCCGGCCCGCCACCAGCAACCCCCGCCACCTCGAGGACAACCTGCGCGCGGGCTCCGGGCGCCTGCCCGACGAGAAGACCCGGGCCCGCATGGTGGAGCACCTCGGCCCGTAGCCGTGCTCAGGCCTCGATCTGCGGCTCGAACACGAGCTCGCCCTTGAGCGTGAAGATGAGGCCGGTGCCCAGGTCCCCCTCCTCATCATCCCGGCCGTGCTCGAGCTGCTGCGCGTCCTCGTCCCACTGGCCCACGTAGTACTCGCCACCGGCCGCCATCCACGCCCTGTCCTCCGCCACGAGCGTCTCCACCGTGTCCCCCTTGTCGCTGGTGGCCAGGTAGACGCTCCACTCCACGCCGTCCTCCTTCATCTGGGACACCACCTCGGCGAGCTCCTCGTCCTTGGGCGTGGCGCCCTCCTGCGCCGGCGTCACCTTCCACTTGCGCTCGTCCGGCTTGGGCTTCTGCGCCAGCCAGCCGCGCACCAGCGCCAGCATGGCCTCCTCGGCCTTCTCCTGCAGCCCCTTCATGCTCGCGGGCAGGCCCACCTCGTCCAGCGCCATCAGCGCCGTCTCCAACTGGATGGCCTTCATGGTCCACTCGTTCATCGCCGTACGCAGCATCGCCGTCCATCTCCTCGGGCCAGGTGCGGCCCGCACTCCGACTGCCGGGGCACGTCCCGCGGGCAGGGCGCTGCCCCCTATCACGTTCCCTCCCCACGTGGGGCCCCTCCTCCACCTCCGACTCCCGTCCAGGTGCCCCGTCCACCCCCCAACGCGAGCCTCCGTCCGCGGAGCGCGTCCCAAAGGCGGTCGCCAAGATGCGGAGCACTGCGCACCTTTACGGACATCCGCCGCTGACGGGCTGGAGGGGGAGGGGCGTATGGGGGCAGGCGAGCGACAGGAATGGAGCCTGGGTGCTCTGACCATGCCCCTGGGAGCGCGGGCGCTGGCGGTGCTGCACCCGGTGTGCGCGGTGTTGGGCGTGGCCCTCCTGGCGATGCTCGTGCAGCGCGCGGGCGCCGAGGAGCTGGGGCGGGAGCTGTCACGTGCGGCGCCGTGGCTGCCCCTGGTGCTGCTGCTCGAGGTGGCGCGCCTGTTGCTGGACGCGCTGGCCACCCGGGTGGCGTACGGCAGCCGGGCGCGGGAGGTGCCCTGGCGCTGCATGCTCCGGGCGCAGCTCATCGGCACGGCGGTGTCCAGTGTGGCGCCCACGGGACGGGCCTCGGGCGAGGCGGCGAAGGCGGCACTGCTCGGCCAGTACACGGGAGGCGCCACGGCCCTGGCGGCGGCGGCCACCTCGCAGGCGGCCTCGCTGGTGTCCGGTGGCCTCCTCTGCCTTCTCGGTGCCTTCGCGGCGTACCTGCGCACGGGGGCCTCGTGGCTGACGCTCGTGCTGGGCGTGCACGCGCTGGTGCTGCTGCTCATGGGCCTGGGCATGCACGCGGGGGTGAAGGGCCGCACACCGCCACCGGCCCGGGCACTCCTGGCCGCCCTCCTCGGCCGGACGCTGCAGGTGGTGCAGTACGGCCTCCTGGCCATGGCGGTGGGCATCGACACCACGGCGGTGGAGGCGCTCATCGCCCAGGGGCTCCACCTGGTGTCCCTCGCGGTGGGCGCCCTGGTGCCCGGTCAGCTCGGCGTGAGGGAGGGCGCCTTCGCGCTCTCGGCAGGAGCCTTCGGCACCACCCCGGCCCGGGCCATGTCCATCGCGCTGCTCGCCCACGGCACGCAGGGGCTGTTCGTCCTGATCGGCTCGCTCACCCCGCTGGTGTGGAAGGTGCGCCCCCCGGGACGGCCATGACCCCGACGGCCGGGCACCAGGGGGTACACCGCGCCCCCTCGTGACCAGAGCCCTGCTCCCCGGCCGCGTCCCGTCTGTCTTCCCACCCTCGCGCAGGAGGCACCCGAGCCCCGGGGACTCGAGGCGGTGCGGGCCCGCGGCGAGCTGCCGTGGGGCGCGGACGCGCAAGGGGGCGCCCCCTGCGTCTTCCAGATCCCATGGACCCCAACCGCCTCATCGGCTTCGAGGTGGACCTGGCGGAGGCGCTCGCCGCGAGGCTGGGCGTGCGCGCGCGGCCGGTGCTCGGCCCCTGGGACTCGCTGTTGGAGCGGCTGGCGCGCGGCGACTTCGACGTACGTGCGCAAACGCCTTCCCGGCGCGGCCTCGGCCACGCTGGACGGAGTCCGTCCTCGTGCTGGACCACGGCCACCTCGTCGAGCAGGGCCCGCCCGCGCAGGTGCTGGACGCGCCGCGCCACGAGGCCACGCGCCGGCTGCTCGCCCAGGCCAATGACTGACAGCGTCATATCAGTCACCGCCCAAGTCGAAAATTGCCCCAGAATTGCACTACGCGTAAAACTGGAATTCTCGTGGAATTCGGGGCACCCTGCCGCCGCCTTTCACGAAGGCACTGACTCGCGGAGGTGCTCGTCCAGGCCTCCCCTCCTCCAGGCCTCGCGTGTTGAGCCCGCCTGGAGGCTCCACCCCCTTCCCAGAATGGGAGCAACCTCATGAACTCGCCGACGCTGTTCCGCGCCGTGGCCGCCGCTGGTCTGTCGCTCGCCGTTGTCGCTTGTGGTCCCCAAGAGGAGTCGTCCTCCACCGAGATGAGCGGGATTGCCGCCGTCGAATCGCCAGTCGCCCAGCAGGGGCTGAGCCCGGACCAGGCGCGCGCCGCGGCGGCCGCCGTCTCCGGAGGCACCACGGATGAGGACGTGGTGCTCGGCATCACCTACGTCCGTCCCCACGCGGTCCGCCCCCTGCGCGCCGCCTACGCGGTGCCCGTGACGTGGACCGACGGCAACGGAGTGCTCGTGCGGGAGCTCATCTACGTGGATGTGCTCGACGGCTCGGTGCTGCTCCGGGAGCAGCTCGCCGAGAGCACGGGCTCCACCTACTGACGACCCTCACCCCGGCCCTCTCCCAGAGGGAGAGGGAGAGGAGTGCTCGCTTCCCCGCCTGGAGCCTGAGCACACCGGGACCGGCCGCGCTCCGGTCCCGGTTGCAACGGCTCCCCTCCGTACTCAATGACGAGGGAGGCCGCTCATCCTGGAGCGGCTCCCGGGAGACGGAATGCGGCAGCGGATCGACGACTACGCGTTGTTGGGAGACTGCCACTCCGCCGCCCTGGTGGGCCGGGATGGCTCCATCGACTGGGCCTGCTTCCCCCGGTTCGACTCGCCCGCGGCCTTCTGCCGCATCCTGGACGTGGGCCGGGGCGGCTCCTTCCGGGTGAGCCCCGAGGGCCCCTCCCAGTCCACCCGCCGCTACCTCGACGACACCAACGTGCTCGTCACCACCTTCACCACGCCGGGTGGCGTGCTGGAGGTGACGGACTGCATGCCCGTGCGCACCGGCATGTCCCACAGCCCCCGCACGGGGACGCGGCACGCGCTGCTGCGGCGGCTGCGCTGCGTGGGCGGCACGGTGCGGGCGCGCGTGGTGGTGGCCCCACGCTTCGAGTACGGCGCCTTCGTGCCACGCATCCGCCTCACCTCGCCCCAGACGGCGGAGCTGGTGGGCGGCGCCGACGCGCTCTGGGTGACGGCCACGCGTCCGCTGGTGGCGCACGACAATGCCCTGCGCGCGCACTGGTCCATGCGGGCCGGAGACGAGGCCTGGGTGGAGGCGGCCTGGACGCCCTCGCTCGTCGAGCGTGGCCCGGCGGAGATGCCGGACCTCACGGCGATGCGGCGCCGGCTGGAGCGGACGGTGGCCTTCTGGCGCGAGTGGATTTCCCACTGCGCCTACGAGGGCGAGTACTCCCACGTGGTGCGGCGCTCGGCGCTGGTGCTCAAGGCGCTCACGTACGCGCCCTCGGGCGCCATCGTCGCCGCCCCCACCACGTCCCTGCCCGAGGAGCCGGGCGGCGTGCGCAACTGGGACTACCGCTACACCTGGCTGCGCGACACCACGCTCACGCTCATCTCGCTGATGCTGCTGGGCTACCAGGAGGAGACGCTCGCCTTCCAGCGCTGGCTGGCGCGCACCAGCGCGGGCCGGGCCGAGGACGTTCAAATCATGTACAGCATCCGCGGCCACCGGCTGCTGCCCGAGGTGGAGCTGACGCACCTGGAGGGCCACCGGGGCTCGCGGCCGGTGCGCGCCGGCAACGGGGCGGTGAAGCAGCTCCAGCTCGACGTCTTCGGGGAGATACTGGAGGGAGAGTGGCTCTTCTCGAAGATGGGCCGGCGCATGTCGCCGAGGAACTGGGAGTTCCTGCGCGGACTGGTGGACAACGTGTGCGAGCGCTGGCGTCAGCCGGACCAGGGCCTCTGGGAGGTGCGCGACGAGCCCCGGCACTTCATCCACTCCAAGCTGCTGTGCTGGGTGGGGCTGGACCGGGCCATCCGCATCGCCCGCGCCCGGAAGCTTCCGGCCCCGGTGGGGCGCTGGGTGCGCGAGCGCGCGGCGGTGCGCGAGTACCTGCTGAAGGAGGGCGCGCGCCACGGGTGGTTCCCCCAGTCGGTGGGCTCCGACGTGCCGGATGCCTCGGTGCTGCAGTTGCCGGCGTTGGGCTTCCTCCCGTCGGCCCACCCGCTGGTGGGCCGCACGGTGGACGTGGTGCGCCAGCGGCTGGAGAAGGGCGGGCTGCTCTACCGCTACCACGCGGCGGACGGACTGAGCGGCGGCGAGGGCACCTTCCTGCTGTGCTCCTTCTGGCTGCATGACGTGCTGGTGCACTCGGGCCGGACGCGGGAGGCGGAGGAGCTGCTGCGCTACCTGCTGAGCCTGGCCAACGACGTGGGCCTCTACGCCGAGGAGGCGGTGCCGGGCACGGGCGAGGCCATGGGCAACTTCCCGCAGGCCTTCACGCACATGGCCCTGGTGGCCTCGTGCGCGCAGCTCTCCGCGGGCCGGAGCTTCCAACTGCCGAGGGCGGGCGCGTACGACTACGCGGACTTCGCGCTCACGTACCACCTCGGCCGGCGCTCCATGTTCATGTCCCACTTCTCGTGGGAGGCCGTGCAGTGAGCGCCGTCCGCTAGTACCCGAGGCTCGGGTCGTACCGGGGCGCCGTCAGCGAGGCCACCACCAGCTCCGTCACGTCCCTGCCCCCATGCAGGTTGGTGGAGAGGCATGCCGGCGTGTAGATGAAGCCCCAGGGAATGCCCCACCACCCGAGGAGCAGCGACAGCAGCGTGTAGCCGAGACTCAGGCCGAATGTCCCCTGCCCGGCCCTGACGAAGTAGACGTCCGAAGAGCGCCTCATCGTCGTGACGAAGAAGGAGACGCAGTACTCGAACACGACGAATCGTCCACCGCGTCGCAGCTCATCCTGCACCTGCGCTGTGGACAGGCCTTCCATCCCCTGGATGCCAGCCATACAGCCCCCCTGTCCGGAATTGCGGCCACGGCCGCGAAGAACAGAATGGCAGCCTACATGCTGCCCACCCGGCTGCACAGCGACACAGAGAGAGGGAGAAGCGCGACCACACGAGAAGAAACAGGCATTCAACAAGCTACGAATCCCATGCACTGGGAAACACTCTCTCGCGTGAAGCCCGGTACTCTCGCAGTCCGATAAACCCCCGTGCACGGCCGTGGCTGTCTTCAGGGTTGTTGTCTGGCAGACAACACGCGGGGGTGTTGCCTGGGGAGCAACACGCGCTGCGTACGCAGGGTGCGCGGTGGAGACAACCCGTCCCCCGGGCTCCCCTGGTGTGGGGACGGGAGGGCGGAACCGGTGTGCCTGTCACGCCCGCCGGCCCTGCTTACCGTCAGCACACGGGAGGCAGGAATGGCCACGAAGAAGACGGACAAGAAGGATCCTGTCGTGCACCTGGGCGAGCTCATCCACGGCATCAAGGTCGCGATGATGACGACGGTGGAGGAGGACGGGACGCTGCGCAGCCGGCCCATGTGGACGCACGACCGGGACTTCGACGGGCAGCTGTGGTTCTTCACGCGGGAGCACTCGCCCAAGGTGGACGAGGTGGAGCGGGACAGCCACGTGAGCCTGTCCTACGCGGACACGGCGAGGGACCGGTACGTGTCGGTGAGCGGCGTGGCCCGGCTGGTGCGCGACAAGGAGAAGGCGCGCGAGTTGTGGAACCCCACGCTGAAGGCCTGGTTCCCGCAGGGCGTGGATGACCCCGAGCTCGCGCTGCTGTGTGTCACGGTGAACAAGGCCGAGTTCTGGGACACGCCCAACAAGCGCATGGTGCAACTGGTGGGCTTCGTGAAGGGCGTGCTCACCGGCGAGCCGTACCGCCCCGGCGAGAACGAGAAGGTGAACCTCGACGAGTCCGGCGCGGCGATTCACTGAGCGCCCGCGTTGAGCATGCTCCGAGTGCCCGTGGATATCCCCTCTCCCTCTGGGAGAGGGAGCATGCGCAACCCGGCCGCTCGCGAGCAGCCGGAATCGCGGGCGGCTATGCTGCGCGCCCCATGACTTCCCCCTTCGCCGAGCACTTCCCCGCCTTGCGGTCGGGTTTCAGCTACCTCGACAACGCCGCCGGGGCCCAGGTGCCCTCGCACACCATCGACGCCATCTCCCAGTTCCTCATCCAGGGGAGCTGCAACGTGGGCCAGCCCTACCCGGCCTCCGTGCGCGCCACCGAGGTGAAGGCCCAGGCCCGCGCCGCCACCGCCGAGTTCCTCGGCTGCCGGCCCGAGGAGGTCATGCTCGGCACCAGCGCCACCGCGCTCACCTTCCAGCTCTCGCGCGCCTTCTCCCGCCTGCTCCAGCCCGGGGATGAAATCATCATCTCGGAGCTCGAGCACGAGTCCAACGCCAGCCCGTGGCGCTGGCTGGAGACCCAGGGCGCCGTGGTGAAGCCGTGGCGCGCCCGCTGGCCCGAGGGGCGGCTGGAGCTGTCCGACCTCCGCGCCCTGCTCACCGCGCGCACCCGGCTCGTCGCGGTGACGGCCGCCGCCAACTCGGTGGGCACCGCGCCCGACGTGACCACCGCCGCCACGCTCGCCCATTCCGTGGGCGCCTGGCTCATCGTCGACGCGGTGCACTCCAGCCCGCACCAGCTCCCGGACGTGCGGGGCTGGGGCGCGGACTTCGCCGTCTTCTCGCCCTACAAGGTCTTCGGCCCGCACATGGGCTGCCTGTACGTGCGCCAGGAGCTGCTGCCCCGGCTGCCCGCGGACAAGCTGTGGTTCGTCCCCGAGGACAGCCCGCAGAAGTTCGAGCCCGGCACCGCCAACCACGAGGGCCTCGCGGGCTGGCTGGGGACACTGCGCTACGTGCGCGAGGTGCTCGGCGGCGGGCAGCCCGGGCGGGCCGGACTGGAGCAGGCCTTCCGCCGCATCGAGGCCCTGGAGCGTCCGCTGCTCGAGTCCACGCTGGAGCGGCTGCGCGCCCACAAGCGCGTGCGCCTGTACGGCATCCCCGAGCCCAAGGGCCGCGTGGCCACCTTCTGCTTCAACGTGCAGGGCGTCCCACCGCGCGCAGTGGCCGAGCACCTCGCCCGGAACGGAGTGGGCGTCGCCGCGGGCCACTACTACGCCACCCTGGCCATGCAGGCGCTGGGCCTCATGCCCGAGGGCGCGGTGCGCGTCTCGCTGCTGCACTACAACACACTCGCCGAGGTGGACCGGCTCCTGGCCAGCCTGGACACGCTACCCTGAGCGCCATTCCCGAAGCAGGAGGACACGGATGCAACCGGAGGAATCGCGGCACCTGAAACAGTCCATCGACCTGGCCCGCCGGGCCCGCGAGCGGGGGAACCACCCCTTCGGCGCGGTGCTGGTGGACCGGAACGGGCGTGTCCTCCTGGAGGGAGAGAACACCGTGGTGACGGAGCGGGACTGCACCGGCCACGCGGAGTCCAACCTCATGCGCGAGGCCACCCAGCACTACGCCCCCGAGCAGCTCGCCGGCAGCACCCTCTACGCCAGCACCGAGCCCTGTGCCATGTGCGCGGGCGCCATCTTCTGGGGCGGAGTGCGGCGGGTCGTCTTCGCGCTCTCCTCCGAGCAGCTGGGCCAGTTCACCCGCCCGGACGAGCCCTCCCTGCGCATGTCCTGCCGCGACGTCTTCGCCCGCGGCTCCGAGCCTACCGAGGTGGTGGGCCCGGTGGAGCTGCCGGAGGCCCGCGCGGTGCACGAGGGTTTCTGGACGTAGGCTCACCCCAGGGGAGCGGCGCGAACGCGAACCGGAAGGCCCAGGCCGGGAAGGCCGTCGCCACCAGGCCCGCGCCCGCTCCGTACAGCAGCTCATCCCACGGCACCCCGAGGAAACGGCCGGGCAGCAACAGGCTCGGCCGCCACGTGCGCTCGAAGACACCGGGCACCAGCCGCGCGAAGAGCAGGCACAACCCCAGGTAGATGACGCACGACACCACCGCTCCCAGCAGGCTCGGGAGCACCAGCTCCGGGCGTCCCACCAGCACCACCCCGGTGCACACCCCCATCGCCGCCACCGCCGCGTAGAGGATGGGCACGCCCACCGCGAGCAACAGCCCCGTCAGGGCCAGCATCGCGGCAATGCCTCCCACCGCCCGCCACCAGGGCCTCGTCCCCTCGCCCCGGGGCACCACCGTCCGGCGGAACGCCACCGCGTAGGCACACGAGGAGAAGGCCCCGAGCCCGGCGACGAAGAGCACGTCCTCCACGCCAAAGCCAATGCGGTCCGCCAGGCCAAAAAGGAAGCGCGGCGTCCAGTACTCCGGATAGAACAACCCCTCGGTGGCCGCGAACGGGAGCGAGGCCAGCACCGCCCTCCGCATCAGCCAGCGCAGGTCCGCGCGCACGAGCCAGAAGACGGCGCCCGGCACCAGGAACAGCAGCGCCATCACCAGGAACTCATACGTCATGGCGCGCTCAGGGACTCGCCAGGGACACGAGGGGAATGGCGACCGTGGCCAACGTGGCGGTGATGGCGGCGGCGACGCGGACCTGGACGCGGAGGGAGCCGGGCGGCGCGGGACGCACCAGGGACACCACGAGCGTGGCCACCACCGGCACCAGCAGCCCCAGGCCCGCGCTCAAACCCAGGACACCGAGTCCCCACGGCGCCAGTGCCACGGTGAGGCCATTGAGCGCCACGATGGCCCAGGCGGCCCGCTCACCGCCCACGCGCGCCGGCAACGTGAGCTTGCCGCTCTCCCGGTCCGAGGGCTCGTCGGGGAGCGCGGTGGCGATGGCGCAGGCGAGGTGCGTGGGCAGCAGCAGCGCGACGAGCGCCCACGGAAAGCGCCCCGGCTCCCCGCCCTGCGCGACATACCCATAGAGCGGCAGCACCCCGGCGACGCCCACCATCTGCAGCAGCTCGCCACCCCCCCGGTAGGAGAGCCGGAACGGCGGATAGCTGTAGGCCCACAGCAGCCCCAGCGCCGCCACCGCCAGCGGCACCAGCAGCGGCGAATCCCGGAGCAGCGCCAGCCCCACCGACAGCACCAGCATCGCGCCCGCGCACACGACGGCGGCGAGCCCGAGCGCACGCGGCGAAAGCCTGCCCTCCACGAGCACGCGGGAGCCGCCGGAGAAGAGGGTGGCCGTCTGGTTGCGGCGATCCGTCTCCTGGTCCGCCCAGTCATTGGCGTAGACGATGAAGAGTTGGTCGAACACCCCGAAGAGCTGCACGGCCACCAGCGTCCCCACGTCCAGCCCCCCGCCGCGCGAGTGCACCGCGACGAACTGCCCGAGCAGCAGGGGGAGCGCGAGGTACGACTGCGAGGGCAACCGCGAGGCCTGGAGCCAGGCCCGGAGCGTGCCCCTTCCGGCCTTCACGAGGTGGCCTCGCGCGCCAGCCCCAGACGCCGGGCGGCCTCGGTGCGCAGGTCGGTGAAGGGAAGGTCCCAGCGGCAGTCCCCATCGAAGCGCCAGGCCTTCACGGGGATGAAGTCCGCCTGGGCCAGCACCTGGTGCAGGTGCGCCTCCTCGCGAGGCTCCCGGCAGAAACCGAAGGGGTTGCGGAACTCCTGGCCCTGGAGCTTGCCGTACTTGTCGTCGTTCTCGGCGATGAGCTCCACGAGCGTCTGGAGCCGGCCCTCGAGGTAGTCGAAGAACGCCAGGTCGAAGGGGCCGATGGCCGCGCGCTTCTCCGGCTGGCGCACCACCCAGCGGGCCCAGTCGTAGCCGTACAGGAAGTCATGGGCGTAGCGGAAACGCAGCTCGGACTTGTTGCCGAAACCCCGGCACAGCGTCACCACCCGGCGCGCGAAGCCGAGCACCTCCTCGGGCCCGCCGGCGTTCCACATGCGGCAGGCCAGGAAGTCCAGGTCCCAGAAGATGTTCTCCGGGAAGTCATCCGCGAGCGCCCGCACCACGTTGCCCAGCCCCTGGGCGAAGGCCCGTGCCTTGTCCTCGCGGGCCTCACCGTCCATCAACCGCGCCGCCAGCTCCACCGGCAGCAGCGCGCGCGGCCGGCGCGTGTCGAGCGAGGCCGCCTCTCCCACCAGGAGTGACAAGGGCTCCAGCCCGGCGAGGATGTCTTCTGGAAGTCCTTTCACTTCCACCCTCCCAGCCCCGCGGCGAGCACCCCTACCGACAGCGCGAACGTTCCCCACCAGATGGCTCGGTGGAGCTCCGCCTTGTAGGCCGATTGCGCACCAAATGCATTCGTCACCGCGGACGGGCTCCTCCTCACCAGACGCACGCCGAAAGGTAATGCGAGCCCCACCGCCGGCACCACCACGGCGAGGGGCGGTGCGTCCTCGGCCAGACAGGACGCCGCGAGCCAGAGGAGCAACCCCACTCCCAGCCACACCTCCGCGCCCCGGCGGGCCACCGCGTTGCCCCACACCGTCGTGAAGGTGCGCTTGCCCCCGGCGCGATCGCTCTCCTCGTCGGACAGCCCGCTGGCCAGGGCGCTCGACAGGGACAGTGCCAGCAGGCCCGGCGCCAGCGCCACCCACCCCGCGGGAGCCCACTGGCCGCACTGGGCATACACATGCAACGTGGGAAGCACACCGCCCACGCCCACCATCTCCAGCAGCTCGCCCCCGCCCCGGTAGTTGAGCCGCAGGGGGGGCAGCGTATAGGCGACGAACACGAGCAGGCCCAGCGCGGCGAGCGGCGGCAACAACGGCCGCCCCAGCACGGCACCGGCGCCCCACGCCAGCACCAGCGCCACCGCACCGGCCCCGAGGCCCGCGACGAGCACCGCCCTGGCGGGGAGGATGCCGTCCGGAATCGTCTTCGGCGAGCAGCCCTGGGGGAACATGCGGCGCTTGAGGGTGTCCACCTCGCGATCTCCCCAGTCGTTGAGCAACACGATGAAGGAGACGTCGGCCACCATCCACAGCACGCCGAATACGAGTGCCCCCAGGGACAGGTGGCCCGCGGCGGCGGCACCCACGGCCTGACCCAACAGGGCGGGCACGAGCACCTTCGGCCAACTCGCCGGCTTGAGGGCGTACCACCACCGCCGCGCCTCCAACATGGCCAACCTCTCCAATCAGGTCGGTCGAGCCGTCCCGACCTGGGGCTCAGCGCGTGAGCGCGGTGGCGATGACGTTGAGCACCTTGAGTTGGGCCGGGGACAGATTGCGCAACGAGCGCGAGAGCCGCCGCAAATCCGGGGAGCGCTCCTCCTTGGCGGGCAGCGAGTCCACCCACGCCGTCACCTCCGAGTGACTCAGGCTCAACAGCGTGTCGGAGGGAATCTTCAGGACGATGCTCAGCCGTCGGAGGGTGGGGACGCTGGGCATCATCCCCCCGCGCTCGATGCGGCCGTAGACACCCGGGGCCAGACCCACCTTCTCGGCCGCCTCCGCCTGGGTGAGCCCCGCTCGCAACCGGGCGGCGCGCGCCGCGGCCCCCAGGGCGAGGGCCAGCTTGTCATCCATGCGCTGCTGCGACGGGGGCGGAGGGGTGCGTTTCGAGACCATGGTGCGTGACGTCCAAAGAGACGTTGGAGGACATTACCCGAGAGGCCAACCCAAGCCTAGGGACTTGCTTCATGGGTCGTGCAAGCCCCCCCAACCAGGGGCGTCCCCTCTCCTCCGCGCGGACGGGGAGCGCCCGGGAGGGCAAGCGCCTCCTGCGGGCCACCCACTCACGTGCCCACGTTCTGGTTTCAAGCAGCCCATCTCCTGAAAGGAGCTGGAACGATGGCCGGAAAGACGACGACGCGACTCATGCTGGCGGGAGTGCTCGCCGGTTCCGTGGCCCTGGGCGCGGGATGCACGCGCGCGGAGGCCGGGCCCCACCCGCAGGATCTCCTCCAACAACAGCAGCAGCAGCAGGACGAGGGCACCACCACCCAGGACCAGACCGGTACCGGTGGCGCGGGTGACACGAACACGCAACAGCAGGACGAGGGCACCACGCAGGACGACGTCCTGAACGAGCCCGGCACCGGTGGCCAGGTGGGCCCGGGCGGCATCGACCCGGGAAGCACGGACGAGGACGTCCTGGATGAGCCCGGCACCGGCGGCGCGGGCAGCACCGGACAGGACGACGTGCGCGACGAGGACGAGGGCGTCCTCCAGCCGGGCATGAACGACGAGGGGCTCGACCACGACGAGGGTCAGGTGGACGAGGACACCCTTTCCCCGCCGGGCGCTCGCCCACAGCCCCAGGAGTAGCTAACCCGCGGGACGCCTCCCGGGCTCCGCCGGGCCCACGTCGGAGCCGGGAGGCCGGGTGATGCGCAGGATGAGCTCGCGCCGGTACCGGGCCATGTCCAACCGGCGCTCGAGCGCGGTGCGCTCCTGGCGGACCTCGCGTGGCTGGGTGAGGGCGCGGGCCGAGAGCGCCAGGAGCCGCTCGTTGATGGCCCGCAGCTCCTCGTCGAGCAACACGGGCTGGATGTGGCGCGGCACCCGGTTGCGGCCGAGCGCGACGTAGTGGTTGTTCTCGATCCACACCGGCAGCACGGACACGCCCTCGAGCGACACGGGCGCGCCCGGCCGCGGACGGGTGAGCGAGAAGCGCAACAGCACGGAATCGCGCTTGCTGCCATCCGCCTCCCCCGCCCGGCGGTGGACGTAGTGCCGGTCCTGGTTGGCGATGAGATTGCCCAGCGAGAAGGCCACGAGCGTGTCCCGCCCGGAGGAGGAGGTGCGGTACGACTCGATGGGCTGCAGCACGTGGGGATGGTGGCCGATGATGGCGAGCGCGCCGGCCTCCAACAGGGCGCGGGCCAGCTTGCGGTCCTCCGGGTGGGGCGTGTGCGAGTACTCGGTGCCCCAGTGGACGGCGACGATGAGCGCGTCACAGCGCCGGGCCGCGGCCCGCACCAGCTCCACGGCCGCCTCGGGGGAGTGCCAGCTCCCATTCACCTTGCCGCGGTAGGGCACGTAGGCCACATGGGGCGAGGTCTCCGGTTCCATGGGATTGCGGGCACCGTTGAGCCACCGGGTGAAGGACAGGAAGCCGATGCGCATCCCACGCTTCTCGACGATGAGGGGCTCCCACGCGGCGGCCTCCGAGGGGCCCGTACCGACGCTCCTCAGGCCAGCCTCGGCCAGGTGCTTCCACGTGGCCTCGGCCCCCGCGCGGCGCTGGTCGAAGACATGGTTGTTGGCGGTGGAGACGACGTCCACCCCGGCGGCGGCCAGCGCGTGCAGCATGGCGGGCGGCGCGTCGAAGAGCAGGGGCGCGGTGCGGGCGAGCGGATTGCCGGTGCTGGGCGTCTCCAGGTTCACCATGGCGACGTCCGCCGCGCGCAGCACGTCGGCGAGGGGCCCGAAGACATGATCCCAGCCCTCGTGGTTGATGGAGCGGGCGGGGCCGGCATCCCCGGAGTCGGAGCGGGCGTGGTCCGCCGCGGCCTCCTTCACCTCACCATGGGGAATGACATCTCCCCCGAAGACGAGCTCCACCCGCTCGGGGGGAGCGGCATGGAGCAGGGACACGAGCAGGAACGCCTGGACGAGCACGCTCGCATGCTACCCAGGCAATCGGCTCGGAGGACAGGCCCCCCCCCGCCTCCACGCCTTGACGGACGGGTCCCACCCTCACGAGGTGTCTCCGCGTCCGTTGAAAGGGCTGGGCCCGAGGGGAGACGGACCCGAGTGCATTGACCCGGCCCGCGCTTCCGCCAGACTCGCGCGCACGGTTTCCCTCGCACGGCCTCTCACCACCCACGTCATCACAGGGCACATGAATCACCTCTCCTCCACACGTCGGCACGGGCCCACGCTCCGGCGGAAGTACGGAGCCGCGCTCGCCAGCGTGCTGCTCCTGACCTGCCAGGCCTCCGCGCAGTCCCTCGACTCGGCCTCGAGCGCCTGCCGGACCCAACCGGCCCTGTGCGCCCGCGTAGCCGGAGAGGAGACCGTCATACCGCAGGCAGCCCAGCGCCTGGCCGAGTTCGGCGCATCCGTCACCGCGGTCGCGGTGGTACTGAATGAAAAGCACCAGCAGGAACTCGAACAGAAGCTGACCCAGTGCGCCAACATGGCCCGCGAGAAGGTGCTCCGCCAGCACATGGGGGGCAGGAGCCCCACCCCGGCGGAGTGCCGCGAGACGAAGGAGTTCGGAGGCAGGGTGAGGACGCGGGCCATGTTCCTTGGCGAGGAGATGCACAAGGTGGCGCTCGCGTGCGCGGAGCTGGAATTGGGCGCGCTGAGACCAGGCGGCTTCAGCCGGGAGCCGCGCTACCGCTACAACACGGACACCCGGCAGCGCGAGTTGATCAGCCCGGAAAAGGAGGAGGCGCTGCTGGAAGGGGGCTGCTACAGCGAACTGCGCGGCACCATCAAGCCAGACATCGTCATCCACGCGGGCAATCCGCTCTTGCCTCTGCGCGTCTATGACTTCAAGTTTCCATGTGAGAACAAGGATTCAGTCCCTTGGTGCAAGTATAAAAAAGGGCCTCATGCGGGCCGATGGCAAAACGAGGTGTACCAGGAAGCCCTGGGGGTTGAACCCAAGGAAATCCTCCCCTGGGTGGGAGTCATGCCATGAACGAGCATCGTCCACGTATCCGTGTCTATGGACCGGCCGGCTACAGCATCCTCCGAGACAGTCTGAGCCTCTGTTTCTACATCCGCCACCCCCACCCGGTGATCATGAGGGGAGTGCTTCAGTCATTGGAAACCTACCTGAGTGCGGTAGGGCCAGGGGCGCTCGGCACATACGTGGATGACGATGGATACACGCAGTTGCTCGATGACTCCGGGTGGAAGGAGATCCGGCGTGAGCTGCTCGAGGACGAATGGCCCATGCTCGCGCTGCGCGACGATGACTCCAACCGCGAGGACCAGTACGGTTTCGACTATTCTGGCAAACCGCTCGGCACCCCCGCCCCCTCATTGGACGGCGAACCGGATGCGTCGTGCATGGTGGGCTTCTGGCTTCCCACCGAGTACCTCGAGGAGCACGGTCCAGACCGGCTGCGTGAGCTGGCGCTGCAATTGGCCGCTCCTCTGCCCTTCTGCTTCGGGCAGGTGGGCCTCGCCTTCAGGGGCCAGCTGAGCCTGATCGGCATGCGGAGGAAGGTCCGAGAGCAGTGCTTCCGATACCCGGGCATGGACATCCCGGATCCGAGCTGGCATTCGTGGAAGCTCGGCACGCGGGTACGCGGCCCCTCCTGGCTCACCTTCCTGGGCCAGCCCGTGCTGGGTGAGCTGGGCGGCGCTGCGGGCCTCCGCTCGCGCCTGTCCTCACCGGGCACCACCATCCAGGAGCTGGAAGGGGAGCGCGCCGTCATCACGCTGGGCCCCTGGCCAGAAGCAGGGGACACCGAGCAGGGCCAGACGCTCCCCGCCTACCGGGAGCTGGCGCGCGTCCTGGAGCCCTGGCTCTACCAGGAGCATCGCGACTTCGGGTCCGACTTCCCTCCCGAGGATCTGCGCCGATGGGAGCGCCGCTTCCTCGATTAGCGGGCCGAGCAACGCACTACCGCTTCAGGCATCCTGGGGGGCATGTCCAACCGACTGATTTCCCTCACCGCGGCCGTGCTCCTGCTGGGCACCGCCGCCGTCTCCGCGGAGCGTGCGATGTCCTTCCATGACTTGCAGTCCAAGCAGCTCAACGGCCAGCCCCTCAACCTCTCCGAGTACAAGGGCAAGGTCGTGCTCGTGGTGAACACCGCCTCCGAGTGCGGCTACACCCCCCAGTACGCGGGCCTCGAGAAGCTCTGGGGCGAGTACAAGGCCAAGGGCGTGGTGGTGCTCGGCATCCCCTCGAATGACTTCGGCGGCCAGGAGCCCGGCACCTCCGAGCAGATCGCCAAATTCTGCGAGCTCCGCTACAAGGTCACCTTCCCCATGCTCGAGAAGGTGAAGACCAAGGGCGAGGGCCAGTCCCCCATCTACGAGTTCCTCGCGCGCAAGCACGGCGAGCCCAAGTGGAACTTCCACAAGTACGTGGTGGGCAAGGACGGCCAGGTGCGCGCCGCCTTCCCCAGCTCGGTCACGCCGGAGAGCAAGGAGCTCAAGGGCGCCCTCGACAAGGCCATCGCCGAGTAGTCCGGGCACCAGCCCATTCCACTCGTCACCGGTGACCAGTGAAACGGGGCGGGTCCATTCCACTCGTCACCGGTGACCAGTGAAACGGGGCGGGTCCATTCCACTCGTCACCGGTGACCAGTGAAACGGGGCGGGTCCATTCCACTCGTCACCGGTGACCAGTGAAACGGGGCGGGGTCTCAAGTGGGCGTGGCCGGGCAGCCACAGCCCCTGGAGCCCCGCCCTCAGTGTTTCCAGGCACTTGGCGCATCCCAGACGCTGGCCCGCGGACTGCAATCCCCCGGCACGTACCCATCCCGTCCGAGGAATTCCATGCGAGCCGCACTCGTCGCGCTCTTCGTCTGCCTACTGTCCGTCCCCGCTTCCGCCCAGGAGCGGGACACCGAGACGCCCTGCCCCGCTCCCGCCTCGCCCCTGAGTTCCGGGGCCATCACCCAGGGGACACTGGTGGCGAAGCTCCGCCGCCACGCCTCCGCCCAGGGCTGCCCCGAGTCCCAGCCCCAGCACTTCAGCCTCAAGCACACCGAGGTCGACGCCGAGGTGAGTGGCTTCCTCGCCAGCGTCACCGTCACCCAGGTCTTCGAGAACCCCTACGCCGAGCCGCTCGAGGCCCTCTACGTCTTCCCGCTGCCGGAGAAGGCGGCGGTGGACGCCATGGAGCTGGTCATCGGCCAGCGCGTCATCCGCGGCGTCATCCAGACGCGCGAGCAGGCGCGTGACACCTACGAGCGGGCCCGAGCCGAGGGCAAGACGGCCGCACTGCTCGACCAGGAGCGCCCCAACCTCTTCACCCAGTCAGTGGCCAACATCCTCCCGGGAGAGGAAATCCGCGTGCGCATCCACTACGTGGAGCGGCTCGTCTACGAGGACGGCAAGTACAGCTTCAACTTCCCCATGACGGTGGGCCCGCGTTACATCGGCGGCGAGCCCCTGGCCTTCCGCCAGGGCGAGGGCACCGCGCCGGACACCACCACCGTTCCCGACGCGAGCCGCATCACCCCGCCGGTGCTGCCTCCCGAGGTGCGCAGTGGCCGTGACATCCGCCTCCACGTGCGTCTGGACGCGGGCGTGCCCGTGCACGAGCTGCGCTCCACGTCGCACCGCGTGACGGCGACGCGCGAGGGCTCCAGCCGCGCCCGCGTGGAGCTGGCTCCGGACGATCGCATCCCCAACAAGACCTTCACCCTGGAGTACCGCGTGGCCGACGCGCTCATCCGCCCGGCCGTGCTGGTGCACCGCGAGCCCGGCGCCGACGAGGGCTACTTCCTCGTGCTCCTCAACCCGCAGCTGGCGCCGAAGCAGGAGGAGGTGGTGCCGCGCGAGCTGTACCTGGTGCTCGATACCTCGTGCTCGCAGTCCGGCCCGCCCATCGAGAAGTCCAAGGCCATTACCGCCGAGGTGCTGCGTCACCTCCACCCCGAGGACACCTTCCAGGTGCTCAACTTCGACACACAGGTGACGAAGTTCGCCCCCGCCGCGGTGCCGGCCTCGCCGGAGAACGTGGCGCGCGCCCTGCCCTACGTGGCCAACTTCTGGGGCGGTGGCGGCACGGACGTGCGCGTGGCGGCCCAGGAGGCCATGGTGCCCGCCAACGACCCGGCCCGCCTGCGCATGGTGCTGCTCATGACGGACGGCTTCATCGGCAACGACGACCAGGTGCTCGGCACGCTCCAGCAGCACCTGCGCGAGGAGACGCGCGTCTTCAGCGTGGGCGTGGGCAACGACGTCAACCGCTACCTCGTCGCGAAGATGGGCGAGGTGGGGCGAGGCGCCTCCACCTTCGTCAACCTGAAGCGGCCCGAGGACGAGGTGTCCCGTGAGTTCGAGTCGCGCATCCGCGGCCCGGTGCTGACGTCGGTGCGCGTGGCCACGGAGGGACTGCCCGTGTCGGACGTCTACCCGCGCACCCTGCCGGACCTCTTCAGCGGCCAGCCCCTGTTCCTCATCGGCAAGTACCACGGCACGGGCCAGGGTCTGCTGCGCATCACCGGCCGCGTGCGTGGGCGGGAGCGTCACTTCGAGGTGCCCCTCTCCCTTCCCGAGTCCGCGCCGGAGCACGCGTCCCTGCGCAGCCTCTGGGCCCGCCAGCGGATTGAGGAGCTGACGGTGGAGAACTACCGTGGAGAGAAGCCCGAGGTCGTCCAGGCCATCACCGCCACGGCGCTCCAGTATGGGCTGATGAGCAGGTACACCTCCTTCGTCGCGGTGGAGGAAGTGGCGCGCACGAAGCCCGGCGGTGACACGGTGCGCGAGCTGGTGCCGGTGGAGCTGCCCGAGGGCACCTCGTACGCGGCCGTCACCGGTGAGCTGAGCCGCGAGGAGATTCCGCCGGGAGACCCCATCCTCTCCGTGGTGGCGCCGAGGAACGCGCGCCGGGTGACGGCCTACTTCCCCTTCGGCCTGGTGAAGCCGCTCACCTTCGACACGGTGTCGGGCTATTGGCGGGGCCGCTTCCTGGTGCCGCTCTGGGTGGAGGACGGGTACTACGACGTGCTGGTGGCGGTGGAGATGCCGGACGGCACGGTGCGCCGGCGCGAGGTGCGCTACCGGCTGGACTCCAAGGGCAACGACTTCGAGGTGACGCTGTCCTCGCGGCTGCTCGCGCCCGGCCAGACGCTGCGGCTGGAGGTGGACGCGGTGGAGGCCACGAAGGAGGTGAGCGTCTACGGCGAGCTCTTCGGTGACACGCAGCACCTGCTGGAGACGCGCGACGGCCTGCGCTTCACCCGCGAGCTGAGGGTGCCCGCCGGCACGGAGCCCGGGGAGTACGAGCTGGTGCTCGTGGCCCGGGACGCGGCGGGCAACCGGTTCGAGCGCCGCGAGAAGGTCCGCGTCGCCCTCACCGTCGAGGAGTAGCGCCGCCGCTCAGTGCACCGGCTCCACCGCCTGCACGTCGACGAGGATCTCGTTGCGGCGCAGGAAGGGGGGCATGAAGGGCGAGTTGTACTGGGCGAGCACCGGCTCGCCCACGGGGCGCAGGCCCTGGGCGCGCAGGTCCTCCAGCAGCCGCGCCTGCTCGGCCTTCGCCACGGACTCGGGGGCCGAGCCGGAGAAGCTCCGGACGGCCACGCGCTTGCCCGGCACGCGCTCCAGACGGACCCGCGAGTCCACCGGTTCCGGCAGCGTCTCCAGGGTGTACTCCGAGGGCATGGCGAAGGTCATGCGCCACACCTGCCCACTGCGCTGCATGCCCACCGGGGCCGTCATGGCGATGCGCTCACCCTGCTCGGAGCCGCTGGCGGGCTGCAGGCCCACCGGCGCCGTCATGGCGATGGACTGCTTGCGCCGGTTGCCCCCGAAGATGTAGCCCGCGAGCCGCCGGAAGCCCTCGTTGAGGCTCGCGTCGAACTCGCCCTCCACCTCCGTCACCGCCACGACGGTGGGCACGTATTCGCGCAGCTCCACGTCCTGCTTCACGCTCAGCACCCGGTACCCGGGCTCCTCCAGGTTCTTCTCCTGGTACAGCCGCCAGCCCGCCCAGCCCAGCGCCCCCACCAGGGCCGTCCCCGAAGCCCACAACACCGTCCGTGTCTGCTTGTTCATACGGAGGATGTAGTCACGCGTCCCCGCTCCCGGGCCCTGCCCTCGCGGGCATGCCGGAGTTGGCCATTGCCCACTCCCGCCCTCCGCCGGGTGCTGACGCCCGGCCACACTCCGAGGCCGGAGGGAGACGCAGCCAAGAGATTCCGGAGGGTTACGCGCTGGCCCGGGCTTCGCAATGCAGGCGGGCATGCTGCTCTCCACCCTGACCGCCGCCCTGCTCTCCGCCACCGTCACCAACACGGAGACGGTGCATGACCTCGCCACGTACAACGGCCACGTGGTGGCCTGCACCGAGGGCGGCCTGGAGCTCTTCACCCACGCGGGCCGTGCGGTGCGCACGCTGACGGTGGACGATGGCCTGCCGAGCCACTTCTGCCGCGCGCTGGAGGTGGCGGGAGACACCCTCTTCGCGGCCACGGACGAGGGCGTGGTGGCGGTGGACGAGCGCTGGCGCGTACAGCCGGTGGTGGGGGCGAAGTGGCACGCGCTGCCGGCGGAGGGGGGGATGAACACGGAGCTCTACCGCGCGGCGCTCGGCTGGCTCGCGGAGCGGCTGCCCGCGGGCCCCACGTACACGGCCTTCACCGAGGGCTACCTGGGCACGGCGGACGGACGGGTGATGGCGCCGGGCTCGGGGCGCATGTGGACGGTGCCGGGGCCGGTGCGGATGCTGGAGGAGATGGACGGCGCACTGCGCGTGGGCACCACCGAGGGCGCCTTCACGCTGGGAGCCGAGGGGCTCGTCTCGCTCCCCGTGCCCACGGGCCCGCTCGCGTACGCGAAGGATGCGAAGGGCGGGACGCGGGTGCTCGGTGCCGAGGGCGAGGCGCGGCGGTGGGGCGAGCGCTCCGGCGAGGCCCGGGCACTGCCCCCGGGCACCACGAGCACCGTCGAGCTGAATGGCGCGGCCTGGGCGGGGACACGCGGCCAGGGTGTCTTCCGGCGCCAGGGCACGGAGTGGAAGCGGGTGACGCCCACGGGCCAGCTGTGTGGCAACCACATCACCGCGCTGACGCGGCACCAGGGGCTGCGGGTGGTGGGCACCTTCGACAAGGGCGTGTGCTGGGAGCAGCCGGACGGGAAGTGGCGGACGTTCCGCGCGCCCCACCTCCCGAGCAACCACGTGCTGGGCCTGGCCAGCGACGGACGCAACCTCTACGTGGCCACGATGTACGGGCTGGGCCTGTACGACGGGAAGACGTGGACGCCCATGGCGTACGGTGGCCGCAACCCGGTGGCGCTCGGCAAGCTGTCGGTGCTGGCGGCGGTGGCGGACACCGAGGACGGCGTCGCGCTGGTGGATGGGCGGGGCACCTCCTTCGTGAAGCGGGCGAGCCAGCCGCTCGAGCTGGCGAAGCGCCTGCCCCTGCCCGAGGGGTGGAGCACCCATGTCTCGGGAGCGCACGGCGCCGGGCGCTACCTCTGGGTGGCGAGCGAGGACCGGGGCCTGCTGCGCTGGGACGGCATGCGGTGGACGCGCTACCACGATGGGAAGCACCTCACGGACAACTGGGTGACGGCGCTCTCGGCGGACGCGGAGGGGCGCGCGGTGGTGGGCACGTGTCAGGACGGCTTCAGCTACTTCGACGGCGAGCACTGGACGCGGGTGCGCGACGCGGAGGGCCTGCCGAGCCGCTATGTGGTGTCGGCGGCGCTGGTACCGGGTGGAGCGCTGCTGGGTACACTGCTGGGCGCGGCGCACTACGACGCATTGAGCGGCACGGTACGCCCGCTGCCGAGGCTCGCGGATCCACGCGTGTATGTGCTGCTGGTGGAGGAGGGCACGGTCCTCTTCGGCACGGAGGGTGGCCTCTCGCAGCTGGCCTGGAGCGCCCCGGCCGCCGTCACCCAGCGCTGAAGCATGATACGGATGTGCCTCCATCAACGAGGGGGAAGACATCCATGTATAGGTACCGGACGGCACTGGCCATCCTGGGGTTGTGGCTGGCGGCGTGCAGCAGTGGTGTGAAGCAGGAGGACTTCGACGCGGCGCTCGCGGAGGCCGTGTGCGAGAAATACGTGCGGTGCGGAGTGTCCCATGACGAGGACTCCTGCAAGCGCAACCAGTTGCAGGGGTTCATTGGCCAACGAGGACTGACGCAGTACCGCGAGGACTTCCGTGCCGGCCGGATACGCTATGACGCGACCGCGGCCAGCGCGTGTCTGGAGAAGATCCGGACCGGCACTTGTGACGCGCATCCGCTGTCCTCGCGGCGATTCCTGCCAGGTGTGGGAATGTCCGTGGACTGCCGGTTCCTCTTCGGGGAGGTGGAGGACGGTGAGCCCTGCCATGGAAGCGGTGAGTGTGGCGACCGGTCCGCCTGCACCTCGGTGAGCCTGTCTTCCTGCGGCACGTGCCAGCCCCGGCGCGCGGAGGGAATGCCGAGCGCGTCCCCCACTCTGTGCGAGGAGGGCCTCGTCTATTCCCAGTCCACCTGTCGGAAGCCCCTCGCGGAGGGTGAGTCCTGCGCGGATTCGGGTGCCTCCGGCCAGGAGCTATGCGAGCAGGGCCTCATCTGCGACCAGGATACCCAGCGCTGCCGGCGTCCCGCCGCCCAGGGCGAAGCCTGCGGGTCATGGGGGAGTGGATGTCACTGGACCCTCACCTGTATCGACGACACCTGCCAGCCGCCGCGAGGCCTGGGGGCCGACTGCACCGCCGAGCCCAGGAGCAACCCCTCCTTCCCCATATTCGACTCGAGCCAGTGTCAGCAGGAACTCTTCTGTGATGCCGAGCCCGGCGCGCCCGGCAAGTGCCGCGAGCTGCTCGAAGAGGGCGCCTCGTGCCGGGATTTCCGCGCGTGTGACCGGGGCCTCTCCTGCGACGGACTCGACCCCTCCAGCACGCAGCCCGGTACCTGCCGGCGGCTCGCGGGACAGGATGAGGATTGCACCGAGCGTTTCTGCGATGGCCGTTTCTATTGCGCCCAGGCCTCCAACACCTGCCAACCCCGCCGGCAATTCGGCGAGCCGTGCGCGGACGAGCCCACGGCCTGTGTCCTGGGCACCACGTGCGCCCAGGGCACGTGCAGCGGCCCGGACCCGAGCTGCCGCCCGTAGCGCGCGGGCCCTCGGGTGCCGGCTCAGCCGGCCTTGAGGACCCCGGCCGGCTGGGACGCGCCCTGCGACTCGCCGGAGGAGCCGGCCGAGAGCACGAGCACGGCCGACTGGCTCAGCGCCGCCTGCCCCAGGGTGTTGAGCTGCTGCTGGTTGGCCACCGCGTTCTGGAACGCCAGGCCGAGCGCCTGCGCCGCCGCCTCGTAGACGGTGGCCAGGGCCCGTGCCCGCGCCTCGTCGGGGTGGGCCGAGGCGCCGGACTCCGGGGCCCGCTCCGCCGGGGGCGCGGACTGCGCGGGCTCGATGGGGGGAAGGGAGGCGGACTTCGACTCGGGCGCGGGGCCGCGCACGGACTCACAGGCCACGCGCGCCTCCACCACGAGTTGCAGGATGCTCCGCTGCTGCTGCGAGGAGACCTCGTTCAGCTTCGCCAGCACGTCGGCCACCGCCGTCCCGAGCCGCACCAACTCCGTCTCCGCGCCGAGCGTCGCCAGATTCACCTTGTCGCCATCCGCCATCATGTTCCTCCTGGGAGTACAGGGCACCGCGGTGCCACATCCCCGGGAGTAAAGCCCTCCAGCCGCGCGCCGTCGAGCGGCCTTTCATGGCACACTGCGCCTTGCCCCCATGCGATTGAGCCATGTGCAGGCGCTGCTGGACTCCGCCTTCCAGGGTGTGGAGGAGGGCGCCGCCCGGATGTACGAGCCCGAGGACTCCCGCTTCGACGAGCGCCTGAGCGCCGTGTGGCTGGAGTACCGCTGGTACGTGCACGAGCGGGGGCTCGCCGAGGTCTTCGTGAAGTGGAAGCGGGTGGAGAAGGAGGCCTGCGCTCAGGAAGAAGTGTCCGTGCTGCGCCTGCACCTGCTCGGGCACTCGGCGGCGCTCACCACGCGGGCCCGGCGGGTGCTGGAGGCGGGTGCACCCTCCGCGGGGCGGCTGCTGGAGCTGCTCGGCGAGGACGGGGTGAAGCGCGAGTGCAGCGCGGCGGGGCCCACTGGCATCACGCTCGAGCACTGGCCCCACCCGGCGCCCCAGCCGCTGCTGCCAGAGGAGACCTTCCAGGGGCTCTCCTCGGTGCTGCTGCACCCCGAGTCCTCCTTCGAGGAGCGGCACGAGGCGGTGGACCGGCTGTGCCGCGAGCGCAGCCCGCGCGTGGTGCACACGCTGCTGGCCGCGTTGGAGGTGGGCCCCTCGCTGTCCGCCCTGCGCCGGCTCTCCGAGTGGTGCGAGCCCGGCGCCCTGCCCCACCTGGAGCGGGCGCTCGCGGCCGTGGCCCCGGACAACCCGGCGGACCTCTGGACACTCACCGCGCTGCAGCGGCGGTTGCGGGCCTGGAGCCGCACGTTCCAGGGTATGTAACGCGCATGCGAATCCTCCACACCATGCTGCGCGTGGGCGACCTGGACAAGTCGCTCGACTTCTACACCCGCGTCCTCGGAATGCAGTTGCTGCGCCGCAAGGACTACCCGGATGGGAAATTCACCCTGGCCTTCGTGGGCTATGGCCCCGAGGACACCCACCCGGCCCTCGAGCTCACGCACAACTGGGACACCTCCAGGTACGAGCTGGGCAATGCCTACGGCCACATCGCCCTGGGCGTGAAGGACATCCACACCACCTGTGACACCATCCGCCAGGCCGGCGGCAAGGTGGTGCGCGAGCCGGGCCCCATGAAGCACGGCACCACCGTCATCGCCTTCGTCGAGGACCCGGATGGCTACCGGGTGGAGCTCATCCAGCAGGGCGCGTGAGCCCTACGGCAGCCGCCGCTCCAGCAGGTTCCACCGCTCGTCCACCCACTGGCGGAGGTACTCCACCTCCTCCTCGTGGGTGGTGAAGTCGGTGCGGTCGCTCCAGCGCTCGAAGGTGCGGTACTGCTGGAGCCAGCGCGCCTCGTCCCGCAGGGCCACGGGGTGGATTTCCCGCACGTAGCCGTCGATGAGCTTCAGCACCTCCTCCTTGGCCAGCGGGCCGCGAAGCAGCGAGCGGTAGCGCTCGCGCATGGGCCCGGAGATGGAAGGCTCCTCCAGCATGCGCGCGAAGAGCCGGTTGCCTCCGGAGAAGTCCGGGAGGAGCGTGGGCCCGAGCCGGCGCGTGTCCCAGTCCTGGCCGAAGCTCGCGTCGAGATCCCACGGGATGAAGCGCCAGGGGGCCTGCGTCACGGGGTCATGGTAGTGGTAGGCGTTCTTCGCGCCCGAGTCATTGCCGAGGATGGCCGTATTGAAGATCCACCAGTCCTCGTAGTCCTGGGTGTTCAGCCGCGAGCCCCACTGCGCACGGAACGTCTCCCGGTCCGAGTCCGCGATGAAGGCGGTGAGCGCGTTGAGCGTGTCATAGGCGCCGACCCAGCCATCCTTGGGCGTGCCCTCCTTCTTCTCGAAGCCGAGCTCCAGGGGCTGCTTGGGCGCGCCCTTCTTGTCGAGCCGCGAGAAGTTCGCGTCCGCCTCCACGGCCTTGAAGAGGTCTCCATCATCGGAGAGGCCGTGGCGCTCCATCAGGTGCTCGTTCACGTGGTCCGCCACGGTGAAGAGGCCCCAGAAGCGCCCGTTCACGTAGAGCACCGCGCTGTACGTCTTCACCTGGATGTGGTCGGGAGACATCCGGTTCCACAGCTCGAAGGCGAGCCTCGGCCGCAGGTACGAGTTGTCATTGAAGCTGGTGATGAGCACCAGCTTGCGCCGGCCGGTGAAACCACCCGCGAGCTCCGGCTCGTTGAACGGGTCTTCCTTGTCGAATTTGAAGGTGTAGTTGCGCTTGGGGAAGATGCTGGAGGTGGCGCCGCGGTACTTGGCCTCGGCGGTGTAGCGGTGCCCGCGGTAGACGAGCTGCACCGGACGGTAGCCACCCGCCGTCAGCGTGCCCTCGAAGGAGAGGTGCAACACCGGCAGCCCGTACTCCTCGGTGTACGTGACGGGGTTGAGCTCCCGCACGTTGCCCGGGGCCAGCCAGTTGTCGGCCACGCCCACCTTCACCACACCCGTCTCGCCCGTGCTGTGCTCGGTGACGGTGAGCAGCCACACGTCCGCCTGGGCCTTGCCCGGTGTCCACCGCAAGGTGCCACTCGCCTCGTCCAGGCTCGCCCCGGCCGGCAGGGGCGACACGCTGAAGCGCAGCCCCGCCGCCGTGTAGCCGGTGCCGCAGCGGAACGTCACCGTCAGGAGCTCGCCCTCCTGGAGCCAGTGCGGACCGTCACCCGTGGGCGCGCAGACGGTGGGCTTCGGAGGCGGTGTGCCCGGCCCCGGCTCCGGTGTGCCCGCGTCCGGTGAGGCCGGAGGGCTCGGGTCATCCAGAGGTGGAGTGGGCGGCGTTCCGTCCGAGGGCACCGGGGAAGCCGGCTCCCCGGGCGAGACCGTGTCCGCTCCCGTCCCGAGCGAGCCGTTCCTGTCCCGCGAGGACTCGCAGCCCACGCCACCGAGACACGCCACCAGCACCAGCGCGCACCGGCCCCACCACGTTCCGCCCCTCATGTCCCCTCCCCGCCGTGCCGGGAGGAGTAACCATTCCGTCCCAGAAGAGGTACCCGGGCGGGAGTAGGAGCAGCGGCCGCTCGGCTGCCTCCCCGCTCTCCGTGTCCACGTGGGGGCTACAGGCCCATCTGGAAGGAGCCCTCGGCCACCAGCAGCACCTCCACCGCGGGCGTCGCCTTCGCGCCGAACAGCGGTGACAACACGGTGGCCTGCGCCCGCACCGCCGTCGCGTAGGACTGGTAGGCGTCGGCCGTCTTCGTGGCCAGCAGCGAGACGTCCACCGCGCTCGCCGTCACCACCGAGGAGACGGCCGCGTCCAGCGTCGCATCCAGCGTGGCCGCCGCCGTCACGGTGGCCTGCACCGCCGCGCCCACCACGAGCTGGTTCGACGCATTCACCCCGAGGTAGCGGCCCAGCACCGAGGCCTGCGGATCCGCGCTTCCGGACACGCTCGTCTCGAAGCTCGCGAAGGCATTGGCCGCCATGGCCGCGCTGGTGGACGCGCGCACCTGGGTGCGCAGCGTGGTGCTCGCCGTCACCGCCTGCTGCTTCACGTCCTCCACCGCGCCGCCCGCCGTGAGGAGGGCCGACAGCGCCGCGCCCGAGGCCCGTGCCTCCACGCCCGCCGAGGCCCGCAGCGCCGCGTCCACCAGCGGCCGCGCGTCCTCGGCCGACAGGCGCGCCTTCACCGTGGCCCGGAAGGAGGCGCTCGCCGCGCGCTCGGCCTGCGCCTGCTGCTCCACCTTCGCGCCCAGCTGCTCGGCCGCCGCGCGCAGATTCGCGTGGAACGTGTCGTAGAGCTCGTTCACCGGGCCGCCGCCCTCCAGCCCCGCGCTCAGCACCGCCGCCGCCATGAGCTCCTTCTCGAAGAGCGCCGTCTGGCTCGTCCGCACACCCGCCCTGGCGTACATCTCCAGCTCGGCCTGCTGCGCCGCGCGCACCGCGTCCGCCAGCGCCTCCACCCGGGAGCGGAAGGCCTCGGTGGAGGAGGCGCCCTGCCGCGCCGCCGCCGCCATCTGGGCGGTGATGCGGGCACGCACGTCCACCATGTCCAACGTCTCCGCCTCCGACTTGTCCGCCATCATCTGAAGGAAGACCTCGGCCTCCAGCGAGGTCTCCGAGTCCATGGGCGCGGCGACCACGTCCTTGCCCTCGGCGGTCGCCTCGAGCAGCGCCGAGGCCACCACCTGGCCCGAGGCGTCCACCGCCTCCAACACCAGACGCTCCTCGCCCCCGGGTACCCGCAGCGTGTAGTACCCCCGGTCCTCCAGCTTGCCCTCGGCCACCACCGTCAGCTTGCCGTCCGGCCCCACCGTGCTGGCGTGCACCTGTGCCGTCGCCGCCACCGTGCCCGAGCCACCGAGCGAAGCCGCTCCCGCCAGGAGCGCCTGCGGCTGTGTCCCCTCGCCGTCCGTCACCCGCCCCTTCACCTGCACCGTGTTCCCACACCCCGTGCCCAGTCCCAGCACCACCAGTGCGGCAAAGAGGTTGCGAAGCGTCGTCGTCTTCAAGGTCGTCTCCTCACACACAAGGCGCCACCTCCGGCCATCCGGCCAGGCTCCGGAAGGGGCGCTCGGCTGTGTTTGACGGAATGAGCCCGGAGTGGATCAACCGCCTCCGCCCAGGCGGGTGGGCTCCCGTCCGACATACCCAGTCACACTCCCGGCGGAGGAAGCTGGGCGGCATGTGTTGGTTTCGCCTGCTTTTTCTGCCGCTGGTGCTGGGGCTCTCCTCCATCGCAACGGGTTGCACCGAGGACGAGCCCTACGTCCGTTCGCTCGCACCCGTCGACGAGCCGCCCTTCGCCTACGAGCTGTACTGCGATGAGCGGGGACAACCGGTGAATGAAGAGGCGCCCGTGCTCCTCGTGCGGCGGCCTTCGCACCTGGAGAAGGTGTACGCGGACGCGGAGCACGGTGAGGCTCGCGCGCGGGAGTTGTTCCGGCATATCGAAGGCACCTTCGTCGCCAGCGGCCTGTACATCGCGGACGAGGTGACGTCGCCCCGTTGCCTCGCCCTGCCCCTGCCCGGGTGCAAACCGGACTGGAGCTTCGTGGACAGGTTGCTGCCCTCGAATGGGCCTGGGGCTCAGCGGCTGCGCGAGGTACTTGGGACAGCCTTTGCCCAGCGGGCCCGCCAGCGCGGCCTGCGCAACGCGCTCATCACCTCATCCGTGGGCGCGCTGTTGGCCATCACCGTGGTGAAGGGGCAGTTGAAGGGGGCCGCGGCGGAGGCCAGCACCGAGGGAAGGAGGATGCTGGCCTCCACCGAGGGACGGACGCTCGTCACCGCTACCTCCGAAGCCGAGGTGCTGGAAGCCCGGTTGTTGGAGGCCGAGGCCTCGTCCCTGGAGTCACCGTCCAGGACACGCTGTGGAGCGACTACGTGGCCTACTGGGAGCGGCGCTACGCCGAAGTGGCCGGGCAGGGACCTCCCTCCTCCACCGGGCGACTCGTGCCGAAGCCGCCCCTCACCTGGGAGGGCTACCACACCATGCGCGCCGACTTCCGGCGCGGAATGAAGTTCCAACGCTCGGTGGGACAGATGCTGCGGCGGGAACTGGAGCTGTCCGAGCACGTCAGGCGCGTGCTGCGCGGCATGCGCAAGCCACGAATGGATGAAAACGTGGGCCTCACCCACCCGGGAAACACCGCCCTCACCTACGCCGACCAGTTCGCCGTGGACGAAGCCACGCTCGCGTCCGGCGCCAAGGTGCGGGTGGAGACCTTCAGCAACAAGAGCAGGAACTTCAAAGGCTGGAGCGAAGATGACATCTTCAAGCAAGTCCAGGCCGACGCAAACGAAGCACTGGTGAAGTACGGAGGCATCGTGCAGGTACGCCGCCCCGGCCACCCGATCTTCGGGCAAGACGTTACCGTTTCCCGGGTACACCTCGTGTATGACTCCGAAACATTGACGCCCTCTCTCAAGCAAGAGCTCCCCAGGGCCCTCGGCAAGAAGAACACCAAGGTCGAAATCCACTTCCACCATGTCCCTCCCGCCCCCTGACAAATGGAACGAATCGGACATCCTCGACTTCGAACTCTTCTCTTCCATCAATCCCTTCGACCGGGGCCATGAAGGGCTGAACGAAGTGCTCGATGTCCTCGAATCCGTGGATGAGGAGCTGCGTCCGGGCAGGATCTCCTTCGAGCGTGACCGCAAGCCGAAGTACTCGCGGCAGCTCATGCATGAAAGCCTCTCCGAGTTCCAGTTCATGGAAAACACGTCCTTCTTCCTCAAGTGCGCTCGTGTTCCGGAGGCCTACTTCGACATCCACGGCAGCACGGACGACGAGGGCTCGCGTTTTTCCCTCACGCTTCGAATCATTCCGTTCGCCTGGTGCCGTGAACCCGGGAAGCAAGAGGAACGCGCCGCCGGGTTGGTGTCATTGGTGAGGACCCTTGCTTCCCGCCTACCGCTCTCCCATGGCTCGGCCCACAGCGGCACGGATCAGCTCCTCGACACGGACCCGGAGCAGCCTCGTCCCATCCTTCCTCCTCAGGTGGAACGGATGCACTGGCTCAACGTGTACGGGCCCCAACGGGTGGAGGCGCTCGGCCGAGAGCGCGTGCTGTCCACGCCCGCCTTCCTCGTGGAAGAGTTACCCCACGGTGCCGTGCTCATCCTCACACGTCCCACGCCCGTGGACTTCGCTTCCGAACAGGCCCGCCTCGCCCAGGCCCGAGCCCTCGTTCACCTGCGTCCCGATCTGAAACTGGAGGACATCCTCTCCACCCTCCACCGGCGCTCGCTTGCCTTCACTCCCATCCCCATCCAGTTCGACCCCGATGTGGCCGACATCCTCCTTCAGGAGGTGGACTTCCAGGGACTCTCCCTGCGACGCCAGAGGGTGGAGCAATACAACGCCTATCATCCGCCCACCGTCTCCGAGTGGCTGCCCGCAGCCCATCAGCCCTGGCCCGACGTGCCGGATGTCCAGGCGGCCCTCGACCTCTACGAAGGAACCTACGCCGAGCAACTGCTCGCCCTGCTGCACACGGAGGTCCCCTCCGTCATGGACCGCTCACCCGAGTCCCTGCCCCACATCGACTGGAATTCATGGCACATGAGCTGGGGTTGCCAGTTCACACCGGAGCAGCGCTCCCGCCTCATCCCCGCCCTGGGCGCCTACCTCGGCATGCTGTTGGTCTACGGGCTGGGTGGGAAGTGGATGCCCCGGCGCAACCTGGACGAAGCCGCCGTGGTGGTGGGCGACAGGGCCTGGCTGCCCTTCCTACGCGCCCGCCATTACCTCCAGGGACGCGATGCCCCCTTGGACTACTCCCTCACCCAGCTCTTCCGCGAGGCCCAGCGACGGCGCGGCTGACGCTCCCGCCGCGCCGAAGGCGGCTACACCCGGACGGTCACGGGCTCCCAGCCGAGCAGGACGAGTTGGAGGAGCTCGACACCCAGCAACTCCGGATAGCGCTGCAACCAGGAGGTCCGCTCTGGCGTGACGGGATCTCCGTTCCAGATCAACTGTCCCCCGGCGCGCGCCCGCATGCGCACGGCCACATCGAAGATGGAGTGCGCCGTCCGCGAGAAGGGAGCCTCTCCCCATTGCGGCCAGATGAGCAACTCCTGCGGGTTGTTGAGGAGGAACCACGTCACCGGTGCCTGGGTGGCGCGATCGAACCAGACCGCTTGAGGCCCACGAATCTCCACGTCCTGGCCTTCCGGTGGCTCCGCCACCAACTCCGCCAGGGGTGGCGGCTTCGGGTGCTCGAGCCGCAGCATCAACATGTTGGGGGCTTCGTCCTGCTGGCCGGCGGGGAACTCGAGCGGCATCCGGAGGTTGGGATGGAGCTGCTCGCGATTCTGTTGCCACGAGCGCGCCAGCTCTCGCGAGTACGTGCCCTCCACATCCAGCAGCTCGCGATGGGACTCCACCGTCACCTCACGGCCCCGCACGCCCTCGAAGGCCCGCAGTCCCAGCTCCTCGCTCACGAGGGCCGCCAGGGAGAGCAGCTCGAACACGTTGGCCATGAAGAAGGGGTGGGTGGCGCTCACCGAGAGCTGAAGGGTCCCCGCCTGGGGGCCATTGTTGGGCCGCAGGCCCGCCCACAACAGGGGAGCCAGCGCGAGCTCCTCTCCCGCGCGAAACACCCAGGTGGAACCATCGGGCCGGAGCGCCGCTCGCGTGGGGCGTGAGCGCGCGAGCAACTCCAGGCAGGCACGCAGGTCCTCGAGGGTGAGCCGGTCCGGCGCACCGGCCCGGACGTCCTCGATGCGGCGGTGTGACGTCAACCAGACGGAGAAGGGCATGGGTCGTTTCCTCGATGGAGGAAACTACCGCCCCAGGGCCAGGAGTCCAGGAGGAGTAGCCGGCACCCGCTCAGCCACCAGTGTGGCGCAGGACACTCGTGGCCCGCGCGTGCTATCGCGGCAGCTTCCGGTACTCCTCCGCGAGCGCCTCCGGAGTCTCCGCGAGCTTCACCGCCACCCGGGTGGCCTCGGCCGGGGGAAGCCTGCCCAGGACGCTCCGCTCCAGGTGTTGCGCGATGAAGCCCTGGTCGTGCCGCACCTTCACGTCCACCACCTGCCCCTTGCCGTCCACCACCGGCACCAGCCACGGTGAAATCAGCACCACATCCGCCGGCACCTCCACCGCGCGCACCCGCGCCACCACCTCGTCGCGCAGCTTCGGGTCGAACCGGATTCCCTTCTCCTGCACCAGCTTCCGGATTCCCTCGTAGTCCCCCGTCGCCTTGATGACCATCAGCTTCGAGAGCAGCTCGCCCACCGCCACGCGCATCTTCCCGGAGTCCTCCACCACCCAGGACGTGCGCCCCGGCTTCCCCTCCCCGCCCCCGTCCACCACCTGCTTCACCGCCCCCTTCTCCATCAGGAAGTTCACCGTCATGTGGTGGCCTCGCTGATGGTCCTCCTCGAAGGTGTCTCCCTCCGGCACCTGATTGAGGTTGGTGAGCCCCTCCACCAGGTAGTCCCGGTACATCTGCTCCGCGATGCGCTCGTGCTCCGGCGACAGCGTGGCCAGCGACGGATCGAACGCGTGCCAGAGCGCCACCAGGTCCGCGCGCGCCTCCTCCAGGGTGTTGTCGTACTCCTTCAGGTAGCGCGAGGTGTTCCCCTCCAGCTTCGGGTCCACCTGCCCCGAGGCGTGTCCCAGCACTTCGTGGAACGCCACCAGCCACTTGCGCGCCGTGACGGTGTACTGGCGGGACTTCGCGGCGTCCTCGGGCGTCCGGGAGAACTCGATGGCCAGCGGCAGCCGCTTCATCGCCGCCGCGGCCTCCATCACGTTGCTCACCAGCACGCTCTTGCTGCCGTACTTCTCACGGATGTGCTGCTCGTTGGGCAGGTTGATGCCGGCCGGCGGTGTCGGAGTGCTCGTCACCAGGTTGATGGCCTTGGCCACCGGCGTGGCCACCTTCTTGCGCTTGTACACGTCCGGCCAGGGCATCCGGTTCTCGAAGTCCTGAGCCCGCCGGGCGATGACCTCCATCACCCGGTTCTCCCTCGCATCGCGGTAGTTGATGAGCCCCTGCCACTGGCCCTTCTGGCCCCGCGCGTCCACGTACGTCTCGATGAAGCCGACGTTGGCGTCCACCGTGGGGTTCGCCTTCAGCCAGGCGATGTTGTACGCGTCCCAGTCCTTCGGATTCCCCGTCTCGAAGTAGCGCACCAGCTTCACGAGCGCCGCCTTCTGCTCCTTCGGCGCGGACTTCGCCGCCTCGCTCAGGTGGGCACTGACGCGCGAGAGCTCCACCGCGTACAGGCCCCGCGGCACCTTCCCGTCGGGCGTCCCGGTGCGGAACACCTGCTCCACCAGCTTGCCGTCCACCTTCACCACGCGCGAGTTGAGCGGGTTCTTCTCCTGGAAGCCCTCCAGGTCCTTCAGCGTCACACCCCGGCCATACGCCGTGTTCGCCGACGCGGTGAGGAGGTCCTGCCCCGGCGGCGGCGCCTTCGCGGTGAGTTGCGGCTCGACGCCCGCGTCGAAGAGCGAGGGCCTCAGTCCTCCCAGCCACGTCTTCAGCGCCGCCTCGTCCTTCACGCCCAGGGGCGCTCCGGCCTTCAGCGCCCGCAGCGCCGCGGCCTCCAGCTCGGCGGGGGTGAAGGCGGGGACGAACTTCTGGCCCGTCGTTTGATCATGATTGCCCGTCTGGGCGTAGAAGCGCGCCAGGTAGTCCGCGAGCTTCGCGTCGAACGAGCCCGGCTCCGCGTGGCCCTCGCGGCCGAAGAGGTACACGGACTCCATCAGCCGTTTGATGGCCACCGTGTCCCAGCCGAGCTGGTCATAGGCGATCTCCTCGCCCGCGTGTGCCGCGAGCGACAGGTGCCAGGCCACGCGCTTCTCGTCCCGGGAGAGCGCGGGCACGCCCGGCGCGTAGATGCGGGCGATGGCGTCATGGCCGAGCCGCTCCACCAGGAAGGGCTGGGCGGCCTCGGCGGGAGGCGTGCTCGGGGCGGGAGTCCGTGCGGGCTGAGGGTTGGCGGCCAGTGCCGCCGCGAGGAGGAGGGCTTTCATGGAGGCTCCGGGAAACGTTCAGCGGGCGGCATGGGTTGGCACCCGGGGACATCCGCCACCCGCGGAGGCCAGTGCATACCATCTGCCGGGCATGACCACTCCTCCTCCGCCCGTCCGGGATTTCGCTCCGGTGAACGGGGCACGCCTGCACTACGAGCTCCAGGGAGATGGCTTCCCGGTCGTGTTGCTTCACGGCGGCCTGCTCGACCTGCGCCTGTGGGACAGCCAGGTGGGGCCCCTCGCCCGGCACTTCACCACCCTGCGTTATGACCAGCGGGGCTTCGGCAGGACAGTGGCTCCCGAGGGACCCTACGCGCCCCACGAGGATCTGCGCGCCCTGCTCGACCACTTCTCCATGGACCGGGCCCACGTCGTCGGCCTGTCGTTCGGCGGACGTGTCGCGCTCGACTTCGCCCTGGCCTGGCCCGAGCGCGTCTCCTGCCTCGTCCTCGCCGCGCCCGAGTGGACGCTCGACCACATGCGAGGCCTGGCGGAAGTCCACCACCCCCGCTTCCTGGAGCCTCCGGCCTTCACCCGGCTGGAGCAGCTCCTCATGCCCACGCTCGTCGTGGTGGGGGACAGGGACAACCCCGTCCTGCTGAGCAACGCGGAGCTGCTCGCGCGGCGCGTCCCCACCGTCACCCGCGTCACCCTCCCGGGCGTGGGACACCCGCCCAACCTGGAGCGCCCCGAGGACTTCAACCGCGTCCTCCTCGACTTCCTCCTGGCGCAGGCCTCCGCGAGCGTTGGCGAAGCACCCCTCGGGTAGCTCTGTCCGCCGCGTAACGCGGCGGGTCAAAATGCCCCGGGGCCCTCTTGACGCAACGCATCATCCCCTCGGATGCTGGGAGTCTCAGGGGGTGGTACGGGATGAAGCCAGCACGTCGATTCGACACCCACTGGAGGGAGCGGCTCGCGCTCGCCGACGGGACGGAGGTGGAGCTGCGGCTGGTGAGGCCCGAGGACGCGGAGCTGCTGCGCCAGGGCTTCGAGCAGCTCTCTCCGCGCTCACGGCTGGGCCGCTTCCACGCGCCCAAGTCGCGGCTCACGGACGCCGAGGTGCACTACTTCACCTCGGTGGATGGGGAGCAGCACCTGGCCCTGGGCGCGGTGAGCCGGGGCCCCGAGGGACAGGAGGAAGGCCTGGCCATCGCCCGCTTCATCCGGATGGCCCGGGACTCCGAGGTGGCCGAGGCCGCCGTCACCGTGGTGGATGCGGCCCAGGGCAAGGGACTCGGCCGGCTCCTGCTGGAGCGCCTGGTGGAAGCGGCGCGCGAGCGCGGGGTGGAGCGCTTCGAGTTCCTCGTGCTCCCCGGCAACGCGGCGATGTTCCGCCTCCTCGACGAGCTCAACCCGGACGGCACGCCCGTGCGAGGAGACGAGGACGCGCTCTGCGTCACCCTTCCGCTGGCCACCACGCCCCACCGGAAATGGCGCCTGTTGCTGCTGCTGCTGGGGCTCGCCGCCCGGGGAGCGCTGAGCGTGCTCGGGCCCGCGCCGGAACGGATGCCCGAGCCCGGCGAGGCTCCTCCTCCGGGCGACGCCTGACGGCCGGGGCGCTCAGGACGTGGGCGCCACGCGGGCCGAGCCCAGCACCTGCATCCCCGCTCCCGGCTTCCATTCCACCAGCGACACCTCGGCGCCACCCGCCGCATGCGGGCCACACAGCACCGCGGTGAAGCGCTGCTCCAGCCGGGCCAGCACCTGCCGCCCGGCGTCCAGCCCGGGGTTGTTCCGCAGTTCCTGGAGGAACTCCATCCACACCGACTCGGGGGCCTCGGCCGGAGGAAGCCGCATGAGCCAGATCCACGTGCCCGAGTTCGCGTACAGCACGTCCTCGGCCCGCTGCCAGCGCGCCGCGTGGGTGTGGCCGAAGATGACGGCGCCCGCCGTGTACTTCTTCGCCAACCGGCGCGCCTCCTCCAGTTCCGGGTCCGTGGGCGCCAGGTCGAAATACCGCTCGCCCTGCTCCCCCGCGAGCTGCCGGTGCAGCCGCGCGTAGGCGCGCAGCGCGTGGAGGCCTGGCTTCGTCCGGGCGCTCTCCAACTCGGACGCGTCCCCGCCGAAGCTCAGCGGCCCGTCCGCCAGCGACTCCTCCAGCGCCAGCTCCTCCTGCTCCGTGAGGCCCGCGGCCTTCACCAGCTCGGCCAGGCCCAGCTCCGGCTCGGACGGCTCCGGCTCCTCCGGGTTGAACGTCACGGGCGCCAGTCCCCGGCGCAGGAGCTGCCAGAGGAGATTCAACGAGGAGCGCTGGAAGACGAGCTTCACCGCGCCCGGGTTGACGGCGAGCGCGGCCATCACCGCGCCCCGCATGTCCGGCACGAGCAGGTCCGCGAAGCGCATGCCGTACTCGCGCTTGAGCGGATTGAGCAGCTTCTTCACCAGCAGCGAGCCGGCGGCGTAGGTGAAGCCGGACGCATCCATGACGCCAGGGCCGGGCAGCCGCGCATAGTCCACCTTGTTCCAGGCGTCGTTCTGCTCGCCATGCGCCAGCAGCACGCGCGCACCGCCCACCTCCAGTACCCGGGGCGCGTCCCCGGACTCGAACACCAGACGCCGCGCCACCTCGGGAGGCTGGCCGAGCGCCTGACGGAACACCTCCTGTACCCCGGGCAGCGCCAGTTCCACGTCGTGGTTGCCCAGGCGAACCACCGCCTCGCCTCCGGCGGCCAGCACCCGCCCCAGTGCGCGGAACACCTGGGACGTGGACGCCGAGTCCACCATCGCCCGGGCCTGCGCCACGGCCCGCGCCACCGTCAGCTCCAGGGGATCCTCGTTCATGAGGAAGTCCACCGAGTCACCGTTGAGCACCACGCGGGTGGGCTCGCGGGTGAACTGCTCCAGGAAGGCGGGCAGCGCCTCGGCGCCCGCGAAGATGTCGTAACCCTGGCCGTTGCCCAGGTGCAGATCACTCACGATGACGGTGCGCATGTCACTCCCCCCTCACTGCTGAAGTCTCGATGGGCGTCCGGCCATATGCGCGTTCGCATTGCTCATAACCCCCCTGTGCTTCGTCGGCCGTCTCCAAGATGAAGGGTTGGCGCTCCGCCGGGCGCAAGCAGGCACTGATGGCTGTGCGGAGGATGTCCTGAAGCCTTGCTGAACTGACCGTCCAGAGACGTGCCGTACCATCTTGAGACGCCGACACCACCCGACTCCCATCCCGGCTGAAGGCCGCGAAATACACGGCCTCCGCATGGCCCCGCATCACCACGGGATCGCCCGGTCCATCCACTCTCCACACCCGCACGGTCTTGTCCTTGGACGCCGTCGCCACCCACTTCCCGTCCGGGCTGAAGACCGCGGAATACACGGCATCCCCATGGCCTCGCAGCACCCCGGGCTCGCCCCGCCCATCCGCCCTCCACACCCGCGCCAGTCCGTCCA
>NZ_JPMI01000160.1 GCF_000733295.1 Archangium violaceum Cb vi76 | reverse complement strand
GTGTCTTCGGACGCCGTCACCACCTGGTTCCCGTCTGGGCTGAAGGCCGCGGAATACACAGCCATCCCATGACCCCGCAGCACCACGGGCTCGCCTTGCCCATCCGCCCTCCACACCCGTGCTGTCTGTCCCCGGACGCCGTCACCACCTGGTTCCCATCCGGGCTGAAGGCCGCGGAAAACACGGCCTCTCCATGGCCCCGCAGCACCACGGGCTCGCCCTGTCCATCCACTCTCCACACCCGGGCCGTCGTGTCTCCAGACGCCGTCACCACCCACTGCCCGTCCGGGCTGAAGGAAGCACCGCGAACCCAGCGCTGATGACCCCTCAAGACAGCGGTACTCAAGGGTGCTTGGAGAAGCGCAATGGCTGTCTGACGGCCCCCCTGCGTCTGCTCCAGGTTCACCACCTCTCGCAACACCATGGCGGCAAGGGTGGGATCCTGCGCGGAGAGGTCCCTGGCCGTAACGACTCGCGAAACATCCAATGCCGAGTTCCGTTGACGTTCGGCCTCTTTACGCAGTGACACCGCCACGACCGCGCCTCCCAGGACCAGAAGCATGAGCACGGCCAGCGAGCCGAGCCCGAGCTTCAACCTTCGGGCTTCGCGTCTCTGGGTCGTGGCGAGCTCCCGCGCCGACACGAGCTCCCGCTCCCGGGCCTCGGCGAGTGCCCGCGCGGCGGCCAGGGTGCGCTCCTGGTTCGTCCGCTCCTCTTCCAGCCTTCGCGCCTCGGCCGCCTCCGACTGTGCGATGAGCTCCAGGCTCCTCGGTGACAGCTCGCCGGGGAATCGGTCCCTCACACTGCGGGCGTAGCCCAACCGGTCCCCTGTCAGCAGATACGACACCCCCTGGTCTCCGCTCCCCTGGCGTGCCAACCACGCCTCCGCCCACGCATCGACCTCGCGCAGCTGCTGCTCCCGCTCCCAGTCCTCCTTCACCCACGTCTGCAACGACGTCCACCGCCGGATGAGCGCCTCGTGCGCGAACTGCACCCACGCTCCGCTCCCCCCGGGCCCCTCTTCCCGTCCCTTCACCAGCAGCCGGCTGCCCACCAGCTTCTCCAGTGCCTCCTCGAACGCCTTGCGTGCCTCCTCGTCCGTGGGCCACACCTCCTCCCCCCGCACCCGCCTGCGCGTCTGGGGGCTCGCCGCGTCCCGGAAGTCCACCAGCCGCACCAGCAACCGTCTCGCCTGCCGCCTCTGGGCTTCCGACAGTCCCGCGTACAACTGGTCCGCCGTCTGCGTCAGCGAGCCCGTCACCCCGCCCATCCGCTCGTACGCCAGGTTCGTCAGCCTTCGGCCCTCCCGCCTCTGCCAGAGCAGATCCAACGCGTACTCCAGCAGCGGCAGGGCTCCGGGCTCCTGGCCCACGTCCTGGCACACCTGCTCCACCAGCCCCGCCTCCAACTCCAGCCCCACCACTTCGGCGGGCCGCTCAATCGCTTGCGCCAGCTCCTCCGCCTCCATGTGTGCCACGAAGACACGGTGCGCCTCCGAGTACACGACGGTGTCCAGCCGCGTCCGCTCGTCCAGCGCTACCTCTCCGCACCGCTCGAAGTGGTCCACACGGATGGTGCCGAGGACCACGCACTCCGCCGCGTCCTGCCCGGCGAGCTTCCACAGCACCCGCATCAGCGCGGTCCGCTCCTCCACGCTGCCCAGCTGGGTGAACACCTCCTCGAGCTGGTCCACCACCAGCAGCAGCTTGCACCCGGGTCTCCGCTCGCGCAGCCGCCGCGCCTCCTCGAGTACCTCCGCCTCGGTCGTGACCGCTCCTTCGGTGAATGGCTCGATGGAAGCCAGCACCCGCAGCCGCCTGCGCAAGCCCCTCAGCGACGCGAACCTGCCGTCCGAGCCCCCACCATCCGCCACCAGCTCGCCGGGCCTCACCACCAACACGTCCCACGCCTCCGCCGGCAGCAACGGCACCAGCCCCGCCATCACCACCGAGGACTTGCCCGCTCCCGACGCTCCCGCCACCACCTGGAAGCGCGGCAGCTTCCCCGCCACCGCCCGCGCCACTCGCTCCAGCAACGCCCCCGCCAGCTTCTCCCGCCCGAAGAAGAAGCGCCGGTGCTTCGCCTCGAAGGCCAACAGGCCCCGGTACGGGCGCAGCGCCACCGGCCGGAGGTCTGGCCCTTCTTCCGCGCGGGCGTAGAGCTGCAACGACGCCCAGTCCAGATGGCGTCCTTCCAGCGCGAGTTGCTTCCGGGCCTCGCCCAACGCCCGCTCCAGGGAGCACGGCGTTCCGAGCAGCTCCCCGTAGAGCACCTGGGTGAGCCGGATGGCGCCCGTCACCGACAGCGGCAGCCGCGAGGCCACCACCGCTCCAATGCCCACCCGGTGCAACTCCTGCGCGACACTGCCCAGGTGGCTTCCCAGCTCTCCCGCTCCACTGCGGCAGGCGCTCAGCACCACCATGCGCAGACTTCCCGCGTACGGCGCCAACACCTGGCGCAGCCTCGCTCCATCCACCACGTCGGGCGCTCCGTCCTCCCGCGCGGCGTTCCAGACGAGCCCATAACCCCGCGCGCCCGCACGGCCTCCATGACAGAGGATGTGGAGCACGGACACGGGCTCGTGCGCCGTCTTCAGCGCCTCCGCCAGCCCCCGGAGCGACACGTTGCCGAGCACGTCCCGGCGCGAGTCGAACGGCACGTCCCCCTGCTCACACGCCTGCTCGATGGCCCGCAGGTGCTCGGCCGCCCCGACCTCCCCTCCCGCCGTGGACCAGGCGAACAGGATGCGCCCACCTTCCGCCGGTGACGCGGCTCGCGCCGGAGCCTCCGGCCTGGGCCACTCGTAGCGCACGGTGCACCCGGCCACCTCTCCCAGGTGCTGCCCACTGCCCTTCAGTGTCAGCAACTCCCACGGCAGCGCGTACAGCTCCGCCGCCGCCGAGCGGATGCACAGTTGCACCTCCCGCCCTTCCGCCAGCGCCTGCTCGATGGCGGCCTCGTGCCTCCCCCACTCCAGCTGTCCCAGGAAGGCGCGCAGGTTGTTGCCCAACCGCTGCACGGCACCGCGCTCCGGCGCGGGCTTCTCCAGCTCTCCCAGGTCCGCCAGCACCCGTGGATTCCACGGGAACGGCGCGCTCTGGAACACCCCTCCCTCCAGCCTCAGCTGGTACTCCTGCTCCTCGAACTGGAACGCGTACGGGTCCCCCGCCTCGCGAGCCCGCGAGAACTCCAGCACCAGCTCGTACGGGTTTCTGCTCACGCCATCGCCCCCGGGGATTGCCGCGAATGTGCGAACGATAACGCACCTCGGGGAGAATCCCGCGCACCTGGGGCACTTGGAGCACAGAGTAGTCTTCCAGCACAGGAGCCACCCCATGCCATCCTTCCCCCGAAGCCTCGCGGGTTTCCGCCTCTCCACGCTCGCCCTGGCCGGATGTGTCGCCAGTGGAGTCCTCGCCTGCTCGGGCCCCCCGGGTCCCGAGGGCGACGCCGGCCCCCAGGGCACTCCCGGCAGGGACGGCGTTCCACTCCCGGTGCGCCTGCTGGACGACAAGGTCGGCCGCTGGCTCCCGGAGAACCGCACGCGCATCAACACGATGATCTCCACGCTGGGCATCGCCAGCCCCACGTTCGATCCGAGGAACCGTCCCGTGGCCGTGTTCGACTGGGACAACACCGTCGTGAAGAACGACCTGGGCGACGCCACGTTCTTCTGGATGCTGAAGCACGACAAGGTGCTCCAGCCCGCGGACAAGGACTGGAGCACCACCAGCCGCCATCTCACCCCCGAGGCCCGCTCGGCCCTCAACGGCGCGTGTGACGCCGCCGCCAGCCCGGGCGAGCCCCTCCCGACGAGCACCACCCCGGGCTGCGCGGACGAGCTCGTCAGCATCTACAACCGGGGCCAGACGCGCGCGGGACAGGCCGCGTGGAACAACGCCATCACCCTGACGCTCAACACCTCGTATGCCTGGGCGGCGCAGCTCCAGGCCGGCTACACGCCCGAGGAGCTCCGCGGCTTCGCCCGCTCGGCCTACGCGGAGAACGCCTTCAACCCGCCGGGCACCACGCAGACGGTGGGCACCACCCCGGGGCTCGCCTACCACGTGCAGGTGTACGAGGAGATGGTGGACCTCATCGAGACGCTCCAGGCCAACGGCTTCGACGTCTGGGTGGCCACCGCCTCGCCCCAGTTCGTCATCGACGCCGTCTCCGAGGAGCTCACCGGCATCAAACCCAACCGGGTGATTGGCATCCGGACCGTGACGGACGCCCGGGGCCGCGTGACGGCCCACTTCCAGGGCTGCGGCACCGTGGCCGATGGCGAGGACACGCTCATCACCTACGACCAGGGCAAGCGCTGCTGGATCAACAAGCTCATCTTCCGTCAGCCCACGGAGCGGCAGCTGACGCGTCAGGAGGACGCACGCGCGCGCCAGGTGTTCGCGGCGGGGGACTCGGACACGGACCTGGCCTTCGTGCAGGACGCGACGCACCTCAAGCTGGCCATCAACCGCAACAAGGTGCAGCTCATGTGCAACGCGTACGCGAACCACCAGGGCTCGTGGCTGGTGCAGCCCATGTTCGTCCAGCCTCGCGCCCAGCAGACGGCCAGCTACCCGTGCACCACCGCCCTGGACGCCGCCGGACAGCCCATCACCGATGAGCAGGGCAACCGCTTCACCCAGGACCACGGGGACAGCGTCTACGCACTGCCTTGAGGTAATCCCTCACCCCCACCCTCTCCCAGGGGGAGAGGGAGCTCAGGCGACGAGATCGTCCCGGTCCTCGGGCAGAGACAGGAGCCGGCGCACCACGGCCGACAGCGCCGGGCTGGAGACGGGCTTGCGCACGAACTCGGAGGCTCCGGCCTGGAGTGCCCGCTGCTCGAGGTCCGGAGCCTTGCCGCCGGTGAGCAACAGGAGGGGAACGCGGCTCACCTCGTGCCGCGTGTCGGCGCGCACGTGGCGCACGAAATCCAGGCCGCTCATCCCTGGCATGTTGAAGTCCGCGATGACCAGGTCCACGGGGTTCGCGCCCAGCAGCCACAGCCCGCGGTCCGCCCGGTCCGCGTCGAGGAAGTCCAGCTTCAGCTTCATCAAGTAGACCTTGAGGATGTGCCGGATGGTGTCGCTGTCATCGACGATGAGCACGGTGCGCTGCATGGAGCCCCCCGATCAGGATTCCGGAAGGCCCCGCGTGTGTCGAACCGGGGGCCCGGGGCGGTGTTCAGCAAGCGACGGCCCCGGAGTACCTCAGGCGACAAGGTGCTCCACGCGCTCGGCCGCCGGGAGGTGACGGCGCACCACGTTGGCGAGCGCGTCGATGGAGACGGGCTTGCGCACGAACTCGGAGGCTCCGGCGCGCAGGCCCCGGGCCTCGAGGTCCGGCGCCTTCCCGCCGGTGAGCAACACGATGGGCACCCGGCGCACCAGCTCCCGCTCGCTCGCGCGCGCCCGGCGCACGAACTCCAGGCCATCCATTCCGCCGGGCATGTTGACGTCCGCGATGACCAGGTCCACGCGGTGCGTCTCCAGCAACTTCAACCCCTGCTCGGCTCCACTCGCGTCGAGGAAGTCCAGATTCAGCTTGAGCAGATAGATTTTGAGGATGTGCCGGATGGTGTGGCTGTCTTCCACCAGCAGAACGGTGTGCTTCACAAGAACCCCCTCGACTTGCCTGGATTCAATTCATTTCGTGTTTCCCTCCTCTTCGCCACTCCCGGTGTCCGAGAACCGGTGTGACGACGAGGAGTGAACAATGCGAGGGGTCCGCTGTGCGACAACCGATAGCCCGGACGTTGTCTCCCGCACGGGTGGGGGATGGACCTTCATCCCGTGCCGGGAGAGGCGGCTCAATCCCGCCGATTGAGCTCGGCGTAGCGTTTGGCCTTGCCGAGGGCGGCCTCGAGCTCCTCGGCGTTGTGGCGGTGGTAGTAGGCGGGCAGGTCGGGCTGGAAGCGCCAGCCCTCGGAGAGCGGGCCCACGTCGACCACGTCGAAACCGAAGGTGTCGATCAACGCGGCCACCGTCTTCTTCGCCTGGGCATCGTCTCCGGAGATGGGCAGCGCGCGGCGCTCCTGGGAGCCGGCGGGCTGCGCGTGCTCCTCGAGGTGTTTGAAGTAGATGACGTTGAAGGCCTTGACCACCTTGGACCTGGGCAGGTGGGCCTGGAGCAGCTCGCTGCTGGTGGTCGTCTCCGCGTCGAGCTCGGGGATGCGGCCGTCGCGGCCGGGGTAGTAGTTGTTGGTGTCGATGACGAGCTTGCCCGCGAGCGGCTCGACGGGGACGGACTTGTAGGCCTTCAGGGGGATGGTGACCACGACGATGTCCCCGGCGGCCGCGGCCTCCTGGGTGGTGGCGGCACGGGCCTTGGGGCCGAGCTCGGCGATGAGGCTGGAGAGGCTCTCCGGGCCGCGTGAGTTGCTCAGCACCACGTCATACCCGGCGGCGATCGCGAGCTTCGCCAGGGTGCTCCCGATGTGTCCCGCGCCAATGAATCCAAGCGTTGCCATGTGAGGGTCCTCTCCTGCGCCAGTTCGCCGCTTTTGTAGGAACAAGCGAGGCGCCGCGCCAGGAAGTGTTCCCGCGCGGAAGCGCGTGTCGAAACGCTGGGCGCCCGGCTCGCGCTTCACGCCCTGGTCCGCGTTGGCCGCCAGGTGCTCCAGCACCTTGAACACCGTCTCCACCTCGTCCGGCGAGCCCACCGCCGTGGCCAGCTCCTCCGCGGTGTGGCCCTTGGCTTTGTCCCCGCGCAGCTTCGCCAGCAGCTTGCGCTGCAGCTCCAACACCGCGCCCGCCGCCTTCTTGCCCGCCTCCACGCCCGGCTGGTGGTAGGCATTGATGTTCACCAGCGAGGCGTACAGGCCCACCGCCCGCTCGTGGAGCGCGATGAGTGCGCCCAGCGTCCGCGCGCTCACGTCCGGCACGGTGAGCGTCATGGACTCGCGGCCCTTCTCGAAGAGCGCCCGCCGCGTGCCCAGGAGGAAGCCCAGCAGGTAGTCGCCGCTGGTGAATTCCTCCTCCACGCGCATGGACGTCCCCTCGCGGTCCTTCAGCACCTCCACGAAGGTGGCGAAGAAGTTGCTCACGCCCTCGCGCAGCTGCTGAACGTACGCGTGCTGGTCCGTGGAGCCCTTGTTGCCGTAGACGGCGAGGCCCTGGTTCACCACCTCGCCATCCAGGTCCTTCTCCTTGCCCAGCGACTCCATCACCAGCTGCTGGAGGTAGCGGGAGAGCAGCAGCAGCCGGTCCTTGTACGGGAGGATGACCAGGTCCTTCTGGCCGCGCCCGTTGCCCGCGTGGAACCACATGAGCGCCATGAGGGCGGCCGGGTTGCGCAGCATGTCGCGCTCGCGCGTGGCCACGTCCATGTCCCGGGCGCCCGCGAGCATGCCGTCGATGTCCAACCCCTGGAGCCGCGCCGGCAGCAGGCCCACCGCCGACAGCACCGAGGTGCGCCCGCCAACCCAGTCCCACATGGGGAACGTCCGCAGCCAGTGGCCCTTCTTCGCGGAGCGGTCCAGCTCACTGCCCTCGCCCGTCACCGCCACCGCGTGCCGGCCGAAGTCGAGGCCCTTCTGCTGATACGCGCGCTCGGCCTCCACCATGCCGTTGCGCGTCTCCTTCGTGCCGCCCGACTTGCTGATGACCACCGTGAGTGTCTCGGCGAGCTTGTCACCGAGCTGCGCCAGCACGCGGTCCATCCCATCCGGGTCGGTGTTGTCGAAGAAGAACACCTGCATCCGGTCCGCCGCCGTGCCGAGCGCGTCCGCCACGAGCTGCGGCCCCAGCGCCGAGCCGCCGATGCCCACCAGCAGCACGCGGGTGAAGCGGTCCGCCTTCGGGGGCTTCACGCGGCCGGCGTGCACGTCCTCCGAGAAGGCGCGGACGGCGGCCACCGTGTCTCGAATCTCCTGGGCGAGGCCGGGCTCGGGAGCGAGCTCGGGGGCGCGCAACCAGTAGTGGCCCACCATGCGCTTCTCGTCCGGATTGGCGATGGCGCCCTTCTCCAGCGCCGCCATGGCGTCGAAGGCCTTCTCCATGGGACCGCGCATCCGCTCGAGGAAGTCCTCGGGGAAGTTCATCCGTGACACGTCGAGCGTCAGCCCCACCGACTCCACCCCACACAGGTACTTCTTGTAGCGCTCCCACAATTGACGCTCGGTCATGGCATCTCCCCTCGGCATCGAATCCCTGGTTTCGTTTGGTCCGTTCCTACCGCCATGACCGGTGCGGGGGAATGGATTTGATGCGCGCCACGCCCGGGGCCTGACACTGAACACCGGGGAACCCCCCGAGCGTTGAGCGCCGCGCAACCGGCACTCCCGGCCGAGGCCCCGGCCCTTCCAGGTGTGCTCCCTGGTGCCCTGGCCCTCGCCGAGCCCACCCCAGGAGCGCCCATGTCCACCCGGTTGCACCCCTCCGTGGCCCTCACGTCCCTGCTCGTCTGCGCCGCGCTCGCCGCCGGCTGTCAGACGTACGACTTCGAGCCCGTGGCCCCCGCCGCCATCTCCGTGCCCTCGGTGGAGAAGACGATCGCCGCCCGGGGCAGCACGCCCAACCTGATGCTGCTCGTGGACACGTCCGGTTCGATGCTGGAGCCGATGAACCCCGCCAGCTCCGCCTGCCGCTCGCCCACCACGGGGGTGCTCTGCCGTGGGGAGGGGTGTCCCGCCGGCTGCCCCACGCGCTGGAGCGCGCTCCAGGGAGCCATGGACTCCTTCCTGGGCGCCAGTGGCGCGCTCGCGCGCATGGGCCTCACGCTCTATCCGGGGAAGCAGCTCGTCCAGGGCGAGCAGTGCGGCGGCTCGGACTCGCTCACCCTGGAGCTGCCGGCCGACGACGATCCGGATGCCCTGCGGGCCCATGCGCTCGCCATCAACGCGAAGCTGCGAGGGATTCCCAACAGCACCCGGGGCGGCCCCACGGGAGGCACGCCCACCGGCTCGAGCCTCCAGTACGTGGGCACCCTGCCCCAGTTGCAGACGGACGAGCGCGGCGACTTCGTGCTGCTGCTCACGGACGGCCTGCCCAACTGCAACGAGAACCATGAGGCATCCGGCGCGTCGCTGGCGTGCCGCTGCACGCTGATCGACTGCAGCGGCACCTTCGAGCGGATGGGCTGCCTGGACCAGAATGGCTCGGTGAGCGCGGTGAAGGCACTGCGGGGGCGGGACATTCAAACCATCGTCATCGGCTTCGGCGCGGAGACGGCCACGGGCCACGGGCCGGCGGTGCTCAACGCCATGGCCGAGGCCGGAGGCTTCGCGCGCAAGTGCCAGACGGACGCCGACTGCGGCACGGGGGACGCCTGCGACCTGGCGGCCGGGCTCTGCCAGCGCCGCTACTACCAGGCGGCCAACCAGGACGAGCTCGCCCACGCACTGCGGCAGATCAGCGAGCGCTTCGAGGGAGACCCGTGCCTCATCGAGCTGGCGCCGGACCAGTTCCCGCCCTCGCCGAAGCTGGCCCGGGTGCTGGTGAACGGGGAGGGCTTCGGCGCCGGTGACGACACCTGGCGGTTGAAGGACAAGGTAGGCGTGGAGCTGCTGGGCTCGCTGTGCGCGCGAGTGCAGGCCTCCTCGCCCGCCCACCCCGCACGAGTCGAGGTCCGGATCGTCATTCCCCGCTGAGGCCGCCTGCTTGATGGACGCACCACCCCTGTCCCATCATCGACTCCCATGAGCCAGCCCTGGATGCTCGAGACGCCCGCGCCACAGGCCGACGCGCGGATTCCCTATGGAGAGCGCACCCACCAGTTCGGAGACCTGCGCCTGCCTCGGGGCGAGGGTCCGCACCCGGTGGTGGTGATGGTGCACGGCGGCTTCTGGCGGGCGAGGTACGACCTGGAGCACGTGGGCCACCTGTGCGAGGACCTCACGCGGCGGGGCTACGCCACCTGGAGCCTCGAGTACCGGCGGGTGGGCCATCCGGATGGAGGCTGGACGGGCACCTTCGAGGACGTGGCACAAGGGACGGACTACCTGCGCACGCTGGCGACGCGCTACCCGTTGAACCTGGAGCGCGTGGTCCTCATGGGGCACTCGGCCGGGGGACACCTGGCGCTGTGGCTCGCGGGGCGGGGGCGGCTGAAGCCAGGACAACCGCTGTACACGGAGAAGCCCTTCGAGCCGCGGGGCGTGGTGTCGCTGGCGGGCGTGGTGGACCTGGAGCGGGCCTTCGAGCTGCGCCTGGGGGACGGCATCGTCGAGTCGCTGCTGGGAGGCACGCCCGCGCGGGTACCGGAGCGCTACAAGATTGCGTCTCCGGCGGCACTGCTGCCGTTGGGGGTGAAGCAGGTGCTGGTGCACGGAGCGGAGGACAGCACCGTCCCGCTCCGGGTGAGCACCGAGTACCAGGCACGCGCCACGAAGCTCGGGGACACCGTGAAACTCGTGAGCCTGCCGGGCGCGGAGCACTTCGAGGTCATCGATCCGCGAGCGAAGGAGTGGCCCCGGGTGTTGGAGGCGATCGCCTCGCTCCTGTGAAGCACGGTGGCCGGGGAGGTAGAATCCAGGGGCCCCCCTGAGCCCTGGAGGCCGTACCGTGAAGCGATGCGTCGCCGCATTGTTGGGTCTGTTCCTGTTCGTTCCGGTGGAGGCCGGCGCCTTCGCCGTGGCCAAGGAGGTGGCCTTCGAGCGCGTGGAGCTGCTCGATGGCACGGGGGAGGAGGCGTGTGATGACGACGGAGTGCTCGACAAGGGCGAGACGGCGCGCCTGCGCGTCACCCTGCGCAACAGCGGCACCGAGCTGCTCAAGTTGACGAGCATGACGCTCTCCAGCACGGACCCGGGCGTGGTGCTGCCCAAGGAACCGAAGGTGTACTTTCCCCCCATCGAGCCGGGCAAGTCCGCCAGCATGGAGCTGCCGGTGGGGCTCCTGGCTCCCGACACGCCGGCCGATATCTCCCTGCGCATCGACTACCGGGACGACGATCAGACGGAGCCCGGAGACAAGACGCACACGGTGACGTACCGCGTGAACATGGACGAGCGCCTGGAGGCGAGCACGCGCGAGACGGTGGACTCCGCCCGTCACCCGTGGACCATCACCGAACCCCCGGCGGGCCTCGCGACCTGGGCGCGCACGTCCGACCCGGCGGGTGCCTGGTTCTTCCGTGGACCGGCCAACGGGCGGACCGCGGACCTCTCGCTCGTCTCGCCGCCCATCCAGGTGTCGGAGACGGAGGAATTCCGCGTCATCTTCCAGCAGCGCTACGCCTTCGAGGCGAGCCCCGCGGGCGTCTACTACGACGGCGCCGTCATCGAGCTGAGCCAGGATGATGGGAAGAGCTGGGTGGGACTCGAGGACGCGGTGAGCCCCCCCTACAACGCGACCATCTATACGGGAGACGGGAACCCGCTCAAGGGCAAGAAGGCGTATGGAGGGCAGAGCGAGGGGTACCCCGCGTTCACCAAGGCCACACTCGACCTCGGCACCACATACGCGGGCAAGACGGTGCGCATCCGCTTCCGCATCGGCACGGACAGCAGCAAGGGCGACACGGGCTGGGATCTGGATGAGCTCCAGTTGGAGGGGGTGAAGAACACGCCCTTCACCACGCTGGAGCCCCACCGGGGCAAGTGCACCGACCGGGCGCCGGTGGCGAACGCGGGCGAGGACCAGACCGTCGAAGAGGGACGCCTCGTGACGCTCTCGGGCAGCGGAACGGATCCCGAGGGCGCGGAGCTCACCTACGCCTGGACGCAGTCCAAGGGCCCGTCCGTGACATTCAACGACGCGAGCGCGTCCAGCCCCACCTTCCTCGCACCCGACGTGACGAGGGACACGGAGCTCCAGTTCGAGCTGCGGGTGAGCGATGGGGTGAACACGAGCCCGCCGGACGTGGTGACCGTGAAGGTGCGAGACATCCCGCTGCCGGTGGCGCGTGCGGGGGCGGACCAGGAGGTCCGCGAGGGCAGCGGGGTGACGCTCGACGGCTCGGGGTCGACGGCTCCGGAGGAGTCGGAGCTGAACTATCGCTGGACACAGCTGGAGGGCCCCGCGGTGAACCTCCTACAGGCGGGCCCGAGGGCCATGTTCAACGCGCCGGAGGTGGACGGGGAGATGTTGCTCGAATTCCAGCTCCACGTGGAGGACACCCTGGGACAGACCAGCGCGGCCACCGTCACCGTGCGAGTGGTGGACAGGGAGGAGAAGCCGCTTCCGGGCGCGGGCTGCGCCGCGGGCCCGGAGGGCGGAGGGCCCACGACGGCCCTGCTGCTGCTGTCGGCGCTTGGCATCACCCTGCGCGCCCGGCACAAGCGCTCACTCTAGAAGAAGAGCAAAACCCCGGTGAGGACACCGTCAGCGTCTCCGTCACTCGTTCCGGAACCACTCCGCTGGAATACCCAACGCCGCGAGGATCCGCTCCGGTGATTGCTCCCCCATGATTTCGTGGACGACCGGGAAATGCGGAATCTCATACGGCGGCTGCGCGAACTGCCCAATGCACTCTCCTCCCTGGAGCACATTGACAAAGAACGTATCCAGGTTCGGGGAAGCAACGACCCCGTACACGCGCGCTCGAGGAAGACGTTCCGATACGGTCAGGTCAGCATAACCGATGTCACTTGTTCCGCTGGAGATGAGGAGTCCCCGCGGCCTGTCTTCCAGGCGGTACTGCCCCGGAGGAACAGGCTCGCCAGCATCTTCTTCCAACACGCGGAGCGCATCCTCCGCCCGGACTCCTTCCGCCCAAGCGACTTTGCGCAGAGGTTTCCTCACTGCTGGGTCCGAAGATTCATCGCTGCCCGGCAGGGGGCATCCCAAGGACTTCGCCAGCGCTTCGGGGCCCACCTCCAGGATCTCTAGAGCGCCGTTTCGCCACGACATAACGGTCCACGGATCGTTGGCCCGCTCAATCGAATACACGGGCTCATCACATTCGAGCGACAGTTTCTCGGCGATTTGCATTTCGGCGCCCACGTCGATGGGGTCCGTACCTATAAGGGCGTGGTAGTGGCCACTACCCGGGATGACCTCGAAGGGCTGTTCTTCTCCGTCCTCCTCCCAGTCCGGCATCACGATTACCAGGGCACGGCTTTCCAGACGTGCGGGCTCGCCTGGAGCCAGTACCGCCCAAAGAGGCCACTGATTCATGGCGCACCTCCGGACAAGTCCTCCGGCAGCTCGAGCGCCGCGCACAACTGCCGTGTCTTCGCCAGTATCTGGGCTTCCTCTAGCTGAATGATGAATGTGCCCCGTGCGTTTCCTTGAAGATCGCGAGGGTCCGGTGCACGCAGCTACTCGAGCACCGGCCGAAGTAGCCCCTTTGTGTCCAACACCTCTTGAATCCCGCGGCCGAGCGCCACGTGCTCCGGGTTGGCGGCGCTGAGTCGCTCCGGCCCGCCGACGATCAGGTTGCCCTTGTCCTCGACGGGTTCAACGTGGACGGACGGCGGGAGTGGCGGAACCTCCCCGCGAGCTCGGGAAACGTAGGTGAGCCAACCCACGAAGCCTCTCGGGTCTCCCGCGGGTCGAAGCGCACGACGGAACTCATGGGTGGCGATGACGCCGAAGAGGGGTTCCCATGCGAGCACCATTGCTCGCAGCACGTTCACGAGTGCGGCCGTTGTCATGACGCGCGGCCCCTCTGGCTCGATTTCGGGCCATGGGAGGTACAGCAAGCAGCAGTTGGGGTAGGCCCCGGAAGCATCTCCACACGTGAGGTTCAGCATGCCCCCGTGCCCGTCCTCGGCATGACCTGTCCATGCGCCGAAGCTGAAACCGTCCCTTCCGAGTTGGTTCTCCTCACTCTGATAGAAGCGAAGGAAGGTCGTGAAGTCCGGCGTGAACTCCCGCTGGAGCGCCTCCTCCAGCGAGTCCCCCTGCTCGAACCAACGAGCGTAGATCTCGTCGCACTGCGCCAGGAGGCGAAAGAACGTCACCGAGCGCCGGGCACACTCCTCCGCGGACTCCAGCCGGGCCGGCCAGTAGACGGCTGCATGGTAGCTTTCCGTCATGGCACTCCTCCGGCTGCGGCTCGCTGGTAGACGACCTTGATACCGGTAACGCCCGCGTTCTCGAGCATCTTCTCGAGAATACCGACCATCTCCGGCTCAGCAACGTACCATCGGATGGGAACTCCATTCGCCACCCTGAACTGGCGCTTCGCGGTCTCGAGGAGTTTCTTGGCGCCCTTGAAATACCGCTTGGGATCGAGCTTCTCGTCGAAGTGCTTGGCGTAGTTGAGAGCCTTGCCGTCCTGCAGGACACCCTCCGAGATACTGTAGCCATCGAAGTCCACCTTCTCTCCATTCCTCCAGACGCGGTAGACCCAACCCGGCGGCGCCCCTGTCACCTGGCATTGGTAGCAGCGTGAATCCTCCGACATGCTCTCGTTTGCCGGCTCCCACTTCCCAGGGCCACCGGAGGGAGGCCAGCCACCCACGCCCCCCCCGCCCTGAGCGCCCATGTTGGCCATGTGCAGGACGTAGGTGGCACTCAGCGCATTGCCCGCCACGGCAACGGATCCCCCGACAGGCACCGCCACCAGGCGCACCGTGAGGAGCCCGTCCCCCGAGAGAGACAAGAGTGGCACTGTCATCCTCCCGAGCGTGCCGCCCCACGATGCGGCCTTCGCGGCCCCAGCCCCCGAAGTGCCCACCGTCAGGACCATCCCCGTCGCCAGCCGGGAGATCGTCCGCACCTTCTCCGCGTAGGGCTTGTGGCGGAACTCGTCCCACAACCGCGGCGAGTTCTCGTAGAGCAGCCTCACCGCCCCCGGGAGCTTGGCAAGCCCGTCCAGCGTCTCTCCCGTGTAGAAGACGAGCCGGTAGAGTCCTTCGACCATGTCCACCACAGCGAGGACCGCCCCCTCGGCCACCGCCAGCGCCGGGTTGTCGTCTGGCGCATAGAGGCCCGCCGGCCGCGCCCCCTTCGGTACCTCGAGCCCCTGGTCCACCGGGAACAGGCGCCCGCCCTCGATGGCGTAGAAGGGGCCCACCTCGAAACGCCCGGCTCGGAGTGTGCCGTCCTCGGCGAGCACCACCTGGCCGGCCTTCTGGACCGCAATCCCTGTTGTAGCCCTCACCAGGAACCCGTCCGGACGCAGCACCAGCAGCCGCGAGAAGCGCCGCATCCGAGCATGGAGCTCGTCCCGCGTCACCACCTCGCCGCAGGTGGCAACCTCGAGGAGCAGGTGCGCCGCCATCCTCCGGAGCCCGAAGTTACCCAGCGTCAGCGGCGTGGAGAGCAGGTGGGGCAGCAGCTCCATCGCCTGTTGGGGTTGGAGCGTGCGCCCGTCCCTGGGCAGCGCCGTACTGGGAACGCCAGTCTGCGCGAGGAAGCCCTGGAAGTAGTCGAGCGTCATGGGTACCTCGAAGGGCCGTCCATCGCCTACTCCATCGGGCCATCCAACACCCTTTGCCTCCAGGTCCTCCTCGTCCGCGTCCTCTTGCTCTCTCCGCGCTCGATGACGCGCCGGCCTCGGCGCTGCGCCCCCTCGTGACGCGGACACCGCCCCCGGGACGACGGCCTCCGCGTCAGCGCCCTCCACGTCCTCCTCGCCCTCGCGCGAGTCCGGTTCGGCCGCAGCCCGGGCGAGGCCCGCGGCCATCTCTGGCATGGGGTGAGCCCGAGGCACTCGCCAGCGCTGGCGCCCGCCCGCCAGGCTCCCCCCCATGGGAGAGCCCGTCGCGCACGCCGTCTGCAGCCCGACGAGCACCAGCATGACCAGGCACGCGGCCCCCCACGGCCAGCGCAGTGAGCCCCACCGGGCCTCGAGCTGCGTACCGCCGCCCTCCCCGACCGCGAGACGCTGGTGCTTCTTCAACATGGCGCTGGCCCTTCTCCCAGAGAGAAACAACCCTGAAGAATAGGATGCGAGGCAGCCAACCAGACAGGGATGTCAGCGGATGCGCTGCTGTTGCGCCATCGCACGGCGGAAGCCAAAGCCGTCTTGGAGGAAGCCGCGAAAGGTAAGGGACTGGTCCCGTTCGAAGCATCCGAGGCGTTGAAACGCTGGGAAGAGGGCACCTGGAGCCTGGATGTGGATTGAGGACTACGGGAAGGTCACGCCGTCGAAGTGCTCGCTCCCGCCGCCGGCCTCCTGGCCCCACCACTTCAAGGTGAAGGTGCCGCGCGCAGCCTCCTCCGGCATCTCCACTTCCATCCCGACGCCGCGCTTCTCTCCCGGAGCGATGGGCTCCTGCGTCCACACGCCCAGCGCCTTCCACTCCTCTCCCTTCGGTCCCACCAGCACCGCCCCACCGGGCGTCCAGGGGGTGCGCCCGTGGTTTCGTAACTGCTGCGTCACCATCAGCCGCACTACCTTTTGCCCGCCCTCCACGCGTGTGGTGTCCGAACGGTAGCTGAGGGCCTT
>NZ_JPMI01000159.1 GCF_000733295.1 Archangium violaceum Cb vi76 | reverse complement strand
CCTCGGTGAAGCGGCCGTACACCCGCCCCTCCTTGACGTAGAGCTTCCCGGTGAGGCGGGTCTGGTCCGGCAGCGCCACCTTCCAGCCCTTGCCAGTCCAATCAGCCCCCGCCTCCCAGTGGCCGCCCACGCGGAGGGTCGCGTCCTCCTGGACGTGCACGGCCCTTCCCCGCACGCTGCTCCAGTCCACGCTCGTTTTTTCCCCAACGCTCAAGCCGAGCGTGTTCGTCATGGTCTCCACAGCCCCGGCGGGGCACTCCTGTGGCGGAGGCGCGGGACGCTCGGACGGCATCTGCTGCGGCGTGCCCATGCAGGCCTGGAGCGCGGCGCCGGTGAGTCCAAGACACGCGGTGCGCACGGCGGAGCCCCGGCGCTTGGGGGCGGTTTCGGGCTGGGAGCCGGGTGTTGTCTGCTGCTTCACGGGGGCACTGTCCTTTCGGAGCGCCAGCGGCGGGGCGGCGGCCGGGGGAGGAGGCACCTCGACAGGAGGCGCGGTCACGGCTCGCACAGGTTCCGGCGTGTGCCCACCCGGCGCCACTTCCCGGCCAGAGCCGAGCCACCAGGCCCCCAGTGCCACCGCCAACCCCACGCCCACCACCGCCAGTACCTGGCTCCAGCGTGCCCGGGGCGCTACCGGGCGCCGCCGCTCCGGGTACAGCACCTGCGTCCAGTCCACGTCCGTCCGGGCCCGCAGCTCCTCCAGTTCCTGGCACAACGCCACCGCGCCCGGGTAGCGCGCCTCGGGCGTCTTGGCCAGCAGCCGCAGGCACACCTCCTCCACCTCCAGGGGCACCCGCGGGTTGACGAGGTGCGGCGGCAGGGGCGTCCGGTGCAGCACCGCCTCCACGTCCTCGCCCCCGTGCTCGGCGGGCCGGAAGGGGAAGCGGCCCGTCAGCAGCCGGTAGAGCACCACGCCCACCGCGTACAGGTCATCGCCCGGCCCGGCCCGGTAATGCGCGCCCGGCTCGCCCGCGTGCGCACGGCCATAGGCCCATGCCTCGGGGGCGCGGTAGGCCGGCGTGCCCGGGGGAAACATGCCTTTCGTCAATGTGGGGCACGCCGGGTGGTAGCCCACTCCGAAGTCCACCAGCACCGCCTGTCCGGTGCTCTGGCTCACCAGGATGTTGGCCTCCTTCACGTCCCGGTGGAGCACGCCCGCCTCGTGCGACACCGCCAGGGCGCGTGCCACCTCCAGCACCCGCTCCACCACCTCGCCCAGGGTACGCCCGGGCTCCAGTCCCCACGCGTCCAGCGTGGGGCCCTCCACCCGTTCCAGCTTCACCCACAGGTAGCGTGGGTTCTCCAGGGGCCACTGCCCCGCGCCCAGCTGGCGCACGAGGTTGGGGTGGTTCAGGCGCGTGCCCAGCGACATCTCACGCCAGGCGCGCTCGGCGCGCTCGGGGCCCTGGTCCAGCGGCAGCAGCTTGAGGGCGGACACGTAGCCGCTGGGACTTCTCACCCGGTACACCGTGGCGAAGCCGCCACGGCCCAGCACCCCCTCCACCACGTCTCCGCCAATGACGGTGCCCACGGGCAGTGGGGACGTGTCATCGGGCGGATTCAGGGCAGCCAGTGCGCCGCGGAGAATGGGGTGCTCGGGGCTCGGGGATGGCGGATGTGTGGACACGCGGGGCCTACCTCGTAGGACCTCAACTTATCAGGTCGCGCGGCCTGGATGGGGCCGCTCGAGGGCACCTGCGCTTCAGAAACCGCGCATCCAGCCACCATCGACGTCCTCGTTCTCCACGAGAGCCCCTCGATGCCCCCGCTCCAGCAGGTTGGATATGATGAATCCACACCGCGAGTGCAGGTGGACCATGTTCGCTGAATGGGCTCGGAAGTGGATGCCCCTGGTGTTTGGAGCCCTCGTGTTGTCCACGGGCTGCATCACGGTGATGCCACCATCTGGGCAGGGCGCGTTCCGCCACCAGGGCGAGCGTGTACGGGGCACGCGGATGGCCATGGTGAGCCCGGCTGGAATGGCCGTGCGCGCGGTGGCCGGCGGGGCCAGGCAGGTGGACGCCTTCGAACACCTGCTCCTGCTGGCGGGCCTGGACAACGTCAATGACGAGCCTCCACGAGGCGCTCCCCTCACTCCCCAAGAGGCCGCCCGGCTGCTGGCGGTGCTGCTGACAAAACCCGTGACGCTGGGTTCCTTCCCACCGCGCATGGCCGTCTGCCATCTGCTGCGCGAGGTACTGGAGAGAGGGGAAGTCTCTCGCGAGGCGTTGCTTCACCGGGTGGAACGCTTCAGGCGGGTGGCCGTGCTGCGGCCGGACGGCTACCTGGCCTGGACGCTCGACGGACACACTCAGCAGAAGGTGGGCCCGGTGGAGTGGAAGGAGGAAGCCTTCCGCGCTGGCCCCTTCGAGCTGGGGCGCTTCTACACCGTCAGCGGTTGGGTCTTCCGGCAGGCGGATGCGCAACTGCGCCCCGTCCCACACGGGCCAGGACTGGCCGAGGTGTACGACGACGCCGACGCCATCAACCGCTCGCTGGAGGGGGCGCAGGAGTCCTTCGTCGAGCTGTACCATTCCATGGGCCAGTTGCTTTCCCACCCATCGGACAGCATCGCGGCACTGAAGCACCTGCCCGCGGGGGTCGCGGCCCTCATTGCCTCCTCGCCCCAGTACCTCGAGCGCTTCCGGTACATGACGCACGGCGAGCAGGTGAAGGCTGTCTCCAAGCTGCTGACCCACCTCCTCGTCACGTTTGGCACGGCGGGTGGAACGACGAGCACGCTGACGCGGGCGATGGGCGGGCTGGAGGCCACCGTGCCAGTGCTCTCGCTGTCGGCCGAGGGTCTGCTGGTGGTGGAGCGGGTGGTGGTGCCAGTGGGCAAGGTAGCCACGGTGCTCAGCGGCGGGCCGGGAGCGGCCATCATCCTCCAGCGGGCAAACGCGAGCGGGGAGTCGCCGTCACCGGCAGCGGGACCCGGGCGGTGGGGGCCCGCCAGGGAGTCCATGTCCAGCCGAGCCCGCGCCTACCAGGAGCAGATTTCAGGTCACTCCGCGGACGAGGCCTACTGGGTCGGTGGCACGAGCGCGAAAGACGGGGGGGTGAGATTCGACGGGTTCAAGGACGGCGTGCTGTTGGAGGCCAAGGGGCCCGGTTACGCCAACAAGTTCTTCGACACCCTCGAGCCCAGGCCCTGGTTCAAGCACTCAGGAGCAAAGGCGCTCGTCGACCAGGCCGAGCGGCAGCTCAGGGCCGCCAGAACAACGGGAACGCCCATCCGATGGCACGTCTCGGAGGAGAAGGTCGCCAATGCCATCCGGCGCTTGTTCAAGCTTGAGAACGTGGCCGGGATCGAAGTGGTCTATACACCCGCCCTCTAGGGAGTAGCGCGGTCCATGGCCAAGACGTACACGAGACTCGATTCGTACTATGCCGGGGCGTACTGGGGTCCCCGGAAGGAAACACCGGAGGAGTGCGCCCGGCGCGCGGAACGCTTCCTGGCCTTCGTCGCGAAAGTCGATCCGTCCTTCTCCCAGTGGTTCGAGCAAGGCAGGTCGCGCAAGGACGCGCTGAAGCGACCCATCGAGCCCTCCGGTGAAGCCCTCGCGAAGCGGGTCCGGCGAGGCAAGGATCGGCAGTTCGAGGATATTGGATACTCTGTCTGGGCATGGAATGGCGAGCCCGACGACTCCGACGCGAGCGGCTTCAACTTCAAGTGCGGAGGTTATTGCGAAGGTCTGTCCAACCGTTGTGTGGTCAATCTGCCCGGCCGGGGGCCGAACGCGGAGCGGGTACTGAGCGTGCCCATTCTCACCGGGCTTGTACGGAGCATGGTCCTGGCATGGGAGCCCGATTCCGCCATCGCCACCTCGACGATGCACCGTGACGCGGTGACACCCGGCGACAACGCGAGGGACTTCGTGGGCTGGCTCATGTACTTCTCACGCAGCCAGGGCAGGGTTCCGCCGCTCCCCGCGCCCGTGCGCATCGAGCCGGTGGAGGACAAGGGAATGCTCATCGTCCTCACGCCCGAGCTCATCACACCGGCGAATCCCGAGCACGTCGAACTCGGCAAGCGGGTCCATGAACTGCTCAGCCGAGCCGGACTCCTGCGCCCCATGGGTTCCTGAAACGGCAACCCCAGTGCCCCCGCTCCACGAAGGAACGAGGGCACCTGCGCGTCAGAAGCCGCGCATCCAGCCGCCGTCGATGACAACGGACTGGCCGGTGATGTAGCCCGCCTGCTCCGAGGCGAGGAACGTCACCAGCGCCCCCAGCTCCTCGGGTTTGCCCAGGCGGCGTGCCGGAATCGCCGACGTAATCTTGTCCTCGGGGACGCCCAGCTCCTTGAGGCGCTCCGTCGCGTGGTAGCCCGGCTGCACGCCGTTGATGGTGACACCGTGCTCGGCCACCTCGTTGCTCACCGTCTTCACCAGCCCCATCAACCCCGCGCGCAGCCCGTTGGAGATGGTCAGCAGCGGCATGGCCTCACGCGCGGCCACCGACGTCACCAGGATGATGCGGCCCCAGCGCCGCTCCTTCATCCCCGGCAACGCCGCCTGCACGCCCTCCACCACGCTCATCCACAGGCTCTGGAAGCCCTCCTGCCACTGCTCGGCGGTGAGCTTCTCGATGCTCCCCTTGGGCGGCCCACCCGTGTTCACCACGAGCACATCCACGCCCCCCATCGCCCCAATCACTTTCTCCACCAGCTCCTTCGTCGTGCCCGGCTTCGTCAGGTCCGCCGTCACGCCGAACTCGGCGCCCATGCGCTGGGCCGCGTCACGGATGCGCGCCTCGTCGCGCGAGCAGATGGCCACCCGCGCGCCCTCCTTCACCAGCTGCGCGCCAATCGCGTACCCCAGTCCAGCCGAGGCGCCCAGCACCAGCGCCCGCCTACCTCGCAGTCCCAAATCCATCCGAATGCTCCTTCACGAAGGGCACCAGCCGCTCGCGAATGAGCGTGCGCGCCCTGTCCAGGTCCACCTCTTCCGCCCGCGTGAGGCCTTCGCTCAACTCGGAGACGATGCCGCCCGCGATGGCGCCCACCTCGTATGCCAGCCGGTACGGCGTCAGGCTGAAACTCACCAACGTGTAGCGGCTCAGGAACTCGCCCGGGAAGGCCTTGAGCAGCTCCTTCTCCACGGCCTTCTCCAGCAGGAAGCGCGGGTCCGCCGTCTTGTCCCGCATCTCCACGAAGTTCTCCACCGCCATGTCCGCGATGGCGTCCGCGTTCGTCTTGCGCAGCCGGAAGAACTCCACGAAGGCGTCCTCCCACCGCGTGTGCTTCCCGAGGCACGCATCCAGCGCCACGCAGTCCTCGAAGCCGCAGTTCATCCCCTGCCCGAAGAAGGGCACGATGGCGTGCGCCGCGTCCCCGAGCAGCAGCGACTGGCCGCCCACGTGCCACGGCTCGCTCTTCACCGTCACCATCGTCCCGGTGGGGTTGTGGAAGAACTCGTGCGTCAGGTGGGGCATCAGCGCCCGCGCGTCCGGGAACTGCTCCTCGAAGAAGGCCACCAGGTGCTCCGGCGTCTTCAGCGCCTCGAAGCTCACCGGGCCATCGAAGGGCAGGAACAGCGTACAGGTGAAGCTGCCGTCCTCGTTGGGCAGGGCGATCAGCATGTACGAGCCACGCGGCCAGATGTGCAGCGCGTGCTTCTCCATCTGGAAGGCGCCGCCCGGACCCGGGGGAATCGTCAGCTCCTTGTACCCGTGGCTCAGCTGCTCCTGGGCCGCGCGGTAGCCCGGAGCCTGTGACATCTCGCGCCGCACCGCCGAGCCCGAACCATCCGTGCCAAGCACCACCGGGCTGTGCAGCTCGCGCACGGCACCGCTCGGCCTGTCCAGCACCTCGAGCGCGCCCTTCTGGAAGTCCACGCGCTGCACGCGCTGCTCGAACTGGATGCGCACCCGGCCCGTGGCTTCCGCGTGGGTCATCAGGAACTTGTTCAGCCACGCGCGCGAGATGCTGTTGATGTGCTGGGACTCGTCCTTGCCGTAGGCCTGGAAGGCCAGCGCGCCGGAGACGGGGTGGATCATCCGGCCGCGCATGGGGATGGCATGGCGCAGCGCCTCGTCCTCCAGCCCCACCTGCTTCAGGGCGTACAGCCCACGGGCGGAGATGGCGAGGTTGATGGAGCGCCCCGCGCCAATCTCCTCGCGGCGCATGTCCGGGCGCCACTCCAGGACGTCCACCTGGAAGCCGCGCCGCGCCAGGTACATCGACAGGAGCGAGCCCACCAGACCCGCGCCCACCACCGTCACACGTTGCGTCTGCTCAATCTCGTGCATGCCGTTCGAGCACTCCCGCGAAGCGGTATACGTCAAGGAAGCTCACATAGAGCGGAGCCGGCGCGGCGCGGATGATGTCCGGTGAACGGAAGTCGCAGAGGACTCCCTGCTCCGTCAGCTTCTCGAGCAGCTTCCGGGGCTCCTTGCTGAAGCGCAGCGACAGGTGGGCACCGCGCTGCTTGGGGTCCCTCGGCGTGATGCTGCGCACGAAGCCGGGAGGGAGCTGGTCCAGGAGGAACTCCAGGTAGCCGGTGAGCAGCTCGCTCTTGCGGCGCAGGGCCGGCATGGTGGCGCGATCGAAGATCTCCATGGACGCACGCAGCGCCGCCATCTGGAAGATGGGCGGGTTGGACAACTGCCAGCCCTCGGCGCCCGGAATGGGGTCGAAGTCCGGCCCCATCTGGAAGCGCGACTGCTTGTCGTGGCCCCACCACCCCTGGAAGCGGGGCAGCGTCTTGTCGTGCGCGTGGCGCTCGTGGACGAAGACGCCGCCGAGCGTGCCCGGGCCGCCGTTGAGGTACTTGTACGAGCACCACACGGCGAAGTCCGGCCCGTCGTCGTGCAGCGACAGGTGGAGGTTGCCCGCGGCGTGCGCCAGGTCGAAGCCCACCTTGCAGCCCTGCCGGTGCGCGGCGCGGGTGATGGTGGCCATGTCGAACGCCTGGCCGGTGAGGTAGTTCACGTTGCCCAGCAGCACCAGGGCGATGTCCTTCCCGTGGCGCTCGAGGGTGTCGAGGATGTCCTCGGTGCGCAGCGTCTCCTCGCCGGGGCGTGGGGAGAGCTGGAGCACGGCGTCCTCCGGCGTGTGCCCGTGGAAGCGCACCTGCGAGGCCACGGCGTACTGGTCCGAGGGGAAGGCACCGGCCTCGATGAGGATCTTCCGGCGCTCGCCCGAGGGCCGGTAGAAGGACACCAGCATCAGGTGGAGGTTCACCGAGAGGGTGTTCATCACCACCACCTCGAGCGGGTGGGCGCCCACCAGCCGCGCGGTCTGCTCGGTGAGCAGCTCGTGGTAGGGCATCCACGGGTGCGAGCCGCGGAAGTGGCCCTCCACCCCGTGCGTCTCCCAGTCCTTGAGCGCCTCCAGCACGTAGGGCGTCGCCTTGCGCGGCTGGAGCCCCAGCGAGTTGCCCACGAAGTAGATGACGGGCTCGCCGTGGTGGCGGGGAAAGAGGAACTCGTCGCGGAAGTGGCGGAGCGGATCCTCCGCGTCCATCCGCCGGGCGAATGCTTCACTGGCCTCGTACCGCACCGCTGCACCGCTCATCTACTTGAACTCCTCATACGAGCGCCCGAGCCACGCGAGCGCGTTCCGGCACAACAGCTTCTCCCGGGTGGCGGCGTCGAATTCCGCGAGGGACTCCACGAGCGTGCCCGGCCGGTCCTCACCGAGGGGGAAGGGATAGTCACTGCCCAGGGCCACCTTGTCCGGGCCGAACATCCGCACGATGAAGCGCAGCATGTCCGGGTCGTGCACCAGCGAGTCCACCCAGAAGCGGCCCAGGTAGTCGCGGGGTGACACGGGGTTGTCCACCGCGACGAGGTCCGGCCGCACCTGGAAGCCGTGCTCGATGCGGCCGAAGGTGCCCGGGAAGGCGCCGCCGCCGTGCGCGAAGGCGACCCGCAGCTTCGGCAGCTTCTCCAGCGTGCCGGAGAAGAGCAGCGAGCAGATGGCCAGCGCCACCTCGGCGGGCATGCCCACGAGCCAGGGCATCCAGTACTTCTTCATCCGCGCCTCGCCCAGCATGTCCCAGGGGTGGACGAAGATGGCGGCGCCCAGGTCCGCGGCGGCCTCGAAGAAGGGGAACAGCTCCGGCTCACCCAGGTTGAGCCCGTTGACGTGCGAGCCCACCTGCACGCCCGCCAGGCCCAGCTCGCGCATGCAGCGCTCCAGCTCGCGCACGGCCAGCTCGGGGGACTGCAACGGCACCGTGCCCAGGCCCACGAAGCGTTTCGGGTGCGCCTTCACCACCGAGGCCAGCTGGTCGTTGAGGAAGCGCGACAGGTCCAACCCGTGCTCCGGCTTCGCCCAATAGCCGAACATCACCGGCACCGTGGACAGCACCTGTACGCTGACGCCGTGCGCATCACACTCCTCGATGCGCTTCACCGGGTCCCAGCAGTTGCTTTCAATCTCGCGGAAGAACTTCCCGTCATCGCGCACCATACGCGCCCGGCACGGGGCGTGGTGCTCCAGCGTCATGAAGCCGCCGTAACCGTAGCGCTCGGCGAAGCGCGGTATCTCGGGCGGCAGCAGGTGCGTGTGGATGTCGATCTTCATGACTTGCGCGGCTCGCGAGTCACCCGGAAGCCGCACTGCTTGCAGGTGCAGTGCTCCGGGTTGCCATAGAAGCGCTCGAAGATGGGCGGCAGCTGGGTGACGATGTTGGTCACCTGGAGGTACTCGTCATACAGCTTCGTGTTGCACTGGGGGCAGAACCACGCGAAGCCGTCCAGCTCGCCCTCGCGGCGCTTGCGCTCGATGACGAGGCCCACCGTGCCCGCGGGCCGCTGCGGCGAGTGCGGCACGTTGGGGGGCAAGAGGAAGATCTCCCCCTCGCGGATGGGGATGTCCTGCGGCTTGCCGTCCTCCATGACGCGCAGGGTGATGTCCCCCTCCACCTGGTAGAAGAACTCCTCGCTCGCGTCGATGTGGAAGTCGGTGCGCGAGTTGGGCCCGCCCACCACCATCACGATGAAGTCCCGGTCCTGCCACACCATCTGGTTGCCCACGGGGGGCTTGAGCAGGTGGCGGTGCTCGTCAATCCACTTCTTGAAGTTGAGGGGCTGCAATCGGCTCATCTCAGTCTCCAATCGTGGCCATGCACTTCAGCTCGATGGCGATGGGGGTGGGCAGCGCGGTGATGCCGAGCGTCGTCCGGCACGGCGGGGTGGGCACGTCCTTGAAGTACTCGGCCCACAGGCGGTTGTACGTGGGGAAGTCCTTCTTCATGTCCGTGAGGTACACCGTCACGTCCACCAGCCGGTCCCACGAGGAGCCCGCCTCCTCCAGGATGTAGCGCACGTTGCGGAACACCGAGTGGGTCTGCGTCTCGATGTCGTAGGAGACGATGTTGCCCTGGGCATCCAGCTCGACGCCGGGGATCTTCTTGCTTCCGCGCTCGCGCGGGCCCACGCCGGAGAGGAACAGCAGGTTGCCCACGCGCCGGGCGTGGGGATAGAGGCCCACGGGCTCGGGGGCCTTCTGGGAGTCGATTCGATCGGAGTTGCTCATAGCTTCACGCACACGTTCTTGGGCTCGGTGAAGAAGCGCAGCGCGTCCAGGCCGCCCTCGCGTCCCACGCCCGATTCCTTCACGCCGCCGAACGGCGTGCGCAGGTCGCGCAGCATCCAGCAGTTCACCCAGACGATGCCGCTCTCCAGCTTCGCGGCGAAGCGGTGGGCCCGCGTCACGTCCCGCGTCCACACGCTCGCCGCCAGCCCGTAGCGGGTGCTGTTGGCCCAGGCGAGCACCTCCTCCTCCTTCTCGAAGGGGGTGAGCGTGGCCACCGGGCCGAAGATCTCTTCCTGATTGGTGCTGCACGCGTGGCCCAGGCCCTCGATGAGCGTGGGCTCCACGAACCAGCCGTCGCGGCAGCGGCCCGGCACCTCGGCGCGCTTGCCTCCGGTGAGGACGCGGCCGCCTTCCTTGCGCGCCACCTCGATGCAGCCCATCACCTTCTCGAAGTGCTGCGGGGACACCAGCGCGCCCTGGTCCGTGGACGGGTCCATCGGGTCGCCCACCTTCAGCGCCTTCGTGCGCTCCACCAACGCCGCCTTGAAGCGCTCGTAGATGGGGGCCTGCACGAAGATGCGCGAGCCGCAGAGACAGATTTGACCCTGGTTGGAGAAGGTCGAGCGCACCGTGGTGGCCAGGGCCTCGTCGAAGTCGCAGTCGGCGAAGATGACGTTGGGATTCTTGCCGCCCATCTCCAGCGAGAGCTTCTTGAAGAGCGGCGCGGCGACGCGGGCGATTTCAGCGCCCGTGCGCGTGCTGCCGGTGAAGGAGATGGCGCTGATGTCCGGGTGGCGGCTCATCGCGGAGCCCACCCTGGCGCCGTAGCCGTGGACGATGTTGAGCACGCCGGGAGGCAGGCCGACCTCTCGGCACACCTGGGCGAGCAGGTACGCCGTCATGGGCGTCACCTCGGAGGGCTTGGCCACCACGCAGTTGCCGATGGCCAGCGCGGGCGCGAGCTTCCATGTGAGCAGGTAGAGGGGCAGGTTCCACGGCGAGATGCAGCCCACCACGCCCAGGGGCGAGCGCACCGTGTAGTTGAGCGCTCCGCCGTCCATGACGTGGGCCTCGGTGGAGAACTGCGTCACCGCGTCCGCGAAGAACTCGAAGTTCTGGATGCTCCGGGGGATGTCCACCGTGGAGGCCAGCTTGAAGGGCTTGCCGGTGTCGATGGCCTCGGCGCGGGCGAAGGCGTCCAGCCGGGTGCGAAGGGTGTCCGCGACGCGGCGCAGCAATCGGGCCCGCTCGGCGGCCGGGGTGGCGGCCCAGGCCGGAAACGCGTTCCGGGCGGCCTCCACGGCGCGCTGGATGTCCTTCTCGTCCGAGTCCGGCACCTGGACCGAGGGCTCCCCGGTGGCGGGGTCCGGCTTGTCGAACCAGACCTGGGAGCTCGGGGCGACCAGCTCTCCGCCGATGTAGTTGAGGACCTTCTCCATGCGCGCATCCTCCTGGGGCAAGCCGGGGCCCGGAATACCACGGGCCCCACACCCCGGCTACCCGGGTGGCGGCGCCGGAGCGTTCAGAAGTGGAGCCCGCCCGGAACGCGGGCCCAGGCGCACCAGTCGCCGCGCTCACAACTGGAGCGTTGGGGGTGCTGATGGTAGACGCCAGAGTGGCCTGCCCTCTTCTGCCTGGAGTCTCCAGCATGATGTCCACTCTGCGGATTGATAACTTCCGCTCCTTCCGCAAACTCACCGTGGAAGGGTTGACCCGGGTCAGCCTGCTGGTCGGCACGAACAACGCGGGGAAGACCTCGGTACTTGATGCCGCCGAGCTGGTGCTGGGTGCGACGGGTCCCTCCATTCTCGAGCGCAGTTTGGTGCGCCGAGACGAGCTTGATTTCTCCAGGGGCGCGAAAGTTGACTACACCCAGGTGAACCATCTCTTTCACGGCCACGCTCTCGAAGCCGGCAAATCCTTCGAGATCGAAGCAGTCGTGGAAGGGCGTCCTCGCTCCATCAGATGTCGGATCATCCCTCGTCCCGTGGGGAAGCTGGAGGGCGACGATGAGACACCACCCCTAGAGCTTCTCAGACCTGGGGCCAATCTCGCCCTCTCGATTTCAGGGGATGGAATGGGGTCAGAGGGCAACATCTTTCCGATGGCTGGCTACAGCGTCATGACTCGTCTGCTGCGTAACGCCGCGACGAAACTCTCCAACAAACCGTGGAAGGTCCATTTCATGGAAACGGCCGCGCCTCCTGTCTGGGAGCTTCGTCTGCTATGGGATGGCGTGGTCCTGACCCCAGAAGAGACCAGTGTCACGAACGCTCTCCAGATCATCGAGCCGGACATTGAACGCCTCGCTGCCCTGCAGATTGGGGGTGGCATGTTGGTCAAGCTCAGAGGCTCCGATGAACGCATCCCTCTGGGAAGCATGGGAGAGGGAATCAAGCGGCTCCTTGCCTTGAGCTTGAACCTCGCGAACTCCACGGGCGGCTACCTGCTCGTCGATGAAATCGACACGGGGTTGCACCATTCCGTCATGACCCGGATGTGGCGGCTTGTCGTGGAGGTTGCACGGCGTCTGGACATCCAGGTGTTGGCCACGACCCACAGCCTCGATTGCGTCCGGGCCCTGGCGGCGTTGTACGAGGAATCTCCTGGGGTCCGTGACCTCATCTCGCTGCATCGCATCGAGCGCGGCGCCGAGGCGAGTGTCCCCTACTCCGCCGATGAAATCCTCGCGGCCTCCCAGCACCAGATGGAGCTCCGGTGAGCAAGCCCCTCCCCAAGAGTCCCTACCGGCTGATGGTCGAAGGGCCGGATGACCAGTGGGCGATCATCAATCTCCTCGACCGTCATGGATACGATTGGAAGGATGACCGCACGATACGTCCCTACGTCGACGCCGCAGGGGGAGTCGAGAAGCTGCTCATGAAGGCCACTCTCTCCACGGCGCTCAAGACGTACGACCGGCTCGGGCTCGTCATTGATGCGGACCTGACTCCCACCCACCGGTGGCAGCAACTCAAGGACATCTTCAAGGACCTGGGCGTCACCCTGCCAGCAACTCCCAATCCAGGCGGCACGATCACTGCGGGAACCCGCGCCAACTCGCGCGTCGGCATCTGGCTCATGCCAGACAACTCTC
>NZ_JPMI01000158.1 GCF_000733295.1 Archangium violaceum Cb vi76 | reverse complement strand
CAGCCCGGACGGGTCGAGGAGTTCATCGAGAAGCTGATCCCCCAGGAAGACACAGTCTGGCCGCATGCACAGGCCACGACCACCAGGGCCATGGAACTGGGCGCCAGATTGAGTCAGCGCGACCATCTCAAGGGCGCCATCCATGCATGGCTCGCATGGCAGAGTGACCCGGGTCTGCCCTTCGGTATCGCGCTGAAGGCCAAGGTGTTCGACCATGATTCGCCAGAGGCCCTGCGCTTCGTCGCATGGTTCAAGCAGTGCTTCACCTGATCCACCGGGACACCGTCTCCATCATCGCCTTGGCCTCCTGGCCCTGGGGATGATGTGCGTCATGCACCATTCTACTGGCATCTCCGCTACCACTTCGTGTCACATCCTGCGAAAAAGCCAGGACCGGGGAAAATGGCCGCTTGGTCAGGAGCTTCGGGTTCTCATCAGGACGCTGATGTGGAGCGCCTCTCATGGGATTCTGGCGGCTTCAAGGCGGCTCGCGACCTATGAGACAGCGGCTCGTCTTCGCGATAGCCGGAGCTCTGCTCATGATGGTGTTGGAGCTCCTGGCCTTGCCCTTGCTGTGGGGCCTCAAAGCGTTGAGATATACCTTGTATGCCCCTGCCATGTTGGTTGGGGATTTCCTGGTCTTCGCAAGACACGAGTGGCAATGGCCCATTCCCCCCTCTGAAGGTCTGGGCGAGCTACCTCATTGGCTCGTCATATACCTGCTCTACTTCAACTGGTTCTGCTACGCGGCCCTGGGATTTGGAATGGGGTGGTGGCTGGGGAAGTTCTTCCAGCCATCCGCGAAGCCGCGCAGAAGAAGCTGACCAACCGGTCCCCACGGTTCAGCGCTTACGCCGGTACACCGTCTCCACGCCCTTGGCCTCCTGGCCGTCGGGGGTGATGTTGTAGTGGGTGATGATCAGCTGGTCCGGCGCGGGCTGCTGAATCTCCGTCCGCCAGCCCCAGGGCGGCCCGGAGGGAGCCTCGTAACTGCCCAGGACGTTGAAGCCCCGGCCCTCGTTCGCCCCCTTGAAGTACATGATGCTCGTGCCGGTGTGGAAGTTGTCGGCCCAGGCCATCTCGAAGCGGTCCGGATCCAGGTGGTAGCCATAGAGGGCCACCCCGGAGAGCGGCTTGCCCTGCATCGCCCCCTCGTACTCGTGCAGCACGAACCGTCCTCCCGCCACGAGGCGCAGCGTCCCTCGCCACGGGGACTCGTCCGCGAGCTTGTCCGGCTCGAACCACGTCTTCGTCGTCCCCTCCCACTCCCCGGCGAGCTGCGCCAACCGGTGGTGCAGACCGCCTTCCTTGCTGGACTCCTCGAACGTCCGCTTCGCCATGCGCGAGCCTCCTGTGGAAGCGAGACCTTGGCGTCTTTCACCGGACCGCGCCAGAAAGGCCGCTTGCGCTCGCGGCGGAGGCATCGGAAAACGCGCCCGTTCCCCACTTCGGAGATGGCGATGAGCGCACACATGCACGAGGAGCTGGCCCGGCTGTTGGACCAAGCACGGCTGGAGGCTCGCGAGGTTCCCCCCCTCACCCGGGCCCACCCCACCCTCTCGCTCCCGGACGGCTATGCCATCCAGGCCGAGGGCCGCCGCCTGCGCACCGCTCACGGCGAGCGCGTGGTGGGCCTGAAGATGGGCTTCACCTCCGAGGCCAAGCGCCGGCAGATGAACCTGGACCTGCCCATCTACGGCTTCATCACCGACCGCATGGCCGTGCCCGCAGGTGGCACGCTCCGGATGCAGGGCACCATCCACCCCCGAATCGAGCCGGAGATCGCCTTCCGCACCTCGCGCGAGCTGCGCGGCCGCATCACCCGCGAGGAGGCGCTCGACGCCTGTGCCAGCGTCTTCGCGGCCATGGAGATCCTCGACTCGCGCTTCATCGACTTCAAATACTTCTCCCTGCCGGACGTGGTGGCGGACAACACCTCGGCCTCGCGCTACGTCCTGGGCACCACCGAGCGTCCGCCGCGCGAGCTGGACCTGCCCCACCTCCAGATGGTGATGGAGGTGAATGGCGAGCGCGTCCAGGCGGCGCGCTCGGACGCCATCTCGGGAGACCCGGTGGTGTCCATCCTCCAGCTGTGCGAGCTGCTCGAGCAGCACGGGGCGTCGCTGCCCGCCGGCAGCATCGTGCTCTCCGGGGCCGCCACCGCGGCCCACCCGCTCCGGGCCGGGGACCGCATCCGCCTCACCGTCGAGGGGCTGGGCGACCTCTCCGTCTCCGTCGAGCCCTGAGCACGTCCAGCAGCCAACACCCCAACCCCTCGTTCCCGGGCCCGCACCGGGAGTAGACGAGGAGGATGTCCGGCTCCCCGGCTATGCTGTAGTGCGTCAACCCACCTTGACGCCAGACAAGCCACACGGGCGCGTGAGACAAGTGCGGCAAGGGGGAGGAATGCCATGCACGTTGTCACGCTGGGAGTTCCCCACACCATCAGCGAGGAATGGGAGCGCGGGCTGCGCGAGGAGGGCAGGCGTCACGCGGTGGAGTGCCAGGTCCAGCACGCACGGGGCCTGGAGGAGCTGCCCGAGCTGCTGCCTCGCGGGCTGCTGGTGCTCTGGGACGCGGGCGGGCCGGTGCAGGACACGCTCACGCTCTGCCAGCGGCTGCACGCGCGCAGGGACCCGGTGCACTCCCATCTCGTGGTGTTGACCCCCCGCGGCCCGGACGAGCTGGACACCCTGGAGCAGGCCGGCGCCGACGAGTGCCTGCCGCCACCGGGGGGACGCTGGGGCGCGCGGCTGATCGCCCTGGAGCGGCGGCTGCGCGCGCTGGAGCCCTCGGCCTTGGTGGCGCATGGCGGCAACCGCATGCGGACGGAGGCCACGCTCCAGGCGCTGCTGGAGTTCACCCTGGCCGAGCCCGGCCCCGACTTCTTCCAGGTGATGGTGCGGCAGCTGGCGCAGGCGCTCGGCGTCACGTGCGCGCTGGTGGGCGAGCTGGACGGGGACGCGGTGCGCAAGCTGGCCTGCTTCAACCTGGGCGACTTCTGTGAGCTGCCGCCCTATGTGCTCGCCGGGACGCCGTGTGAGATCACCGTCGATCAGGCCATCTGCCACTACCCGGACGGGGTGGCCGCGCGCTTCCCCGAGGACACGATGCTGCGCGAGCAGGGCCTGCGCAGCTACCTGGGCGCGGCGCTGAGGGACTCGAGTGGGCAGCCCATCGGCGTGCTGGCCATCCTCCATGATCGGCCGCTCGAGGCGCGGCAGTTGGACTATGCGCTCATCAACGCCTTCGCGGTGCGCGCGGGCTTCGAGCTGGAGCGCCGGCGCCAGCGCGACGAGCTGGAGCGCTCGAGGGACCTGCTGCAGAAGACGCTCGACACCGTGCCGGAGCCGCTGCTGGTGAAGGACCGGGGGTACCGGTGGATCGCCATGAACAGCGCCTTCTGCCGGCTCGTGGGGCGTCCGCTGGAGGAGCTGCTCGGCATGACGGACCGGGAGCTCATGCCCAAGGCCGAGGCGGACGCATCGCGGTGGCAGGACGAGCAGGTCTTCACCACCGGCCAGCCCCACGAGGCCGAGGACACCTACACCGACGCGTCCGGCCAGGCGCGCGTGCTCCTCAGCCGGAAGACGCTCTTCACCGGCGGGGGCCGCTCGCTGCTGATGGTGCTCTGCCGGGACGTCACCGAGCGCAAGCGGCTGGAGTCGCAACTGCGGCTGGCGGACCGGATGGCATCGGCGGGCACGCTGGCCACGGGCATGGCGCACGAAATCAACAACCCGCTCACCTTCGTCTCCGCCAACCTCACCTTCCTGGAGGAGCAGCTCACGGGGATGATGGTGCTGCCCGAGGCGCTGCCCGAGATGCGCGAGGTGCTCACGGAGACGCGCGAGGGCGTGGGACGCATCCGCGAGCTGGTGCAGGACCTGAAGTCCTTCGCGCGGGCCGACGACGATCGCGTCGGACCGGTGGACGTGCACCGGGTGGTGGACAGCGCGCTGAGGCTGATGCGCAGCGCGCTGCGGCACCGCACACAGGTGGTGCGCGCGTTCGGCGAGGTGCCGCTCGTGAGGGGCAACGAGGCGCGGCTGGGACAGGTGCTCGTCAACCTGCTGGTGAACGCGCTGCAGGCGCTTCCGGCGCGCACGGCCGACGACAACCGCATCCAGGTGTCCACGTGGCGCGAGGGGCCCCACCACGTGGTGCTGCAGGTAGAGGACAACGGGCAGGGCATTCCCCTGGAAATCCAGCGGCGCATCTTCGAGCCCTTCTTCACCACCAAGCCGGTGGGCGTGGGCACCGGCCTGGGGCTGGCCATCTGCAACAGCATCGTGCAGGGCATGGGCGGGCGAATCGAGGTGCGCAGCCAGCCGGGCCAGGGCACCGCCTTCCAGCTGAAGCTGCCCGTGGACGGTGTGACGCCGCCTCAACTCCGGGGCAAGGAGGCCGTCCTCCCGCTCTAAGCCCTCCGAAGAAAGTCCGTGCAGGGGCCCGTCCACGGCTCGAGCTCAGGAGGGACCCCTCCGGGCGCGGTCTCGCCAGACTTGTCCGACAGTCGGACAAGTTCGTGAAGAACGCGCCCGGGAGGCAGGCAGAACCGTAGGGGAACGCTCATCCCCTGCTATTCGTCGCGGTAGATGCCGATGGCGCCCGGGCGGCCGCTCTCGCTGCCGAAGGCCACCAGCAACCGGCGCTCCGGCCCGCTGCCCACGGACTGGATGTCCCAGACGGGGTGGTACGAGAGCGCCCCGAGCGCCTGGCTGTAGCGCATCACCGTGTCCGCCTTCAGCCGCGTGAGCCCGCCGCCCCAGCGGTGGCCCGCCCAGACGCTGTCATCGGCCCCATCCTTCGCCAGCGAGGAGACGTAACGGTCCGCCCCCGTGCCGAGCGCGTACTGTTTCACCACCCCCGTCGCGTCCATGAGGGCCAGGCCCCTCGCGAAGGAGCTCACCCACACCGAGCCGTCCGGCATCAGCGCCATGCCCGACACCAGGTCGTCGACGCGGTCCGCCGGGCCCGGAATCCCCACCTCGTCCACCAGGTCCGGCCACACGTCGATGCGGTTCTTGATGGCCGAGGCGTTCTCCGTCTGCTTGCGCGCCGTCTCGAAGTCCCGCGGTGTCTTGATGGTCATGTAGCGGAAGCGCGTGGAGCGATTGGCCCCGCCGAACCACACGTCCCCGTCCGGCCGCACCGCGACGCCGTAGTACGCATCCGTGAGCCGGAAGACGTGCCCGCTGTCCGTCTTCGCGTTGATGTGCGGGTGCGCATGCTCCTTCACGCCCGAGCACTCCCGCTGGCCGTTGCAGGTGGGGTCTCCCGTGTAGTCCGGGTCTCCCCAGGCGAAGCCATGGTTCGCGCCGAACCACAGGTTGCCGTGCTTCTTGTCCCAGACGATGCGAAGGATGGAGCAGAGCTTCTCGCGTCCACCCGACTCCTCGCCAATCACACCCGGGCCGGACGAGATGTCGTAGTGGACGACCTCGATGCCCGTCTCCGTCAGCGTGACCTTGTCCGCGTCACCACTCTTGTAGCTGTTCGGGTTCTTCGCGCCTGGCGTGTAGTAGTTGCTCTCGCAGTCCGGCGCGCCCTGGTAGCCCACGAACACCGTCCCCGCCGGGCCTCCCGCCACCGAGAGCACCTCGAGGTACTTCGGCCCCACCGGCGCGCTCCCGTCCTTCAGGTAGCCATAGGGACGCAGGCCATCGTCCATCGTGAAGCGCTCGAAGGTGGCCGCCCCCGGACGCAGGAGGAACAGCCCTTCCTCACCACCCGCCACCCAGAGGTTGCCGCCCTCGTCCTCCGTCACACCGAGCACCTCGTGTGGCGCACCGTGCTCCGGACCGAGGAACGTCCACCCCGTGGCATCGGGATAGACGACCGTGCCCGCATCGGGCTCCACCGTCCCAGCGTCGGGTTCAACCGTGCCCGCGTCGGGCATCCCGGCATCCACGGGGGGCGGAGGTGGCGGCGGAGGTTCGACCGTTCCCGCGTCGGGCTCGACCGTCCCCGCATCCACCGGAGGCGGTGGCGGTGGAGGAGGAGGTGGAGGAGGAGGCGGCGGCTCGACCGTGCCCGCGTCCGAGCTCCCCTGCTCCTGCCCATCCCGCTCTCGCCCGGATGATTCGCCGCTGTCCCGCGGGCCGCCCCCACAGGCCACGACCGCCGCCAACAGCCCCGCCACGCCCCACGTCCACCCACGCCGCCCGTTCATACCCTGGTACGCCTCCACCGACCGCCGCCGGACACTCCGTCCAATGCCAGACTGAAGCATCGCAAGCGGAGTGCCATGCCCCGGGGCAGGACAGACACGTCCACCGGACACCGGGTGGGTACTCAGGTCATCACCGGGAGCAGTCTCCTGCCCTCCGTGTGCAAACAGCGGGGTCCTCGCCCGTCCCTATCTGCGAGGCGCCGCCCGGTTCTTGTCGATGATGGCCAGGAGGATGAGCACGAAGGAGAGCAGCCGGATGAGGTACGCCGCGACGACGTGCTCGCTGTCGGTGAGCCGCATCAACATCAACACCAGCCGGTGCAGCCCCATCAGCCAGAAGGAGGCGGCGAAGAAGGCGAAGAACCGGTCCCGCGTCTTCCTCCAGAACCGCAAGAAGAACAGCCCCGCGACCAGGCACAGGCCAAACACCGTGCCGGAGAGGAAGTCGTTCATTCGGAGTCCCAGATGAGGCCAAAGACCAGGAGCGCCAGTGACACCAGCGCGGACAGATGACGGAACGTGGTCAGGTCAGGCCCCTTGGGGATGACCATCAGGTCCACCACCAGCAGGATGTTGTTCACCGCCAGTCCCACGAAGCACAGGCAGCTCCACAACAGCAGGGGCACCCGGTTCTGGGTGTACCCCCGCAGGAGCAGCACCGCACAGGCGAGGCTGGTCGCCGCACACAGCAGGAAGACCGCGTCAGCCATTGTCATCATCGTCCCTCCGGAGCCGGAAGGCATCGGCGAAAGTCCGGATCTTATCGACGGGTTTGGAGAAGATGAGGTTGATGACCGTCACCCGGCGCTCCGAGTACGCCGTGGCGAGCCCCGCCACCGCCTCCGCCATTCCAGGGCTCTCCGGCGCGTAGCGGAACTCCACCTCGCTGCCCTGGACCCTGGACAGGATCGCCGAGCGAGCCATGTCCTTCAGCCGATCCCCGGCGGACAAGGGGGAGATCCGCAGCTCCCGGGCCACCGACTCCGCGGTCCAGGAACGCTCCGGGTGCTGCTGGAGCAGCAGCAGGATCTCCAGTTGCTCGACCGAGTCAATGTGTTCGGCAATCAGCCGTCGCACGACTTCGGGAAGATCGCCCGCGCGCAAACCTCATCCCTTTCTCCCCACCTCGGAAAACGGCTCCTTAATACGACGGATGTTCCCACTCCGGAAGCTAGGACTGCAGGGGCATGCACACGTGGAACGTACTGCCCTCGCCGTCCACTCCCCGCGACTCCGCCCAGATGCGTCCGCCGTGCTGCTCGATGATGCCCTGGGAGATGGTCAACCCCAGGCCCAGGCCACCATACCTCGCCCCGTGGGCCTGGCCGAAGCGTTCGAAGATGACCGGCAATTTCTCCACCGGGATGCCAATGCCCTGGTCACGCACCAGGAGCAGGACATTGCCCTCCTCGGACCACGCGCGCAGCGCCACCTCGCCGCCCTGGGGCGAGTAGCGGATGGCGTTGGCCACCAGGTTGGTCACCACCTGCTCGAGGCGCCCCGGGTCTCCCCGCATGAGCAGCGTCTCGGGCGTTTCCAGCCGCAGCCGGTGCTCGGTGGAGAGCGCCTGCAGACGCTCGCAGGTGGTGCGCAGCAGGGGCACCAGGTCGAACTCCTCCACCTCCAGCGACAGGCGCCCGGTGAGCAGCCGGCTCACGTCCAGCAGGTCCGACACCAGCTTGGTCATCCGGTCCACCTGCCGATCCAACCCCTCGAGCGCCCGGCGGGGCCCGTCCGTCAGCTCGGCGCCGAACTTGCGCTGGGCCAGCTGCACCTGCATCTTCGCCGCGGCCAGCGGGGTGCGCAGCTCGTGCGAGGCAGCGGCCAGGAAGGCGTCCTTCGCCACGCTCGCCCGGGCCAGCTCCTCCTCGGCCCGCTTCTGGTTGTCGATGTCCGTGGCGGTGATGATCCACCCGGTGATGCGGCCGCGCTCGTTGCGCTCCGGCACCGCACGGCCCAGGTGCCAGCGGAACGCCTGGGTGCGCTGGCAGCGCAGCCGGAACTGCACCTCGAAGGGCTGGCCGGTGCCCACCGAGTGGCACCAGGCGGCGTGGACACTCTCGCGGTCCTCCGGGTGCATCACCTCCGAGCGCCACAGGTTCTCCACGGCCTCGGAGGGCAGGCCGGACAGCTCCGTCCAGGCGCGATTGCCATAACGCAGGCGGCCATCCGGGCCGGCGGCGAACACGCACAGGGGCATGGCATCGCCCAGCAGGCGGTAGCGGTAGGCGCTCTCCCGCTCCAGTGCCTCGCGCTCGCGCCGGCGCAGCAAGGCCTCCTGGCGCTTGAGCTGCTCCTCCTTGAGGAACAGCTCCACGAAGACGGACACCTTCGAGCGCAGGATTTCCGGCGCGAAGGGTTTGAGCACGTAGTCCACCGCGCCCTGGGCGTAGCCGCGGAACACGTGCGAGGCGTCCCGGCTGCGCGCGGTGAGGAAGATGATGGGAATGAAGCGCGAGCGCTCGCGCTCCTTGATGAGCCGGGCCGTCTCGAAACCGTCCAGGCCCGGCATCTGCACGTCCAGCAGGATGAGGGCGAAGTCCTCGCGCAGCAGGTGCAGCAGGGCTTCTTCCCCCGAGTGCGCCTTCACCACCTCCCCCAGGTCGCCGAGCGTGGCTTCCAGGGTGAGGAGGTTGGGAGCATGATCGTCAACGACCAGGATGCGTGCCCGCGACAGCTCCGGTTGAACCGGCAAGCTCCCGCTATTCCCCCCCTCGGCCCACGTCATCTCTGTCATCTCGCTCCCGCGCAGGGCTCTACCCAACGGCGAATCAACTCCAACAGCCGCTCGGTATCGACCGGCTTGGACAGGTAATCGGACGCGCCTGCTTCCAGGCACTTCTCGCGGTCGTCCTTCAACGCCCGCGCGGTGATGGCGATGACGGGCAGCGAGGCCCACCGGGGATCCGCCCGGATGGCGCGCATCGCCTGGTAGCCGTCCATCTCCGGCATCATCACGTCCAGCAGAACCACATCCAATTCAGGATTCTTCTCCATCAGGTCCATGGCCGCCCGTCCGTCCTGGGCAAACGTCACCTGCATGCCATGGTTCTCCAGGACAGATGTAAGTGCGAAGATGTTTCGCGCGTCATCGTCCACCAGAAGAACCTTGCGGCCAGCGAGCGAGCGGGAGAGCTCCCTCATCTCCTCGGCGGAGACGCGGGACTGGTCTCCCACCCGGCGCAGGAAGCGGCCCACCTCGGCGAGCACGGCCTCGGGCGAGCGGGCGGCCGCCTCGAGCAGCACGGCCTCGGCCGAGCGCCGCAGCCGCCGCTCGTCATCCGGGAGGAGCTGCGAGCCACTATAGAGGAGCACGGGAGGCAGACGGGCGGGCCGGCGCACCAGCTCCACCAGCAGCTTCATTCCCCGGCCCCCCGGAGAGGCCAGGTCCAGGGCGAGCGCGTCCACCTCGCCGCGGTCCAGGGCCTCCACGGCCCGGTGGGACTCGAGCTGGCGAATCTCCAGCGACTCCCCGGAGTCGATGAGCTGCTGCACGCAGTCACGCAGCTCGGGCTTGGGGTCCACCACCAGCAGCTTGCGCGGGTGGCCGTTGGCCCTGAGCTCCAGGTGGCTGAAGGCGCCCTGGATGGCCTCGGGGCTGAAGGGCCGGTCGAGGTAGACGAAGCCGCCGCCGCACGAGGCGCCCCGCAGCCGGTCCACGCTCACCACCTGGATGGGGATGCGGCGGGTGCGCGGGTCGCGCTTGAGCTGATCCAACACGCTCCAGCCGTCGATGACGGGCAGGCCGAGCTGCAGGACGATGGCATACGGCTTGAGCCGCTGGGCGAGCGAGAGCGCCACGTCACCGCGCGTGGCCACCAGGGCCTTGAGGCCGCTCTGGTGGGCGGTGGCCACCAGGCCCCGGGCGAACTCCAGATCATCCACCGCCACCAGCAGCACGCGGTCGTCCGGGCCGAGGTCCTCCCGGTCATCCGCCAGCGGGTGGGGGGCGGCGGTGCCATGCACCTCGTCGCGCGGCAGCAGCTCGCGCAGCATGGGGGTGTAGCCCACGTCCGAGTCGCTGACCGGCTCGCCCCGCTCGGGGCCGCTGTAGCTGCGCGGCAGGTAGAGGGTGAAGGTGCTGCCCGCCCCGCGCGAGCTGCGCACGCGGATTTCACCGCCCAGCAGACGCGCCAGCTCCCGGCTGATGGAGAGGCCCAGGCCGGTGCCGCCGTACTTGCGGCTGGTGGTGCCATCCGCCTGCTGGAAGGCCTCGAAGATGAGCTTCTGCTTGTCCTCGGGGATGCCGATGCCCGTGTCGATGACGGAGAAGGCGAGCACCTGGTCGGCCTCCACCAGCTCCGGCGCGGCGAAGCGCTCCTCGGTGTCCGCCATGCGGATGCGCAGCGTCACCTGGCCCGTGCTGGTGAACTTGAAGGCGTTGGACAGCAGGTTCTTGAGAATCTGCTGCAGGCGCTTCGGGTCCGTGAAGACGGTGGCCGGCACTTCCGGGCCCACCTCGGTGAGGAAGCCCAGGCTCTTCTGCTCGGCCACGGGGCCGAAGGTCCGGCGGGCGAACTCCACCAGCTCCGCCACGGCGGAGTCGCGCGGCTCCACCTGCATCTTCCCGGCCTCCACCTTGGACAGGTCGAGGATCTCGTTGATGAGGGAGAGCAGATCCCCACCGGAGGAGTAGATGGTCTCCGCGTACTCCACCTGCTTGCGGCCCAGCGAGCCGTCGGAGTTGTCCGCGAGCAGCTTGGCGAGCACCAGCATGCTGTTGAGCGGCGTGCGCAGCTCGTGGGACATGTTGGCGAGGAACTCGCTCTTGTACTTGGAGATGAGCGAGAGCTGCTCGGCCTTCTCCTCCAGGGAGGAGCGCGCCTGTTCCACCTCGCGGTTCTTCTCCTCCACCTTGATGTTCTGCTGCTCGAGCAGCTTGGCCTTCTCCTCCAGCTCGAGGGCCTGGGCCTCCAGCGCCGAGTTGGAGCGCTTGAGCTCCTCCTGCTGCTGGGTGAGCTCGCGCGACTGGCTCTGCAGCTCGTTGGCGAGGCTCTGCGACTGACGCAGCAGCTCCTCGGTGCGCATGTTGGCCATGATCATGTTGAGCACCACGCCGATGCTCTCCGTGAGCTGGTCCAGGAAGATTTGATGGATGGCGCTGAACGGGTGGAAGGAGGCCAGCTCGATGACGGCCTTGACCTCGCCCTCGAAGAGGACGGGCAGGACGATGACGTTGAGGGGGCTGGCCTCGCCCAGGCCGGAGGTGATGCGGATGTAGTCCGCCGGCACGTGGGTGAGGAGGATGGTCTTCTTCTCCAGGGCGCACTGGCCCACCACGCCCTCGCCGAGGCGGAAGCGGTTGCCCACGTTCTTGCGCTCGCGGTAGGCGTAGCTGGAGGTGAGCTTGGCCACGGGGTGGCCGTCCTCGGTGTCCATGAGGAAGAAGGCGCCGTGGTGCGCGGAGACCAGGGGCGTCAGCTCGGACATGATGAGCCGGGAGACGGCCTCCAGGTTCTTCTGTCCCTGCATCATGCCGGAGAACTTGGCCAGGTTCGTCTTGAGCCAGTCCTGCTCGGTGTTCTTCTGGGTCGTCTCCTTGAGGTTGACGATCATCTGGTTGATGTTGTCCTTCAGGGCGGCCAGCTCGCCGCCCGCATCCACCGAGATGAACCGCGTCAGGTCCCCCTTCGTCACGGCGGTGGCCACCTCGGAGATGGCGCGCACCTGGGACGTCAGGTTGCCGGCGAGCTGATTCACGTTGTCGGTCAGCTGCCTCCAGGCCCCGCGGGCACCGGGCACCTTGGCCTGGCCACCCAGCTTGCCCTCGATACCCACCTCGCGGGCCACCGTGGACACCTGCTGCGCGAAGGTGCCCAGCGTGTCCGTCATGCTGTTGATGGTGTCCGCCAGCGCGGCCACCTCGCCCTTGGCGTCGACCACGAGCTTCTGGGTCAGGTCACCGTTGGCGACCGCGGTCACCACCTTGACGATGCCGCGCACCTGCGTGGTCAGGTTGCGGGCCATCAGGTTCACGTTGTCGGTGAGGTCCTTCCACGTACCGGCCACCCCGGGCACACGCGCCTGGCCCCCCAGCTTGCCCTCGGTACCGACCTCGCGCGCGACGCGGGTCACCTCGGACGCGAATGCGTTGAGCTGATCCACCATCGTGTTGATGG
>NZ_JPMI01000157.1 GCF_000733295.1 Archangium violaceum Cb vi76 | reverse complement strand
TGGTCACCAGGGCGATGTTGCGCACCTGGGCGGTCAGATTGGAGGCCATGAAGTTCACGTTGTCCGTCAGATCCTTCCAGGTACCAGAGACCCCCGGCACGTCGGCCTGGCCACCCAGTTTTCCTTCCGTACCCACTTCCTTCGCGACGCGCGTCACCTCACCGGCGAACGAGCGGAGCTGCTCGACCATCGTGTTGATGGTGTTCTTCAGCTCGAGCACCTCACCGCGGGCGTCGACGGTGATCTTCTTGGACAGGTCACCGCGGGCAACGGCCGTGCTCACCTCGGCGATGTTTCGCACCTGGGCGGTGAGGTTGTTGGCCAGCAGGTTCACGTTGTCGGTGAGGTCCTTCCACGTACCGGCCACACCGGGCACATCCGCCTGGGCGCCCAGCTTGCCTTCCACGCCCACCGTCTTGGCGACGCTGGTCACCTGGTCGGCGAAGATGCCGAGCGTCTTCGTCATGCTGTTGAGCGTGTCGGCCAGCGCGGCCACCTCGCCCTTGGCATCGACCACGAGGCGCTGGGACAGGTCACCATTGGCGACCGCCGTCACGACCTTCACGATGCCTCGCACCTGGGTGGTGAGGTTGGAGGCCATCAGGTTCACGTTGTCCGTGAGGTCCTTCCACACGCCGGAGACGCCGGGCACGTCGGCCTGGCCCCCCAGCTTGCCCTCGGTACCGACTTCCTTCGCGACGCGCGTCACTTCACCCGCGAACGAGCGGAGCTGATCCACCATCGTGTTGACGGTGTTCTTCAGCTCGAGCACCTCGCCGCGCGCATCGACCGTGATCTTGCGCGACAGGTCACCGCGGGCCACGGAGGTGGTCACCTCGGCGATGTTGCGCACCTGGGCGGTGAGGTTGTTGGCCAGCTGGTTCACGCTGTCGGTGAGGTCCTTCCACGTCCCGGCGACTCCGGGCACGCGCGCCTGGCCTCCCAGCTTTCCTTCCGTACCGACTTCGCGCGCGACGCGCGTCACCTCGGCGGCGAACGAGCTGAGCTGATCCACCATCGCGTTCACCGTGGTGCCGATGCGAAGGAACTCGCCCTTCACCGGCTGCCCCGGTAGATCCAAGGCCATCTTCTGCGTCAGGTCACCGCGGGCCACCGCGCCCAGCACGCGCGCCACCTCGGTGGTGGGCTGCACCAGGTCCGCGATGAGCGAGTTGATGGAGCCGATGCTCGACGCCCATCCGCCGCTCACCGGGCCGAGCGAAGCGCGCTCCGCCATCTGGCCCTCGCGGCCCACCACGCGCTCCACGCGCACCAGCTCGTCCTGCATCCGCTGGTTCATCGCCACCATCGCGTTGAAGGCGTGGGCGATCTCCTCCATCGCCTGCGGCTGCGCCTCCGGCGGGAGCCGCACGGAGAAGTCTCCGTGGGTGACGGCTCGCAAAGACTCCAGCAATGTCTCGAGCGCCTCGAGCGTCGCGACCCGGCGTGGACGGGCGTGCGCGTGGCGGGCGAGCGTGGTCGGCTTGCGGGTCTTCTTCCCAGTCTGGGTACGGCTGGAATGGCTGCTGCGACGGTTCAAAGGCCTGCTCCAGTGCTGAGGTTTGGCGATTTCCCAACCCGAGGAGCCTTCACCTTCGTTCCTGGGTAGGGAAACGCCCCTCAGAGGGCGGGCAGCCAACCGGGCGCACACGTGTCCCGTGATTCCCCGCACCGGCACCCGGAGGTGTTCGCCTGGGGAATCGAATCGCTACAGCGGCACCGCCGCCCCCGCGTCACCGTGCGGCAGGTGTAGCAGCTTCTCCACCGGCAGCGCGCACAGCAGGTCCAGGCGCTGGGACAGCTCCCGCCCCACCTGGATGAAGAGCCGTTCGCGCGCCGCCTCGCTCCCCTCGAAGGCCACCGGATCCGGCTCATCCCAGTACGCCGCGCGGGGTTGTCCCGGCCACACCGCCCAGGCCTCGTGCGCCTTGTCACAGAGCGTGATGACCAGGTCGAAGCGCTCCTCCCGGAGCTCCTCCCACGACTTGCTGCGTGCTCCCTCCGGCTCGAGCCGGAAGCGTTCTCGCAGCACCTTGAGTGCCAGCGGGTGCACCCTGCCCCTCGGCATCACGCCCGCACTGAAGGTCTCGAAGCACCCGTGCCCCACACGGCGCAGCAGGTACTCGGCCATGATGCTCCGGGCCGCGTTGCCCATGCTCAGGAAGAGGACTCGGACAACTCGCTGGGGGTTCATGGCGCGACTGACGGTGGGGGGGCCACCGTCGCACGCCAAGGGGTCCGGTGGATGGGCTCGCTTGACTGGTAGA
>NZ_JPMI01000156.1 GCF_000733295.1 Archangium violaceum Cb vi76 | reverse complement strand
CAGCGTCAGGTGCGTCTGGGAGAGGCGCCGGCCCTGGGCGTCCTCGAAGGTCGCTCGCACCTCCAGCGGCCCGGCGAGCCAGCCCTCCTGCACCGGCGTGCTCAACGGCAGGAGGACGTCCACTCCCGCCTCCACCTCCTGCCCCGTGCCCTCCGGCGGGAAGAAGCGCAAGGGCTCACCCTCGGGTGACGTCGCCTCCACCGTCAGCCTCGCCGCCTCGGGCGCCGTGTAGCTGAACTGCACCGCGCTCCCCTCCCCACACACCAGCCTTCCGCCCGGCCGGGCCTCGCCCCGCACCTGTCCGTCCGCGCCCACGCAGAACACCCGGATGCCCCAGGCCGCCGTGCCCGTCTCTCCGCCACGCGAGCGCCACTCCTCGGACTCGCGCGTCCTCAGTTGCGGCACCACCACCAGCAGCGCCACCCCCGCCATCGCCAGCCCCGCCATCGCCGGCACCAGGAAACGGGGGAAGAAGCTCTCGCGCCCGGTCCGCACCGGCGCCCGGGCCGGCTTCGCGGTGGCGCTCAGCCTCGCCATCAGCTCCTTCTCCAGCAGCGCCTCCCGGCCCGCGGGCAACGCGCGCTTCTCCAGCGTCGACTCCACCCGGCCCAGCTTGTCGTAGGCCTCGTGGCACTCGGCACACCCCGCCGCGTGCGCGCGCAACCGGTGGAAGCCCTCCCCGTCCAGCTCGCCCCGGAAGAGCGCCTCCAGCGCCTGCTTCGCCTGCCGGTCCCCACACCTCGTCATGACTGGCCTCGCCGCTTGAAGAAGCTCCACCCCTTCACTTCCATCCCTTCCAGGTACCCGCGCGCCTGCAGGAACTCGAGCAGCCGCGTCTTCAACCCCAGCTCCCTCCGCCGCACCTGGATGCGCGTCAGCCCCAGCTGCTCCGCCGCGCCCTCCTGTGCCAGCCCCTCCTCACCGAAGCGCAGCTCGAACAGCCGCCGCTCCTCCTCCGACAACCCTTCCTTGAAGGCCGCCAGCAACCCCTCCACCTCCCGGTCCTCCAGGGTCTGCGCCAGGCCCTTGCCTTCCTCGGGCACCCCTCCCGACTCCTCGAAGGGCTCCAACCCCACCGCCACCTCGCGCTGCCGCGTCTGCTCCAGCAACACGTTGCGCGCGATGCCCACCAGGAAGTGCCCGTACGGCCGCACCCCATCGTACGCCGCCCGCGTCCTCGGCTCGAAGGCCCGGGCGAACGTCTCCAACACCGTGTTCTCCAGTTCCAGCGCGCCCCTCATCTGCCCGAAACCCCGCCCCCGCCACGCCATGGCCCGCAGCATCCGCGCCAACGCCTCCGCGTGAGCCCGGTACACCTGGCCCAGGGTCTCCGGCTCGCCATCCCGGAAGCGTTGCAATGTCCGCGCATCCCACTCCATCCCTCGGCGACTTACCGTGCCCCGCCCACCCCCGTCACCCCTCGCTCATGGTTCATTGCGATTTGCCCGCCGGGTTGGATCCTCGGGGTCCCGACAATCGCCATCCCCGGGGACACGGCCGCCCGCCGGGCGGGGTGGGGGCCGTGGGACCCCCCTCCTCAGTGGTCACGCACCGCGTCACCCTCTGGGGAGGGCCGCTGGCGATACCCCTGGAGAGATCCAACTCCAGGTCTCCGGGGGAGAGGACCGTCTGTACGTCCTGGCGGCCCAGCGAGCAGATGCGGGCATAGAGCGCGGAGAAGGCGAAGGGCTTCACCAGGTAGTCGTCGCCCCCCCCGACTCCAGCCCCTTCACCCGGTCATCGATGGCGCTCATGGCCGAGAGGAACAGCGCGGGGGGCCGGACGTGGCCCTCCCGCAGCATCCGCAACAGGGTCAGCCCGTCGAGCTTCGGGAGCATCCGGTCGATGACCAGCACGTCGTACGGGCCGGTGGTGGCCACGAGCAGACCCTCCTGGCCATCCGTCTCATGGTCGACCACCTGGCCCAGCGCGGAGAGGGACCAGTTATTCACAGGGTGAAGCTCAGGCTTCTTCGTCGGGCATGAGCGAGAGGAGCAGTTCGTCGTCGGGGCCGAGTGGGCGCCAGCCGGGTGGTGGAGGCGTGGCACGAAGCGCAGCCATAGCCTGCTCGGCGCGTGCCTCATGGGTCTCTGGGGTGTAGCCAAACCACGCGCCGAGTGCCTTGGCGACATTGAAACGGTTGGCGTCGTCCATGACGGACGGCCAGCCTTCAGGGAGGCTCTGGAACAACATGCGTACGAGCACACTGCGCACCAAACGAGTGACCTGTTTGCGCCTCTCGGCCTCGGCGAGCAACCCACTGAACACCTGCACTCCGACGATATCGTCCGGACCAAGCTCCTCGGCCAGCTCCACCAACGAGGCGGTAGGGCGAGCCTCGGCGAATGCGGTGAGTGAATCGTAACCACGCTCGCGGACCCGCTCGTACAGGCGCGCCTTCACGTTGCCCTGCCACGCACGTCCGTCGCTCATCGACCTCTCCAGCGGGTGAGGTTCACCCTCCCAGACTCGGTCCTCGCCCAGGGTCCGCTCCAGGGGTGAAGCTCAGGCTTCTTCGTCGGGTAGGAGCGTGAGCAGCAGTTCGTCGTCTGGCCCGAGCGGTCGCCACCCTGACGGAGGTGGCGTGATGAAGAGTGCGTCGCTGGCCTGATCGACGCGCTCCTTATGAGTTTCCGGGGTGTAGGCAAACCACGAGCCGAGCGCCTCGGCAACCTTGAAACGGTTGGCGTCGTCCAGCACGGCCGGCCAACCCTCGGGGACACTTTGTGACCACAAGCGCGCGAATACATCACGCACAAAACGCGTGACCTGCTTGCGCCGCTCGGCCTCCGCGAGCAGACCGCTCAACACCTGTACTCCGGCAACGTCGTCCTTGCCCAGTTCCTCTGCCAATAAGTGCAACGGGACGGCAGGACGCGCCTCTGCAAAGGCGGTGAGTGAATCGTAACCACGCTCGCGGACCCGCTCGTACAGGCGCGCCTTCACGTTGCCCTGCCAGGCACGTCCGTCGCTCATCGCCCTCTCCACGGGATGAATTTCATCGGGATGCCATAGTCCTGCATACGCTTCGCGACTGTTCCCAGGACCTCACTCGGCGTCAACATCCGGCCTGTTCTGGACTCGGCTTTGCTCAGCGCCTCCATGATCATCCGGTTCCATTCACCGGGCCAGGTGCGCCCCAGCTTCCAGTTCCCCCCACCGTGGATCGCCTGATGGTGGGCCTGCTCGAGCCTGACGCAGAACTGGTCGATGTCCATCTCGCCGGTGAAGCCACGCTGCTCGAACCACTCGCGGAACTCTTCCGGCATGACGTGGTGCCGGGGACGCCTGGCCATGCCGGCCCCCGTTCTGCCCGTCACGCGCATGGCCCGCACCTCGGGGCCTTCGCCCAGCGCCTCGCGCACGCCCCGCGGCAGCTCGCCGTGTGCCATCATCACCTGGCCGGCCTGGATCCGCACCGCCGCGCTCACGGCGGGAAGTGAGAGGACGCCGGCCCGCACCAGCCGCCGCATCATCTCCACCCACTCGGCGGAGACGACCATGCGCGTGCCCATCATCACGCCGCCAGAGCCCACCATGAAACCCGTGCCCAACGTGGCGGGAGCCGCCGCACGCAACGCGGGCAGCGTGAACTTCAGCGCCGACACCAGGGTGAGAGCCTCCACGGACTCCTTGAGTACCAGCGCCTTCTGGAGGTTCTCCGCCCCTCTGCGCACCGTCTCACGCAGTGCCTCGAACTCGCCGGTGAGATGGCCCACCAGGGCAGGCACGTCATCCGCCGTTGCCTCCACCTGCGCTGGTTCCAGCGAGGCGAGCGCCTTCATGGCGGGCTCGAGCATCTTCTGGAAGCGGTCCATGTCCATGAACAGCCGCTCCACGCTGTAGAAGCGCCGGGAGAGCACGTCGTCGGTGAGGCGGAGGAAGTCACACCACACGGCCAGCAGCAGGGAGCCCATCATGGCGGCCTCCAGCCGTGGGCCGGCCAGGTGCAGCAGGGCCAGTTGCATGCCTGGCTCCTCCACCTGAGAGGCGGCGGTGGCCAGCCGGGCGGCGGCGGCCAGCTCGGCATCCATCCACAGCAGCTGACGTTCCCCATATTCGACGTAGCGGACGAAGAGGCCGTTGCCCGCGCCAGCGATACCCTGCTGGCTGGCCCTGAGTCTGGACAGCTCACGGGAGACGCTGCGGGTGGAGGCGGACACCTCGTCCACGGCCCGCAGCAACGCCAGGTGTGCCGCCAGCGTGCTCTGCCATTCCGGTGCCTCCGCACCACCTGGGCCCACCGCCTCGCGCGCGCCCTGGAGACGGTTCAGCCGCTGCGGCCCCTCGGACTCGAGCAGGGTCGGCTCATCCGTGCTTCCAGCCCATGCGGCCATGGCTCCCTCACCGTGCGTGTAGCGCAGGTGTGTCCCGCGACCGGGCGGTGGCGTCAGCGGTGCACAGCCGTTGGACAGCAGGGCCAGGACGAGCAGCACCACCAGGGACCTGGAAGTCATCAGTGTCTCCGTGGGGAGGACTTCCAGTCTACCCACGGGTCGCCCACCAGCCGGGGAGCCGTGGGCAGGCGCGGTCACGGGTGGGGGGATGAACCCGATTCCGCCACACCCACCCAGGTCATCCGCCCGGGGCCGCCCAGGTGGGAGCCGCATCCCATTCATGACGCACAGGGTCGTCTGAGCAACACACCCCCTGGAGGGTCCGAGCCCTGACGGGGAGCGGGTGGATTCCCCACACGCAACCGTGGCACCTTGAGCACCCTCGTTGTCCCCCCGGAGACACCCCCGCGCATGCGACAGCTCCGATGCGCTCCGGCAGCCCTGCTTTGGCTCGCGCTCCTCGCCGGCTCCGCCGCGAGCGCGGCTCCCACCCGGGTCGCCTACGCGCTCATCATCGCCAACAACACCGGCACCGAACCCAAGCAGGCGCCCCTGCGCTACGCCGATGACGACGGCGCGCGCTACTACGAGCTGTTCTCCTCGCGCACCCAGGAGACGGTGTTCCTCTCCGTGCTGGACGCGGACACACAGGCGCTCCACCCGGGGCTCGCCGCCCGCACGCGTCCGCCCACCCGGGCCGCCCTCAAGGAGGCGCTGCGCCAGCTCAACGCGCGCATGGCCGAGGACAAGGCCCGTGGCGACTCGCCCGTGCTGTATTTCGTCTTCACCGGCCACGGCAAGCGCGGGCCCGCCGGCGAGGGCGCGGTGAGCCTGCTGGACGGGTCCTTCACCCGGACGGACCTCTACTCCCAGGTCATCGCCCCCAGCACCGCCGCCTTCGTCCACCTCATCGTGGACGCGTGTGACTCGTACTTCTTCGTCAACTCGCGCGGCGCGCTGCCGGTGGCGCCCGCCCAGGTGCAGGCGGTGAAGGGCCTGCTGGCCACGCGCGAGCTGGCGCGCTACCCCAACGTGGGCGCCGTGCTCTCCACCACCCGCGAGCAGGAGAGCCACGAGTGGAGCGCCATCCGCTCGGGCGTCTTCAGCCACCAGGTGCTCTCCGCGCTCTCCGGCGCCGCGGACGTCAACGCGGACGGGCGGGTGGAGTACTCGGAGCTGAGCGCCTTCGTCGCCGCCGCCAACCAGGGAGTGGAGGACGTGCGCGGCCGGCTCGAGGTGTCCATCCAGCCGCCCGCGTTGGACCGGGCGGCGGCGCTGGTGGACATGGGGGACAAGGCGCGCCTGGGCTTCCTCCTGCTGCCGGCGGGCCTGGAGGGCCGGCTGTGGGTGGAGGACGCGCGCGGCCTGCGGGTGGCCGAGCTCCACAAGGAGCGCGAGCGCTCGGTGGTGCTGGGACTGCCTCTCGCGCAGGGCTATTTCCTGCGGGGCGCGGGGCGCGAGGCCTCCTTCCGCTTCGCCCGCGCGGGCGCGGTGGTGGATGGCGCGGGCCTCTCCTGGCGCGACAACGCCCTGGCCGCGCGGGGCGCCATGGAGGACGCCCTGCGCGACAGACTCTTCTCCGTGCCCTTCGGCCCGCGCTTCTACAACGGGTACATGGCCAGCCTCGGGCAGACGCCCGTGGCGCCCGAGCAACAGCCCGACCTCTCGCCATGAGCCTCCTCTCCCTGGCGCTGGCGCTGGCGCTGGCGCAGAGCCCAACCCCGTGCAGGAGCGGTGAGCGGTGGGTGCTGCTCCCCTTCCAACCGGTGGCGCTGACCACGGCCGAGGCCCGGCAGGTGGAGGACGCCGTGCGCCGGGCGGCGGAGCACACCTCCGGCGTGTGCCTGGAGCCTCGAGCGGAAACGGTGGCGAAGGTGCGCGCCCGGGGTGGACGGCTCCCCGGGTGCGTGGACGCGGCGTGCCGGGGGGCGCAGGCGCAGGCGCTCGGCGCGCAGCGGCTGGTGCGCGGGGTGGCGCTCGGCGTGGGCGGAGGGCGCAGCGTGGCGCTCACGCTGGTGGACCGCGAGGGCCTCGAGTCCCACGCCGTCGTCACGCTCTCCGGAGAAGGACTGCCACCCGGCCAGGAGGAGGCGCGGGCCCGCGAGGCCTTCCAGGAGCTGAGGAAGACGCACCTGTCGTCGGCCGGCGCGGTGAAGCGCCCGGGCAGCGCGTGGCCCACGGTGCTGCTGGCGGCGGGAGGCGTGGCGCTGGCGGCCGGGGTGGGCTTCGGGCTCGCGGCGCGCAACACGGAGGCGGTGCTCTCCCAGGGCAACGCGGGCTGCTCGGGTGAGGGCGAGACGTTCCGCTCCTGCTTCACCGGCCGGCTGCGCGAGGGCCAGCGGCAGGCGCGCACGGCCAACGTGCTGATGGGGGCGGGCGCGCTGCTGGGGGCGGGGGGAGCCGTCTTCTTCGTCTGGGAGCTGCCATGAGACAGGGGCTGACGTGGCTGGGATTGACCGTGCTCCTCGGAGTGGTGACCTGCACCGGGGGGGCCTGCACCTTCCAACCCAACCTCTCCCGCTTCCCCGCGTGTGACGCGCAGGGGGCCTGTGCCTCGGGCTGGACGTGTCTGGCCTCCGAGGGTGTCTGCCTCCCGGACTGCGGCGAGCGCGGACCCTGCACGGGCGAGGAGCCCTCGAGCATGGGCACCGACGGGGGCACGGACGGAGGCACGGACGCGGGCACGGATGGGGGCACCTCCGACGCGGGCCCGGCGCCGCTCGTGCTCATCCCGGATGCGCCCGGCCCCGGCACGGAGACGGTGAGCTACTTCCACCGCTTCCAGGTCAGCGGCGGGACACCTCCGTACACCTTCTCCGCCGCGGGCGAGCTGCCCGCGGGCCTGTCCTTCGACACCGGGCGGGGAGAGCTCTCCGGCAAGCCGCTCACCGCCGGGCAGTCCACCTTCACCGTCGAGGTGGTGGACCAGGGCGCCGAGCCCCAGCGCTCCAGCCAGGAGTTCTCCGTGAGCATCCGGCCCGTGCTGCACCTGGCCGGACCGGACGTCCTCGTGTACTTCGAGAGCGGCAAGGACTACGTGGAGACGCTCTCGGCCACCGGCGGCAAGCCGCCCTACACCTTCGAGCTCTCCAGTGGCGCACTGCCCTCGGGCATCGTCCTGCGTGGCAATGGCAGGCTCGACGGCGCGGCCTACGCGGGCAGTGGCACGCCCCCCTTCGAGGTCCGCGTCACGGACTCCGACGAGCCTCCGCAGACCCGGGTGCGCCGCCTCCAGCTCACGTCCATCTCGTGCTCCGGCGGCGAGGTCTGCATCAAGAGCAGCGCCGTCCCGGATGGGCGCGTGGGCTCGGCGTACACCCACACCCTCCAGAGCACCCCCGCCTCCGTCACGTGGACCTGGAGGAAGACGGACAACGGCGCCCTGCCGCCGGGCCTCGGCTTGAATGCAGGGACGGGTGTCATCTCTGGCACGCCCACGCAAGTGGGGATGTATGAATTCAACGTCACCGCCACGGCCGGGGGCCTGCTCCCACCGGCGCCCTCGACGCTCACCCTGCGACTGATGGTGTATTGAGCGCCGGGGGATCCAATCGCCTGTCCTGGCCTCAATACCTGGACAGGTGAGCCCTTCCGGTCCGAGCCAGAAGCAACGAGCGAACCTCCGCCAGTGGCTGCCGCTGCTCTGTGGCGTGCTGCTCGCGGGGGCGATGGTCTGGAGCCTTACCCCCCCCGAGCCGCCCTGCGCCTACGTCCTGCGCCCGGCCGGCCCGGCCACCGTGGCCACTCCCGCCCGTGTCGTCTTCGTCACGCCAGGGGAAGCCGCCGCCCCGCCGTCAGAGGGCGAGGGGACTTCCTGGACGTGCTCCAGCGAGGGCATGAGCGTCCCCGCCTTCCCCGTGCACGTCTCCACTCCGATGTTCGAGAACCCGGAAACGCTCGTGGAGGCGACGTCCATCACGCTCCACCTGTCGAGCACGCCGGTGACGCGCGAGGGCCACGTCATGACGCTCGAGGGGGGCGGGCTCCTCGTCCTCCCGCAGCCAGGGCTCCCCGGCTCCATTCCCGAGGGGAACATCGCCGAGCCGTTCATCACCGTCGACTTCGGCGGCAACGTGACGACGGCCCGCTATGTGCCGGCCCCGAAAGCACCCGGACGATGATTCTTTGAAGCCGGGTATCCATGGCTTCGCTCCCTGGCCCTCTCCCAGGGGAAGAGGGGACACGTCAGGTTCCGTCAGTCCCCCCGTGGATGCTGGTTCCCACACTCCACGGCGGACACAATCCCGCCTCTTCCTCGAAACGGCCCGTCCATCATGACTTCCTCCGCACCGCTGCCTCCCATGCCCCCGGGCCACTGGCTCTGGGGCCACCTGCCCGAGCGCGCGAGCAACCCGCTCGGCCTGTACCTCGACAGCCAGCGGCGGCTGGGGGACGTGGTGCGCTACCGCATGGGCTACATCTACGTGGAGCAGCTCACGCACCCCGACCACGTCAAACACGTGCTCGCCGACGCGAGCGCCCGCTACACGAAGGGCACCGTCTTCGACAAGACGCGTCCCCTGGTGGGCAACGGCCTGCTCACCGCCGAGGGTGACTTCTGGAAGCGCCAGCGCCGGCTCGCCCAGCCCGCCTTCCACCGCGAGCGGCTGGCGGCGCTCGGCACGCGGATGACGGACACCCTCTCCGAGATGCTGCCGGCCTGGGAGCGCGCGGCGGACGGGGGCACGCCGCTGCCGGTGTTCCAGGAGATGATGCGGCTCACCCTCACCGTGGCGGTGCGCGCCCTCTTCGGAGTGGACGTGGCCCAACACACCCGCGCCGTGGGCGAGGCCTTCACCACCGCGCTCCAGGTCACCAACGAGCGCATCATCTCCCCCCTGCCCTACCAACCGTGGCTCTACCGGCTGCCCACGCGGAGCAACCGCGCCTTCCGCCGGGCGGTGGACACGCTGGATGGAATCGTCCGCGGCCTCATCTCCCAGCGCCGCGCGGCCGGGACGCAGGCGGAGGATCTGCTCGGCATGCTCATGGCCGCGAGCGACGCGGACACCGGTGACACCTTCGATGACGCGCAGCTGCGCGACGAGGTGATGACCCTGCTGCTGGCCGGCCACGAGACGACGGCCACCGCGCTGGCGTGGACGTTCCACCTGCTGGCACGGCACCCGGAGGTGGAGGCCACGCTGCACGCGGAGGTGGACGCGGCGCTCGGCGGGCGGATGCCCACGGTGGCGGATCTCCCGAGGCTGCGCTACGTGGGCTGTGTCTTCGAGGAGGCCATGCGCCTCTACCCGCCCATCTGGGCCATTCCCCGCGTGCCCCTGGAGGACGACGTGGTGGATGGCTACCGGATTCCCAAGGGGGACATCGTCATCCTCGTCCCCTACGTCACCCACCGCCACCCGGACTTCTGGCCCGAGCCGGAGCGCTTCGATCCCACGCGCTTCCTCCCGGAGAACAGCAAGGACCGGCCGCGCTGGGCCTACCTGCCCTTTGGGGGCGGGCAACGCCAGTGCATCGGCAACAACTTCGCGATGATGGAGGCCCAGCTCATCCTCACGCTGGTGGCGCAGCGCTTCCGGCTGCGCGCGGTGCCCGGGGTGCCCGTGGTGCCCGAGCCCCACGTCAGCCTCCGTCCCCGGGGCCCCATGCCCATGCGGGTGGAGCGGCGCGAGGGGCTCCCCCGGGTGCGCGTGGCCTGAGGCCGCTGCGCTCAGAGGACGCAGGTGCCGCAGTCCAGCAGGCAGCTGTCCGCGGTGATGCCGAAGCCGCAGCGCTCGCCCTGCTGGCACACGCCGTCACCGCAGCGGTTGATGTCCTGGGGGCGGATGCGGGTGGTGAGCGGCTTGTACTGCACGCCGTTGACGGTGCACTGCGTGTAGAACGTGCCGTTGGGGTCCAGCGTGCAGTGCTGCTCGCACTGGCCCACGCGCTGCACCTGCGAGCAGGAGGCGTTGGACAGCAGCCCGAAGCCCAACAGGCCGCACGGGCGCGAGGTGCTCTCGTCCAGGGCCAGCGCGTTGCGGTCGTTGCCGGCGAAGAGCCCCTCGTTCTTGAAGACGTTGCCGAAGAAGCACGACTCCTTGCGGGCGAAGGTCGCCATCTCCTCGGAGCTGAAGGGGATGGTCGCCTCCTTCGAGTCGCGGCCCAGCAGGGAGATGGGGACGTGCAGCCCGTAGTTGTTGGCGTGGGCCGCCAGGCAGGCGGAGATGACCTGCTGCTCCACCAGGGTGGCCGGCGCGCCCTCCGCCCAGTCCGGCGCCAGGCCCATTCCGCCCTGCCACGTATAGACGAGGCCCGTGCTCGGGTTCCTGAAGGTGCGGCTCTCGTTGGCGGGCACCGCGCAGAGAACCATGTAGCGCATGAGCTGCTCATTGCCGGCCGGGTTGCCGTTGAACCAGGTGGCGAAGTCCGTGGTGGACAGGCCGTTGAGCGACAGGCCGTTGAGCGACAGGCCGTTGAGCGACAGGCCGTTGAGCGACAGGCCGTTGAGCGACAGGCCGTTGTACTGCTCGAGCGCCTGCTTCACGGTGCCCGGCGCCGAGCCTGGCTCCTCCAGGGGCAACTCCTCCACCCCGCAGCCGGTGGCGCCCGCCGCCAGTGCCGTCGTGAGCACCCACGCCACCACGCTCCGACCCGCCACGCGCCCGCCCATCCCGTTCCGCAGACCTTCGAAAGACGTGAAACCCATGGCTCACACCTCCGGCTCTCGGCCGCCTGGGGCTCACCAGGTGGCAAGAGTCAGGGTGGAGATGCGGGAATTTCCCGGCATCGGCCGGAACTCCAGGAAAGCCGTAGAGGTCTGCCTGTCGACAGCACGTCCGTCCAAGGTGCGACGTTGGGTTCCTCAGGACGTGAGAGGATCAACACCTCCCGGGCCCTGCGCACAGAGACCTACAGGCGCTCCATGGAAAGGAATTTCCCCGTCAGGGAAAGATGGGGCCCCGCCGGAGCCTGCCCATTCGTCACCGTGGGAACTCCGGTAGGCACTCCAGGGAGCTACGGCAGGCGCTCCTCGGCTCCCGAGAAAGCGAGCAACGCGCCAGCGGTGGCGTGGGCGTCCTCCATGCGACCATCGGGCTGCTGGTGACGCTCGAGCAGGGCCAGGAGGGCCTCGTGGGCCCCACCACCGGCCTCGTCCACGCACTGGAGGCAGAAGGCGAGCTCCGCGCCCAGGTCCACGTTGCCCTGCTCCACCACCCAGGGCGTGGCCACCAGCAACTCCTCCGTCCAGGCCGTGGCGTCCGGATGCGCCGGCGCGGCGCGCAGGTAGCGGGTGTCCAGCAGGTACAGGTGCGTGAGCCAGTAGAGGTCCGCCACACGGGAGACGTCGCGCATGGCGCGGGCCGGAAAGGGCAGGCGCACGTCCAGGCCGCGCGTGGCGGCCATCTCCCCCAGCAGCCACGCGTGGAGGCCGTGGCCTTCCCCAGCCAGGTGCTCCAGGTAGGCCCGGAGGAAGTACGGCTCCAGCGGGGCGTGGGGCAGGCCGCGCTCGCGGCGCACGTACCAGGCATCCACCCGCGCCATGCCCACGTCCGGAGACAGCCCGTCGGGGAGCGCCAGCGGCACGTCGGCCAGCGCGGCCACAGCCGCCTCCAGCGTGGGCCCCAGCCCCCGGCGCGTGAAGGCCCCGGGCGCATGGCCCTCCAGCATGTGCAGCGTCAGCGCGCGCAGGGCCCGCGCCTCGTCGTCCCGCCCCTCCGTCAGCGAGAGGAAGGCCCCGAGCGTGCGGTCCACCGCCTCCGTCCGCCGGGCGGGTGGGTGCGTGGGAGGCCCGCGCAGTTGGAAGAGCGCCGTGGCATCCCGGAGGAAGCCGGGGCCGCCGGGCCCCTCCGCCACCGCGTCCGCCAGCACCGCGCCCGCGGCCGAGGCCGCCTGGAGGGCCCGCGTGTAGCGCTCGCGGAAGCCAGGCGCCTCCACCTCCACGCGGTAGCGATCCAACCGCCGGGCCCCGGCCTGGGCGGCGAGCGCCGCCTGGTGCCCGCTCTTGAAGGTGAGGACGAGCGGTGCGTCCGGGAGGGGCTCCACGGGCCGTGCTGGCAGCGAGGCGGCGCGGGTGAGCTCCGGCAGCACGGCCTCGGGCTCGCGAGAGAAGGCGCGGGTGACGGAGAGGGCCATCTTGGTGCGCACGTAGGCCACGCGGCCCCCGAGCTGCGCCTGCAGCACGTCATCCCCCGAGACGAACACCGCCGGCACGCCGGCCTCCGCGGCCAGCGCCAGCACGAGGTCCGCCTCCGACAGTGTCCGCCCGGCGCACGTCCACGCGCCCAGCACGTCCACGGTGTGCGCGGCGAAGCCCACCGGCCCCGCCGCCGCGTGCATGCCCAGACAGGCCACCGCCTCCACCTCGTCGAAGAGGTGCGCGGCATATGCGTCCTCCGGGAGGAAGCACGGCTCGGCGGCGGGGTGCAGGGCCTCGGGCAGGAGGTTGGACTCGCCGGAGCCGCACAGGTGGCTGTCGCTCACCCGCACCCGCTGGAAGCCCGCGGCGAGCAGGCCCTCCACCGCGGCGTTCACCTCGGCCGTCAGCAGGGCGCGGGCGCGCACGTACTCCGGCATCCCGGAGATGAGCGCCCCCGGCGAGTCCACGCCGGCCACGCCCTCGAGGTCCACGACGAGCAGGGCCCGGCGCACACGCATGGGGCGCCTCCTACTTCCGCGCGGCCGGGCCGCCGGACTTGATCCACCGCGCCAGCGCGAGCGCCGTGGGCTCGTCGACGAGCGAGGCGTAGGTGGGCATGGTGGTGCCAGGGACGAACTTCTCGGGGTTGCGGATCCACTTCGCCAGCTCCTGCTCGGGCTTGCCGGCGGCCTGGACGATGCGCTCGTGGTAGCGGGCACCCGGGGCGTGGCAGAGCGTGCAACCCAGCCGGGCGAAGAGGGCGGCGGGGTCCACCTCCTTGCGGGGCTCGGCCTGGGCGAGCACGAGGGTGGCGAGCCGCGCGGCGGCCGAGGTGCGCACGGGCGTGCCGGGCTCCACGGCCCGGGTGGACACGGAGCCGGGCGCCACATGGGTGGACGGAGCCAGGGCCTCGGGAGCGGTGCGGGGGCGGGCGCCGGGGACGTCGTGGCGGCGCGGGGGGAGCGAGCGCAGGTACTCGTAGAGGGCCTTCATGTCCACGTCATCCGCGCCGCGGTAGCGGGGCATGGGGTAGCGGACGATGGCCCCGGGGGCGAGCCCGTCGCGCACGGCGCGGGTGAAGTCCTCGAGGCTCCAACCCTGGAGGCCGGTGGCATCGAAGGTGAGGTTGCTGGAGCGGATGGGGTTGCCATCGGCGCCGAGGAACTCGCGGCCGCCGGAGAAGCCCTTGGGCCCGTGGGCGTCCTCGGGGTCGAGGCTGTCGGTGTGGCAGCCGGCGCAGTCGAGCACGTGGGCCATGTAGCGGCCGTACTCGAGGGTGGGCCCCTTGGCGGGCACGGGGATGCCCGAGGAGGGATGAGCGGGCACCTTGGACACCAGCCCCCAGGCGAGCCCGCCGAGGAAGGAGAACCGGGTACGGGGCGCCACGGTGGCATCGGCCTCGAAGAGCGCGTGCTGGGAGCGCATGAAGCCCAGCACGGCGGCGAGATCCTTGTCGCCCATGGGCGAGCCGGGCATGGGGACGACGCGCCCATCGCGGCTGACGCCGTAGCGGATGACGCGGGCCAGCTCCTCGTCCTTGGCCGAGCCGATGCCGGCGGAGGGGTGGGAGGTGAGGTTGGCGGTGTGGAGCGCGCCGAGCCACCCGGGCGCGTCCTTCATGGGTGCTCCGGTGGCGCGCTGCGAGTCGGGCCCGCGGTGGCAGCCCTCACAGGCCCCGCGGAAGATGCTCTCGCCGCGCGCGAGCGCCTCGGGAGACGCGTCCGCCTGAATGGGGGGATAAGCGGTCCTGGAGACACTCGCGCACCCGGACAGCAGGGTGCTCCCCACCAGCAGGGTGCCATACATGGTGCTCAGAAGCTGTCGGCGCATCGGATCATGCCCTCCACGGAAATCCAGGATGCCGCAACTGGCTGTCCAAGGGTAGACACCCCGCCCGTCCTCCCGTCCTCCAGGCGGGCCGGGCAGCAGGGACTGGAGGACACCGGGGGGAAAGCCGGGGATTTTCGTCACGCCCCCGCGGCGGCCGGGGGGTATATAAGGACGGCGGCGGGCGGTTGTCCGCCATGCAACACCCTTTTGACTCCCTCCCGGGTACGGCCATGAAGACCGAGTACGTGCGCCACGGCACCGCGCGGATGTTCGAGAACGACTTCCTCGAAGCGGCCTCGAAGATCCACCCTGTCACTCCGTTCGCCTTCTACATCCCGCTCATCACGGGCATGCTGGGCTGGGCGCTGTGGAGCGGGACGACACGATGGGGGATGGTGGCCCTGTTCGCGCCGCTGGGGTACCTCACGTGGTGCTTCATGGAGTACACGCTGCACCGCAACCTCTTCCACTGGGAGGGGAACGGGCCGCTGACCCGGCGTTTCCACGCCATCATCCACGGCTACCACCACACGTACCCGGATGATCCGCAGCGGCTGGTGATGCCGCTGGGCGCGAGCATCCCGCTGGCCATCGTCATCGGAGGACTGCTGTGGCTGGTGAGCCGGCCGGACGCGACGATTCCGTACTTCTTCGGCATCGTGGTGGGCTACCTCGCCTACGACTACCTGCACTGGGCGGTGCACTACAAGAAGCCGTGGACGCAGTGGGGCAAGACGATGCGGGCGCATCACATGGCGCACCACTTCGCCTGCCCGGACAAGAACTTCGGCATCAGCCACATGTGGATTGATCGGCTGGTGGGCTCGATGCAGATGCGCGGGCAGGCGGCGCGCGAGGCCTCCGCGAAGCCGGACACCGGCGCGGCGGAGTAGTCCCCCACGCCGGGGCCTGCCTCCGGGGCATGCCTCAAGGGTGCGCGGCCGAGGCCCACTGCCAGGCGGAGCCCCGGTGCAGGGCCGCGTAGAGGCGGTCGCGCAGCTCGTTGCACTCGGAGTGGGTCAACGAGCGGTCGAGCGCGCGCAGCACCACGCGCAGCAGCACGTTCTTCTGCCCGGGAGCGATGCCGAGCCGCCGGACGGCGGTGGGCGACAGGGACTCGTAGGGCGTCTCCGAGAGCACCTCGACGGACTCCACCACGCCGGCCTGTTCGCCGAGCGCGGCGCGCGCCCTGTCTCCGAGCTCCTCGTGGGTGGTATCACCCTCGAGCACGAGAGACAGGTCGCGGCGGACGGCGGGCATGGAGGAGACCTCGCGGTACGGCTCCAGGTCGAGCAGCTGCGAGGCGATGCGCGGGTCCTCGGCGCGCAGCAGGCGGATGTCGTCCAGGCCCTTGCGCAACATGAGGATGCGATCCATCCCGAGCCCCATGGCGAGCCCCGAGACGCGTGACGGGTCCAGGCCGCTGTCGGCGAGCAGCTCGGGGTGGGCCAGGCCGCACTCGCCGATCTCCACCCACTCGCCGTCGTGGCGGACGTCCAGTTGGAGCCCATTGGTGGTGTAGGGGTGCTGGGAGGGAGTGGTGCGCAGCTCTCGGCCGGGGAGCAGGGCGCGCACCACGGTCTCCACCAGGTGGAGCAGTTCCTGGACCCCGAGTGGCGCGCCATGGCGGATGCGCCAGAGGTCCATCTGGTGGGGCTCACCGGTGTGGAGCCGGTCGATGCAGTCGCGGCGGTAGACGAGCCCGGGACAGGCGAGCAGCACGTCGCCGGGAGAACGGGGCGAGGCGGCGAGCTGGCGCAACAGCGGAGGAATCATCGCCGAGGTCTGGGTGCGCAGCAGGGCGGTGTCACAGACGTAGCGGGTGTAGCGGGCGTCGCGGGCGGCGCCGTCGGGCGGGTAGCGCAGCCGGTCGTAGTTGTCGGAGACGGAGACGATGGGGCTGCGCCGGTGCAGGAGGACATCGCAGCGCCAGGTGTCACGGAGGGCGGCGAGCACGTCCTCGACGAGACGCTGCATGGCATGAGGGCCGGCGGAGGAATCGGTCAAGTCGCGGATGGAGAGGGCACGGCGGACGGCGTCGGTGCTGAGGATGCAGACGGACATGGAAGGGCTCTCGGGCTGGAGTGGAAGGAGGCGGCGTCAGGAGACGCCGGGACGCTCGGACACCCCCCGGACCCCTGGTCCAGGCGAGCGTCACGCCGAGAGGCGATCCGCGAAGGGAGAACGGGCTAGCGACGCAGCACGGCCTCCCGGCGCCTGGTGGGGCTCGGGGGGCGGCTAAATCGACGCTGGCACGTCAGGAGAACCATCGTTCCATAGAAATAAACGCGGTCCGGGCCAAAAGCAATCCGGGGCCGTGGGGAATGCCCGCTCACACCTCGACAAAGCGGGTGCCGGTGATGCGCTCGGCCTCCAGGGCCTGCTTGAGCTCCTCGGAGACGATGAGACCTTGTGACCAGCCCCAGGTGCGGAAGATGCGCGCGTCGCCCACCTTGGTCGGGTCGATGCGCAGGCCCGCGACGACCCGGTACCGTCCCACCTTCTCCGGCTGACCATCCTCCGGCATCCAGTAATGCACCTCCTCGCACCGGGCATCATCGATACAGCGGATGGTGCACAGCGTGTTGAGGATGAAGAAGGGCCCGGCGTGGCCCTCGACCTGAACCGGGATGAACTGCACGTCCTGGACGCCTAGACGCTCGAGGAGCTGGACGAAGCGGCCATGCACCACGGGGATGGAAACTCCGGCCCAGCTGAAATCCAACGCCACCCCATCCGGCTTGACGGGCAGGCGGACCAATCCCTGGAGCTCGAGTTGCCTGCCTTTAAAGAACTGCCAGGGGTTGATTCGCTCCCCTTGCTCATCCAGGGGGCTCCTCAAGTGCCAGCGACCCGGATGGTAGAGGTCATCCTCCAGCTCGAAGTACCTGGGCATGATTCTCGTTGGCTCCTCAATCCTGCGACTTTGTCACGAGCGTATGGAGTCGTGAGCCAGGAGTGCAGACCTCTCTAGCGATTCTCTGGAGTGCCTCAGCGAGCTTGCTCCTGCATTGAGAGAGGGACCCGCAGTCTTCAGTCGCCGAGGCAAGCGTCCTATATACCTCTCTATGGTATGCCTCGGGGTGAGGTCCCCTGTGGCCCTTGAGGTAGACGAGATTCTCCGCTGCATCCAGGCTCATCCCCGCCAACTCGAAGAGTTGCTCGAACCTGGGCGTCCAGGGCCCTCCGGAAACCGTCGAGATTTCATTCTTGTTCGTGGCCAGGTGGTGCCAGTGGTAGCCCTCCTGGCTCTCGGCGCCGTCCGTGCACGCGCTGCCCACCGAGGAAGCCGCCGCCGTGCCCGCCGCCACTCCTGTCACGACAACGGTGCCATCGGCCACCATCTGCACCGTTTGCGCGCCCCCCATCGACAGCCCCTCGGGCAGCGCGAACCGGGGCCAGCGCAGCAACGCCCCGAGCCCTCCGCTCGGCACCTCGGGCAACCCCTTGGCCACTCCCATGCTCGCCACCAGCATCATCACCCTCAGCCCCGTGCCCCCCACCGCCTTGCCGAAGCGCTCCGCCACCGCCTCCAACTCCTCCTCCGTCCTCGCCGCCTGCGCCTCCTGGTACAGCCTCACGCACGCATGCGCGAACCGGCTCAACTCCACCGCCCCCACCGCCAGCGCCAGCCTCAGCGTCCACGTCGCCACCCACGCCTTGCTGAACACCGGCTCGGGCACCAGCCACGCCGTGAAGTACACCAGCACCGACAGCCCCACGCTCGTCAGGAAGACGCGCGAGCTGAACAGCTCCCTCGCCGCCTCCCGCACGCCTTCGCCCATGTAGCGGGGCGACAACTTCAGCGCCATGAGGAGTTGGCTCGTCTCCAGGGCTCCAGGCAGCGCCACCTCCGGCGCTCCGAACCCGGACATGAACTCCTCCCTCAGCCGCCGCTCCCACTCTTCCGGCCCCGGCTCCGTCGACGTCCTCACCAGCCGGAAGCGCCGGCCCTCTGCTCGCGGCAGGGACGCATGGAAGGCCGCGAGCACCGACCTCGCCTCCTCCACCCTCACCCGCTCCAGTGCGAGGTCAACGGCCATCGGCTCGAAGGCCAGCCGCAGTGCGCCTCCGGGCAACGTGCTCGTCCGCACCACCGAGGGCCGCGCCGCTCTCCGCCCCTCCGGAGGCCACACCTCCGGGGACGGGACACACGACACCCACAACAGCCACCACAGGGCCACGCCCATGCGCCGCCAGGAGCACGCTCTCATGCTCCCTCAGCATGCATGACCTCGTGAGGAAATCGCCACTGCCCCCTCACACTTCGACGAACCGCGTGCCGGTGATGCGCTCGGCCTCCAGCGCCTGCTTGAGGTCCTCGGAGATGATGAGCGAGCCCGTCCAACCCCAGGCACGGAAGACGCGGGCATCACCCACCCTCGCCGGGTCGATGCGCAGGCCCGCGATGTACTTGTACTCGCCCACCTTCTCGGGCTGCTCGTCCTCGGGCTTGAAGTACTGCACCTCCTCGCACCGGGCATCGTCGATGCAGCGGAGGGTGCGCAGCGTGTTGAGGATGAAGAAGGGCCCGGCGTGCCCCTCGACCTGAGCTGGGATGAACTGCACGTCCTGGACGCCCAGACGCTCGAAGAGTTGGACGAAGCGGCCGTGCACCACGGGGATGGAGACCGCAGCCCAACAGAAGTCCAATTCCACCCCATCAGGCTTCACCGGAAAGCGGATTGTTCCCTGAAGATCAAGCCATCTACCCTTGAAAAACTGCCAGGGGTCGATTCGCTGCCTCTGCTCATCCCTGGGACTTCCCAGATGCCAGCGCCCCCGATGGTATCTGTCATCTTTCAAATCGAAATGTTTGAGCATACCGCTCGTTTCATCATCAGACCAGGTAACGCGTCGCCAGCCGGCGGCGCCGGGACCCACCGGACATTCATCCCTTCTCATGCTCCGGCCGGTAGCTCATGGAGTACTGCCTGGTCACTCGGGAAATTCGGCAAAGGTAGAACCTCCGAACGCGCGGGAGGGCGCGGCGTCATAGGTTTCCCAGTTCTCGAACCGTACGCGCATCGCGGACTCGTCGACCTGCGCTACCTTTACCCGTCCGATGATTCTGCTCTTGCAACGACCGTATTCCATTCTCTGCACATAGACCCACTCGTCGCCGCCATCCAACGCATCCAGACATTGGTTGAGGATCTTCCGGTTCGTCGTGATGAACTCAAGCTGGTCGTTCATCTCATTCCAACCGTTCTCGTAGGTCTGCTCGTCCTCTGGATGCGCAACCAGGAGCACCAGTCTTCTCGGCATGTCATTTCCACCTCAGGTCGCGCTAGCGAACCTCGGTTCAAAAGTGATGAGCCACTCGGGAACATCATTCGACGGTCGCGCCGGCGGTGTCGCAGGCTCAGCCACCGGGTCCTTGAAGAACAGGTTCCAGGCAACGAACTGAAGGCACTTCGCGAATAGCGGCATCTGAGCTTGCTCCTCCGTGAGGACTCGGAGAAAGCCCGGGATCAGGTACATGTTCCAGCCGGCGGTGAAGTACTGAGGGTCGTGGACCGTGGCCCAGATGTGCGCCACTTCCCAGCCCACCGCCACCTCACGATTCTCCCCATTCATCGAACGGCCAATGTACCGACCAAAGGCAACCCTCGCAGTCGTGTTGTCGCAGACCTTGACTTGCCGCCCCTTCCAGTCGGAGACGTCGCCCTTCTTCTTGCCCGGGTGATGCGCATTCGATGTACGCACACAGTCGGGAAGCATGACGGGCTTCCGACGCACCACGCTCGGATGGATGAAGAGAGAGGCGTTCAGGACGATCCGCACGACTTCGGCGTCCGTTTTCCCTGTTGCCCACTCAAAGACGCGTAGCGGTGACGCCGAGAGCAGTTGCGGAACGTCCATGATTGCCTCCGATTCAGGGCACAACATCCAGCAATTGCTTCGTCCGATCAACCCGAGCTTCGAGCAAGCCACAAAAGGCGAGCCCAGTTCCTGAGGCAGCGGCGTCGGCGGAACTGAAGAAGGAGCGGACACCGCGACTGGATGAGGCCGGGCTGCTGCGCGGGCCATTCACGCTGGGCGTGTTCGCCTGCCTGAAGTGTGAATGGAGGCGTCGGGTGAGGACAGCCCAAGCGCCGCCTCATACCTCGACGAACCGCGTGCCGGTGATGTGCTCAGCCTCCAGGGCCTGCTTGAGTTCCTCGGAGAGAAGGAGTGCCAGCGGCCAACCCCAGGGACGGAAGATACGGGCTCCTTCGACCATCGCCGGGTCGATGCGCAGGCCCGCGACAAGCCGATACTCGCCCACTTTCTCGGGCTCGCCGTCCTCAGGCTTCCAGTATTGCACCTCCTCGCACCGGGCGTCGTCGATGCAGCGGATGACTCGCAGGGTATTGAGGATGAAATAGGACTCGGAATGGCCCTCGACCTGGATGGAGATGAACTGCACCTCCTGGATACCCATTCGCTCGAAAAGATGGACAACGCGGCCGTGGACCACGGGAGTCAGAAAGGCATCCAGGGTGAACTCCAAGGCCAGTCCGTCGGGCTTCACGGGAAAATGGATGGTCTCCTGAGACTCGAACCATTGGCTCCTGGTGAACTGCCAGGGATTGACCTTCTCGCCGTGTTCATCGACGGGATGGCTCAGGTGCCAGCGTCCCACGGTGCGTATGTCATCTTTGAGGAGGTAGTACACGCACTCCGCCCCTCCGGAGGCAACACCTCCGGGGACGTGGCACACGACACCAACACCAGCCACCACAGGGCCACGGCCATCCGCGGCCAGGAGCACTCACTCATGCTCCCGCAGCATGCATGGCCCTCGGACTTCGAGCTACCGCGTACCGAAGAGCCGGTCTCCCGCGTCTCCCAGGCCCGGCAGGATGTAGCCGTGCTCGTTCAGCTTCTCGTCCACCGCGGCGGTGTAGACGTGCACGTCCGGGTGGTGCTCGCGCAGGTTCGCCAGGCCCTCGGGGCACGCCAGCAGACACACGAACCGCAGGCTCCCCGGCTTGCTCCGCTTCACCCGGTTGAGCGCCGCCACCGCCGAGTTCCCCGTCGCCAGCATCGGGTCACACATGATGACGTCGCGGTCCGCCAGCTGGTTCGGCACCTTGTAGTAGTACTCCACCGCCGCCAGCGTCTTCGGATCCCGGTACATGCCGATGTGTCCCACGCGCGCGCTCGGCACCAGTTGCAGCATTCCGTCCAGGATGCCCTGCCCCGCTCGAAGGATCGCCACCAGCACCAGCTTCTTTCCGTCCAGCACCGGAGCCACCGTCTCCATCATCGGCGTCTCGATGGTCTCCTCGCGCACCTTCAAGTCCCGCATCGCCTCGTAGGCGAGCAACAGGGAAATCTCCTGCAACAGCGCGCGGAACGAGGCCGTGCTCGTGTCCTTGCGCCGCATCAGGGTCAGCTTGTGCTTCACCAGCGGGTGGTCCACCACGGTGCAGTTAGGGTACGTCACGGCGCTCTCCTGGTTGCTCGAGTATTGGAAAAAAAAGGGAGAGGGAGGGCACTTCAGAACACCGTCCCGTCGCTCTCGATACGGATGGGCGGCGTGCCTCCCGGACGCTTCTCCGCGGCGATCTTCCTGCCCGCGCTCCACGTCCCGCCCTGCAGCACCTTCGCCAGCGGCAACTGCTCCGCCGTCATCCCCAGCCGCTCGCGCACCCGCTTCGCCACCTCGTCCAGCAGCGCCACCGTCAGCGCCCGCCACTCCACGATCGGCTCCGAGCCCGGTGCGTACGCCTCCGTCAGCAGCCGCGCGTCCCTCGGCACCAGCAGGCCCATGTCCACCAGCAGGCCTCCGTTGCGGTACTCGGGCAGCCCGGTGAGCACGTCCAGGTCCGTCACCGTGACGCCGCCTTCCTCCAGCGGCTCCAGCAGTGAGTATGTCAGCCACTGCGACAGCTTGTGGAAGGGCACCAGCGACTCCGGGCTCCCCTCGCGCCCCATCATCGAGTGCGGCCACACGTCGCCCAGGTTCACCCCTTCCAGCGTGACACGCCCGGGCCAGATGGAGCCCAGCGACTCCAGCACCCGTCCCAGCACCTCGGCCGCGGGCACGCGCGGGCCCCACGCCGACACCTGGTCGTACAGTGCGCCGGGCCTCGGCAGCGCCCGTCCCAGCCCCTGCAGCAGCGCGAGCCGGCCCTCCAGGCCCGCCAGCGGGTTGGCCTCCGTCACCTGGAAGCCCCGCGCCAGCGACTCGAGCGTCAACCGCTGCAACCCCTCGGCGTCCGCCCGCGGCGGCTGGCTCGGGTCCGAGGAGAACGCCCCCGCGAGGAACATGCGGAAGCTGGCCACGGCCAGGCCCTCGGAGCGCGCATACGTGCCACCGCCGGGCTCCACGTACTTCCACGTGGGCCCGCTGCCCGCGTCCAGCAGCACGCTCGTGATGACCAGGTCCAACTTCGCCCGGGCCCGCTCGGCGCGCGGCAGCGAGGCCAGCCGCGCATCCAGCTCCGCGTTGCGCCGCACACCGCCCACGTCGAAGTGCCCCCACCGGCTGTGCACCGGAATGTCCAGCGTGGGGTACGACTCGCGCGTCACGGCCAGCACGTAGTCCGCCACCGCGGGCAGCCGCTCCATGTCCACGCGGAAGTGCTTCAGCTGGCCGGCGATGCCCAGCTCCAACAGGGCCCGGCAGCGCTCGCGGATGGCGCGAGGGCTGCGCAGGTACGCCACCGTGGATGAAGGCTCACGCATCGAGTGACCTGCCCTTCACCTCCACGAGTTCCTCCTTCGTGGCCACCTTGCCCGTGGTGAAGTAGCCAGCGGCCTTCTTGGCCTCCATCTCCACCTTCGCATCCGCGGGAATCAGCTCCTCCGGGATCGGCACGCGCTCGAGAATCTCGATGCCCGAGCGCACGATGGCGTCGTGCTTCATGTCGCTCATGGACACGAAGCGGTGGATGCGGGTGATGCCCAGCCAGTGCAGCACGTCCGGCATCAGTTCCTGGAAGCGCATGTCCTGAACACCGGCCACGCACTCGGTGCGGTGGAAGTAGGTGGCCGCCGAGTCCCCGCCCTCCTGGCGCTTGCGCGCGTTGTACACGAGGAACTTCGTCACCTCGCCCAGCGCGCGGCCCTCCTTGCGCGAGTAGGCGATGACACCCGCTCCCCCCTGCTGGGCCGTCTGGATGCACACTTCAATCCCGTGCGTCAGATAGGGCCGGCACGTGCAGATGTCGCTGCCGAACACGTCCGAGCCGTTGCACTCGTCGTGCACGCGCACGGCCAGCGGGATGTCCGGGTTGGAGATGGTGTCCATGTCCCCGAAGAAGTAGAGCGTGAGCCCACCAATGGGCGGCAGGAACACCTCCAGGTCCGAGCGGGTGATGAGCTCGGGGAACATGCCACCGGTCTGCTCGAAGAGGCCGCGGCGCAGCTGCGCCTCCGTGAGGCCGAAGCGCTTGGCGATGCCGGGCAGGTACCACACCGGCTCCACGGCGGCCTTCACCACGCTCACGTCGCCGTTGGCGCAGAGGATGTTCCCGTCCGGCTTGAGGCGGCCGGCGGTGATGGCATCGCGCAGCTCGGGCATGTTGATGTGCGCGCGGGTGATGGCGATGGAAGGCCGGAGGTCCACGCCCTGGTCCAGCCAGGAGCGGAAGGCCTGCGGCGCCACCGCGCCCCACGGGTCCATCGACACGATGCGCTCGGGGTCCGCCCAGGCCTTGTGGGGGCCGATCTGCACCGCGGGCGCGGTGTTGGTGAGGTCCGCCCGGTGGTCCTGCGTGAGCTGCCCGGCGGCCACGGCGACGGCCCGGTAGATGGCGTACGAGCCCGAGTGCGTGCCGATGACGTTGCGCTGCGAGGGATCCGTCAGCGTGGCGATGACGGGGCCACGGCGCATGGGCTCCGGGTCTCCCCAGCGGATGGGGGTGACCTGGGAGTCGCTGTCCGGATGCGAGGTGAGACGGATGTGATTGACGGGTTTCTTATCAGGCATGGGAATTTCGAATCCTCTCAGCTCATCCAGCTGCCATCGGTCCGCGAGGTCCACTTGCGGGTGACCTTCTTCAGGTCCGTCCAGAAACCGAGGCTGGACGCCCCCGTGATGTCACCGTGGCCGAACTTGGACTCGCCGGTACCACCAAACGAAAAGGGCTCTCGAGGCACGGGCACGCCCACGTTCACGCCCACCATGCCCACGCGCGAGCCCTCGACCACCGCCTGCGCCACCGCGCCGTTGGTGGTGAAGATGGAGGCCGCGTTGCCATAGGGCGAGGCGTTCTCCACCTCCAGCGCCGCCGACAGCGTGGGCACGCGGACGATGGCCAGCACCGGGCCGAACAACTCCCGCTGCGCCGCCTCCATGTCCGGGCGCACCCCGTCCAGGATGGTGGGCCCGAGCCAGTAGCCGCCCGCCCACTGCTCCCCGGCCGGCTTCTTCCCGCGCCCATCCAGCAGCACCCGCGCGCCCGCGCGCTCCGCGGTGGCGATGGCCGTCTCCAGGCGGGTGAGGCTCGCGCGGTCGATGATGGCGCCCATGCCGGGGCCCACCTCCAGCCGCGAGGCGCGCTCACGCACCTGCTCGATGATGTGTTGCACGTCTCCCACCGCGAGCAGCACGCTGGCCGCCATGCAGCGCTGGCCGCCGCACCCGGTGAAGGAGTCCACCACGGACTGCGCGGTGAGCGCCTCGTCCGCGTCGGGCACGACGATGAGGTGGTTCTTCGCCCCGCCGAGCGCCAGCACGCGCTTGCCCTGCGCGCTGCCCTCCGCGTACACGCGCCGGGCCACGGCGGACGAGCCGACGAAGCCCACCGCGCGCACGTCCGGATGGGCCACCAGGGCCTCCACCGTCTCGCGGCCGCCGTGCACCACGGAGAAGACACCGCGCGGAATGCCCGCCTCCACCATCAGCTCGCCCATGGCGCACGCCGTCAGCGGCACCTTCTCCGAGGGCTTGAGGATGAAGGCGTTGCCCACCGTCACGGCGATGGGGAACATCCACAACGGCACCATGGCCGGGAAGTTGAACGGGGTAATCCCCGCCACCACGCCGAGCGGCTCGCGCCGGAACTCGCACGAGACACCGCGGCTCACCTCCATCGCGCCGCCGGTGTCCAGGTTCTGCAGCGAGAGCGCGAAGTCGCACACCTCGATGCCCTTGAGCAGGCCCGCGCGCGCCTCGGCCACCGTCTTGCCGGCCTCGCTGGCGGCCAGATGCGACAGGCGCTCCAGGTTCGCCTCGAGCAGGTGGCGGAAGCGGCCCATGAGCGTGGTGCGCTCGCGCAGGGACGTGGCGCGCCAACCGGGCGCCGCGGCCCGGGCGGCCTCCACCGCCTGGGCCACCCCCTCCGCGGGCGTCAGCGGCACACGGCCGATGACCCCTCCGGTATAGGGACTGTGTATGTCGAGCAGGGAGGCATCGCGTGGCACCAGCCACTCGCCTCCCACGAGGTTGCGGCAGGTGGTAACGCTCTCGGGCAACTGGACGAAGGACACTCGCGCTCCCCCACAGTGACAACTGCGTGAATTGAGAGCATAGCAAGTGCCCGGCAAAACCCGGTAATCCCAGGGGAGCAGGCAGGCTCGGAAAGAAGGTCCGTTTCCCAACATTCGGCCCTTACGACGCGCCGCGCAGTGACAGGGTCGAAAACACGCGCTCAGTTCACCGTGGAGACACCGGGCCCACCCGCGCCCGCGTCCGCCACCAGCTCGCGCACCTGCTCGAGCTCCACCGGCTTGACGAGGTGCGCATCGAAGCCCGCCTCGCGCGAGCGCTGCCGGTCCGAGGCCTGTCCATACCCCGTCACGGCCACCAGCCGCGGACCCGCGCCGCCCGAGCGCTCGCGAATCCTGCGCGCCACCTCGTACCCATCCATCCCCGGCAGCCCGATGTCGAGGAAGACGACCTCGGGAGCCTCGGCGCCCAGGTGCTCCAGCGCCGCCGCGCCGTCATGCACCACCGTCACCCGGTGCCCGTCCATTTCCAGCACCTCGCCCAGCAGCTCCGCGGCGTCCACGTTATCGTCCACCACCAGCACCCGCCGCCCCCCGGTGGACACCTCCCGCCCGGCCGGCACCTCCACCGGCGCCACCGGCACGCGCTCCTCGGGCAGCAGCGGCAGGCGCACCGTGAAGACGCTGCCCTTCCCCACGCCCTCGCTCGTGGCCTCCACGCGGCCGCCGTGCATCTCCACCAACTGCTTCACCAGCGTCAGCCCCAGCCCCAGCCCTCCCTGCGCCCGGTCCAGCGTGCGCGCCACCTGCATGAAGGGCTCGAAGAGGTGCGGTAGCGCCTCGGCTGGAATGCCCGTGCCCGTGTCCGCCACCCGCACCACCGCCTCGCCGCCCTCGCGCACCAACGTCAGGGTGATGCGGCCTCCGGGCTCCGAGTACTTCGCCGCGTTGTGCAGCAGGTTGGTGAAGATCTGCACCACCCGCACCGGGTCCGCCTCCGTCCACACCGGCCCGTCCGGCAGCTCCACGCGCAGCGTGTGCTCCCGCGATTCCGCGAAGGGCCTCGCCGCCTCCACCGCCCGCCCCACCGAGGCCACCAGGTCCATCGGGTGCGTGCGCAGTTGAATCTTCCCCCGCGTCACCCGCGACACGTCGAGCAGGTCATCCACCAGCCGCCGCATGTGATGCACCTGGCGCTCCACCACCTCGCGCTCCCGCTCCGTGCCCAGGCCCGCCCGCTGCTTGCGTTCCATGAGCTGCACGGCGGTGAGCACCGGCGCCAGGGGGTTGCGCAACTCGTGGGCCAGCATGGCCAGGAAGTCGTCCTTGCGCCGGTCCGCCTCGCGCAGCTGCTCCTCCACGAGGGCCCGCTCGGCGAGCGCCACGCGCAGCTCGTCCGCGCTCCGCTCCGCATCCCCGCGCGCCCGCACCTGCGCGAGCATCATCAAGAAGAAGCCCAGGCTCACCAGCACGCCCAGCCCCGAGAAGGGCAGCAGCACCAGGGGCCGCGAGGCCGTCGCGTCGAAGGCCGGCAGCGAGGAGAAGGTGAGCGTCCAGGGCCGCCCCGCCACCAACAGCGTGGTGGTGGTGGTGAACATCGGCTCGTACGCCAACGCCTCGGGGTGCGAGCGGTGCATCAGGCGCGCCTCGTCCACCTCCAGGCCGTCGTAGAGCTGGAAGGCCACGCGGGGGTGCCGCTCGGCGCCAAAGATGCCGTTGAGCAGATCATCCGCGCGGAAGGGGCAGTAGACGAAGCCCTCGAGCAGCTCGCGCCGCTCCTCCAGCGTGGCCGGCACGCGCCCTCCCTTGTAGACAGGCAGGTACAGGAGGAAACCCGCCTGCTTGTCCTCGCGGATCTCCTGCTTGAGCGTCACCTTCCCGGTGAGGGCGGGCTCCCCCGTGTCCCGGGCACGGGCCATCGCCTCCTGGCGAATGGGCTCGGAGTACATGTTGTAGCCCATGGCCGCCAGGTTCCTCATGTCGCGCGGCTCCAGCAGGGTAATGGAGTGGAGCTCGTCCCCGGGCACCTCGGGCCAGGCATGGAAGCCCGGCAGGCCCAGGGTGGTGCGCGCCCGTTGCTCGACCTGGGCGCGCTCCTCGCGCGAGAAGCGCCGCGTGAAGCCGAGCCCCTGGATGCCCGGGTACTGGGAGTGGAGCTCGAAGAGCCGCACGTACGCGGAGAACTCCTGCGGCGTCACCTCCTGCTGGGTGGCGAACAGCCCCTCGGTCCCCTGAAGAAGGGCGATGTACGTGTCCAGACGGCGCTGGATGCGGTCGGACGTCAACTGCACCAGGTTCTCGAAGCGCGCCTCGTCCCGCGCACGCGCGGACAACCCCAGCAGCACGCACACGCCATACGTGAGCAGCAGGCAGAGGGCGAGCACCCCCAAGGGCACCAGATGCCGGGGCAGGCGATGGAAGGGAGAGGAGCGAAGCAGCGTCATGAAGGCGGGCAGGTAGACCAGCGTCCGCTGCCATTCCTCCACACGTACGGACCAGCTTCACGCGCCGGCGGGAGATGAGCGGACCCGGTGCTCGGTGCACAACCCTTCAGGGAGTCCGCCCCATCCCGGTGTGAGCCGCCGGGCGAGTCACCTGGACGGCGGCGCGACTCTCTCCAGGAAGTGGATGGCCAACGCCTTCCTGCCCCGCCGGGCCGCTTGCATTGCCCGGGGTCTGGTCGCTCCCTAACTTGGGGCCCAGCCATGTCGGGTGCCGCGGCACGCGACACCGGAGCCGGGTGGGGATGCTGGGGGAAGACCATGGCGGGAAACACCGGTCGGAATGGCACGGGAGGCGGCTCGGGCTCCGGGTTCGAGGACTCGGACTTCGGGGACGAGCTGCTCCAGGCCGTCTCCCAGGAGTCCGCCCTGCTGCGCATCCCCGCGCTCGGCGAGCGGCTGGGCGGCGGCGACGGCCAGCGGTTCGAGATTCTCGAGCAGCTCGGCGGTGGCACCATGGGCCGGGTGTTCCGCGCCTGGGACGCACAGCTGCGGCGCGAGGTGGCGCTCAAGTTCCTGCTCCCCGGCTCGCCCCTGGGCGAGCACCAGCTCTTCTCCCTGCTGCGGCAGGAGGCCCTGGCCATCGCGCAGCTCGCCCACCCGAACATCGTCCGTCTCTTCGACACGTCCGAGTGGGTGGGAGCCGCCTGGGAGCCGCGCATCCCCTTCCTCGTCATGGAGTGTCTGGAGGGTGAGTCCCTCTCCGTGCTGCTGCAACGCGAGCCCCGGTTGGAGCCAGGGCGTGCCCTCGCCATCCTGGCGGGCATCGCCGCGGGGCTGGCCCACGCCCACGAGCACCACGTCATCCACCGCGACCTCAAGCCGAGCAATGTCTTCCTCACGAAGCAGGGCGAGGTGAAGCTGCTCGACTTCGGCCTGGCGTGGCTGCTGGAGGAGGGCAGCACTCCGGGCTTCCAGGATCTGCCCAACGCCGGCACGCCGGCCTACATGGCGCCGGAGCAATGGCGGAGCGAGCGGCAGGACGAACGCACGGACATCTGGTCCACCGGCATCGTGCTGCACGAGATGCTCACCGGCACCACGCCCTACCCGAACGCCCACCTGCAGGAGCTGCGCGCCCGGGTGCTCTCCCCCGAGCCCATCCCGTCCGTGAGGGAGCACCACCCGGAGCTGCCCCGGGAGGTGGAGCCGCTGCTGCGCACGATGCTGGCCAAGCCTCCCGAGCGGCGCTACCAGACGGCGCAGGAGCTCGTCGAGGAGCTGCGCGAGGTGAGGGAGTCGCTCGGCCTGCGCGGGCAGGCCCCGCGCCGCGTGAGGCCCGAGCGGCGGCAGGTGACGCTGGTGTCCTGCCGGTTGACGGGGCTGGCCGCGCCCGGGCAGGCGCTGGACGCCGAGGACATCGGCGAGCTGGAGGAGGCCTTCCACCAGCAGTGCGCGGAGCTCGTCCAGCAGCGCGGGGGCTCCATCGTCCTGGCCATGGGCGACGAGGTGCTGGCCTGCTTCGGCTACCCGGCGGTGCGCGAGGATGACTCGGAGCACGCGGTCCAGGCGGGGCTGGCCCTGGCCCGGGAGCTGCCCGCCGCCCTCCAGCGCAAGCTGCCCCGGCTCGCCTCGGACGTGCTCGCCGTGAAGGTGGGCCTGCACACGGATCAGGTGACGCTGAGCGAGCCCCCCAGAGAGCACGGCAACCGGACGCTCGTGTTGCAGGGCGAGGCCCCGAAGGTGGTCACCTGGCTGGCGGCCCGGGCCGGGCCCCACACCGTGGCCGCCAGCGAGGCCACCTGGTCGCTGGTGCGTGGGAGGTTCGAGGCCGAGCCACTCGGCACCTTCGTCTACGAAGGCCTCTCGGGGGCGTTGCGCCTGGGCCTGTACCGGGTGCTGAGCGAGCGGCCATCGTCGTACCGCTTCGAGAAGGCGATCATCACCGGAGGCCTCACACCGCTGGTGGGCCGCGAGCAGGAGCTGCAACGGCTGCTCTCGTATTGGGAGAAGGCCCGGCGGGGCCAGGACGGCTTCGTGCTCGTCACCGGCGAGCCGGGAGTCGGCAAGTCCCGGCTCATCCAGGAGCTGCACGCACGGGGCTGCCAGGAAGCCTGCGTCCACTTCCAATGCCAGTGCTGGCCGCAGTCCAGCACCAGTGCCTTCCAACCCATCATCGAGGTGCTGCGGCGCCTCTTCGCCTCGCACGCGGTGGGGCCGGAGTCACTGGGGCTCTCCGCGGAGCACGCCTCCCTGTTGAGCCAATTGCTGTCCCTGCCCGAGTCCGAGGTGCGGCCTCCCCTCCAGCTCTCGCCGGAGCGGCGCAAGGAGCGCACCCTGGAGGCACTGGCGTCGCTGCTCTCGCACGTGGCCCGGGAGCGCCCGGTGCTCGCCGTGGTGGAGGATCTGCACTGGGCGGATCCCTCCACCCTGGAGCTGCTCGGCTACCTCGTGGAGCGCGTGGATCCCCAGCGCATGCTCTTCGTCCTCAGTGCACGGCCCGACTTCCACCCGCCCTGGCCCGCGCACCCACGGCTGCACCGGCTCACGCTGGAGCGGTTGTCTCCGGAGCACACCGCGACGCTGGTGCGCGAGGCCGCGGGAGGGCGCGACCTGCCCCCGGAGGTGGTCCGGCAACTGGTGGCCCGGACGGATGGCGTCCCCCTCTTCGTGGAGGAGCTGACGCACATGGTGTTGGAGCGAGGCACCCCGGACGCCATCCCCATCACCCTGCACGAGCTGCTGCTGGCGCGGTTGGATCTGCTCGCTCCCCGGCAGAAATCACTGGCCCAGGAGTGCGCGGCCATCGGACGCAGCTTCTCGCACGCACTGCTGGCCACGCTGACACGCCGGAGCCCGGCGGCGCTCCAGCGCGACCTGGAGGAGCTGGTCGAGGCCGGGCTCCTTCAACCCCTCAACGAGCGGGCCGGGCTGGGCTACCGGTTCCGCCATGCCCTCATCCAGGACGCGGCCTGGCAGTCGCTGCCGCGCAGCGCACGCCGGAAGCTGCACCACCGCATCACCGAGGCCCTGCTGGAACAGTCCCCCGAGGTACGCCAGACGCAGCCGGAGCTGCTCGCCCACCACTACACCGAGGCCGGTGAGGACGAGCCGGCCATCCACTACTGGTTCCAGGCCGGGCAGCGCGCCAGCGTGCGCTCGGCCAACCGCGAAGCGGTGAGTCACTTCCAACAGGCCCTGCGGCTGTTGCGCCTGTTGCCGGACACGCCGGAGCGGCTCCAGGAGGAGTTGCGGCTGCTCATCTCCCTGGGCATCCCGTTGGCCCAGGTGCAGGGCTACCGCTCCGCGGAAGTGGAGCGCACGTACGACCGGGCCCGCGAGCTCATCCATCAGGTGGGCGAGGCACTCCCCCGGCTGCAACTCTCCTACTGGGGGCTCTTCGTCTATTCCTTCTCCCGGGCCGAGTACGGCGTGGCGCACGAGCTCGCGGCGCAGCTCGTGGCGCAGGGCGAGCGCCACCAGAACATGGAGCTGCTCGCGCTGGGGCACCGGATGATGGCGGCCACCTTCTACATCTGGGGAGAGCTGGCCGCGGCGATGGACCATGTCGAGCGGGGACTGGCCTGTCCGGACCTGCCGCTCGAGGCCCACCGCGTCATCGCCGAGAAACAGTGGATCAACCCGCGCGCCACGACGCTGGCCTTCGGGGCCATGGTGTACTCGGCGCTCGGGCGCGAGCAGGAGGCCCGGCTCTCCAGCCAGGAGGCGCTGGAGTTGGCGCGGCGCATCGGCCACCCGCATACGACGGCCACGGTGCTGAACTACATCTGCGTGGCCTGCCAGCTGCGCCGGGAGGCCCGGTGCGCCCTGGAGTGGTCCGCCCAGGCCATCGTGCTCGCGCACGAGCATGGCTTCCGGGCCTCGGAGATCTGGGCCACGCTCATCCAGGGCTGGGCCATGGCCGAGCTGGGACAGGCCCGCGCGGGGTTGAAGCTCATCCGCGAGGGCATCGCGGCCTGGAGGGGCCCGGGCATCAGCGCCGGCTTGTTCCACCACGACCTCGGCCTGCTGGCGGAGCTGCACCTGAAGCTGGGACAGCCGCACGAGGCGCTGGCGCTCCTCAACGAGGCGCTGGAGCGGGCGCCCACGGAAGGCCAGCACTTCTACGAGGCCGAGCTGCACCGGCTGCGAGGCGAGGCCCTGCGGGTGCTCGGCCACGAGCTGGACGCGCGCGAGTGCTTCCTGCGCGCCATCCAGGTGGCCCTCCGGCAGGGGGCACGCGCCTTCGAGCAGCGGGCCCGGGAGGCACTCGGAGCCAAACCTCCAGAGCACCACCACCTGTAGCCCGGGGGCTCAGAAGGGCCGCTGGAGCCGGTGGCCCACTCTTCCCCCCGCGTGGACCTCCACCCCATCCAGATTGGGCTGGAACCTGCCCTCGATGCGAGCCCGGCGCAGGCTCCTGTCCAGGCGGAACACCGCGTTGTTGAGCCAGCCGCCCTTGATGAGGAACTCGGCCATCTGCTGGGACTCCCAGCCCAGCCGCAGCTTCACCTTCTCACGCTCCTCCGGTCCCGCCGCCAGCAACCCGAGCACGTTGTTCCAGACGCGATCGCGGTAGTACCGGAGCCCAGCGCTGGTGGCGAGCTCGTCGAACATTCCGCCCGCCCTGCTCAACAAGCCCATGGCCCCCCGGAACTCCCGGCCCAGCACCTCCTGGAGCTTCGGGTTGGTACGCACGAGGACGTTGTTCATCTGGTCATGATCGAACTTCCACCGCGCCATGAGCTCCAGGGTCCGGCGCTCCCTCGCCCCCGGCTCCTTCACCTCGTGCCGCAGGCGCCGCAAATCCTCGCGGACGACGTCATGGATGCCCTGGGCCAGGTCGAAGTTGATATGGGCATTGATGCCGAGCAGCATGCACAGAAGGATGCTCGGCCGGGGCCTCGCGGCCTGCTCCATCGCCAGGCCCCAGGCCTCGCAGATGGGCTTGTTGTCGGGGTAGCACGCCCGCGAGCGCGTGAGGGACTCGAAGTAGAGCCCCGCGAACCGGCCCGCGAGCCGATCCACCCAGACGGGGTCGAAGAAGATGGGGCCCGTCTGCTCGAAATCCCCCGTCCCATGGACCGCCGCGTTCACCTGCGAGGTCATGACGTAGTAGGCGCGCAGGAAGATGGCGCGGCCATCGTTGCGCGCGTAGAGCGTCTTCAGTTCCTTCTCCATGCAGCACAGCGCCTCGCCCGTGGTCCGGGGCTGGTGGCGCGCGTCCCTGCAATCGGCGCCGCACTCGAGCAGCGGAGCGGTGGAGGTATCATCCATGGCAGCTCTCCCTCTGGTACCCGTCGTCCAGAGCGGATGGAGAGGGAGAGCGCCATCTGTGACGCGGGCCGCCATCGCCCGCCTGCCCGCTCACTCGCGGCGGTACCTCGTCACCACGCACGCGCCGCCGAGGCCGAGGAGCAGACGATGAGCCGGTCACTTTGACAAGTGAGTCAATCCAACCCGAGTCCTCAGGAGCCCAAGAACCCCTCTCCCCTCGGGAGAGGGACGGGGTAGATGCAGCATCTAAGTCCTGCACCAGCGCAAGTGCCTGTAAGTCCTGGGGATTTGCTCCCCTGGCTACGGGCGTGCCGCTGGCCCCGATGGGAGCTTGCAGCAAGGATGCAGCAACCGGCGCCGCGCCTTGCGGCCCCACCACCACCGCCCCAGCGGGTCGGGTGTCCTGCCCGCCCGTCAGGTTGGCCGGTAGCATGAAGGACAGCCGATCCACCTCCGCCCGCAGGTAGCTGGGGCTCAGGTGGCCATAGGTCTCGGTGGTGATGCGTGGATCGCTGTGCCGCATGATGCGCTGAACGGCTGCTGGGTTGGCCCCGCTCATCATCAACAGGCTGGCCGTGGTGTGCCGCAAGTCGTGGAAGCGAATGGGCCGCACCTTCGCCCGTACGCCCACACGCCCCCGCCCACACATTGGGCACGCTCGGGGGGTGACGTCGGACGTTTCCTCGACGTGCCCGCAGCCCTTGCCCCGGCAGGCGTAGCGGTAGCCGTTGACGATGCCTGCCCGCCCCATGGCTCGGCGCAACACGTCTTCAAGTTCCACATGCCGTCCCCGCATGCAGCCGTTGCCATCGGGGAAAACCAGCTCAGAGGGGGACACGGAGAACGCCTCTTCCAGGTACGGGACGAGTTCGGTCGCAATGGGAATGACCTCGGCCCTGCCCACTCGGCGTACCGAAGACCCCAAAAAATTGACAGCGCTGGCGGGGTCATCAGAGCCGAGAGTTCGTCCAATTTTGGTTGGGCGTCGGCTCCGCGAGGGCCGGGGCTTGAGTCCCGAGCTGCCGAAGGACTCAAGATCTTGAACGAGGGGCGCGCCTCCGCGCGTAGGTGCCGCGCCTGGTTGTCCGTCCCGAGCCACCGACCTACTCCTGCCGGTTGCTCCAGCCTGCTGACCTACCTAGTAAGGCGGCTTCCATTTCTCCTCCCTTCCATGGTACGTGTCGGAACACTTTGGACGTAACCAATGGGGACCTTCCTTCCTCTACGAGATTCGCATCGCACAGGAGACCACATGACTGGAACCGGCAATCCGCCCACGGACACAGGACCTCTCACCTTCGAATCGGACGGGTTCCGCTACGAGGTGTTTCGCTCCCTCCTCGAACACGTGGACTACGACACTCTGTGGCTGGCGAGGTGCAGGCACTTGAAGGAGAAGGCGCGCCGGAAGTTCGTTGTCCTGAAGCAGGTAGAAGTCCCGGAGGGCCGCGAGGGCCGGACCCGAGCAATCGAGGAAGTTCAGCTCGCAGAGCACCTCCATCATCCGAAGATCGGCCGCGTTCTCCGGCTCGCCGAGTGTGGAGGCGTTCCCTACGTGGTGATGGAACACACGGGAGGGGCCTTCCTGGCCACGATCATCGGCTCCGCGCTGTTGCTGGGCCGCAAGCTCTCGCCTGCCCTCGCCGCCTTCTTCGCCGCCGAAGTAGCCAACGCCCTCGACTACGCCCACCACTGCGAGGATGACCGAGGCCATCCGCTTCACATCATTCACCGGGCTGTAAGCCCCATGACCATCCGCATCGGGAGCAACGGCCGGGTCAAGCTCACGAACTTCGGTGCCGCGTTCTCCGAGCTGTTGGGCCGCGTGCCCACGCCAGCGAAGGTGCTCCGAGGGAACTTCGCCTACGCGGCTCCGGAGATCATTCGCTCCATCTCTGAAAAGGGCCGGGCTGGTCTTCTCTCTCCCAAGGGCATCGACAGCAGGGCGGACATCTTCTCGCTCGGGCTCGTGCTGCTGGAGATCATCGCGGGGAACCATCCGCTCGATCCTCAAGACGTGCTGCCACCAGAGGTCTCCAAGCGCGCGCTCCGGCTCGTCTCGGGCGTGAAGGCCGAGCACTCCGCCTGGGCCTCCATCGAGGTGCTCGCCGACCGTCTCCTCCGCTTCGGTCCCGATGATGTGGAGCGCATCGCCCGGCAAGCCCCGGCCCCTCTGAAACAGGTAGCTCACCGGGCTCTTCGGAGTGACCCTGCCGAGCGCTACCAATCGGCCGCTGAGATGCGTGACGATCTGCGCGCGTATCTGCGCAGTCTCCGCCAGCCCTTCGGCGCCACGGAGGCAGCGGCGGAACTGGCCGACATCCTCAAGAAAGCATCCGCCCTCAAGCGGAAAGCAGCGCACCCTGTCGAGATTGGAGTCCTCCCGTGGCCGAAGGCGCTGAGCGTCCAGTAACCCCTGGACCGAGCAGAACGAGCAGGCAGAACGACAAGAAGAAGTTGATGACCCATCTGGCAGCGGTCGTGCGTGAAGCTCGCAAGAAGACTGAGCTGACCCAGGCGGATGTCGCGGATCGTGTTGGGCTCGTCACCGAAGTTTTCGGGCGGCTGGAGCGAGGACACCTACTCCCGAGCGTTCCGACCTTTCGCAGGTTGTGCCGCGTGCTTCGCCTCGACGCGAACGTCGTCCTGGGACTCGACGCCGAGAAGGCACCTTTGCTGGAGGTGCCTGAAACCGAGGCCGATGATCCACCCGAGCTGCGCCGACTGATGAGAACGCTTCGTCGCATGGATGCTGCACAACTCGCAGTAGTGAGCAGCACCGCCAATGCGGTGATGAGACACACGGCACAATACCCAGATGATCAAGCCGAGTAGGCGGATGGCTCTACCTGGTTCAATCCTCGAAGGAGGATGCGAGTACAGTCAGAACCTTGCTGAGCACCTTCAAGCGCTTCGGCGACCATGTCCGGAGCTGATGGACGATGCGCCGCAGTTCCGGGGAGAGGCTCCCATCTGGGGGTGCTTCATCCACCGTGGCCGCGACCTGAGAAAGGCTCACTCCCATCAGCGCGTCGGACGAGATGCCCAAGACGATGCTGATTCGACGCAGGCTCGGGACGGATGGCATCATATCGCCACGTTCGATCCGTCCGTAGACACCTGGAACGAGACCGACCTTCTGCGCCACCTGTGCCTGAGTAAGTCCGAGGCGCTCCCGTGCAGCGCGAGCTACTTCCCCAAGGGAGCGCTGAAGTTCTTCGTCCATGGTGGTCGTCTACCACGGTGGATGGAGGGCCGGGGCTTCCGGCGTGCAGCTCGTTCTCCACGAGGCTGGTAGGCTCGGCATTCTCGGAGGTGCGTCGTGGGATTGGTCTACAGGCTGCCGGAAACCAAAGAGATGGTCGGGGGCTACCTCATCGTCGAGAAGCTCGGCAGAGGGAGCTACGGCCACGTCTACAAGGCCGAGCAGGCCGGATGCTTCTACGCCGTCAAGATCCTCCAGGGCCGCTTGTTGAATGACCGGGCCAAGCGCGAGATCGGCATCCTGAACCACATGGATCATCCCGATGTCGTCCGCTTCTTCGGATGCGGATACTGGCCGGATCCATTTGTTGGTCATCCCTACATCGTCATGGAGTTCGCCGGGGGCCGGACCCTGGAGACGTATGCCTCGGAGGAGAACCCCTCGGCCCGCAGGTCCGCGCGCATCGTGCTTGATATCGGGCTGACGCTCGGAGAAGTGCTCCGGCAAGGCGTCATGCACAGGGATCTCAAGCCCGATAACGTCATCATCCGGGATGGGAACGCGAGACCGCTGCTGATCGACTTCGGAGTGAGCACGCTCACGGGGCTCCCAGCCCCCACAAGTTCGCGCCTTCCGCCGGGAACCATCGAGTTTCGCGCGCCCGAGGCGTGGCGCTTCAGCAGAGAGAACGATTCCGGGAGCTACGACTACAGCCCAGCGGACGAGCTTTGGGCCCTTGGAGTGTCGTTCTATTGGCTGCTGACGGACATCCTTCCGTTCGGAGACCGGGAGGACGAAGAAGAGGGCGGGCTTGCAGAGCGCATCCTCCATCAGAGTCCTGTTGCACCGCACGTCCTCAATCCCCGCGTGCCGCGAGCGCTCTCCGACATCTGCATGCGGATGTTGGAGAAGGAACCGGCGGCACGTTACGAGAGCGTGGTCGAGTTCTGCGCGGCACTCGATGCGGCCATGGCCAACGCCGAGGCCGATGCAAGCTGGGACCTCCCGCTGTTCGAGCCGGACTCGCCCCACACCAGGACGACCGAGGAAGATCCCTCGCTGGTGGATGCGGACGACTCGAAGCGCTGGCTTCGACGTTGGCTGAAGAAAGAGCACCGGAGAGGCCGGAAGCCACCGAAGAAGGCTCCTGCTCCCGTGGCCGAAGTGCTCGCCGCCATCCCGGAAGAGAAGGCGCCCGTTGTTGCTGTGATGCCTGCGCCGGAGCCTGCTCCACCGGAGCCTGTTCCGCCTCCTGCATCCCAAGCCCCGGCCCCTCTCGAACCACCGCGAGCGGCAGCAGCTCCGCTCCCTCCGGTGTCGCCTCGTCGCTCTCGCTTCGCAGCAGCAGCGGGACTCGCGGCTGTGATGCTCGGAGCGTTCCTGTTCGCCACGTCGTTGCGCTCTCGCCCTGGGGCGGTGCCACTCCACACGTCATCCGAGGTCGCTCCCACTCGACAAGCCGAGTCCGGTCGTGAAGTGGCGCAATCCGCGAAGCCGCTGGATCCTCCAAGCGGAGAAGGCGCCGAGCCCGCGATGGGTTCTATTTCCGCGCCCGTAATGATCACGATGCTTCGCAAGGACGACAGCAGCGAGAAGACTCAGGAGAAGAAGACGAAGGTTCTCGGACGCGCGGCCAAAGTCATCGGTACGGGCTTGGTTTGCAATGCGCTAGCGGGATGTCCGACCCCCCAACAAGTGCGGCCGACTCCGGAGCCTGCTCCGTGTCCAGCAGGTGCCGTTGAGGCTATGGCGGACAAGCTCGGCGTCGGTGTCGGGCAGATGGTCTCTGCCTACCTTCCACACGAAGGACCCGCCCAGGACATCAGCGTCCACAACGGCTCTGCCTCCGCCCAGTTGGGACCCCGCCAACCGGGTGAATCATCAGGCCGCATCTTCCTGTCCGGAACACTCACCATCGGAGAAGAGCGCGTGTACGGGCGATTCACCGAAGCGCGCGACCTGAAGGGAGACGGCCAGCCGTTTCCGGTGTGCTTTGAGATGTGGGACTCGTTGAAGGGTGGGAAAGGTGCCATCCGCGAGAGCAACGGAGGCTCGGGTTCTGCTCGCATCTACTCCACGGTGCGTGTGAAGGCCGTCCGTAGCTTCGAGTGAGAGCCAGGCAAGAGGACGGAAATGGAAGGACCGGGCCCGGACACAACCGGGTCCGGAGACGTTTTAGAGGCGGAAACCGTCTCTGCTTCGGAGTCTTCTCCCCGTGTTCGCTTCGTCGCTTGCTGTGTTCCTAATGCTGCTTCTCGTGGGGACTTCCGCCATTGCGCAGACATGTCCTCCTTCAGGAGAGGCGGAGGGCCGCTGCATCGAGCTGACGGCGGACGGGACCAACGAGGTTTCCGAGGTACAGATCAGCCCGGGACAGCCAACCACCTTCAGCTTCGATTCGGACGTTCGCGCGGACGAGATGACGCTGGAGAACCGCGAGCGCTACAAGGTGGCGCCTGGACAGCGCCTCATCACGCTTGAACCCTCGGAGAAGATGCGCGGCGAGAAGCCCAGCACACTGACGGTGTGTTTCGCTGATGGTGCGGTCCCTCCATGCATGACCTTCCGGCTAGTCGTCCACCCGGCGATTGGCGAGCGCCGAGTGGAGATCGTCCGCCACTCGCGTCCGGTGGAGTCCGTCCAAGCCGACTTGAAGAAGTCCTACGAGGAAAACGCGAGGCTGCGCGCTGAGATCCAACGGCTGCTCGCGGAACGAGACAGTCCAGGCGGACTCACTGGCCCACTCGCCTCCGGCATGATGGGCGAGACGGGCATCCCCTGCTCGACAGTTCGTGTCGTCCATCGTCCGGGGAATGCGCTGACTGCGCAAGATGTCACCACCTGCCGTGCTCGCGGACGGATAGCCGTGCGCTTCGATTTGAAAAACGAGGGCACGGCCCCCTGGACTGCGCAAGGAGCGAAGCTCGTGGGTCCGAAGGGTGAAGAACTGGAGGGGTCCGTCTGGCCTCAAAAGCCCGTTCTCCCTGGTGAACTGCTCACCCTCTACATCGAAGCGCGAACCGAAGACGTCCAGACCGCTGGCCCCTTCGTCCTGAAGCTATGGGAAGCGGATGGACCACGTACAGTCACACTCGGGAACGTGACCTTCCCGGCACTGAAAAAGGGGCCGGGGCTTTGATGCGAGCCCCACCCGCGCCTCTGGACGCGAGAGGGCCCATCATCACTTCAAGCCCCGGCCCGGCTCTACTTCAGCCCTCGGCCTCCTCCGATTTCGGCCGCGGCCGATTCGGAAGCCCCGGTCCCTCGGAGAAAATGATCCTGCCCCCTGCGTTCGCCTCCTCCGGATCTTCTCCCGTCACAGCTCGGGTGATCTCCGCGATGACCTGCCGCGCACTCGCACGGTTTGGAGCGTGGACCGCGATCTCCACCTCCACGTCATCTTCGGTTTCGAGCGACGCGAACAGAACGATGTCCTCGGGCTTCTGCTTCTTCTTCGTAGCCACGTCTTTTCCCCCTCTTGAACTTCGGTACTGCGTTGATCCGAGTTCCGCGTTACCGGCGGGACTCGAAGATGAATGTCGTCCAGCAATGACCGCACGAGACAGGCACCGCAACACGGCCATGAGTCCGGCAAGATGGACAGGTGAAGGTCTCCGCGCTGGGCAGTGGCGTGGATGCCAGCCGTCTTTCCAGGGCTTGCACTCGCTCAAGGGCTTCGAGCGCGATGTTGTCCGCTCCGAGCATCTGCGTGGAGATCGATTCCTCCAGGCCCTTCAGTCGGTGTTCCAGTTCGGCCAGCCGATCCGCAATGGACGGCCCACCACCGCCCCCCATGGCGCGAAGATCCGTCCACTCCCTGTGTAGAGCGCGAACTCGCTCGGGCGGGAGCCGCATGTCCCGGACGACATCAACGGGAGTGTCTCCCTCCTCGAAGCGGGTGAAGACTTCGGCGGCAAGTTCGGCGTCAGTGGTGGCCGGAGTGGCGTTGCCGCTCGTTGTCAGGGCGGGCTTCGTGACAGTCGGTGACGTGCCACTGACTCCGGTTCTCTCGATGCCACGGGCTCTGTCACTGCCAGCGTCAGCCCCTCGAACAAGCCCCAGTGTCGGCGCTGGTGTCGGCAATCCCGGCACGGGCCCCGGACTCCTTGAGGGCTGCTCGATGTGCGGCATAGGCACGGACAGCAGCTACGTCTACAACGGTCGTCCCGCGTTCCTGGCGCGTCGGGACGCGCTTCTTCTCGATCCAGCGGTACAGGGAGCGGACAGGGACCCCGGCCGCCGCAGCAGCATCCGGCACGGGGAGCCACACAGGCGCCGGGGTCGGTTCGCTTTCCGTGGGCGCCGTCATGGCTTCCCCCTGTCCTCGGAGGGGCCGGGGCTTGAGGCAGGCGGCTCGCCTGTTCCCTATGGCTCCTGGCCAGCCCCTTCCGGCTGTTGCCAGCGGGCTTCAAGCTGCGCCTTGAACTCGCGCAGTTCCCTGACCCTGGCTTCTTGTTCGGCCTGAGCCGCCTCCAGGGCCCGAGAGAAGTCCGGGCACGGAGCAAGGAAGCATGGCCCGAAAAAACCCCGCAATGCGGCAGCCAGGGCCTTCAAGGCCCTTTTCCAGCGAGCAACGGTCATGGTGGATCCCCCCTCGGGACGCGGTCAGCTCGCGGTTCATCAGCGAGCAACCAAGTCCCATTCTACTCGAATGGAGGAGGCCCGCATAGGGCCCCCCTGGCAGGCTGCCTGCTCCCCCGGGGAGCCTCAGCTTCCGGTGGCCAGGAACGTCTCCAGACTGGCCGGGTCGATCCTCACAGCAGCCCCAACCCGAACGAACCGGAGCCGCCCCCCGGCGCACAGCCTGTGAACGGTGGCAGGAGACACCGCCAGCCGTTCCGCCACTTCCCGCACCGTCAGCAGCCGCGCCAGCATGGGCCGCGCTTGCAGCACCGGTGCAGCACAAGCCTTGGTAAGCCCTGTGACGGGTTGGGACGGCTGGACGGAACTGGTCCCCGCAGCCTCAATGCTTCCGAAGGCTTGCGAATGGCTGGTAACGTCTGGACGCAACCCCCGCGCTCCTCGGGAGAGGGACGGGGTGAGGGTGCCACGCCCCCCGGGTTTGACTCCGTGTGCGCCAGGAGCGCTCCAGAAGTTCGCCGCGCGAAACGACGCCCCGCGTTACGGGTGCGCGGAGCGCTCACTGTCCAGGTGCTTCATCTGTTCCGCGCCATACCGCTCGCCGGAGATGTTCACGATGGAATCGAGGGCGGCGAGGTCTTCCTTGGACAAGGTCCGGGACAGAGCACCGAGCGAGTCCTCGAGCTGTGCGACGGTCTTGGCACCCACCACGGGAACGAGGGTGGGCTGGCGCGCGAGCACCCAGGAGACGGCGAGCTGCCCCGGGGACATGTTCCGCTCCCGGGCGAAACGCTGGAGCTCACCCACGACATCCTCGTTCTTCTCCCGGTTCGAGCCGGTGAAGCGAGGCAGATAGGCACGGTAGTCCCCCGAGCCCTTGGGCTTGCTGCCGGTGAGGAGACCCCGCGAGAAGACACCGTAGAGGGTGGCGCTGATGCCGAGCTCGGCGAGCGCGGGGAAGATCTCCGCCTCGGGGCCGCGGCTGGCGAGCGAGTACTCGATCTGCAGATCGACGATGGGGTGGACGCGGTGGGCGCGGCGGATGGTCTCGACGCCGACCTCGGAGAGGCCGATGTGGCGCACGTAGCCGGCCTTCACGAGCTCCGCGATGGCGCCGATGGTGTCCTCGATGGGGACGTTGGGATCGAGCCGGGCGGGGCGGTAGATGTCGATGACGTCCACGCCCAGACGCTTCAGGCTGTAGGCGACGAAGTTCTTCACGGCGGCGGGGCGCGTGTCCACGCCGCCCCAGCTGCCATCCGGGCCGCGGAGCGCGCCGAACTTCACGGAGAGCTGGACCTTCTCCCGGCGGCCGGCGATGGCCTTGCCCACGAGCAGCTCGTTGTGGCCCATGCCGTAGAAGTCACCGGTGTCGATCAACGTGACGCCGCGATCGATGGCGGTCTGGATGGTGCGGATGCTCTCGGCGTCATCGGTGGCACCGTACATGCCAGACATTCCCATGCAGCCGAGTCCCAGCGGGAATACCTCGGGGCCCGTGGAGCCGAGCTTCACCGTGCGCTGCGTCTGCTTCGAGTCGTGCGTGCTCATCGTTCGTCTCTCCTCTGGGCAAAGACTATGGATCGACACGCTGAAATCCAATGAATAGGATGTATCTGAATCATGCACGGCATCTATGAAAAGGATCTCGACCTCAACCTGCTGCGAGTCTTCGTGGTGGTGGCGGAGGCGGGCAGCGTCACCGAGGCGGCGAGCCGCCTCTACCTCACTCAGCCGGCGGTGAGCGCGGCGCTGAGGCGGCTCACCACGGCGGTGGGGGCGCCGCTGTTCGTCCGGGCGGGACGAGGGCTCGCGCTCACGACCCGGGGGCGGCGCCTGTTCACCACGGCGCAGCCGCACCTGCAGGCGCTCGTCGAGGCGGCCGTCTCTCCGGCGACGTTCGACGCGAAGACGAGCGAGCGGACCGTGCGGATTGGCCTCTCGGACTCGAACGAGGCATGGCTCCTCCCACCGCTCCTCCGGCTGCTCGCCGAGGAGGCGCCCCGCATGAAGCTCATCGTGGTTCCGGTGCAGTTCCGCACCATCGCCGAGGCCCTGAGCTCCGCGGCGGTGGACCTCGCGGTGACGGTGGCCGACGAGCTGCCCGCGGGCACGCGGCGCCTCGAGCTGTTCACGGGAGGTTTCGTGTGTCTCTTCGACCCACGGCACGCCCGGCTGGGAAGAACCCTGACCCTGGAGCGCTACCTCGCGCACGAGCACGTCATCGTCTCGTACAACGGAGATCTGCGAGGCATTGTCGAGGACATGCTGGGTGTCCAGCGGCGGGTGCGGGTGTCGGTGCCCACGTTCCACAGCGTCGGTGCGCTCGTGGAGGGCAGCGCCCTGCTCGCCACGGTGCCCGCCATGGTGGCCCGGGAGGTCATCTCGGTGCGTCCGAACCTCCGGACGATGGCACCACCCATGTCCCTGGGGAGCGCGCCCATGGAGCTGCTCTGGCGGAGCACGGTCGAGGACGACGAGGCCATCCGCTTCATGCGCGAGCGGGTGGTGCGCGTGGCGGAGGCGGCGCAGGGCCCGGCTTCTTCGAAGAGGGGGCCAGGCGTCCGTGACCGCCCGTGAGTGAGCAGGCATGCGGAGGGGCGTTCCCCCTGTACGCGAGTGCCACTCGCGCGTGAGAGCGGCAGCAGAGCGCCTACCCTGAAGCCCGATGGAAGAAGGCACCTCCCGGTTCCCACCCTGAGGAGCGGAGGCGGGCTCGTGACAGGACCCGCCCGGCATGAGGCATGGGGGGGATGGAACATGCGTGGAACCTGGACGAAGACGGCGCTCTTCACGCTGGTGGCGATGCTGGGAGTCTCCGGTTGCGGTGGTCCGCTGGAGGACGAGGACCCCATCGACGAGCAGGAGGAGCTGATGCTCGACGACGGTGACATGAGCGCGCTCGAGGGAGACAAGCCCTCCTGCAAGAAGGTGAAGGCGGACCCGGAGCTGCTGTGGCCGCCGAATCACAAGTTCCACACCGTCACGCTGAGCGGAAAGGACGACTACGGAAAGCCCTTCCGGGTGACCATCAAGAAGGTGAGGCAGGACGAGCCCGTGAATGGCCCGGGTGACGGCAACACGGCACCGGACGCGAAGTGGGTGGGTGACTACCGGGACCGGGTGCAGGTGCGGGCGGAGCGCAGCGGCCAGGAAGACGGGCGCGTGTACTGCATCACCTTCACGGCGAAGGACAGCAAGGGCAAGACGTGCACGAGCACCGTGGAGGTCGGCGTCCCGCACGACATGGGCGGACACTCGAAGCCGGTCAACTCCGGGTGCGAGTACGACTCGTTCGAGGACTGAGCACGGACAGCGAAGCCGTGAGCCCAAAGCCACGGAGCGTTCCGCGAAACACCGACGGCCGGCACCTGGGTGACAGGGGCCGGCCGCCGGAGCACGACAGTTCAGACTCCACCCTCCCCCTCCGGAACAACCCGAGGAGGAGGGCGGCGGTATGTCAGTTCAGCCAGCGGCGGCGGCGCAGCAGGCCGAGGAGCGCCAGGCCGAGCACGCTGGCCGGGGCGCCCGTGCCGGTGGAGGAGCAGCCGCCCGGCTCCGGCGTGGACGTGGACAGCGTGGCCGTGGCCTCCACGGTGGTGTTGTGCGAGGCACCGCGGGCATCCGTCACGGTGAGACGGAAGCTGTAGGTACCGCTCGCGGGCACATCCACGTTCAGCACCGCCTGGTTGGCGTTGGCGAGCTGCATGGCCGGGCCGCCGATCTGCTCCCACTGGTAGGAGAGCGCGTCCCCATCCACATCGCTGGAAGCCGAGCCGTCGAGCGTCATCGACGCCTGGCTGCCAGAGAGGAGGATGCGGGCCTTGGCCACCGGAGCCTGGTTGCCGGTGGGCGAGACGGTGACCGTGACGGTGGAGGGCTCGCTGGAGAGCGAGCCATCGCGCACCACCAGCCGGAAGACGAGGTCGGTGCTCGACCTCACGGCCGGAGCGAGGAAGGACGGCGTGGCGGTGTCAGCCCCCGCCAGCGTCACCCACGGACCACCCACCTGCGTCCACTGGTACGTCAGGGTGCCACCGTCGGGGTCGATGCCGCTGCCCTCGAGGTTGACGGTGGTCTGGGACACCGCGGAGAGCGCGGGGCCCGCGTTGGCCGTGGGCGCGCGGTTGACGTTGCGCACGTTCACCGTCACGTCACGGGAGGCCGAGGCCTCGCCATCGCTCACCGTCACGCGGAAGGTGAGCACGCGGTCCGCGGGCACCTCCCCCGTGGGGAAGGTGGCCGTCGCGGTGTTGGCACCGGAGAGCTCCACCGCCGGGCCGGACACCTGCGTCCAGCTGTAGGTCAGCGCGTGACCGTCCGGGTCAGACGCGGTGGCCACGAGGGAGGCGGTGCTCCGCTCGTCCACCGTCACCGGAGACGCCGTCACCACCGGCGCGCGGTTCACCGGCACCACCCCCACGTTCACCGTGTCGCTCACGCTCGCCGTGCCGTCGCTCACCGTCAGCACGAAGGAGAGCGTCTCGCCGGAATCCGTCTCCGGCGCGGTGAAGCTGGCGGACGCCGTGTTGGCACCGGTCAGCGCCACCGGGGTACCGGACACCTGCACCCAGGCGTAGCTGAGAGCGTCCCCGTCCGCGTCGCTCGCGGAGCCGCTCAGCGTGTAGACGCTCCGCTCGTTCGCGGTGCCATCCACGCCCGCGTTCACCGTGGGCGCGCGGTTGGTGGTGACGTTGCGCACCGTCACCGCCACGTCGTAGCTGGTGCTGGTGAAGCCGTCGAACACCGTCACGCGGAAGGTGAGCACGCTGTCGGCGCTCACCTCGCCCGTGGAGAAGGTGACCCGGGCCGTGCTGGCCCCGGAGAGCGCCACCGGCGTGCCGGACACCTGCGTCCAGCTATAGGTCAGCGCGTCACCGTCCGGGTCCGAGGCGGTGGCCTCGAGCGTGGCCGTGCTGCGCTCGTCCACCGTCACCGCGGGCACCGTCACCACCGGCGCGCGGTTCACCGGGTCGACCATCACGTTCACCGTGTCGCTGGCGCTCGCCTTGCCGTCGCTCACCGTCAGACGGAAGGTGAGCGTCTCGCCGGAGACCGTCTCCGGCGCGGTGAAGGCCGCCGTCGCCGAGGTGGCACCCGTCAGCGCCACCGGAGTGCCGGACACCTGCACCCAGCTGTAGCTCAACGTGTCCCCGTCCTCGTCGCTCGCGGAGCCGCTCAGCGTGTAGCTGCTCCGCTCGTTCACGACGCCGTCCACGCCCGCGTTGGCCGTGGGCGCGCGGTTGACCTGGCGCACGTTCACCGTCACGTCGCGGGAGGCAGTGCCACCCTTGCCGTCGCTCACCGTCACGCGGAAGGTGAGCACGCTATCGGCGCTCACCTCGCCCGTGGAGAAGGTGGCCGTCGCCGTGTCGGCACCGGAGAGCGTGACTGTCGAGCCGGACACCTGCGTCCAGCTGTAGGTCAGCGCATCACCGTCCGGGTCCGACGCGGTGGCCACGAGGGAGGCGGTGCTCCGCTCGTCCACCGTCACCGAGGACGCCGTCACCACCGGCGCGCGGTTCACCGGCACCACCCCCACGTTCACCGTGTCGCTGGCGCTCGCCCTGCCGTCGCTCACCGTCACGCGGAAGGTGAGCGTCTCACCGGAATCCGTCTCCGGCGCGGTGAAGCTGGCCGTCGCCGAGGTGGCACCCGTCAGCGCCACCGCCGTGCCGGACACCTGCACCCAGCTGTAGCTCAGCGTGTCCCCGTCCGCGTCGCTCGCGGAGCCCGAGAGCGTGTAGGACTCGCGCTCGTTCACGGAGCCATCCACGCCCGCGTTCACCGTGGGCGCGAGGTTGACGTGGCGCACGTTCACCACCACGTCCTGGGTGGCCGTGGCCTTGCCGTCGCTCACCGTCACGCGGAAGGTGAGCACGCTGTCGGCGCTCACCTCGCCCGTGGAGAAGGTGGCCGTCGCCGTGTTCGCCCCGGAGAGCGTCACCGGCGTGCCGGACACCTGCGTCCAGCTATACGTCAGCGCATCACCATCCGCGTCCGAGGCGGTGGCCTCGAGCGTGGCCGTGCTGCGCTCGTCCACCGTCACCGAGGACGCCGTCACCACCGGCGCGCGGTTCACGTCGTGGATGACCACGTCCACCGTGTCGCTGACGCTGTTCTGACCGTCGCTCACCGTCAGGCGGAAGGTGAGCACCTCGTCGAACAGCACCTCCGGCGTGGCGAAGGTGGCGGACGCCTTGTCGTAGTTGTTCAGCGCCACCGGCGTGCCGGACACCTGCGTCCAGAGGTAGCTGAGGGTGTCCCCATCCGCGTCGCTCGCGGAGCCGGACAGCGTGTGGCTGCTCCGCTCGCTGGCCGAGCCATCCAGGCCCGCGTTCACCGTGGGCGCACGGTTGACGTTCAACACGCGCACCGTCACGGTGTCGCTGGCGGTGAGCGTGCCATCGCTGACGGTCAGCCGCAGCACCATGTCCGTGTCACTGGTCACCTCGGGGACCGTGAAGGACGGGGTGCTCGTAGTGGCGCCCTCGAGCACCGCCGCCGGGCCGGACACCTGCGTCCAGCTGTAGCTCAGGACGTCCCCATCCGCGTCCGACGCGCTGCCGGACAGCGTCACGCGCGAGCGCTCGTTCGCCGTCAGGTCCGCGCCGGCGTTGGCCACGGGCGCACGGTTCACGCACACGCCATCCTCATCGACGATGCCCGTGAACGGCGTGCCCACGATGCCGGTGAAGGCCAGGTCATCCAGCAACCAGCCCGTCCCCGCGGCGCTATTGTCGGAGCCGACGCGGAAGCGGATCCGCACCGTCTGGCCCGCGTAGGTGGTGCCCAGGTCCAGCGTCGCGGCCACGAACGTGGGGAATCCCGCGGACGCTCCCACGATGGCGGACCGGCCCTTCAGCGGGTTCAGGTTGCCCGTGTAGTTGGCGAGCGTACCGCCGTACAGGGGGGTACCAATGTCCACCCACGTCGCCCCTCCATCGCTGGAGAGCTCGATGACGGCACCGTCGTAGTCGCCGGTGGTGTCGGACTCGAAGGCATACGCGTGGCGGAAGGAGACGACGAGCGGCTCCGTGGCGCTCACCTGGAGCGGCGGGGTGATGAGGCGCAGGTCGCTCGCGGCACCCAGGTCCGGGCCGAAGAAGGCCCGGTTGAGGTCGGCGATGAACTCGACGATCCCGAAGGCGCCCGGGGTCAGCGCGGGGTCATACTCGACGTTCCACGGCGGCGAACGGCCATCCACCGTCTCCGTGGCGGAAGTGGCCGGCGCCTCGTCGTACTGCGTCTTGATGCCGAACGAGTGCACCTTGTCACCCGGAACCGCCTGGCCCTCGTCACGGAAGGCGAGGTTGAAGGAGGCGATCTGCCCCTTCGTCGCGCCGCGGAGCGTCACGGGAATGGACACCTCCGCCTCCTCTCCCACGGGAATCACCGGGAAGCGCAAGAAGCCCCCGTTGCCCATCGTCACGCCAGGAGAGGGAGAGAGCACGGTGACGCTGGTGTTGCTGGCCGCCGTCGAGCCCGTGTTGCGCACGGTGACGATGATGCGGCCCGTCTCCCCATTGTCCAGGACGCCGTCCTTGTCGCAGGAGCCGCTCGCCACGTCGTCGGCGAACAGGGCGGAGACGAGCTCCAGATTCGTCCCGACGCTGAAGCTCTCCACCACACCGGCGTGGTTGGTGGAGTAGCGGTCCGGAGCCACCGCGCCCACGCCCGCGCCGCGCCGGGCGAAGGCCTTCCAGAAGCGCTCGCCATCGGCCGGGTCGTTGGCGGTGGCCGCCGCGATGATGGCGTCACGCGCCTCCAGGTAGGTGGGCGCCGCGGGCGTCATCTTGAACCCGTTCACCAGGTAGCTCTTCATGCGGCGCTGCGCCTCCGCGAAGGGATGCGCGCGCAGCAGCGACACGTAGCACTCCCACAGCATGGTGGCCCACACCTCACCGGAGTTGTGGACCTGGGAGTTGACGCCGGCCGGGGCCATGGGCGCCGTGGCGGGCAGCGCCACGCCGTCGGAGATGTGGCGGAACATCAGGGCGTTCTTGGCCAGGTCCGCCGAGTACGTCACGCGGCGGATGCCGAAGAAGGCGGAGTCCGGGGAGCTGCCACGCGTGGCGTACTCGGCCGCGCCGTAGGCACCATTCCAGTTCGCGTTGGCGGCGACCAGGGCGTCCTCCTCGCGCGTCACCATCAGCAGCGCGGTGAAGTCACCCCAGCCCTCGCCCATGGCGCGGCCCTGGTTGTTGACCAGACCGGCCGAGTTGGCGATGAGGCGGTTGCTGATGTAGTGGCCCCACTCATGGGCCACGATGATGTTGTCCACCGTGCCGTCCAGGCTCAGGGGCGACGCGCGGAACAGCCGCACGTAGACCCCGGTGGCGCCGCGCAGCACCGCGCCCTCCGCCTTCGTGAGGCGCAGCGTGGGAATGGTGATGGTGGTGGAGACCCCCCCCATGTTGGTGATCCACCCATCCACGTTGTCCGCGATGATGACGCCGAGAGCCCCCGCGTTCTGCGCGTTCGTCACCTTGGCGGTGAAGTCGCAGTTGCCACGGTCGATCAGCGCGATCTTCCCGGCCACTTCCGCCGCGTTCGACAGCGCGGTGCACGCGTCGGTACTGGTGTCGACGCCGTCCAGGGCGGACACCACCTCACCGCCGACGTCGAAGGACTGCGGACCGAATTCGGCGGCGACGCCCGCCTGGATGTCACGCGCGATGCTCGCGGGCGCTTGCACCTTCACGAGCGCGTTGCGGCCGGTGAAGCGGTACATCTGCATGCGCGGGGACGCGCCGTCCGCCGGCGTGGACATGTTGGCGTTGTTGAGGCCGCTGTAGTCCTGCGCCTGCGCACGGATGGCGTCGTTGCCCAGGCCTCCGCGGCCGTAGTTGCTCGTCTGCGCGTTGCCGGAGGCCTCGTCGAAGCCCGAGTCGTAGAACCAGTCATGCAGCCAGTTGTTCAGGAAGAACAGGCTGGTGGTGGCCGCGGCGATCTGCTCCGAATCGGCATTCGGCTCGATGTCGAAGAGCATCGTCCGGTCGAACACGCCCGGCGCGGTGACGCTGGGGCGCAGGTCGCCCGTGTTGTAGTTGTCCGGCGCGACGAGGTCCGCGTACGCGTCCACGTTGTTACCGGTGGTCACCGTGGCGCCGTCCGGCAGCCAGGGGTCGTTCCGGCTGAAGGGGGCGTTCTGCAGGGTGACCAGCGCGGGCGGAACGAACGCGGGGATGAAGCCGCTCGGCGTCCCCGTGGGGTGCGGCGTGGCGTTGGTGCCCGAGGGGCCGTCATGCGGGGTGTACGGCGGCGTGCTGTCCGCGAAGACGCGGTAGGAGTACTCCGCGTCCGCCGTCAGGTTGTTGCGCATCAGCAACCGGCCATCGGCCGCGGACACGACGTAGGAGTAGAAGTCCGACTCCTTGCTGTCCGCGCGTCCCGTGTTGAGCTCCACGTAGTACGCGGGGACCAGTCCGCCCGGCAGCGGGAAGAGCACCTGCTTCGCCCGCGCCGGGATGAGGAGCCGCTCCGCCAGCGGGCGCGCATAGGACACCGGCTCGTAATGGACGTAGCCGCCGGCATCCCGCTTCGCGTCAACTCGCGCGAGCAGGCTCTTGTCCATCTCGCTTCCGGTCAGGTCCCGGTAGGCCAGGGCAATGGCCTCGGAGGCCGTCAGCTGGAAGCGCACCTTCGAGGCGGGCACGTCCGCGGAGACGTGCTTGGACAGGGAGCCGGAGACGGCCACCAGATCATTGCTCCGGTTGAGCAGCAGGCGGAGCGACTGGCGGAAGACCTCGATGCCCGCCGCCTCCTGGGTGAGCGTCACCACCTTGACGCCCTGCGCGTTCTCGCTGATGGACTCCACCCGCGCCCCCGCCGACTCGAAGGAGCTCAGGCCATAGGCGCTGGCGTGCTCGGAGAGCTGCGCCAGGGCGGCCTTCTCCGGCGCCATGCGCGCGAAGGGCGCCACCCGCTTCGCGGAGGCACTGCCCTTGTTGACCCAGAGGAACGTGGGTGAATCCGTCCGCTCGTCCCGATGGGCAACGCGCGTCCCCGGCTCCTCCACCGGCCTGAAACTCCGGCCCGTGGGTTTCACGTCCTGCAGTGCATCGTAGTTCGGTAACGACCGGGCCGCGGCGCCTGTGCCCGACAACACCAGCGCCAGCCCTGACAGCGTGGCAACCAACCGTCTCACGTGGGGGAGCTCCCTGTGCATACGACTGCGAAGAGGGGAGCGTCCTCGAGACTTCTAGCGACCTGAGAACCCACCCCGGCGCACGCACCAGGGCGTCCGCTCATCTCGGGCCACTCCCGGATGACAAAAGTGTCACCTGGTTGAAATCGTAGTGCCCTGACGCATGTGGGTTCAAATACGACAGATGCTTTTTTCTACCGCTCCTCCAGCGAGGACGGAATCCGGGCTCCACCAGGCGGAGGCCGGGCCGCGCGGGCGCCTACGCCTCGGGGGCGAGCTTCAGGCCACGAGCCCTGCGGGCCCGGCGCTGCTGACGAGCGGCCTGGTGGCGGGACACCATGCCGTAGGTGATGCGGTAGCCGACCCACGCGGTGGGCACGCCCAGCACGACGCCGCCGATGACGAGGCCGAGCCCCACCTCGAGCGCATCCGGGCCGGAGAAGGACAGCGCGCTCAGGTCGAACGAGCCCGCGCCGGCCGTCGCCACGGACTGGGGAGGAGCCGGGAGGAGGCGGTGCGCGATGGGGCGGCCGATGAGGTAGCACAGGCCGTAGACGGGAGCGGCGGTGACGGGGTTGTTGAGCCACACGCCCGCGGCGGCGGCGACGCGCGAGAGCTGGAAGTGCGTCAGCCGGCGCACCAGCTCGGCGGTGGCGAGGGCCAGGGGAAGCTGGAGTCCCATGACGGGCAGCACGGCGATGAACAACCCGAGCGCCATGCCACCGGCGATCTCACCCGGAGCCCCCGAGCCGCGCAGCAATCGCGCGCGCGCACGCCGGAGCTTCCTCTTGGCAACCTTCCACCACGACGGCACGGGGCACCACTCTTCTCGAAACACTTTCGGGGAACGGCGCCAGGATAATGCGAAGCGCGGGCGCGCGCAGGACATCGTGGCGGAGCCCGATTGGCCGCCTGCCACCAGACATCAGCTGGCGTGAAGGGCGCTCGGGAAGGGGCGGAAGCCGAGCGCGGCCTCCACGAAGGCACGCAGCTCACCGGCGGCCCACGGCGTGGCGAGCGCGAAGTGGATGATGCTGGCCTGGCTGAGGGTGGAGGCCTCCTCGGGGCGGAACTTGCTGGACAAAAGAACGCGCGGACCGGGGTAGTTGCGCTCCACCAGGGTGGCGAGGAAGTCCGCCGCGCCGCGGGCGTCCGCCAGCCCCAGGTCGAGGACGATGACGGTGGGCGCCGGCTCGAGGTCGAGCAGGGGCAGGGCCAGGGCGAAGGTGTTGACGGGGAGCAGCTCGAAGGCCGGCGACAGCTCCCTGCGGGCGGAGTCGCGCAGCACGGGGTCGTCCGCCACGAAGAGGACACGCATGGGCCCGGAGGCGGCCCGGCCTTGGGACGAGGAAGGCACGGACACAGGCTACCGCCGGAGAGGAAGCAGGGGCAACGCATCCCTCGGAGGCAGGACAACCCGTGAACACCGCGCGTACGTGAGCGCCACGTCCGGCCGGCACGCATGGGACGGCTCCATCCGCCCGCCCTCGAGGTCCGTCACGCCCACCACCGTCAGGCGCGAGCCCCCGCGCTCAGGGTCGACATGAGGATGCCCCGGAGGAGGAGAGCCATGGGTACCTGTCCCGGGGGGCCATGTCCCGGGCTCACCCGGCAACCGGGCGGACGCCCGCCGCGCCGTCCTGGCGGAGCCCGCCATCCCCGCCTCCCCACGAGCGGGCGGCCGAGGGGTCCGGCACACGGAGGTGCCCCCGTTCCTATCCTCCCGGTATGAGCTCCTCGAACACCCAGCGAATCGGTCGAGCGCTCGGGATGACGGCCCTGCTCGCGGTGGGAACGGCGACCGCGCAGGGCGGGAAGCAGTACCTCTACCTGCGCACCCCGAACGCCGCCATCACGGCTCGCGTGACGGGCGACAGCGTCTCCGGCCCCGACCTCCAGCTCTCGCGCGATGGAAAGACGCTGCGCGGGAGGGCCTTTGGCCAGACGGTGTTCCTCGGCCTCAACGGCCAGGAGTTGGGCGGCACCGTGGGCCGGGAGCTGACGCGGATGAGCTTCGAGGACGACAACGGCGTCACCCGCGCGCGGGGCTCCTTCTACGGCCGGCTCTCGGAGCTGAACCTCAGCAAGGAGGAGCTCACCGGGACGGTGGGCCCGTGCAGCTACGACCTGAAGGCGACGAAGGACGGGAGCTACGTGGGCTCGCGCAGCTGCGGAGGCGCGCCGGAGCGGCCCGTCATCCTCGACATTCCGCCCGCGCTCGCGAAGCAGGGCACCGGGATGACGCTGGCCACGCTCGGGCTCATCCTCGGCGTGCCTTGAGCGGCTCGGTTGGACTTCGCTCTCGAGCCGGGGGCCCGGGCTCCGGGGCATGGGCGCGGAGGAAGGTGTCCAGGTGGTCCGCCAGGAAGCGCTCCACGTCCAGCGGACGGCAGCGCGAGCCCGCCAGTTGAACCTGGTGCAGCAGGCCGAGCACCACCGGGCACACCAGCTCCAGCGCGGCGTGGCGCACGTCGCAGCGGCGCAGCTCTCCCTCCGCGATGTGACGGGACAGCCGGGCCTCGGTGGCCTGGAGCGTGGGCTCCAGCAACTCCTGCACGTACACGGGCCCCAGCGTCTCGTGGCCCAGGCTCGCGGTGAGGCCGAAGGCGTGCACCGTCCCCACGCCCATGCGCCAGCCGATGAGGAGTTGCTGGAGGAACCACCGGAGCGACTCGCGCACCGGGCCGTGGAACTCGGTGGCGGTGGCGTGCAGGTGGGGCAGGCCGCGCCGGTGCATGTCCGCCATCACCTCCGCCAGCAACGCCTCGCGCGAGCCGAAGTAGTGACGCAGCGTGGCCACGCTCACCCCGGCCACCTCGGCCAGCTCGCGGAAGCTCGCCTGCGCTCCGTCGCTGGCGAGCAAGCGCTCGCAAACGGCCTGCAACAGTCGCTCGCGCTCCTTCTCGTAGTCGGCGTTGCGGCTCCCCTTCACCCGGGCCATACCCTCTGAATAACCCGCGTGGGGTAGGAAATCCACCCGGCTCCCGAGCCTGTGCGAACCTGTAGCGCGATTCGACTTGAAATTAAATAAACCAACCTGAATATTCTATCCCCGAGAGCGGTACCTGCTGGAGGACTTCATGTTGCACGGTTTCGCCGACGAGGGTTTCGCGGACGTATGGACGCCGGTGGCGATGTCGAAGGAAGTGGGCAAGGCGCCCTACGCGTTGACGCTGGCGGGGGAGCGCCTCGTGCTCTTCCGGGACCCCCAGGGCCGGGTGTCTGCGCTGCATGATCAATGTCCGCACCGGGGGGTGAAGCTGTCGCTGGGGAAGGTGGGCAAGGACGGGTGCCTGGAGTGCCCCTTCCACGGGTGGCGCTTCGCCTCGGGCGGGGCGTGCACGCACATTCCGCTCAACCCCATGCCCGAGGAGAAGCGCCGGCGCTTCGCCGCCACGGCCTTCCCGGTGCAGGAGCGCGGAGGCCTCATCTGGGTCTACACACGCCCGGGAGTGGAGGCCCCGGAAGAGCTGTCCGTGCCCTCCGTGATGGAGCAGCGGGGCATCCACGTGTGGCACTACGCCGAGACGTGGAACGCACACTGGACGCGGGCGATGGAGAACATGCTGGACTCGCCGCACCTCCCCTTCGTGCACCGGCGCACCATCGGTGGAGCGCTGGCGCGGCGGATGAAGCCGGACTCGAGGATGGAGATGGAGGTACACCTCACCCCCACGGGATTCCGCTCCTCGTGGACGCTGGATGGAGTGGCCTCGGACGCCTACCTGGACTGGCTGCGGCCCAACGGCATGTCGCTGAGGATTCCCATTCCCCAGCGCATCATGAACCTGTTCATGTGGTGCGTGCCGGTGGATGAGAACCACACACGGATGATGCTGGTGAGCACGCGCGACTTCCTGAAGCTCCAGCCGCTCGCGGCCCTGCTGGACCACTTCAACAAGCGCGTCCTGCGGGAGGACCAGGCGGTGGTGGAGTCGAGTTACCCGGTCGAATCGCCGCAGGTCTCCGAGGAGCGCAGCGTGGCGACGGACCGGGCCACGCTGGCGTTCCGCCGCTGGTACCTGGAGCGCAAGAAGCGGGGTCCGAGCGAGGCCACCGCCCTCACCGGGGCCCCGACGCTCGCGAGCTGAGTGCTATGATCCCGGCCACCGGGGAGGAAGCGTGGCCAGGTCGGAAGAGCGCGAGCTGAGGGATCTGCTCGAGACGACGCAGACGGAGGTGAAACGCCTCAAGGCCGAGCTGGCCGCACGCGAGAAGGCGGCCCCCGTGGCACCACCGCGCGACGAGAAGCAGGAAGCGGCGGAGCTCCAGGCCCTGCGGACACAGGTGCAGTCGCTGGAGAAGGAGAACGCCGCCCTCCGCTCCGCGCGCGCGGAGGTGGACCAGCAGCTCGCCACGCGCACGGCCGAGCTGAGCGAGTCCCGGCGGGAAGCCACGCTGGCGCGCGACGAGGTGAAGCAGCTGAAGAAGCAGCTGGAGGTCTCGAATCAGGCGCTGACGAAGGCCAAGGCGAAGCGTGGCTCCCGCTCGTCCTCCGGCAAACGCTCGTTGGTGGAGAGGCTCCGTGAGCTCTTCGGTGGCACGAAGCCCACGGAGGAGCTCGAGGCCGCGCGGAGGGAGATTGCCCGGCTGAACCAGCAGCTCAGCCTGGCGCAGTTCAAGCGGCGGGGACGCTGACGGGCCTCAGGAGCGCTCGGGCTCGCGCTCCAGGGCGTCCCTGTTCTGGGGCGCGAAGAAGCGCTCGCGCAGGAGCCGCGGGAGGGCGCGCTTGTCCACGCACAGGAGCTGGAGCGCGTCGTTCCACTCGCCGAGCAGGGCGATGGCGCGCACGTCGGGGGCGTCACGGTAGAGGCTGTTGAGGTTGTGCACGAGCGCCCAGAGGTCCTCCACCTCCCAGCGCTCGGACGTCTCTCCGGCGAGGACGTGGAGCTCGAGGCGCGGGCGCTCGCGGACATCGACGACCTTGAAGCGCTTCGCGGCGCCGCCCATGGCCATGGTGAGAGGACCCACGAGCTCATCGGGCCGCACGCCGAACGCCACGGTGAGGCCGCCCTCGAGCAGCCCGGCGTCGCACAGGCGCAGCAGGGAGACATGGGGAGGCTCGGCGGGGTTGAGGACCTCCCGCGCCGCAGCCCTGTCCTTGAGGAGGCGCGAGCGTTCGAGCGAGTCGAGAAGGGAGGCCATGGGACCGCGAGGGTGCCACGGCGTCTCCCCAGGGCTCAACCTTCCTCGCCGGTCCAGTAGCTGACCTGGGAGCCCAGGGGCAGGTAGGCCTCCAGGGTGCGCGCGGCCTTGTTGCCCCCGGGAGCGGCCCCGGCGAGCACGCCCACCTTCTTCGAGTCCGGGTACACGATGACGTCGGGCTCGAGCATGGTGGAGAAGGCGAGGTAACGCAGGGGCGAGCCGCTCTCGTTGATGAGCTGGTGCGCGCAGGCGGGCCCGGCGGGGAGCGCGACGTAGTCACCGGCCTTCAGGGGCACGGTCTCGTCGCCGAGCCGCAGCGTGCCGGAGCCCTCGAGGATGAAGAGGGCCTCCTCGTTGGCGAGGTGGTAGTGGCGGGGCCAGGACTGCTTGCCGGGAGGGAGCTCGAAGAGGCTGCAACCGAGCTTCTGTCCCTGGGCGGCGGCGCCGAGCTGCTTGCGGCGCATGGCGATGCGGAGACCACGGGTGCTCTCGGACCAGGGGAGGTCCTGCGCGTTGACGACGTGGGGATGAGCCATGACGAACTCCGAGAAATCCCCTCCCCACTGGGAGAGGGTTGGGGTGAGGGTCTACCCATCTCGACTCGACGCGCCATCGAGTCGAGTCGACAATGCGCGCCGGGAGGAATGACGAATGGTTAAAGCGCGAGGGCCCAGGGCTCAATCTCGATTCGACAGTCGAGATGAAGAGCTGGTGCCGGCGGCGGAGGCGGCGGAGCTGCTGGGGGTGAAGCGGGCGACGCTCTACACGTACGTGAGCCGGGGCCTGGTGCGGTGCGTGCCGGAGCCGGGGACGAAGGAGAACCGGTACGTCCGTGCGGACCTCGAGCGGCTGAAGGCGCGGCACGATGCGCGGGCGGGGCACGCGGCGGTGGCGGCGGGAGCGCTGCGCTGGGGCGAGCCCGTCATCGACTCGGCGGTGTCACGGGTGGGGGCGGAGGGGCTGGCGTACCGGGGGTACCCGGCGGTGCGGCTCGCGGTGGAGGGGCGGAGCTTCGAGGACGTGGCGGAGCTGCTCTGGACGGGCACCCTGCCGGCCCAGCCGATGCGGTGGCCCTCGCCGGAGCTGCCCGTACAGCCCTCGGCGGTGGCGGCGTTGGTGCCGAAGCGCTCGCCTCCGTTGACGGTGCTGCTGACGGTGGTGCCGTTGCTGGGGGCCTGGGACGAGGTGCGCTTCGCGGCCCCGGCGGAGCAGGAGCGGCTGAGGGGGCGGCGGCTGCTGCGGCATCTGGCGGCCTGGGTGTGCGCGGCGCACGCGCCGACGCGGGTGTCCCGGGCGCTGAAGGAGGAGACGGTGGCGGCCTCGCTGGCGGTGGCGTGGGGAGCGACGGCGAAGCGGGCGCCGGAGATGCTGGACCGGGCACTGGTGCTGTGCGCGGACCACGAGCTGAACGTGTCCACGTTCGCGGCGCGGGTGACGGCGTCCTCGGGGGCGGACCTGTACGCGTGCATGAGCGCGGCGCTGGCGGCGGTCTCGGGGCCGAAGCACGGAGGCGCGAGTGACCGCATCGAGGCCCTGCTGCAGGAGGTGGGAAGGCCGGAGCGGGCACGCACGGTGGTGCACGAGCGGCTGCGTCGGGGCGAGTCGGTACCGGGCTTCGGACACCGGCTCTATCCGGAGGGAGATCCACGCACGCCGCCGCTGCTGGAGGCGGCCTATGCCTTCCGTCCGGAGACGGTGGGCGTCCGGGTGCTGCGCACGGTGGAGGAGGCGATGCGGGAGGCGGGCCACCCAGCGCCGACGGTGGACTTCGGACTGGTGGCGCTGGCATCGGCGCTGAATCTGCCAGCGGGAGCGGCGGCGGCGCTGTTCGCGGTGGGGCGAGCGGCGGGCTGGGTAGCGCACGTGCTGGAGCAACGCGAGCAGGGACACCTGCTACGGCCGAGGGCCCGCTACGTGGGAGCGCCTGTCACCGCGCCCGTGCCCTGATAACTCGAAGGAGAAGTCTACCCTGGCGCGGAGCCCGGCACCTTGCGTAGCAGCGACTCGGTCTCCCCCTCCAGGCCGGGACGGGAGCGCCGGAGCGCTTGGAGCCTGGAGCGCAGCAGTTCCGCCTGTTGGGGGCGTATCACCCGGGCCGCCATGTTGAGCATGGTGGCCGCTGTCAGGTCATCCACCCCCTCCACCCCATCCAGCAGGAGCGTCAGCGCCGCCTCGTCACCGAGCTGGTAGAGCGCCTGGTACACGGAGGCCCGGACCATGGAGTCCTGCTCCGCGGCGAGCAGGGCGCGCAACTCGGGCATCACCCCGCGCTCCCCCAATTGCCCCAGTGACCCGGCGGCATAGGAGCGAACACCCGCGTCCGGATCTCGCAGGGCGGCCGTCAAGGACGGCAACGCCGCACGGTCCCTCAACGCCCCCAGGGTCTCCGCCGCCTGGAGCCGCACCATGCCATCCGGATCGGAAGCCAGGTGTTGAATCAGGTGGGGGACGCACTCAGCGCACCGCAATTCCTCCAACGACTGGATGGCCATCACCCTGACCAGCTCATCCGGGTCCTCCAGGAGTGAGAGCAACGCGGGCGCCACCGACTCACAGGAGCCCAGCACCCCGAAAGCGGTTGCGACGTTGGCCCGCACGTCGGGATCCGGGGATGAGGCCAGCCCGAGCAGCACTGGAACCGCCTCGCGTGCCCGCAGGTCTTCGAGGTCAACGATGGCCTTGCACTGTTCCTCTGCGGTGCCCGTCCTGCAGAGCGTCAGCAGCTTTTCGATTTCCTGATTTGCCATCGTCTACTCCCGGCTGTGACGCGACGGTCTGCAATCGAGCCCCTTCTGGGTCGAAATGACCTTCTTCCATTCATTGGTCTTCTTCGCTCGGCGTAATTCCCGCGCCATCCGCTCGAGCTCGTCACACAGCAACTCCTCGTTGACCTGCGACTCCGTCAATATCGTCCCCTCCGCAGCCGCCCTCCGGATGGCTCTCTTGCGAGCCTCATCGACAACATGCGGGTGTATGACATTCCCTGGAGACGTCAGGGCAATGGTCTCTCTCAACACCTCGAGTTGATGACCCAGGTCGAGCCAGGCACGCGCCAGTTCATCGCGTGTGGAGGGCGCATTCGCCTGGAGCACCGTCACCATTGCCGCGAGTGCCAGCGGTATCAACAGGGGGTCATCGGCCACGCCCACCATTGTTGCATCGTCCGCCACGATGGCCGCCGCGGCCACGCCGATCGTCCCGAGGGTCGTAGCGCGAGCTGCTTCATCAAGACGCGCAGCACGGTACCGCTCCAACGCAGCACGAGCCTCCTGGAGTGCGTGGATGAGTACTTCACGCTCTTGCTCGGGTATCTGCTCGTCATGCTGGAGGCGTTCGGCCGCGTCGATAGCACTCTCCATGCGATGCACGGCTTCTGTCTCCGTGCGCGAGGGAGCACTCCATTTCCCGGCATCATCACGGCTCGCCCGAGCACCCTGCCGTGCTTCGCCCCCGGTCTTTTGGATATGGAGTTCGCGTCCGCTCCCTCGCGAGCCCGCACACGAGGCAAGAAAGGTGAGCACGAATCCGAGGAACAGCAGGCGCATGGACCGCCTCCATGAAGCTCACTCAGCGCGGGGAGCAGCCTCTTCTCGAGCCCCGGTCAGCCTACGCTCCCGTGTGCCCTCCTCCACCCACCGGCCGTCTCCTGGCGCACGCCATATGACAATGCACTGGACTCCGCCCCCTCCACGCCGTACCCGAGCACCCATGAGTCCCTTCCTCCGCATCCAACTGATGCTCCTGCTCGGCAACGTCGCCTTCATCGGCGCCTGGGCCGTGGCCCTCACCCGCCCCGCCGGCTGGAAGTGGATCGGCGCCGCCCTGCTCGCCTTCTTCGTCGCCGTCCGCGTGGGCGGCATGTGGGTGCGCGCCCGGAAGTTCCCCGACGAGGGCCGCTCCCGCCGCGCCGCCATCCTCTCCACCGCCGTCGCCGCGCTCGCTGTCGCCCTGTGGCTCTACACCGCGCTCCGCGGGCCGGCGTAACCCACCGTCCCCCGCAAAGCACGGAGGGTGCCGGGACCCTCTTCGGTCCTCTCGGCACCCTCTCGACGACCCTCACCCCGTCCCTCTCCCAGGGGGAGAGGGGTGGTTACACGTTGAAGCGGAAGTGCATGCAGTCACCGTCCTGCACCACGTACTCCTTGCCTTCCACGCGCAGCAGGCCCTTCTCCTTCACCGCCGACTCGCTGCCGAGCTTGAGGAGGTCTTCCCACCTCATCACCTCGGCCTTGATGAAGCCGCGCTCGAAGTCCGAGTGGATGACGCCCGCCGCTTGCGGCGCCTTGTCACCCTTGTGGATCGTCCACGCCCGGCACTCCTGCTCGCCCACCGTGAAGTACGTCTGCAGGCCCAGCAGCTTGTAGCCCTCGCGCACCACCTTGTGCAGGCCCGGCTCCGTCAGCCCCGCGCTCTCCAGGAAGCCCGGACGCTCCTCCTCGGGCAGTTGCTGGATCTCCGCCTCCATCGCCGCGGCCAGCACCACCACCCCCGCGCCCTCCTTCGCCGCCATCTCCCGCACCCGCTGCACCATCGGGTCCGCGTCTTCCTTCCCAATCTGCTTCTCGCTGATGTTCGCCACGTACAGCACCGGCTTGTCCGTCAGCAGGAAGAGATCGCTCAGCAGCGCCCGCTCGTCGGCCGTCAGCTTCTGCGCGCGCACGGTGATGGCCGAGTCCAACCCCGCCTTCACCTTGTCCAGCAGCGCCAGCTCCGCCTTGGCCTCGTCGCCCGCCTTGCCGCCCATCTTGGCGTTCTTCTGCGAGCGCTCGCGGCGCTTCTCCACCGTCTCCATGTCCTTGAGGCAGAGCTCGGTGTCCACCACGTCCCGGTCCCGCACCGGGTCCACGCCACCCTCCACGTGGGTGACGTTGTCGTCCACGAAGCAGCGCAGCACGTGCAGCACCGCGTCCACCTGGCGGATGTTGCCGAGGAACTGGTTGCCCAGTCCCTCGCCCTTCGAGGCGCCGCGCACCAGGCCCGCGATGTCCACGAACTCGAGCGAGGTGGGAATCTTCTTCAGCGGCTTCACCAGGGCAGACAGCTTGTCCAGCCGCTCGTCCGGCACCGGCACCACGCCCACGTTGGGCTCGATGGTGCAGAACGGGTAGTTGGCCGCCTGGGCCCCCGCCGCCGAGAGTGCGTTGAACAGGGTGGACTTGCCCACGTTGGGCAGACCGACGATGCCGATGGAAAGCGCCATATTGGATTCCTGAACAGCGGTGCGCGGACCCGGAAATCCGGTGGGTTACGCCCGGCCCTGCTTGACCGGCAGGCCCTGCACGAACTGCTCGGCCAGGGCGCGGTGCTTGGAGTCGTCCAGGCGCTCGTTGAGCAGCTTGCTGGCCACCTCCATGGAGAGGTCCACCGCCATGGCCTTCACCTCGGCGATGGCCTTGGACTTCTGCTCTTCAATCTCCCGCGTCGCGGACGCCTTGAACTCCTCGGCCTCCTTGCGGCTCTTGGCCATCAGCTCCTCGCGGAACTTCTCCACCTCCTGCTGGTTGCGGCGGAGCATCTCCTGCGCGTCGCGGCGGGCCTCGGCGATGGCCGTCTTCTGCTCGGCGAGCAGCTTCTCGGCCTCGGCGCGCTCACGCTTGGCGGCCTCGATGGAGCTGGCGATCTGCTTCTCGCGCTCCTCGACGAGCGACAGGATGGGGCCCCACGCCTTCGCCCGCAGGACGATGGCGACGGTGATGAAGGTGACGAGGGTCCAGAAGATGAGGCCCGGGCGGACCTCCACGAAGCTGCTGGCGGCGAGAACGTTGGGCAGGAGCATGGCGGCCTTCGGCGGTACGGCGGCAGGGGGACTGCGGGGATTCTCTACATGATGCAAGGGCCGGCGCCCCCCGTCTGTAGCAGGCGCCGGACCCCGGGTCCTACTCGACGACGGCCTGAATCAGACCTTGACGGCGAGCAGAACGCACACGACCAGCGCGAACAGCGTGGCGCCTTCGATGAGGGCCGCGGCGATGATCATGGTGGTGCGGATGTCACCGCCGGCGGCCGGCTGACGGCCCGTGGCGTCCATGGCGGCGGCGGCCAGACGGCCGATGCCCAGGGCGGCGCCGATGATGGAGAGGCCGGCACCGAGGCCGGCGGCGAGGAAGGCGAGAGCGACGTTGGTCATGGGAGTGCTTCTTCTTTCTTCGGAGGGGACCCGCTTGTGGGGGGGTCGTGACTGCCCTTTGGGACGACCTCCGGCGACCTTTCGAATCGCCGGGTACTCACCGGGGCCCCGGACTCCAGGGCCCCGCTAACTCAGTCAAGGACTCAGGAGCCCAGCACGTGGGCCTTGCCGTGGTCGTGGCTGTGAGCGCCCTCGCCATGGCCGTGCTCCTCGGCGTGCTCGTGGCCGTGGTGGCCCATGGCCACGCTCATGCCGATGAAGAGCGCCGAGAGCATGGTGAAGACGTAGGCCTGCACGAAGGCCACGAAGAGCTCCAGCAGGTAGATGCCCATGGCGAACGGCACGCTCACCAGCGCCACCGCCGGGTGGCCGAGCATGAAGATGAGGCCCAGCAGGAAGAAGATGACGATGTGGCCCGCCAGCATGTTGGCGAAGAGACGGACCGTGAGGGCGAAGGGCTTGGTGAACAGGCCCAGGAACTCCACCGGAATCATGATGAACCACAGCGACCAGTGGACGCCGCCGGTCAGGTGGGCCAGGTAGCCGCCCAGGCCCGCGGAGCGGATGCCCGCCACCTGCGTCAGCACGAAGGTGCACACCGCCAGGGCGAGCGTGACGGCCAGGTTGCCGGTGGCCGTGGCCATCCAGGGGAACAGGCCCAGCAGGTTCATGAAGAGGATGAAGAAGAAGGCCGTCAGCAGGTAGGGCGTGTAGCGCGGACCCTCCTCCTTGCCGATGTTCTTGATGGCCAGCTCGTCACGCACGAACAGCACGAGCATCTCGAAGAGGTTGGCGCCCGTGCCCCGGGGCACCAGCTTCGTCTTGTCGCGGTTGCTCCAGATGAGCAGCGAGCCGATGAGCAGCACCGCCGCCAGCCACATCATCACCGTGTGCTTGGTGATGGAGAGGTCCAGGCAGCCCGCGCCCAGGCTGGGGACGACCTCGCCGTGGTCCGTCATCTGCTTCTCACACGCCCCGGCCTTCAGGGGGATGAGGATCTCCGGCAGGTGGATGGGGATGTGGTTGCGGCTGAGGGGAACCTCGATCTCCAGCTCCCGCGAGTCGGAGACGTGGTGGAGGATGTAGCCCGCCACATCCTCGCTTTCCTTCTCCTGGTGCGTATCAGCGCCGGCGGCGTACGCCGCACCCGCCGCCATCAGCCCGACGAGAAGAATCATTGCCTTGCGCATCACTCGTCTCCGCCCGCCGCGTCCTTGGACGCGGCCATCACGTAACTCACTTCAATCCACTGAAGCGCGAAGTAGGTCCCGAAGAACCCCGCCACGAACGCCACCGGATTCAGCCCCGACTCCACCGCCCACAACAGGCCCGCCACCACGCCCACGGCCCGTAATCCGAACATCACCCCTACCGCCTTCAGCGCTTCCTTCAAGTCCTTGCGCACCGCCCGCCGCTTGAGCACCAGGGCCACCACCCCCGTCGCCGCCGCCAGCACCACCCCGATGAAGGCCGACTGCCTGGCCTCCGGCGCCTTCGGGAGGAAGGCCGCCACCGCCAGCCCCACCACCGCCACTCCCACCGCCAGTCCGGCGTGCTTCCGGAAGACCTTGTCCGCCTCGTGCTCGCTCACCGCTTGCGCTTCCCCAACCGTGCCATCTCGTGAAGGAATCCGTAGAAGCCCACGGAGATGCCCACCAGACTCAGACCCACCAGCAACCAGGGCGTCGTCCCCAGCTTCTTGTCCAGGAAATACCCACCCAGCACGCCCACCACCGCCCCGCCCACCAGCTTCCACACCGCCGAGATGTACGGCTCCGCCGCCCGCATCTGCCGGGCCGTCTCGCCCAGCTCGCTTCCGTCCGAGTGCTTCCGGGGCTCCTGCTCCGCCATCGCCACAACCCCCGGGAAAACCACGGGTTTGCCTTCCGACCGCCCCGCCGTTCCTACACGCGGGCGCCGCTTAGCATTGAAGGTGCGCGGCGCGCAACCGCCACGCTCCCGGAGGGGTCCGATCTAGAAGGGGGGGGAATGCCTAGGGCAAGCCGAAGTCCGGGTGGAAGTCGAACCGGAAGCTCCCGGTCGACGCGGCCGGCTGGATGATCACCTCGATCCGCTTCACCTGGCGCAGCACCCCCGGAATATCCGAGGAGCTGTTGGCCCCCACCACCCAGCCCGAAGCGCTCGTGGGCGGCAGGGGAATGTTCTCCAGGATGGCCGTGGTCCCGGTCGAGTTGAGCTGCGAGGGAGCGGGCACCAACCGCAGGAAGCCCCTCGGCCCGCACAGGAGCACGATGGGCTGCCCATGGTCCGACCAGCGGCTCAACCCTCCATCCCTGTTCGTCCCGGTGCCCGCATCGGAGGCGACGTCGGCGAAGAGCTTGAGTGTGGTCAAGGAGCGCGAAAGGTCCCACGTTCCGCCATCACGCTCCGCCCAGAAGACGTGGGAGGTCGAGCCGGAGCCCGTCCACACGTCCCCGGAGACGACGTCCGCCGGGGAGGCATTGGGCAGGGTGCTGTCCTTGAGGCACTCGCCCATCACCCCCTGGAGGGCCGAGCCCAGGTGCCGGGCCCCGAAGACGACCGAGGGGTCCCCGGCGAAGCGGATGGGCCCGCCACAATCCGGCTTCTCGTCCGTGGTGCCGTCGCAGTCGTCGTCCTTCGCGTTGCACGTGTCGAGCGTGGGAGTCTTGACCTGGCTGCAGACGTCCCTGCCGCTGACACAGGCCCTGGCGCCCTCGGCGCACACCCCGAGCTTGCCGGAGACGGTGCACGCCTGGCCAATCTGGGCGGTGTCATCCGTCTTGCCGTTGCAGTCGTCATCCAGGCCGTTGCAGACCTCGAGGGCCCCTGGATAGGAGGTGCCGCTGTCCGGGACGCAGTCGTTGCGGTTGTCCACCCAGCCCACCGGCCGCTGGCAGAACGTGCCCGTGCGCGCGGGGTCCCCAAAGCCGTCGTTGTCCTCGTCGAGGTAGTAGAGCCCGCCGTCGAGCCCCTCGTCGGCGACGCCATCGCAGCTGTTGTCGTAGCCGTCGCACTGCTCGGGGGCCCCCGGGAAGAAGAGCCGGCCGCCCGCGGTGGGGTTGTCGTTGCAGTCGTCACCGTTGGTGGCCGTCGGCAGCGACTGGGGTGGGACGCAGCGGTAGAGGGGCCTGGTGAGGTTGCCGAAACCGTCCTCGTCCAGGTCCTCGTAATAGGTCTGGGGCGTGCCGCCGTCCAGGCAGGTGCCTCCGTCCGAGCCCCCGTCCAGCACCCGGCCGATGCAGAGGGGGTCCTCCCGCTCGCGGCAGCACACGCCATCGTCGCAGACGAAGCCCCCATCACCGCACTCCGCGTCCTCCTTGCAGGAGTAGTAGTCGCGCACCTCGGGCACCTCGTAGCAGGCGATGGCCAGCACCACGCAGGCACCCAGGGTGAGGAGGGCGGAACGGACGAGACGGTCGATGGGAGACATGGGCTCTACTCGGACTGGGAAGAGACGAGGTCGAAGACGAAGAGGCCGGCGCCCACCGCGATGAGGCCCGCGCCCGCGCCGAGCAGCACGTTGCCCGTGCGCGCGTAGCGGCCCGCCCGCTCATAGACGGGGCTCGCCTCGGGGAAGGAGGTGCAGGTGCGGGGGTACCCCGCGCAGGGAGCCACCCCACGCAGCGCCCCCCGGGACAGCCCGCCCGCCACCAGCGAGCCCGCCACCGCGAGCGCGCCCACGCTGAAGGTGACATAGGAGGCCGTGCGCAGCCCCTTGCCCCGAGGCGCCCGGGACTCGCCCGGCTGGGGCACGAAGTCCGGCCGGGCCTCCAGGTGCAGGAGCACGCCCTCGGCAATCCGCTCGCGGGTGAGGGAGGCCTCGCCCGAGGGCAGCAACAGGTCCACCTCGTGCGGCCCCGCCGTCAGCGCCACCACCTCGCCCGGCTCGGTCATCCGCCCGTCCACGCGCAGCCGGGCCGTCCCCGGTGCCACCACGCCGCCCCAGCCCTTGCGCGCGAAGGCCGGCACCAACCCCGCCACCACCGGCCGCAGCTCCTTCGCCAGCGCTGCCGGTGGGACGGCCGCCACCGCGCGCCGCGCGATGCTGCCTCGCACCGTGTCCACCCAGGCCACGTCCACGTCCAGCGTGCCCTGGCGCTTCGGCATCACGCCCACCACCAGGACGTGCTCCGTCTTCACCTCCGCCGCCACCGCGCGCAGACACGCGTCCTGCGCACCACAACGGCCCGACAGCAGTCCCTCCGGAGCCTGGGTGACATCGAGGCCCGTCAACTCCCGGGCGACGTCCTCCGTCAGGCCGAGCACGCGCTGGGACTCGGCCGCGCCGAGCGCGCCCCCATGCTGCAGCCGCACGGCGAGCCGCTCCGCCGCGGCCGAGGGCAGGGAGACGAGGAGGAACAGGAGGAGGGTCCGCTTCACGGCGCGCCACTGTAGCGCAGGTGACCCGGGGGTCCCACCCGGTGTCGAAAGGGCTTGAATTTCGACGTTCATCTAAATAGATGCTCATCGAAACATGGCTCCCTCCGCCCGCGGCCCCTTCGAGGCACTCGCAGACCCCAACCGCCGCGCCATCCTCCGGCTGCTGCGCCAGGGCTCGCTCACCGCGGGCGAGGTCGCCGCCGCCTTCGAGCTGACCCGCCCCACCCTCTCCCACCACTTCAAGGTGCTCGAGTCCGCCGGGCTGGTGCGCTCGGAGAAGCGCGGTACCCACGTCGTCTACACGCTGCAGAGCAATGTCCTCGAGGACCTGGCCTCGGAGCTGCTGGAGCTGACCGCCTCGGTGAAGGCCGCCACCCGACGAAAGGGCAAGGCATGAGACCGCCCCGCTTCAATCACACGGACATGGCCAGCCTCGGCCTCGTCGTCTTCGGGCTGGGGCTCTCCGCCCTCCTCTACCCCCGCCTGCCCGAGCTCGTTCCCGTGCACTACAACCTGGAGGGCGAGCCCGACGGGTGGATTCCCCGCGTCCGGGGTGCCTTCCTCCTGCCCCTGCTCGCGCTCGTGAGCTGGGCGGTGCAACGCCACGGCGGCGCCCTGCTCCCGGCCCGCCCTCGCGCCGCGCTCGCCCGCTCTCCCATGGACGCGATGGCCCTGCGCAGCGTGGCCCTGCTCACCGCCCTGCACCTCATCATGCTGTACGTGGCCCTCGGACGCGCCGAGGCCGCCGGTACGCCACTCGCGCTCGTGTGTGGTGTCTCCTGGCTCCTCTCCGGCCAGCTCATCCCCCGGCTCCGCCGCAACCCCTTCGCCGGCTTCCGCAACCCCTGGGCCCTGCGCTCGGACGAGGTGTGGCACCGCACCCAGCGCTTCGGCGGCTACAGCCTGACGCTCGGCGGGCTCGCCACCCTGGCCCTCGCGCCCTTCTCCACTTCCGCCGCCCTCGGGGCCCTCGTCGTGTCCGGCACCGCGCCGGCCCTCTACTCCTTCCTCCTCTCCACCTCGCCCGTGCGCGAGCGCTGACGGCTCGGAGCCCACACCATGCCTTCCTCTTCCCGGCTCGACACGCGCGGTGTCGCCGCCTTCGTGGCCATCGCCTACGGCTTCTCCTGGCTGTGCGTCCTCGGCTTCGTGCTGGGTTTCGGCACCGAGCCGGGGAAGTCGCCCGGCGCGTTCAAGGCGATCGCCGCCCTGTCCATGTTCGGCCCCACCGTGGCCACCCTCCTCGTGAGCCGTTGGGTATCCCCCCTGCCCTCGCTCAAGCGGGACACGGGGCTGGGGCTCGGCCAGCACCGGTGGCGCTTCTTCCCGCTGGCGTGGCTGGGCACTCCCGTGGTGGTGCTCGGGGCCCTGCTCCTCTCCGCCCTCTTCTACCCCCAGGCGATGGATCTCGCCGGGCTCTCCAGCGTGCGCGCCCTGATTGCGCAACTGCCTCCCGAGGCCGTGGAGAAGCTCGGGAAGCTCGCCGAGCCCCGGGTCTTCCTCGCCCTCCAGGTGGTGCAGGGCGTGCTGCTGGGGCCCCTGCTCAACGTGCCCGTCATCTTCGGCGAGGAGTGGGGCTGGCGAGGCTACCTGCTCCCCCGGCTGCTGCCACTCGGCCAGTGGCGCGCGCTCGTGCTCAGCGGCGTCATCTGGGGCCTGTGGCACGCTCCCCTCATCCTGCTGGGCCACAACTATCCCCAGCACCCCGTGCTCGGCATCTTCTTGTTCACCGTGGTCAGCGTGCTGCTCGGCATCCTCCTCGGCTGGATGCGGCTGGCCACCGGCGGCATCTGGTCCGCGGTGATCGCCCATGGCTCCCTCAACGCGGTGGGCCCTGTCGTCATGCTGCTCGGCCACGCGGGCTCGCCGCCCGACACCGCCCTGGTGGGCATCACGGGCTGGCCCGGGTGGCTGCTGCTCGCCGCGCTCGTCGGCGTGCTGGTGCTCACCCGGCAGCTCCCGGTGCGCCCGCCCGATGAGACCGGGAACATGCCCGGCGGCGCCCACGCCTCGCGGGCGTAGGCCACCTCTCGCCAGCTGTAGACTCTCGCCAGGGTTGGCTCGCTTTCTACTCCCCTGGCCAAGTTGACCACCATGAAGACCGCGGCTTTCCTCCCCATTGTGATGCTTCTTGCGATGAGCGCCTGCCGGAGCCACTCCGATGGCGGTTCGGGCTCGCACTTGCATCTGGCCATGGAGTCCCCAGTCCAGGACATTCCACGCGCCTTCTCCAGCGAGAGGCGCATGGGCACACCACTCCCAGCGCACTCATCCGCCGGGGAGTTGGAAGGGACGAAGGAGGTACGCGCCCAGACGTGGGCAGCAATGCGCGGGCTGAAGCGTCAAGGCGCATGGCTGTCACTGGGGCTGCGAGTGGAAGGCGAGCGGATACGGCTGCTCGCCCTCCACGGACACGAGGGAACAGGAGCCGAGACCGGAATTGTGGAGGTGAAGAACTTCCGCTCCCTGATGGACTGGGCGCTGTACCGGTACGCAATGGGACAGTAAGGCGAGGTGGTGCTGACACTGCGGCGGGGCGAGGTGATGTGGAGGGAGGAGGTGGAATCCACCGGCCCGGTGCGCTCGGCCACCCTACCCGAGGCGCCCTATACGACCTTCCTGCGCCAACAGCGCGAGAAGTTGTTGGCTCCAGGCATCTCCGAGGAGGCGCGTGGCGAGGGACTGTCAACGCTCAAGAGACTAGAGCAGTGGTTGCTGCTGCAACCGGAGGGGGCATGGGAGGATGCTCCTTCGCCCCTGGAGAAGTACGTCACGCTGTTGGAGGAGGAGCGGCAGCGCGAGGTGCGCTGGCAGGCCGTGCAGCGCAAGCTGATGGAGTACGAGGAATGGGGGCGCAACCTGCTGGCCACCTATGTCCCGCCACCCCGCCGCCTTGCGCCGGGATACCTGCTGAGCGAGTCGCCCCTGCGCGAGCAGTCGCTGCGGGCTCTAGGCAGCGCCACACTGGCCTGGGCCTACGCGCATACGGAAGATCCAGACTTCCTGAAACGCACACCCGACGAGGTGGCGCTCTACCTGCTGGCGAGCCGCTCAGCCCTGGCGAGCGCGGTGCAGTTGGGACGGCTGGCTCCGGTACAGCTGGACTACAACGAGGCCTTCGACCCGGAGGTGTACAAACCCGAGGAGCTGTTGGTGGAAGTCCTGGTGGGTCTGACACCGGGCGCGGGCGAGGTGGCCGACGCACGGGCGGCCATCACTGGCAAGAGCATCACCGACCATCGGCTCACGCATACCGAGCGCGTGGTGTGCGCGCTGGCGGTGCTGGTGCCATTCGTGGCGGGCTCCGTTCTGATTCGCGGCGGAGACGAGGGCGCGGAGCAACTGGCACTGCTCACCGGCCGGGGCCTGGACGAGGTGCGGGTGCTTTCACGTGTGGCCTCGCACCTGTCGCCGGGAGACGCGAAGGAGATCGAACGCCTGCTGGGTGCGGCCGCCAAGGGCCACACCTTCACCGAGGAGGAATTCCATTTCCTCCAGCGGGTCGCACGCGGGCTGGAGGCGCCACTGCGCGAGGCGGCCAGTGCGCTGAAATCGGGCCAGCGAGTGCCTCTACTGGGGGTGCGCATGCTGCCAGATGGCAGCCGGCTGCTGCCCGGGACGCCCGCTCACAAGGCGCAGCGATGGGTGGATTACCAGTTCCGCCACCCGGAGAAATACCACCACTTCTCCTTCCAACCCGCTCCCGACTGGGAGCGCCTGTACAAGGCCATTCTGGAGAACCGGCAGGCGGGCAATGCCTTCGAGGACGCCATCCTCCAGGGCAACAGGTATGAGCGCAACGCCGCGATGATGATGCCTCCACCAGGCAGCAACGGGCTGGGCTTCATCCCCGACTCGGTGAAGAGCAATCCGGTGGAACTGGTGTGGGGCCAGCCTTACGTCTTCGTCGAAGCCAAGGCACGACAAGAGCTCTCCCTATCCGGGAATCTCAAGGCGATGATCGAATACGTGGAGAAGTACGGCGGGCAGCTAGAACTCTGGATCCGCTCCGCCAAGCATCTCGACGGGGCGACACGGATCTCCGGACCGCTGGACAGACGCCTGCAGCGGCTCATCAACCGAGGCAAGGCAAGCTTGCTGTATTACCCTCCCTAAGTAGGTGACCAGAAGTTCCTTTACACAAGGGCCCGCGCCCTCCGGCGGAGTTCGGGCGGGGCGGGTGCCCCTGCCGGGCTCGGTCTTCAGAAACTTGGTCGGGTAGACCGGGGAGTTACCTCCCCGGCCCCCCACGGATCCGGACGTGCGGAATTCCCGCATCCGGCTCTTCGGCTCATGGATTCACTGCGAGCGGAAGACCTCATCTCGCACCCTGCGCTGGACGAGCTCTTCTCTCGCCAGCTTCGCTATCCGCTGGAGTTTCGTTGATACGGTTGTAGGGCTCGGCGTCCCCGCCACCTTTCCCTCCCTCGGTTCCATGTTCCGGTGCCCCCTTCCCTCCACGGGGTCCGCTCGGGTGCGTTCCCCCGCTTCCTCGGTATTACGAGGCACTCCGACTTCCTGACGACCCTCCCGCCCGGCTTCGTTTCCTTCACCGGCGCGGTACCACCGCCTCCCGTCCTTCGCTCCCCAGGGAGTCGGGTGCTCATCTCCCTCGGGCCTGGGCTCTTCTCCGGTTGCCCTCCGGCCTTTTGACGTGGAGTCGTCAGGACCTCCCAGGTTCCTGGAGGACCCTCTCGTGCACGTGCCCCGCTCTTCGACCCCGGCGAGATTTCAGGGCCTGGCCGATTGCGGCCCTGCAATGCTGCCTTCCGTTGTTGGAACGACGTCGGCTCTCGCGACGTATCCAAGCTTTCGGGGCTCAATCACGCGGCCCGCGCATTCGCTGTCTACGCTTCGCAGCCCGGGTCTCCCCGGCACCACGCAAGACTCGCTTCCGGCTGGCGGCCTCCTTTGCCGGGCGGGGTTTGAACCCGCAGGGTCCCTTCGTGAAGTTTCCGCTCCTACATCGCTTCCTCCTCACCCAGGCTTCGCCTGGCGCACTCCAACTGTTGGACAAGTTTCTGAAGACCGAGCCCGGCAGGGGCACCCGCCCCGCCCGAACTCCACCGGAGGGCCCGGGCCCTTGTGTAAAGGAACTTCTGGTCACCTACTTAGGCTTGTCCATGCCGAAGCAGAAACTCGAGACCCAGATTCATCTGCCGCCGGATACCCCCTCGAGCTCCGGGGCACGAGAACTCCTGTCCCTCATCTTCAACAAGTTCCAGTGGTTCGCTCCCTCCCGGTATGGCGATGCCGATCTGTCCGAGCCCATCACTCCGGGCGAGTCCATGCTCGACGTGCTCGTGGCTTATTACGAGGAGCACGCTCACCTATGTGTGGCGGCGAGGACGGACCAGGACTACCTCTGGCTCTTCCCCTGTGAATCCGGCCCCGAGCCCTACCATGGCAGCGTCATCTGGGTGACCTCCGCGGCCCACACGAAGAGGAGCGCCTGGCGAACAGCACATGCCGAGCAGGTCCTCGACTTGATGCATCGCCTCCAGTCACCTCTTGCCCTGTCCACACTGGAAGAGGATCTCAAGCGGAAGACACAACGGCTGGTGCCCGAAGGTATCGGTTTGAAGCGCATCCCCACCGTGCGCGACTACAGCGAAGGTCTTCCGGGCCTCGTCTGGCGCAACTTCTACGGCCCCCCCTTCGTGCGCATGTTCGGCCAACGGCTCGACACCCTGCCCTCCGAGTGCCGCAAGCCGCTCGGTGAGGACATCGTCCTCGTACAGCCCTACGAATTACCCACCGAGGCGGGCTGCGAAACAGGGATGGTTCGCGAACGCGAACTCATCTCCCTGCTCGGCCCCGAGTGCTTCTACGACCACGAACACCACATCCTCCCCTCCCGCCGCCCCATCCTCGACGCCCTCGGTCAGTCCCTCCACTGAACCGAAGGAAAGGCATTCCCACCTCCCGGGTGTAGGGCTCAAGGTCCTCGCCGCAGCAGCCAGAGCGCGTCCAACAAGTCCGTCGTGAGCAACCGGCTCTGGCGCTCCTGCTCCGCGACGAACCCACGCACCCGCTCCGCCGCCTCCGGGTGGCGCAGGGCGAGCGCCTCGGCCCGGCGTCGGATGAGCTCGGTGTTGCTCGCGTTGTAGGCGTCCGTCTCCTCCGTGGAAGGGAGCTCCTCGCCCACCAACCGGTCCCCATGCGACCGCATCCGCCGCCGGGTCTCCTCCAGGTGCACGTAGCCCTCCAGGTCCTCCGAGGACTCCAACGCCACACCCTCGGCCACGTAGCAGTCGTTGATGACCATGTACCCACCGGGCCGCACGCAGCGCCGCAGCGCCCCCACCGTCTCCGCCGCGTCCCCCAGCACCCGCCCCACCGCGAGCAGCATCACCACGTCCACGCCCTCTACCTCATCCACCGCCTCGCGCAGGTCTCCCTCGCGGAACTCGCACAGGCCCGACAGCCCCCGCTCCTCCGCGTGCCGCCTCGCCTGCTCCACGAAGGGCGCGAAGCCATCCACCCCCAACACCCGCAGGCCGAGCTCCCGGGCGAGCGCCAGCGCCACCGTCCCCTTGCCGCACCCCAGGTCCAGCACGCGCGCTCCGGCTGGCAATCCCAGCGGACGCAGCAGCTCGATGATGTCCCGGACCTCGGTTCCCAGCTCGTCCAGGTCCGCCAACAACTCCGGCAGGAAGGGCAACAACTCCGGAGTGGTCTCGAGCGCCGTCGCCACCTGCTCTTCCAAAGACACGTTCCGGCTCATGGAATGAAGCTCACACTCCCGCTCCCGGCACTCCAGGGGAAACGGCCAGCGCAGCGCCCTGGAGGATGACCGGCACCGCAGCCGCCCACCGGGCCCTCCTCGCCAGGAGGTCCCACCGTTCCCAGCTTGCACCTGGACAGCTACGGAGGAGCACGGCATGCCCATCCCCTTCCAACTCACCTCTCCCCGCTTCCAGAATGGCGAGACCATTCCCATCGCCTACACCTGCGAAGGAGACGACCTCCCCCCGCCCCTCCACTGGGAGGGCGAGCCGCCAGGGACACGCAGCTTCGCGCTCGTGATGCAGGACCCCGACGCACCAGACCCCGCCCATCCGAAGACCACCTGGACGCACTGGGTGCTCTACAACCTGCCACCCAACATCCACGACATCCCCGAGTCCATGCTGCGAGAGAGCCTCCCCGAGGGCGCCCGCGAGGCCCTCAATGACTGGAAGCGCATGGGCTACGGCGGGCCGTGTCCGCCCATCGGCCGTCACCGCTACTTCTACCGCGTCTATGCCCTGGACACCGTGCTGCCAGACATGGGGCACGTCACCTGGAAGCAGTTGGAGCGCGCCCTGGAGGGCCACGTCCTCGCCCAGACGGAGCTCATCGGCACCTACGAGAAGTTCAACCACTCCCATCCGCATTGAGCCCCCATCTCGAGCCCCCACTGAGCTCCAACGGGCCCGGAAAACATCCGGGCCTGCTTCCCCCGACCCGTCCGGAGTGCCATCCTCATCCCCCGTGACGACGCCCGACGGAGCGGGGGGGCCCCGTACCAGCACCTGGACACGCTGCCATTCGCCCTGGCTGTCGTCCGCGATCGAAGCATCGTCCACGCCAACACGGCACTGCTCGAGCTGCTCGGCTTTCCCCGCGAAGAGGTGGTCGGCAAGCTCTTCGAGCTCTTCTCGCCGCAACAGCAGGCCTTCCTCTCCGAGCGGCACACGCGCCGGAGACAGGGCGAGCCCGTCCCCGACACCTACGAGACGGTGATGCGCACCTCCACCGGCGAGCGGCACGTGGAGCTGTCCATCTCCATGAAGGGGCCGGAGACGTGGATGCGGGTCCGCGATCTCTCCGGCCGCGTCGTGCACCGCCAGCTCCTCCAGCGTGTGGCCACGCTCGGCGCCTCGCTGCCCGGCCTCCACGACGAGGGGGAGGTGCTCAGCCGCGTCTTCCAGGGCCTGGCCGAGCTGGAGCTGTCCTACGGCTACCTCGTGCCGGACACGGAGCGGGTGTGGCTGGGCCATGCCTTCGTGGCCACTGGCACCGCCGCGGGCGAGGCGCGCCTCAGCGGCCAGCACCTGGTGGATGTGCCGGGCACCTGGAGCCCCATGCTGCGGCTCGCGTGGACGGAGGGTTCCGCCTACGGGGTCGACTTCGCCCGCGAGACGGCCCAGTTCGTGGGCCCCGATTGGGCCGAGCCGGTGCTCACCCACCTGCGGCGCGTGGGGCCCCTGCGCTCCGTCTGCGTCCGCATCGACCAGGCCGGCAAACCCCGGGCCCTGCTCGCGCTGGCCGCGGACTGGCTGAGCGAGGAGGAGCTCCCACCGCTGCGCCTCTTCGCCGCCCAGGTGTCCGCCGCCCTGGAAGCCGCCAACACCATCTCCCGCCTGTCCACGCACAACATCGCCCTCACCGCGCTCAGCCGGCTGGCCGCCGTGGCCGCCACCGCCCCGGAGCCCCGCGCCTTCTTCGGGCCCGGCACCGAGGAGATCATCGGCCTGCTGCGCTGCGACTCGGTGCTCCTGCTGCTGCGCACCGAGAGCACCGAGGAGCTGGAGCTCGTCTGGCACCAGGGCTCCACCGAGGAGTCGGTGCGGGCCTTCCTCCGCCTGCCCATGCGCGGCACCATGTTCGGCAAGGTCATCGAGCTGGGCATCCCCATGGTGCTGCAGACCGACGACTTCCCCGAGCCCCTGCGCGAGCACCTGCGCGGCAATGGCCGCTCCACCGTGGCCATGGTGCCCCTGCAGGTGCGCTCGCGCATGGTGGGCACGCTCGTCATCACCTTCTCCCAGCACCGCCTGCTGTCCGTCATGGAGCTGGAGACGCTCCAGGCCATGGGCTCCCACTTCGCCGCCGCCATCGAGTCCCACCGGCTCCTCCAGCAGGTGCGCGGGCGCGCCGAGGAGCTCGCCCGGCTCCACGCGGAGCTCAAGCACACCCAGCGGCAACTGGTGGAGCACGAGCGGCTGGCCGCGCTCGGCGAGTTGTCCGCCGTGGTGGCCCACGAGGTGCGCAACCCCCTGGGCGCCATCTTCAACGCCGTGGCCACCCTGCGCCGCTTCGTCGAGCCCAACGCGCCCGCACGCACGCTCGTCACCATCCTCGAGGAGGAGGCCAACCGCCTCAACCGGCTGGTGGATGACCTGCTCGACTTCGCCCGCCCCTCCGCCCCCGAGCTCTACCCCGTCCCCCTGACGCTCATGCTCGAGGAGGCCGTGCGCACCGCCACGAGCGGCCAGCCCCGCGTCCGCGTGGAGTGGTCCCTGCAACCCGACGTGCCGCCCGTGCCCGTGGACGAGCGGAAGATGCGGCAGAGCTTCCTCAACCTCGCCCTCAACGCCGTGCAGGCCATGCCCCAGGGCGGCACGTTGCGGGTGAGCGTGTACCGCTGCACCGGCAAGCCCGGCGCCGTGGTGGAGTTCACCGACACCGGCTCCGGCATCCCCCCCGAGCTGCGCGAGCGCCTCTTCCAACCCTTCTTCACCACCAAGGCCACCGGCACCGGCCTGGGGCTCATCATCGTCCAGCGCACCCTGGAGGCCCACGGCGGCCACATCCACGTCGACTCGCCTCCCGGCGGCGGCACCACCTTCCGGCTCGTCCTGCCGCTCGGGCCGGAGGTGGAGACACAGGTGGGATGACTCGGGGAGGGAGTGGAGCGGCCGCTCTCCTGCCTGCCCTCCGGCGCGCCTACGCCAGTGTCGGGTTCCGCACGCTCACGGGCCGGGGCGAAATCACTTTCAATCCCTTGTCAAGGAATTCCTCCGCCCCACCCTGGCCAGTGCTGACAGGACGGAGTAGAACGAACGAATCCCCAGGTACCGTTCCGTCGCTCGGTGTGGCCGGCCCCTGTCGCCGCCTGGGAAGAGTGCCTCGAGACGCCGGGCCACCCACCGAACTCCATCCCGTATCCCGGGAGGTATCGTGATGCATCGTCTGCTCGTAGGGAGTGTCGCAGTATCCGCGCTGGCGTTGGCGGGAAACGCCCACGCCGCGGGAGAGTGTGGCTCCACGTCCGCTGGCTGGAACGCGCCCAACGGCGCGGTGGTGTTCGACCGCAGCCAGGGCCCCATCCGCGACGTGCTGGATGCCATCGGCGAGTACCGCACGCACTCCATGCTCTCGCATGGCCCCGGCACCACCGTCTCGCACGCCACCATGGCCAACCCCACCCAGGCCCCCTGGCCCGGCGTGTGTAGCAAGCCCATGAGCGGCTTCGACCTGCGCTACGGCTACCCGGGCCTGGAGCAGATCAACCAGGGCGGCATCTACATGTCCCTGTTCGGCAAGGGCCCCGGCCCCGAGTGGACCGGCTGGCAGCAGGGAGACCCCGCCCAGGCCGCGCTGATTGGCGATTCCATCTGGTACAACCACGCGTACACCAGCGACCAGTCCCGCTTCGACTCCGGCCAGTGGATAGACCGGCCGGTGCGCAACGGCGCCCGCGTCAACTACTCGCTCTTCCAGTACCGGACGCTCGAGACCGCCCACCAGATTCCGGGCAGTGGCTCGAACAACGGCATGGTGTGCTCCACCTTCATGGCCTACGCGCACAACTACGCGGGCCGGGGCGTGGTGACGCCGCACACGTACTCGCACGCGCAGATCGCCAACGCCTCCAACTCGCTCTACACGGGCATCTACAACGAGTGCAAATCGTCGCTCGGCTGGTTCGTCGACGCGGCGCTCACCGTCGCCTGCCCCACCTTCAACGTCTGCGGCAACGCCGGCAACCAGGTGGCCAACTGCATGTCCGCCAACATGTGCGACACCTCCGATGGCCGCTACTGGAAGAGCGTGCGCGATGATCCCAACGCCACCGCCACCTCCATCAGCCCGGACCGCATCGGTGGCTGGGGCGTCCACCCCATCAACAACACCACCTGGGGCCCGGACTACACGCACCAGCTCCAGTGGAACTCGGGCGGCAACGTCTACGGCTGCTGGCAGTAACCCCCTTCCCCTCGCTTCCCCTCGCAGAGGAGCCACCACCTGATGAGCCCGACCCCCGAGAACCGTTCCCAGCGGCCCTGGCGATGGGTGCTGCTGCTCGCACTCCTCGCCCTCGGGGGTGTGGTGGGCTGGCTCCTCTCGCGGGAGCAGCCCGCGCCGGCCGCCCCGGTGCTCCAGGTGCGGACCCGCACGCCTCCTTCCCCGGAACAGGCGCCCTCTCCGGCACTCGCCGCCGCGCCGACGCCTCCCGAGGCGGCCGACGCCCCCGCCGCCACCGAGCCGAAGCCTCCCATCGTGGATGAAATCCTCGTGGAGAAGCAGGAGGTGTGCTCGGGCGAGGACAACCTCATCACCGTGCGCGCCCACACGCCGGATGGCAATGACGCCTGGCTGCACTACACCGTGGGCGATGGCACCGGACAGCGCATCCCCATCCGCGTCTGGCGCAACGACGCGGACGGCTCGTATGAGCTTCCGCGCGTCACCGTCTTCACCAAGGACAACGTCTCCGTCACCGTCCCCCTCCCGCCCTACCGCGTGAAGGACTGCGAGCCCGAGCGGCTCATCCACGTGATGTCGCGGCGCCAGCCCAACTCCGAGGATGACTTCGAGTTCTTCGCGAAGTTGATGGAGCGGCCCGTGCGGCCCGGCCAGCCCGCGCCCAAGCCCTTCGTGCCCGTGCGCTACGTGTGGACCTTCGACGACGAGGCCCCCGTGACGACCACCGGCCCCATCGTCTCGCACTCCATGCTGAGCAACACGGGCGCCAGCAGCATGTACACCCAGCACCTCATCCGCGTGGACGCCTACGACGCCGCGGGCCGCAAGGAGACCGGCCGCTCCTCGCTCCAGATGCTCAACACCTCCTTCGAGAACTTCGACAAGAAGGGCATCGTCACCCTGCTCGCCGTGGGCTCGCCCCGCTTCCCCGTGCTCGACCCGGACGGCGTGGTGCGCCAGACCTTCCGCCTCTACCACCGCTTCCGCGGCCCCGTGCGCATCACCCAGGTCAAGGCCATCCGCGCCTTCCGTGGCAACGAGGACGCCCCTCCTCCTCCCGAGCAGGTGGACGTCGCCTCCCTCCCCGTGAGCGAGGTCCCCGAAGGCAGGGGCGCCGAGGTGAAGGTGTCCTTCGACACCAAGGCCGAGCCCGACGTCTTCGCCATCACCTATGCGCTGGAGGGCGTCAGCGCCGAGGGCCACCCCGCGCGCGGCACCTTCTCCGTCATGCGCCCGCCGCCCCGGCCCACCAAGGAGAACAGCACCCCCATCACCGACCCCGTCCTGCTCGCCAAGGTGAAGCGCGCGCGCGAGCTCCTCCAGCAGGAGTTCGTCACCGACGAGGACATCTTCCGCCTCGAGCGCGAGGGGAAGTTCGCCGACCTGAAGGTGGAGCAGCCCTCCGGCGAGGTGGCTCCCGCCAGCGGCACGCTCAACGGACGCCCGAGGAATCCCTCGCGGTAGCACGAAGGAGAACCCGGGGCCCGGATACCCTCACCCCGACCCTCTCCCGGTG
>NZ_JPMI01000155.1 GCF_000733295.1 Archangium violaceum Cb vi76 | reverse complement strand
GAGAGGCCTTCGATTGGAGTTGGCGGAACGCGGTGCCATGCTTCTGGCCATGTCCCTCTTCGATGCCGTGGCCGCTGGTGACCTGGCCCGGGTGGAGGCGCTGCTCGCCGGTGGCGCCGACCCCAATCCCTTCGACTCCGAAGGCCGTACCCCACTCATCCTCGCCGCCGAGAACGGTCATGAGGAGCTCGTGCGCACCCTGCTCGCCGGTGGCGCCGACCCCTCCCTCACCGACCGCCTGGGCGAGTCCGCCCTCCTCAAGGCCGCCGCCCATGAGCACCCCCGCGTCGCCGCCCTCCTCTATCCCCACGCCTCCGAGGACGAGCAGACCATGGCCCGCACCCTCCTGAGGGTGGGCACCGACTTCCTCAACAACCTCCCGCGCGCCCCGACTCCGCCCCCCGACGACTTCCGCCGCAAGCTCGCCTCCGCCAGCGCCTACGTCTCCAACAAGCTCGGCGACTCCAACCCCACCGAGCGCCTCGAGCGCCTGCACCGCGCGGAGAGGAACTCCAAGAAGTCCTGAATCTCCCGCCACAGGCTTTTCTGGAATTCGCCCCCTTTGTTGGGTTTTCAACACCCCCTCCGCTCAGCACTCAACATTTTCCCGGGTGGGTTTCGGGCGGGTCACCGCCTTCCATGTCACCATGGGTGCTGTTCGGTGCGGCCCTGTGGGTCGCGAGGTGCCACGCAGCCCCCATGTGGGGGCTCTCGCCATAGGGGGTCATGCATGATGATGATGGATGAGCGTGTGGTGTTCGGTAACACCTTTCACGGCCTCTTCCAGATAGCGCTGCACGGGAGACTCTCCCTCGCGGCCCGGGCGGCACTCGGGCACATGGGACTCCACCTCGACCGGCAGCCGCTCCCCTTCTACCCGGCGTCCGTCTGGCGCCCCTCCCTCGACATCGTCGTCCGGGACCTCTTCCCCGACCTGCAGCACGAGGAGGCCTACCGCCGGCTCGGCCAGAAGATGGTGACCGACGTGAGCGAGACGGTGCTCGGCCGCGGCATGCTGGCGCTGGGACGCGCCCTCGGGCCCCGCCGGCTGCTCATGCGGATGAACCACAACTTCCGCAACGCCGACAACTACGTGCAGATGCAGCTCAAGGAGCTGGCACCCACCACGTACGAGGTCCACATCAACGAGACGCTCGGCATGCCCTCGTACTACCAGGGCATCATCGAGGCGGCGCTCGGGGCCTCCGGAGCCCGTGAGCCCCATGTGCACCCCGCGCGCGCCGAGGGCGGTGGGTGCACCTACCGCGTCCAGTGGCACTGAGGCAGCGCGGCGCGAGGGGACACGCGAGGGGGCACTCAGTGAGACAGGAGTGAGGCGGCCCGCTGCAACACGCCCCTCCAGCCCGTCAGCTTCACGTCCTCGCACTCCTCGCGGATCAGCGCCCAGCAGCCTTCCTTCTCGTCCGCGCGCAGCTCGTGGCTGGAGCCCGCCGGTGCGCTGTCCCAGTCACCCACCTCCAGGAAGCGGCCCCGGTCCCAGACGCCTCCGGCCAGCACCATTCCCTCCTCTCCCCCCCGGTGCGCGTGCCTCGGGAAGCGGGCGCCGGGCTTCATCTGCACCAGGAAGAGCCCACACCCGCCCGGTGCCTCGCGCACCAGGCGCGCCGTCCGGCTGCCACTGCCCGGCACCGGGTGCCAGCGCCACGCCTCCGCCGGTGGCAGCTCCGCCAGCACCGACGCCGGCAGCGGTACGCCCTCCACCGGCCGCGGCGGCTCGTGCCGGGAGGCCTCCGCCCAGATGCGCTCGAAGAGCCCCGCCGGCACGGGCTCCTCGGGCACGGCCTCGAGCAGCGTGCCGCCGGGCGCGGTGAGCCGCCCCACCTCGCGCGAGCAGGCGGGACAGAAGGACAGGTGCGTCTCCAACAGCAGGCGCAGGGGCACGTCCGCGGCGCCCGTGGCGTACGCCAGCAACCGCTCGGAGGGGGGATGGTTCACGGGCATCATCGCTTCACTCCGTCAGCAGGGCCCGCATGTGTCGCAAGGCCATCCGGATGCGGGACTTCAAGGTGCCCAGCGGGACGGAGAGCTCCGTCGCGGCCTCCTCATGGGTGTAGCCGCCGAGCACCGCCAACTCGACCGCCTGGCGCTGCTCCGGGCTGAGTCCCTCCAGGGCCCGTTCCAGGCTCATCGACAACTCGGGGTCCGCCTGCACGAGCGCCAGCACCGGCCGCTCCGCCTCCGAGGCCCACGCCACTCCTGGCGGCCCACGCCGCCACCGGTCCACCAGCTTGTTGCGGGCGATCCGGTACATCCACGCCAGGGGAGTGCCCTGCTCGGCCTGGTAGCTGGAGGCCTTCTGCCAGATGGCCGTGAAGACCTCCTGCACCACATCCTCGGCGAGCGAGCGATCCCTCGTCACGCGCAGCACGTAGCCCAGCAGCCGGCCCGCGTGCCGCTCGTAGAAGGACTGGAAGGCCGCCTTGCTGCCCCGGGCGATGGCGCCGAGGAGCGCCCCATCCTCCTCCATGGCTCCCCCACCAGGTCCTCTCCAGAGGGCCTACGCGGAAAAGGTGCGGATGGATGAGCGCATGAAAAAGGGGAGGACGCTCGTCAGCGCCTCCCCCGGGGGACGGGCAACCCGTCGTCAGTGGCCGCCTGGACCTAGAACTGATTGGCGCGCGCCTGCTCGAAGGGCACGCGGTGATTCAGGTAGGTCTCCTGGAGGCTGTGGTTCTTGAGGAGGTTGATGCCGCCATCGCCGAAGCGGTGGATGACCGCGTCCTTGCCGGCCTTCTTGGCGAAGGCGAGCGGATCCACGCTGCCACCCAGGCCGGTGAGGGTGGGGACCGCGTCGCGGTTGTTGATGTAGTGCACGTACTTGGGACCATCCGGGTAGGTGGCCGCGGCCGCGCCGAAGGTCTCCACGTTCAGCTTGCTCATCACCTTCTCGGTGTCCGCCTTGGACAACCCATCTTCGATGCGCAGCCGGTTGTAGACGTCCTTGAGCGCGCGGCTGGTGATGAGACCGCCCTGGCTGTAGCCCATGAGGTGCACTTCGCGGCCGGCCTTGAGCTCCGAGTAGACGGTGTCGGCGAGCGTGTCCACGGCCGGGTTGGTGCCCTTGTCCAGCTTGTCCTTCACGCACTGGGCCAGGTCGGAGATGAAGCCCTCGGTGGAGTTGTGGATGCCGATGGCCTTGGCGTTGGTCTTGTCGGCGATGGCCTGGAGGTCGCTGGACTGCCCGGCCTTGTCCGTCATGATGCCGTTGACGTAGATGACGGTCTTGTCGGGGTTGGGGTTGTTGCGGGGGGTGACGCCGGGGATGTCCTTCAGCGACGTGCCGGGCGGGAAGGTCTGGCCACCGGCGCCCACGAACTGGCCGTCATAGACCTTGTCCTTGGGCTTGCTGCCACCCAGCAGGCTCGCCGAGACCTGGCGAGCGGGACCCGCCTCGAAGGTGTCTCCGGCCTGCCTGGTCACCTTGGCGGAGTCGGCCTTCACGGTGTTGACCGCCGGGGTCGTGGTCGGCTGGGCCTTCTCGACGGTCGGGCGGCCCAAGGGGGACGGCTGGTTGCGGTTGATCGAGGTCATGGGGGCTCCTACGTAGTCTTTGGGTGAAATCCGTTGATCCATTCTCCCATGGAGCCCTGTGGAAGTTGCGTATCCCCCGCACTTTTCCCGGCGGACGGGTGGATCAGCGGTCTGGACACCGGGCCTGCCCCATGCTCTCAGTCCGTGAGAATGAGGGGACCGGGGTCATGGGTCGGCTCTTCGCGCGTCGGGTGCTTCGGGATGACCTCCCACGCAGGGGGCCATGATTACGTGAGCGTGTATCGCGGGAGGCCCGCCACTCAACGCGCACTTGTCCTGGCCCTGCTCCTTCCCTTCGCCTCGCCCGCTGCGCTGGCGGCAACGGCAGATTCCTCGATGAATCAGCGCTTCCCCGAGTGAGGCACGGAACACCTGGAGAGAAGTGCTGCCAGGCAGGCAATCGCCCCTCCTCTCCCAGGCCCGAACCGGGCCCCTCCCCGGCGGCACGCCCCCACCTTGGCTGTGCGAGGTGTCATCCCCACCTTCATCGAGCCCTACCCGTCCTGAGGTCCGATGAAAGGACGGAAGGAGAGCAACAATGGAACGCAGCCCACCGACCGGATGGCAGGCGATGGACGCTGCTCTCGCACCTGAGCCCGACGCCTCCGTTCCTCCCCGCGCCCTCTCCCTGAGGCAGTTCATCCTCCGCCTCCGCGAGGCCAATACCCGGGGCGGGCTCCAGGCCATCGAGGCGGTGCTCCGGCAGGGACAGTTGCACCGGCGCGCCGTGGAGCCCTTCGCCCTCCTTCTGGAGGGACGCTACACCCGCACGCTGGTGTACCGGGACGAGGACCTGGAGGTGCTCGTGCTGGGCTGGGGCCGCAACGCCCGCGCCCCCGTCCACGGGCACGACGGCCAGGAGTGTTTCCTGATGACCATCGCGGGCGAGCTCGAGGTCGCCGACTACCGCCTGGTGGCGGGCGGCCAGGAGCCCGGCTACGCGCTCGTCGAGCGCATGGGGCCCCGCCGCACGCTGCTGCCCGGCGCCATGGATCACCGCGGCCCCGCGGCGGAGCTCCACTCGGTGCGCACCGGCGCACGCAGCGGCTTCGCCATTTCGTTGCATGTGTATTCCCGCCCCATCGACCACTGCCTCATCTACGAACCCCGCCGCTCCAGTTGCGAGCTGCGCAAACTCCGTTACGACCGTGTGATGCGCCTCGCCGACCCGAACACCCAGCCCGCTCCCCCGCCGAAGGCCGCACCACGCCCTGGACTCCTCACCCGCGTCTGGAGCTCGCTCTTCCGGCGCGTCCGCGAGGTGAAGGAGACCGTCAAGGACACGCTCGTCCCCGCCCTCGTCGGCGAGGAGTCGGCGAAGATCGCCGTCAAGCGCGTGGAGCACAAATACGCCAACAAGGTGGTGGCGCTCCAGGACGTCAACCTCAACATCCGCTCGGGCGAGTTCGTGTGCCTGCTGGGGCCCTCGGGCTGTGGCAAGTCCACCCTGCTGTACGCGCTGGCGGGACAGATTTCCCCCACCGGCGGGCAGGTGCGCATCGACGGCAAGCCCATCACCGGACCGGGGCCGGACCGGCTGCTCATGTTCCAGGAGTCGGCGCTCTTCCCCTGGCTGTCGGTGCGGCAGAACATCGAGTTCGTGCTCGCCGCCCGGGGCCTGTCCCGGGCCCAACGCGCCGAGCGTGCGCGCCGCTTCATCCGGTACGTGCAACTGGACGGCTTCGAGGACGCGCTGCCGCACGAGCTGTCGGGCGGAATGAAGATGCGCACGGCGCTCGCCCGGGCGCTGGCGGTGGACTCGCCGGTGCTGCTGATGGACGAGCCCTTCGGCTCGCTGGACGCGCAGACGCGCCTGCACATGCACGAGCTGCTGCAGCGCGTCTGGATGGAGACGCACAAGACGATCGTCTTCGTCACCCATGACGTGACGGAGGCGCTGGTGTTGGCCAACCGGGTGGTGGTGATGGCACCGCGGCCCGGCCGCATCCTGAGGGACCTCGAGGTGCGGCTGCCCATGCCCCGGGGCCCCGATGACGTGGCACTGGCGGGGCTGGCGCGGCAGATCCGCTCCATGCTCCGCGAGAGCGAGTCCATGAGCACACCCGGTACCGGCGCCCGGGAAGAACGAGGAACACACCATGAAGGCGTGGCACCTGGGACAGAAGCTGCTGTTCCTCGCGGGACTCCTCGCGGTCTGGGAGCTGCTGGCCCGGTTCGGCCCATGGCCGCATCACCTGTTCCCGGGCCCGAGGGCCGTCACTGAGAGCCTCATCGCCATGGCGCGCGATGGCCGGTTGTGGGACGGCATCACGCGCTCGCTGGGACGGCTCGCGAAGGGCTACGGGCTCTCCGTGTTCATCGGCGTGCCGCTGGGCGTCCTCCTGGGACGGGTGAAGTTCCTGCGGCGGCTGCTGCGTCCGCTGGTGGTGGGCCTGCAGGCGCTCCCCTCCATCTGCTGGCTGCCCCTGGCGCTGCTGTGGTTCGGCCTCACCGAGACGTCCATCATCTTCGTGGTGGTGATGGGCTCGGTGCTGGCCATCGCCATCGCGGTGGAGGACGGCATCATGGGCGTGGATCCGCTGCTGTTGCGCGTGTCCTCCACGTACGGCATCCGCGGGGCGCGCTTCTACGGGGGCGTGCTGCTGCCCGCGGCCCTGCCCGGCATCGTCACCGGGCTCAAGCTGGGGTGGAGCTTCGCCTGGAGGGCCCTCATGGCCGGCGAGCTGCTCTACGTGTCCGGCGGCCTGGGCCAGTTGCTCACCATGGGCCGCGAGCTGATGGAGATTCCCCAGGTGATGGCGGTGATGGTGTGCATCATCGCCGTGGGCACCCTCATCGACCGCGTCCTCTTCCAGACGGTGGAGCTGCGCGTGCGCCGACGCTGGGGACTGACAGCGGCCTGACAGAAGCCTCGTACCCCGGTCCATGTGCGGCGGGCCCCGGCCCGCCCCACCCTCGGTGGCATATGCGTTTCGGGTTCCTCCTGGTGGGTCTCACCGCCCTGTGTCTGGCGGCGAGCGGGTGCAAGAAGGAGCAGTCGGGGGAGGGCTCGGCGAAACAGGGCGTGAAGGAGCAACGGCCGCTGCGCATGGGCTTCTTTCCCAACATCACCCACGGCCAGGCCCTGGTGGGCAATGCCTCGGGCGCCTTCCAGCAGGCCATCCCCGGCATCGAGATGAAGATGTTCAACGCCGGACCGGCCGCCATGGAGGCGCTCAGCTCCGGCTCGCTGGACGTCTCGTACGTGGGCACCGGGCCCGCCATCAACACCTTCCTCAAGGGCGGGCGGGAGCTGCGCGTCATCGCCGCGGCGGCAGACAACGGCGCGGTGCTGGTGACGAAGATGGCGCGCACCCCGGCCGAGCTCGAGGGCAAGACGCTGGGCACTCCCCAGCTCGGCAACACGCAGGACATCGCGCTGCGGCACTGGCTGGGCCAGCAGGACATGAAGGTGGGGCAGGACGTCACCGTCACCCCGCTGTCCAACCCGGGCATCCTCGGCCTCTTCATCAACGGGAAGATCGAAGGGGCCTGGGTGCCCGAGCCGTGGGGCGCCCGGATGATCGCCGAGGGTGGCGGCCACATCCTCGTGGACGAGCGCGACCTGTGGCCGGAGCGGCGCTTCCACACCACGGTGCTCGTCACCACCCAGAAGACACTCGAGGAGCGGCCCGAGCAGATCAAACAATTGCTGCGCGCCCACGTGGAGCTCACGCGCCAGTGGCAGCAGCAGCCCGACGTCTTCACCTCGCGCGTCAACGAGGCCTTCGGCAAGGTGACCGGGCACCCCATCTCCGAGCCCGTGCTGAAGGACGCCTTCTCCCGGCTACAGCCCGCGCTGGAGGTGGAACCGGGCTCGTTGCGGCAGGCCGCCGAGCACGCGCGTCAGCTCGGCTTCATCTCCAGCTCGGACCTGTCGGGCATGGTGGATGACACACTCCTGCGCGAAGTGATGGGCGCCCAGGGCCCGCCCGCGCAGCGGGACGCGGGGCCCTGACGGCGGCGAAACCGGGCGCGCTCAGCTCAGCTTGGGGGGGACGCGGTAGATCTCCTCCACGTCGTCGTGGTTGAAGAGCCCCATCGCCTCGCGCTGCACGATGAGCGTCCACTTGCGGTACTCGGCATCGCGCCGCTTCTCGTCATACTCGGCCAGCTTCTTGTCACGTGCCGGGCTCGGCGCCATGGCCCGCACCTGCTGCCCGAGCTGCTGCAACTCGGTGAGCTGCCGCTCAATCCGCTGTCCGAGGGCCTTGATGCTCGCGGCCGCCTCGGCGCGCATCTCGACTTCAATCGCAAGCGTCCCGCCGACCGGTTTCTTGCTCGACATGTCTCGTCGACCTCGTTCGTGACCGCCACGAAGAAGATAGGAAAAGGGCAGCTCGGCCGCTTGAAGGAATGCGAACCCCGTCTCCCGGTGGATGCACCTTCCTCATGGACCCCGTCAGGCGGGGCTGTCGCCCACGCGCCGCAGGTGGACGACATGCTCCTCCATCGCCCGGCCGAGATGGTAGGAGTCACGCCATGAGCGAGACCCCTCGGGTGCTGCTGGTCGGTGCGGGAGCCGTTGGCCAGGTGTTCGGGAAGTATCTCCAGGCGGCGGACTGCGAGCTCTCCTTCCTCGTGAAGGAGAAGTACGCGGACGAAGCGAGGCGCGGTTTCACCCTCTACGAGCTCGGCATGCTCGAGAAGGACCCCGAGCCGGTGACGTTCTCCGGCTTTGGCGTCCACGTCTCGAACGAGGAGCTCTCGGCGCGGCGGTGGGATCAGGTCTGGCTCTGCGTCTCCTCCACGGCGCTGCGGGCCGGAAACTGGGTGAGCGAGCTCGCCCGGGCCACGGGAGATGCCACCTGGGTCATGCTCCAGCCGTCGCTCGATGACCGCGACTGGCTGCTGCAATGGATTCCTGGGGAGCGGCTCGTCTCCGGCATGATTCCCTTCATCAGCTTCCACGCGCCGCTGAAGCCTGGAGAGCGCTTTCCAAAGCCGGGCACGGCGTTCTGGATGCCCCCGATGACCCGAGGCCCTTTCAGCGGCCCTCCGGAGCGCCTCCAGCGGGTCATCCGCACGCTGCGAGCCGGCGGGTATCCGGCCCGGGCCAGCCAGGACGTGGCGCGCAACGTGGCGATTCCCTCGGCGGTGCTGACCGTCTTCGTGAATGGCCTGGAAGCGGCGGGCTGGAGCTTCGAGCGCTTCCTCCAACACGACTCGCTGGAGCGCGTCCTCCCGGCCGCGCGCGAAGCGGTCCAGGTCGCGGCCTCGCACACGAAGACGAGCGCCTCCGCCGTGCTGCCGCTGCTGCGCCCCGCGCTGTTCAAGCTGCTCCTGCCCGTCGCGGCCGGGCTCACGCCCTTCGACCTGGAGACGTACCTGAAGGTCCACTTCACCAAGGTGGGAGAGCAGACGCGCTTGATGATGAAGACATACGTGGACCTGGGCAGGAGCGCGGGGTTGCCCGTCGAGCACCTCCAGGCCGCGTCGCGCTGAGCGGGAAGGGGCCACCACGGGTTGACCTGACCAGCACTCGCCGTCAACGTGACGTCTCGGAAAATCGGGGCCCTTGGAATGGAGCCACCGGAAAACCGTGTCAGGATGACCTCCGACGTCGAGGAGCATGCCGTGACGCGAGAAGACCCGCTGACTCCACTCCCCCGGAGGGTGGAGGTCGCCATCATCGGGAGTGGATTCGGAGGCCTGTGCATGGCCATCCGGCTCCGGCACACGGGCATCGAGGACTTCGTCCTGCTCGAGAAGGAGCACGAGGTCGGAGGCTGCTGGCGCGACAACGCGTACCCGGGCGCCGCCTGCGACGTGCCCTCGCATCTGTACTCCTTCTCCTTCGAACGCAAGACGGACTGGTCCCGGCACTTCGCGCCCCAGGTGGAGATCCTCGACTACCTGCGCCACTGCGCCGGCAAATACGGCCTCCGCCGTCATCTCCACGTGAACACCGAGGTCACCGGCGCGGAGTTCGACGAGGCCGCAGGCCTCTGGCGCATCCACATCGCGGATGGACGCACGCTCGAGGCCCGGGTGCTGGTGTCGGCCTGCGGGCAGCTCAACCGCCCCGCCCTGCCCAGGCTCCCGGGGCTGGAGCGTTTCGAGGGCAGGCAATTCCACTCGGCCCGGTGGGACCACGGCTACCCGCTCGAGGGCAGGACGGTGGCGGTCATCGGGACCGGGGCCAGCGCCATCCAGTTCGTGCCCCGGATTGCTCCACGGGTGAAGCAGCTCTTCCTGTACCAGCGCTCCGCCCCCTACGTCCTGCCCAAGCCGGACCGCGCCTATGGGTGGCTCGAGCGGGCGCTCTTCTCCCGGCTCCCCGCGTCGCAGCTGGGCAGCCGGTGGTGGACGTACTGGCAACACGAGTCGCGCGTCCTCGTCTTCGAGGGCCCCGCCTGGGTGCGTGGGATTCTCGAGCGCCGCTTCCACAGACACCTGGAGCGCTCCGTGCCGGATCCGCGGCTGCGCCAGGTCCTCACGCCCACCGACCCCATTGGCTGCAAGCGCGTCCTGCTCTCCAACGACTACTACCCCGCACTCACCCGGCCCAACGTGGAGGTCGTCACCGAGGGCATCCGCGAGGTGACCCGCCACGGCCTCATCACCGTGGATGGGAAGGAGCGCGAGGTGGATGCCCTCATCCACGGCACCGGCTTCCAGGCAACGGACTTCCTGGCGCCCATGCGCATCACGGGCCGTGGCGGCCGGGAGCTCAACGCGGCCTGGCGCGAGGGGGCCGAGGCCTACCTGGGACTCACCGTCTCCGGATTCCCCAACCTCTTCCTGCTCTACGGCCCCAACACCAACCTCGGCCACAACTCCATCGTCTTCATGCTGGAGAGCCAGGTGCGCTACGTGCTCGCGTGTCTGCGCGTGCTGCGCGAGCGCAACCTGCGCTTCCTCGACGTGCGCCCGGACGCGCAGCGGGACTTCAACGCCCGGCTGCAACGGAGCCTCGAGCGCTCCGTGTGGGCCGCCGGCTGCTCCAGTTGGTACAAGACCGCCGGGGGCAGGAACACGAACAACTGGCCCGGCTTCACGTTCCGCTACCGCCGCCAGACCCGCGGGCCACGGCTCGCACATTACGAAGCCGTGCATGTCCCCTCTCCCTCTGGGAGAGGGTCAGGGTGAGGGTCTTCACCCCTGGACAACACGAGGGACGNCCCCNCNCNCNCGCGCGCGCGCGCGCGCGCGCGCGCGCGCGCGCGCG
>NZ_JPMI01000154.1 GCF_000733295.1 Archangium violaceum Cb vi76 | reverse complement strand
CGCGCTAGGCCCCCGGAGCACGGTCAGTCCCTGCTCCGTGAGGACGAGCAGCATGCTCGGCGTCACCGTGGGCTCGTAGACGAGTTGCAGGACGCGCCGGCCGGACACCTGCGTCACCTGAGTCAGCATCGTGCCGTCCGCCTCCAGCCGCCACAGCCCCCCGCCATCCGTGCCGATGTAGAGCGCCCCATCATCCGTCGCCTTGAGCGAGAGGATCCGGCTTGTCGGAAGTCCGCTGACCCGCGTCCAGTTCCCCGCCGAGCGGGACTTCGGCGTCATCGCCCAGACACCGTACTCCGCGCTCCCCAGGTAGTAGCGGCCCGAGGTGGTCTGCTCGAAGGCACGCCAGAAATCATCGGAGGCCTGCCCGTTGAGCGCTTCATTGAAGCCCTTGAACCGCCAGGGCGTGGGACCCTCCCACGTGTACTCGCGGTCCCACTCCTCCAGCTTGCCGCTCGGGATGAGCACGCCGAGCATCTGCTCGTTGGCCACGAGGACGTCACCGTTCGGCGCGATTCCCAGTCCATACATCGGCGGGCACTGGAGCGACTCGTCCTTCGAGCCGTCCGGATTCGTGGTGACGAGGTACCAGCCTGGATGACGGTGGCTGTTGTACGTGAGCCCCTGGATGCGGGTCACACCGTGGTTGGTCGTGATGTAGAGGTCGCCACGATACGGGCCCCGCGTCACCCGGGCGCAGTTCAGGACGCTGCGATCCTCCTCGTAGTGGAAGTCGTTCGTGTTGTGGATGCCAATCTGCTTGCCCTTGTTCGACGAGCCCGTGGTGCGCCAGATGTGCTCCTCGAGCACGACGGTCCCATCCTGCTGGAGGCGGACCGCGTCGAGGTCTCCCTTCTGGTACTCGGCGTAGCGCTCGGGCGTGTAGTTCGGCTCGCCCGGTCCGGGGATGTACGTGCGTTGTGAGATGCCCTCCGCCCGCTGCATCTCCCGCGCGCGATACCCCACGTACGCGCGCCCGGCCTCACCGCCGCAGATGACCGTCGAGCCAACCGCCAGCGAATCCGAACCGAACGGCTGGCGCGCCTGACCCACGCCCGTGGTCCACGTCGGTGCCGTGTCTCCCGGACGCAACACGCCGATGCGGTAGCCATCGAGGAGCCAGAGGTTCAGCCCTTCATCGAGCGCAACACTCTGGGGTTTCCCAACGCCAAACGACTGCGTGTAGTCGCGCACCGCGTCCACCGGCCACGGACCCGCATCCGGTGGCTCTGGCTGCTCCGGCTCCGGCTCGCCGGCATCGGGCGTTCCCCCATCCTCCCCGGGCGTGGGCTCCTGGGGCGTACCGGCATCCTCGGAGGGAACGGGAGGGACGTTCGAGGGAACTTCGCTTCCATCCGGCGAACCGGGCTCCTGCGTCTCCCTCGGGTCGACTGTCCGGGTCCGGTCAGCGCAACCCACCGAGAGCAATGAAACCACCACGAGTCCCGCCCCCAACGCCCCTGCGCGAATGCCCATCCATCCCTCCGTCAGCGGAGGCTCCTTCGCAAATCCCGGGCCGACGCCGCGCCCTGGCCAGATTCTGGGCACCCGGTGCACCGATCATGGTCATTTTTTCGCTCGGGGAGGGCGTGTTACCCAAATCATGCCTTTCAACGAAGGAGAGCCGCATGCGCCGGCACCATTTCCCCATCGTTCCCCTGCTCCTGCTGACGGCCTGTGCGAGCACGGGAGAGCACGCCTCGAACAAGCCGCCCCCCCTCGATGGCCCCCGCGAGTTGCTGAAGGGCTTCCGCGAGCGCGCGGGGCTCGTGCTCGAGAAGGATGCCTACGGGGACGGCGCGACGAAGCTCGTCTACCTGGACCAGGGCTGGGGTCCGCCCGAGACCCTCTGGTTCTACCATGCCGATCAGGGCTCGGTGCTCATGCCCTACGACACGCTCGTCCACCTGGAGCAGGCCGGGAATGACCAGCCCTTCATCCACCCCGAGCACATGACGCGGTTCCGGTTCCTCAATCAGCACAGGACCCCGAACAACCCCGACGCGCTCCCCGTGGGCTTCGCACGCCACGAGGACCAGGTGGGCCTGACGTGCGCGGCCTGCCACACCTCGCAGCTCAACTACCGGGGCACGGCGATTCGAATCGACGGCGCTCCCGCGCTCGCGGATGTCGCCGGCTTCCTGCGGGAGGTGCAAACGGCGCTGACGGCCACACTGGCCGATGACGCCAGGCTCGCGCGCTTCGCCGCCGCGGTGCCGGGAGGTGGCCGTGACGAGGCCAGCCGCGAGGCGGCACGCAAGAGCCTCACCCAGACGCTGCGCTGGTTCGAGAACTACAACACCGCCAACCACTCCTCCACCGTGGAAGGCTTCGGCCGGCTCGACGCCGTCGGACGGATCATCAACCAGGCGATCCGCTTCAGCAGTGACCCCAAGAACAGCCTCGAGCCCAATGCGCCCACGAGCTACCCCCTCCTGTGGGACGCACCGCGCCACGACTACGTGCAATGGACGGGCTTCTCGCCGAACGCGGGGGCGGGCTCCCTGGGCCGCAATACCGGCGAGGTGGTGGGTGTGTTCGGTCGTATCGAGGTGAAGCACTACGAGACGGAGCAGGAGGCGAAGAAGGGCTATCCCTCCACGGTCGAGGCGAACGAGCTGGTCGCGATGGAGGAGTCCTTGCGAGGGCTGAAGTCACCCCGGTGGCCGGAGCATGTCCTCCCGCCCATCGATCGCACGCTGGCGGCCCGTGGCGAGACCCTGTACCAGGCGCACTGCGTGTCGTGCCACGCGCTCATCGACCGCGACGACCCCAGGCGGAGCGTCACCGCCATGCTCACGGGCATCGACGTCGTGGGGACCGACGACACCACCGCCCGGAACATCGCCGGGGCACGCGTGCCCTCGGGAGTGCTCGAGGGAGCCCTCTCGCCCCAGGGCTCGAAGTATGGCGCCCAGATGAGCGCGCTCTCCCTGGTGGCGGACCTGGCCACCCGCACCGTCTCGGCCAACCCCGGTGCGGCGCTCGAGTCGCTCGCCAATGCCAGACTCCACCGGCAGGAGAAGACCGCCAAACAAGGCAACCACACCCGGAACAGTGACGCGAACCCGGCCGCCGACCTCCTGGTCTACAAGGCTCGCCCCCTCAATGGGACCTGGGCTTCCTCCCCCTACCTCCACAATGGCTCGGTCCCCACCCTCTACGCGCTGCTCCTGCCGCCCTCCGAGCGGCCCCAGACCTTCTCCGTGGGCCGCTGGGAGTACGACCCCAAGCAGGTGGGCTACGTCAGCGACGGCTCGGCCCCCTTCGTGTTCGACACCCGCGTGACCGGCAACTCCAACCGGGGCCACGAGTACGGCGTGACGCTCCCCGACGCGGACCGCTGGGCGCTCGTGGAATACCTCAAGACCCTCTGACTCCCCGTCACGGCCGGCTGACGGCACCTGGGGCTCCAACGATGCCCTCCTCCTGGTGGGGCAGGCCGCCTGCCGGGAGAGCGGCCAGGGCAGGTTCAGCCCGAGGAACCGCCCCGGCCCCGGCCCGGCCTGCTTCTCTCTCGCCCTGGAGACCGGAACGGCGATAGTAAGGAGTTCATGACGAGCAAGCAGCCAGCTGACCTGATTCCCGCGCCCGAGACGCGCCGCGTGTCTCCGAACTTCATCACGGAGATCATCGACGGGGACCTCGAGTCCGGGCGGCACACGCGGGTCGTCACGCGCTTCCCGCCGGAGCCGAACGGCTACGCGCACCTGGGGCACGCGTTCGCCAGCTACCTGGACTTCATGACGGCGCAGGACTACGGCGGCGTCTGCCACCTGCGCATGGATGACACCAACCCCGAGGGGGAGACGCAGGAGTACGCGGACAGCATCATCCGCGACATGCAGTGGCTGGGCTGGGACACCTCGCGCCTCTTCTACGCCTCGGACTACTACGAGCAGCTCCACGACTTCGCCGTGCAGCTCATCCGCAAGGGCCTGGCGTACGTGGAGAGCGTCAGCGGCGAGGAGATGGCGCGCCTGCGCGGCACGGTGGAGCAGCCGGGGACGCCCAGCCCGTACCGCAACCGCAGCGTCGAGGAGAACCTGGAACTCTTCCGCCGCATGCGCGCTGGCGAGTTCAAGAACGGCGAGCACGCGCTGCGCGCGAAGATCGACCTGGCCCACCCGAACTTCAAGCTGCGCGACCCGGTGCTGTACCGCATCCTCCACGCGTCCCACTACCGGACCGGGGACACGTGGTGCATCTACCCGATGTATGACTTCGCGCATCCCATCAGCGACGCGCTCGAGGGCATCACGCACAGCATGTGCAGCCTGGAGTTCATCGACAACCGGGCCATCTACGACTGGCTGATGGACAACCTCTTCTCCGACAAGGAGACGGGCAGGACGGCGCCGCGCCAGCACGAGTTCGGCCGGCGCAGCATGGAGTACACCGTCGTCAGCAAGCGCAAGCTGCGCCGGCTCGTGCGCGAGGGCGTGGTGAAGGGCTGGGATGACCCGCGCATGCCCACCATCAGCGCCATGCGCCGGCGCGGCGTGACGCCCGAGTCCGTCCGGGCCTTCGCCTCGCAGATTGGCGTGAGCCGCACCAACCGCACCGTGGACCTGGCGCTCTTCGAGAACGCCGTGCGCGAGGATTTGAACCTCCGCGCGCCCCGCGTGATGGCGGTGACGCGCCCGCTGAAGGTCGTCATCCAGAACCTGGAGGCGGAGCGCACGCTGAGCCTGCCGTACTGGCCGCAGCAGGAAGAGCTCAGCGCCGATGGGAAGGTACCGCTGCCCACCGGGGAGCGCGTGCCGTCCGAGAAGGCGGTGCGCGAGGTGCCGCTCACGCGCGAGCTCGTCATCGAGCACGACGACTTCAGCGCGAATCCGCCCAAGGGCTTCAAGCGGCTCACGCCGGGCGGAACGGTGCGCCTGCGCGGCGCGGGCATCATCCGCTGCGACGAGGTCATCACGGGCGCCAACGGTGAGCCCACGGAGCTGCGCGTCACGCTGCTCGGCGAGGATGCCAAGGCCGGCGGCGTCATCCACTGGGTGAGCGCCACGCGTGGCGTGAGCGCCGAGTTCCGCCTGGTCGACCGGCTCTTCACGGTGCCGGAGCCCGACAGCGAGGCGCAGCAGTTCGACCCCGAGCAGCCCGGCCACGAGGACGACACGCAGCCGGTGAACACGGACTTCATGCGCTTCGTGAACCCGAGCAGCCTGGTGGTGACGCGCGGGCGGGTGGAGCCGAGCGTGGCGAAGGACCCCGCCGACGCCCGCTACCAGTTCGAGCGCACCGGGTACTTCTGGCGCGACCCGGTGGACAGCCGCGACACCGCGCTCGTGTTCAACCGCATCATCACGCTGAAGGACACCTGGGGGAAGAAGGCGGAGACCACGGAGCCGGCGAAGGCGGCCCGGACGGAGAAGAAGCCGGAGAAGGCTCCCGCGGAGGCGCCCGTGCGTCCGGCGCTCTCCAGTGAGCAGGAGGCCACGGCCGCGCGCCTGCGCCAGCAGGGTGTCTCCGAGAACGACGCGTCCATGCTCGCCCGCGAGCCGCAGCTCGCCGCGTACCTGGAGGGAGCGGGTGGCAAACGGCTGGCGGAGCTCGCGCCCTGGGTGGTGAATGACTTGGCCACGCCCATCCGCGAGGGCACCAACCGCGTGGGCGTGGACGCGCTCGCGGCGCTGGTGACGCTGGTGGCCGAGGGCAGTATCAGCGCCCGCATCGCCAAGGACGTGCTCGCGGAGGCGCAGTCCTCGGGCGAGGCGCCCGCGAGCATCGTGGAGCGCAAGGGCCTGCGCGTCGTCAGCGACGAGGGTCAGCTGCGCACCGCCATCCAGGGAGTCCTGGACGCCAACCCCGCGAAGGTCGCCGAGTACCGGGGCGGAAAGAAGGGCCTCACCGGCTTCTTCACCGGCCAGGTCATGCGCGCCACCAACGGACAGGCGGACCCGAAGGCCGTCGCGCGACTCCTGAGCGAGATGCTCGGTTAGCCGGGCAGGCGACGCCTGGTGGGGCGCTTCCGCTCGGCGCCCCGCCAGCAGCCGAGCCACTTACCCGCGGTGACGCCCATGGAGAACGACTCCGCCCCCCTCATCGTCGATGACTCCCTCTGGCCCCTGCTCATCGTCCAGATACGAGGAACGGTCCCGCTCGCGCGCTTCGAGGAATACCTCGCGCAACGGCTCACCTACCTGCAGCGCCCGGAGAAGCACGTCACCCTCTTCGACATGCGGCAGGCGCCCATGCTCTCCTCCGAGCTCCGTCAGCTCCAGGGCGAGTGGCTGAAGCAGCACGCGTTCCTGCTCGACACCCAGATGCTGGGCTACGCCCTGGTCATCACCTCACCGCTCCTGCGGTTGATGATATCCACCTTCCTCAAGTTCAGGCCGCGCAATGCCCCCTATGTCGTCACGCCCCGCCTGGACGACGCGGCACGCTGGTGCCTCCACCTGCTCGAGGAGACCGGCAGCCAGCCTCCCACCGAGCGCATCAAGGCCCACTTCGGGCTCTGAGCTGGCTATTTCGGAGGCGTCATGGGAGGCGACTCGCTACGAAGAGCGCCATTGAAATGCAGCCAGCCCGATTGGGGCGCGGGCCGGGCCTTCTTCGTCGCTCGTGAAGGACAGCTTCCAGCCGCCTCGTGCACACATGTAATCTGGAAGGGATGACTCCGATGAAGCACCCTCTTGCGCTCCTGGTTGCGCTGCTGGCCAACCTTGCGTGCACGTCAACCCGGGTCGTCGATCCACACGTCTGGAGGGCCACGCCCGGGCAGGCAGCGGAGAGCATCCCCGGCCCTCTGAAGAACTTCGGCTCGTTCGACTCCTTCTCGGACGCGCTGAAAGCGGCCTGCCCGCTGATCCTCTCGAAGCCAAATGCCAGCGTGGGCCATCTCCTGGAGCAGAACCCCGAGTTGGCCCTGCGGGTCTCCACCGAGTACTGCGCCTGGCTCTACTACACGCCAGAGCACAAGTACGAACTGAGCATGCTGACGGATCAGGAGGAGCCAGGGGATGCCTTACACGGAGCGGCAAGCTGCCTGCTGCCACCGAACGTGGACGACCCCCGCTACACCCCAACCAGCATCCAGTACATCTTCCTTCTCCACAACCATCCCTTTGCCATGGAGCCATCCGAGCGGGACATCCATCTCGCCACGGCCATGGCCAATGCCCATGGACTGGTTGCGCAAGCAGGAAACAGGAAGGTTCCCCTGGCGGTGGTTGCGTTCTTCTCGAGTTCGAGAGACGCACAGCACGCCACGTGTGATGGCTTCTACCAATACATTCCGGCGACCAGCGAGCTGCTGAAGTGGCACAACACGGAGAACACCTGGCGGAAGGAGAAGCTGGGTGAGGTCAAATGGATCAGTCCCACCCGATTCATCATCATGAGGGAATGACATGCCCTCCAGCCGCAAACCTCTCGAGGATGTGCCATGAAGATGCACCGGGTTTCTCTCGCGCTCGCCGTTTCGCTGCTGGGATGCGGGTATCTGCGCGGCCTGTTTCCTCATCCAGTGCCCGTAGAGGAAGACAGGTCCATCGTCTTCCCGCGCTTCTTCGACCAGCGGCCTGTCCAGGTCGGTGCCAGGAGTGAACCGTACGAGATGGATGGCGAGATGCTCCGGGCCCTTGTGATTGCGTCCAACGATTACATTCCACCGGATGCCAGCAACCTGCCTTGCCCCAGCAGAAGAGAAGCGCAGTTCTACCGGGTCATCCGTCAGGGAGGCATCATCTTCGTCTACATCTACGAGAACCATGCCTATTGTGGCCGCCCCTATCCGGTGCGGCATTCCGGCGGAAAGTACGCCATCGGACAGGATGGCCGCATTCTCCGCCGGCTCATTGGAGCTCAACCCGACCACCCGGTGGAGCGGGAGACGCCCGATGGTGGCAACGGGCTCAGCGCCGAGCCTGGCGTCTCCTCTGAATTCGACGCCCTCTGGAACTCGTCACGAGATGGGAGCACCGGGCCCTCGAGCCCCCCACTCCCCCCCCGCGCCCCCACCGGCCACGGATGGTGGTGCCTGAACGCACCTACCGCCAGAGCCGCCGGTACCAGGGCTCCGGTGACTTTCCGCCCGCGGCCTTCTTCCCGGGCGCGTCGTCCCCCATCTTCTTCGTGATGGTGCCCAGCTCCCAGCCCGTGAGCTTCTCCAGCGTCTCCGCCTCCTGCTGGTGGCGCTTGTCCAGCGCCTTCAGGTACTGCTTGCCCGCCTCGCACGACAGCTCCCCCTTGAAGGCGTGCCGCAGCACGTAGCGCGCCTGGAAGTTCCGCCGGTCGCTCGTCACCTGGAACACCAGGTCCTCGGGGAAGTGCTCTCCGTCGTAGCGCGCGTGCAGCCGCGTGAGCACCACCTGGGAACCGCCTCCCATCGTGGGGTTACCCTCGTCCAGCCAGAACACCCCGAGCGCCCTCAGTTCCTGCGGGCTCAGCGGGTCCGCCGCGCACGGGTCGCACCACCCCATGTCCCAGACGTACTCGGTGAAGAGGGCGCGCTTCTCCTCCCGCACGTGGGCCTTCTCGAAGAGCGCCGGGTAGAACTGTTTGAACTCATTCTTCACGAACACGGGGATGTCCATGTCGCTGGGAATCTTCACCGTGCGGTAGTTGGAGGACTCCACCCGCCCCTGCCGCGTCATCGCGTAGATGACCAGGTCCTGCGGCCCCTTCGCGTTCGCCATGCCCAGGCGGATGGGCAGCATGAACTTCTTCGACTCGTAGGCCATCTGCAACGGCCGCAGGTAGTTGAAGCCCTGGCTCTCGTGCTCCTTCAGGTTCACCTTGGCCACGAAGAACTTCATGTCCTGCTTGATGTACGGCTCCAGCGCCTTCGCGGCCCGCGGCGGAATCTTGTAGCCACTCTCTCGCAGCCACGTCTCCAGCCCCGACGACTCCTTCGCCGACAGCAGGACGATGTCGTACTCGCCAATGGTGTACTCGGCCTCCACCGTCACGCCCAGGCTCTTGCGCCGGACCGCGTCCCTCGGAGCTCCCGCGGGCGCGCTGGCCATTGGCATCGCCCCCTCCAATCTCGCCACCGGCGGGGCGCAGGGATCCTCGTCGAAGTACTCCACCAGCCGCGGCGCGGAGTACGCATCCAGCCGCTCCACGTACTTGCGCTCCCCCACGTGGATCTGCTCGCGCTGGAGCACCACCGGCACGGGCACCACCAGCGCGAAGTCGGTGAGCTCGCCCTTGTAGTCGTTGGACATGGTGATCACCGTGCGCTCGCCATCGCGCACCAGCACCACCTGCGAGGCCTCGTTGAAGAGGCTCGTGTCGGCCTTGCCCACGTAGAAGCCACAGAAGGCCTCGGCGGCGGGCGCGGCGAGCGTCAGGAATCCAGCCGTCAGGCCGGCTGCGAGGACACGGAAACGCATGCGTCGTTCCTTTCCGGAGCCCCGCCTCCCGGCCACTGGAAGCGGCCAGAGGGCAGGACACGGTCGATGAGAGGAGTGAGGGGAGACACCAGGCAGAGCGCCCAGAGGAGCGCGTTCTGCCACCACAGGCCGTGCAGCATGAAGAAGGCCAGCCCGGCCACGGAGACGGCGTAGAGGACGCGCCCCACGCGGTGGTCCGGCGTCGTCTTCGGGTCGGAGATCATGAAGAAGGTGAAGAGGATGAGCCCGCCGGCGGACAGCTGATGCTGGAGGCTGGCCCAGGGCGCGCCCAGGTAGAAGATGCGGGCCGCCTTGAGCAGCACCCACGCGCCCAGGAAGGCCAGGCTCACGTCCGAGCGGAACGAGCGGTGCGCCACCGCCAGGCCGAACGCCGCGAACCACCCCAACAGCGCGCCACCGTGGCCCCACTGGCTGGGCGAGCACCACGCGTGCGCGGTGAGCAGCATGGCCACCACCAGGCCCAGGTTGGTGGGGTTGAAGAGGTGCTTGCCGCGCACACGCAGGACGAACTTGCTGGAGATGGCCACCGCCGCGGCGAAGGGCCCCACCCAGAAGGCATCGGTGCGCAGCAGCAGCGACAGCCCCAGCGAGGTGATGAGCGGCGAGAGGTACCCCACCGGCGGCGCCCGGAACAAGCGCGTCATGGCCCACTGCGTCACGCACGCGGTGAGGATGATGAGGGGAGGCTGCCAGACGGGAACGTCGAAGCCCAGCCACCCCACGCCCGCCACCAGGAAGGAGGAGAGGAAGGCGATCTGGAGGTAGCGCGGGTCGCGGGGGAGCGCGGCGGCGAGCGTCATGCGCCCATCAACGTCCGACCCGCCGGAAAAGGTCTACGCGCTACCATGCCGGCCCATGCAGACCAAGGCCGCGCCCCCCATCTCGTTCCTCCAGGGACGGAGCACCCTCGCCCTCATCGAGGCGTACTTCGAGCTCAACCACCTCAAGCAGCTCTACCGGCAGGGGTGGTTGCGCGTGGGCCTCGCCCGGGAGCGCTGCGAGAGTGTCGCCGAGCATTCATTTGGCGTGGCGCTGCTGGGCCTCTTCCTCGCCGACAGCTACTTCCCCGAGGCGGACGTCTCGAAGGTGGTGCGCATCGCGCTCCTGCATGACCTGGGCGAGGCCTATGTGGGAGACATCACGCCCCATGACTCCGTGAGCCGCGAGGAGAAGCTCCAGCGTGAGCAACAGGCCGTGGAGCGGATCCTCGCCAAGCTGCCGCGCGGCGCCGAGTACCTCGCGCTGTGGCGGGAGTACGAGCACGGCACCTCCTTCGAGGCCCGGCTGGTGCGCCAGGTGGATCGGCTGGAGATGGGCTTGCAGGCCACCATCTACGAGCACCAGGGCGCGGGGGACCTGTCGCAATTCTTCGCCTCGGTGCACAAGGCGCTGGAGACCCCCGAGCTGAAGGCCGTGCTCGCCGAGTTGGAGAAGCTGCGGCCCGGAGTCCAGGGCCACTGAGACCGCGACGCCCGCCCGCCTGGCCTCCAGGAACCTGGCGGAGTGGATTTCAGGACGCCCGAGCCGGGCGCTATCCTGGGGACATGCCGGAGGGCGCAGCGAGAGACGAGGCCAGGACGGCACCCGCCGTCCCCGAAGCGGAGACGCCACGAGCCGGAGCGCCGTCCCCCTCGGCCCTCACCCCGCGCGCGCTCGCGCTCGGCAGCCTCATCGGCGCGCTCATGTGCCTGTCCAACCTCTATCTGGGGTTGAAGACGAGCCTCACCTTCCCCGCCGCCCTCATCGCCTGTGTCGTCGGGCTCGGCCTGCAACGGACACTGCTGCGGCTGAGCGCCGCGCGCTTCGGCCCGCCCCTCAGCCTCCGCGAGACGAGCGCCATGCAGTCCGCCGCCTCCTCCGCGGGCTACTCCACCGGCGGCACCATCGTCACCGCCAGCGTGGCCTGGCTGCTGCTCTCCGGCCACCATCCTCCGCTGTGGGCGCTGTTGCTGTGGACGCTGCTCAGCTCCGCGCTCGGCGTCGTCCTCGCCCTGCCCATGCAGCGCGCCTTCATCCGCCACGACCCCCTGCCCTTCCCCTCGGGCATGGCCGCGGCCTCGGTGGCGCGCTCGCTGCACGCCGGGGACTCCGCGGGCCGCCAGGGTGCGAAGGCCCTCGGCGTGGGAGCACTCGGGGCCGGTGTGTTCGCGTTCGCGCGCGATGGGCTCGGGCTGTTTCCCGCCGCCCTCGCCCTGCCGGGTGCCCTGCTCGGCGTGCCGCTGTCCGAGCTGACCTTCTCCGCGGAGCTGATGCTCCTGCCGCTGGGCACCGGAGCCTTCGTGGGCCTGCGCACCGGGGCCTCGCTGCTGCTCGGCGCGCTCGTGTGCTACGGAGGGCTCGCCCCCTGGCTGCACGGGCACGGGCTCCTGAAGGAGACGGGCTACTACGGCATCCTCGAGTGGAGCATGTGGCCCTGCGCGGCGATGGTGGCGGGCGCCTCCTTCACCCACCTGGCGCTCCAGCGGGGACTGCTGCGGCGCACGTTCGGCGCGCTGCTCGGTGCACGCCAGTCCCCGGGTGAGTGGCCCGAGTCCACGGACGTGCCCCGCACGTGGTTCCTCTCCGGGGTGGTGCTGCTCTCGCTGGGGCTCGCCACGGTGGGCGCGGTGGCCTTCGGCCTTCCCTTCCCACTCGGCCTGCTGGGCGTGCTGCTCTCCTTCGCGCTCGCGGCGGTGGCGTGCCGCGCGACGGGCGAGACGGACATGACGCCCTCCGGGACCCTGGGACACGTGGCGCAGCTCGCCTTCGGCATCCTCATGCCGGGCAACACGCTGGCCAACACCGTGGCGGCGAGCCTCTCCGGCAACATCGCCGCCTCCAGCGCGGACCTGCTCACCGATGTGAAGGCGGGCACCCTGCTCGGCGCCGCTCCCCGGCAGACCTTCCTCGCCCAGCTCTGGGGCTGCGTCGTCGGCTCGGCCCTCATCGTCCCCGTCTTCTACCTGCTGGTGCCGGACGTCTCGGCCATCTCCGAGGAGCGCTTCCCCGCCCCCTCCGGCTTCATCGTGGCCGGCGTGGCGCGCGTGCTCTCCTCGGGCCTGGGAGGCCTGCCCGAGGTGTCGCGCTGGAGTGCCCTCGTGGGCGCGCTCCTGGGCGTGGGGCTCGTCCTCCTGGAGCGTTTCGCCCCCGAGCGCGCCCGGCGCTTCATCCCCTCCCCCACCGGTCTGGGCATCGCCTTCGTGCTGCCCGCCTCCACCTCCCTGTCCATCTTCCTGGGCGCGGTCGCCGCGGCGCTGCTGGCCCGCGCCAGGCCCACGTTCGCGGACGGAGTCACCGTGCCGTTGGCCTCGGGACTCATCGCGGGGGAGAGCCTCGTGAGCCTGGCCATCCTGCTCGTCCTCGGCGCGTCCTCCTGAGGATGAAGGCAGCACGCCGGGCAGGCCAGCGGCCGGCGAGGCCAGGCGGCTCCGTGACTAGCTTTGGAGGCGAGGAGGAGTGACATGGAACGTTCGACCCGACGCATCCTCGCAGGGGCGGGAATAGGGATTCCGCTCGTGGCCCTGGGCGCCCGGCTATGGAGCAGCCAGGGTTTCACGCCCCGCCTCCGGGATGCGCGGGGACGGCCCATGTCCGAGGGCATCGCCTCGCTGGAGCAGGTTCGGCTCGGCGGCGTGGACCAGTGGCTGCTGATCCGCGGACGGAGCCTCCACAACCCGCTGCTGCTCTACCTGTCGGGAGGCCCCGGCGCCTCCGAGATGGCCTGGGTGCGCCACTTCAACGCGCCCCTGGAGGAGCACTTCACCGTCGTGCAGTGGGATCAGCGTGGCGCCGCCAAGTCCTACGCCGCCCGGAAGAACCGGGACGACCTCACGGTGGAGCAGTTCGTCTCCGATGCCAACGAGCTGCTCGAGCTGCTGACGACCCGCTTCTCCCAGCAGAAGGTGTTCATCGTGGGCCACTCGTGGGGCAGCATCCTCGGCGTGCTGCTGGCACAGCGCCGCCCCGAGCGCGTCCATGCATTCGTGGGCACGGGCCAGCAGGTGAACTTCCTGGAGAACGACACCCTCTGCCACCTGCGCGCCTACGAGCTGGCGATGCGCTACGGGGACTACAAGGCCCTCGCGCGGCTGGCGCGCATCGGCCCACCGCCTTACACCGGCCGGGGCATGACCCAGCGGTACCTCACCTTGTACTCGCTCGCGGGCCGCCACGCCGGCCGCCGGGGACTGATGCCCGAGCTGCTCTCCTCGATGCTCATCGCTCCCGAGTACTCGCTGCGCGACAAGGTGCACTTCTTCCTCGGCCTGCGGGAGACGTTCCCACGCGTGTACCCGCAGCTGGCGGGGTTGGACCTGGAGGCCCAGGTACCCCGGTTGGAGGTGCCCGTCTGGTTCCTGCTCGGGCGCGAGGACTACGTGACACCCTCGGAGCTGGCCGTGCGCTACTTCGACAAGATGGAGGCCCCGCGCAAGACGCTGCTCTGGTTCGAGCACTCCGGGCACTCTCCACCGTTCGAGGAGCCCGGCAGGTTCAACGACATCCTCACCCAGCAGGTGCGCGCCGTGGCCGAGGCGCGGCCCGAGGCCATGCTGCACTGAGGCACATGGGCTATTGCCCCCGGGCCGAGCGGCGCACCTCGTTCACCAGGCGGTGCGCATGGCGCGTCGTCTCGGGCTCGCGGTAGCGGGACGTCACCCGAAGCACCAGCTCGACCGCCGTGGGCAGGTCCATCATGTGGCCCGGCGAGACGTAGACGGGCAGCACGTTGGGGCGCGTGCGCACCGCCATGCCCACCACTTCGCCCCCGTGGGTGATCTCCGCCATCGAGCCCCGCTCGGCCCCCAGCGGCCCGTGTCCGCCCACCAGCAGCGACTTGGCACACCCGATGGAGGGCACGCCGAACAGCAGCCCGCCATGGCACGCCAGCCCGAAGCGCCGGGGATGCGCCGTGCCCTGTCCGTCGAAGATGAGCACGTCCGGCCGCACGTTCAGCCGGGCCCACGCCTCCGAGAGCACCGGCAGTTCCCGGAAGGACAACAGCCCCGGGACATAGGGGAAGCGCAGCTTCACCGCGACACTCACCTGGGCCACTGGCTCCAGCGTCCCCGCGTCCAACACCGCGAGGCCTCCGTACGCGGTGTCGTCACCACGGCTCATGGAGATGTCCGCGCCCGCCACCCGCTCCGCCTTCAGCCCCGGGGGCGGACGCAATATCAGACGCTCGCGCAGCTCACGCTGCAGCGCCACCGCCTGTTTCGGTGTGAGGTTCCATCCATGCAGCGGTACCAGCTCCATCCACCCTCCGAGGCCGTGCGGGGCCGTCCTCGTGGAATGGGCCGCGCCAGCCGACCTCGGAGATTAGGTCACCCTGCCGCCCGGCACCAGTTTGCGTCCGCCCTCGGGCACGTGGGCCCTCGAAAAAGTAGAACTCGAGAAATACCCCAGCGGCGGAGACCGCGGCGTCACACCTCGACGAATCGCGTGCCGGTGATGCCCTCGGCCTCCATGGCCTGCTTGAGGTCCTCGGAGATGATGAGGGCCACCCGCCAGCCCCAAGGACGGAAGACTCGGGCATCGCCCACCTTGGAAGGGTCAATGCGCATGCCGGACACGACCCGGTACTGCCCCAGTTTGTCGGGACGGTCATCCGCAGGCGTCCAGTACTCCACCCGTCTGCTCCTGGCATCGTCGATACACCGGATGATGCGCAGTGCGTTGAGGATGAAGTAGGGCCCTTCATGCCCCTCAACCTGCGCGGGGATGAACTGTACATCCCGAATCCCCAGCCTCTCGAAGAGTTGGACGACTCGCCCATGAACTACAGGAATGGAGAAAGCGGCCCAGCAGCAATCCAGCGGGTCTCCCCGAACATCGAGCGGGAAACGCGGTACGCATCCCAACTCAAGCCAACGCCCATCCTTGAACTGCCAGGGATCGACTTCCTGCCCTTGCTCGTCAACAGGAGTGCCCAGGTGCCAGCGAGAGAGCGACTGCCGGTCATCCATCAAGTCGAAATATCGCGTCATGCGCTTCTCCCCATGTCCTCCTAAGGCTTCGTCACCCACTGGTGGAGCTCCGATCCAGGAGTACAAACCTCGTCCGCAAGCCTCTTGAGCTCTCCCAACAGCCTGCTCCTACATTGCGCAACGGTCCGGCAAGCCCCGAGCGCCTCTGCAAGCCTCCGATAAACGTCCGAATGGTATTCTGCGGGGTGGGGACCTTTATGTCCTTTGAGGTAGACGAGGTTCTCCTTCGCATCCAGGTCCATCCCCGCTTTCGTGAAGAGCCTCTCGAACAACGGCGTCCAAGGGCCACCAGACCGCCCCGAGATTTCATTCTTGTTCGTGGCCAGGTGATGCCAGTGGTATCCCTCCTGGCTCTCGGAGCCATCCGTGCAGGCACTGCCCACCGCGGAAGCCGCCGTGCCCGCCGCCGCGCCCGTCACGACGATGGTGCCATCGGCCGCCATCTGCACCGCCGCCGCCCCGTTCATCGTCATTCCCTCCGGCAAGGAGTACCGGGGCGCTCGCAGCAACGCCCCGAGTCCTCCCTGGGGCACCTCCGGCAGTCCCTTCGCCACTCCCATGCTGGCCGCCAGCATCATCACCCTCAGTCCCGTTCCTCCCACCGCCTTGCCGAAGCGCTCAGCCACCGCCTCCAACTCCTCCTCCGTCCTCGCCGCTTGCGCCTCCTCGTACAGCCTCGCGCACGCCCTCGCGAAACGGTTGAGCTCCAGCACCCCCACCAGCAGTGCCAGCCTCAGCGTCCACGTCGCCACGAACGCCTTGGTGAAAATCGGCTCGGGCACCAGCCAGGCGGAGAAGTAGAGGAGAACCGAGAGCGTGACACTGGAGAGGAAGACGGGAGAGGAGAACAGCTCATGGGCCGCCTCCCTCACTCCCGCCCCCATGTAGCGCGCAGACCGCTTCAGGGCCATGAGGACGGGGCTCGTCTCCAGTGACCCGGGCAGCGACCATTCGGGCGGGCCGAAGCGGGACACGAGCTCCTCTCTCAGCCGCCGCTCCCACTCCAGGGGCTCCGGCTCCGTCGAGGTCCGCACGAGCCGGAACCGGCGTCCCTCTTCTCGCGGGAAGGCCGCATGCAAGTCCGCCAGCACCGCCCGTGCGTCCTCCACCCGCACCCGCTCCAGTTCCAGGTCCGCTGCCAGCGGCTCGAAGACGAGCCGCATCCTGTCTCCGGGCAACTCCCTCACCTCCACCGCCTTCGGCTCCACCCGGGGACGCGCTCCAACAGGCACTGCCTCCCGCACCGTCGCGCACGCGGACAGGACGAGGCTCAGCGCCACCGCCAAGCGCAATAAAAGAGTCATGTTCATTTCCTCATCGGCGGCATGACGTCAGTGCTACACCACAACGAACCGAGTGCCTGTGATTCCCTCGGCCTCCATGGCCTGCTTGAGCTCCTCGGAGACGATGAGGGCCACTGTCCAACCCCAAGGGCGGAAGATGTGGGCATCGCCCACCTTCGTGGGATCGATGCGCATTCCGGCGACAACCCGGTACTCCCCCACCTTCTCTGGTTGCCCATTCTCGGGCTCCCAGTACCGGACCTCTTCACTACGGGCATCATCGATACACCGGATGATGCGCAGTGCGTTGAGAATGAAGTAGGGCGCGTCATGCCCTTCGACATGGGCGGGAATGAACTGCACGTCCTTGACTCGCAGTCGCTCGAATAGACGGACGACTCGTCCATGGAGCACGGGGATGGAGAAGGCCGCCCAGCAGTAGTCCAGCGGGAATCCCGGGATGTCGAGCGGGAACCGAGGAACGCAACCCAACTCGAGCCATTTCCCATCCTTGAACTGCCAGGGATCGATCTCTTGTCCTTGCTCATCCACAGGACATCCCAGATGCCAACGCGGCTGGGGCCGTCTGTCATCCATCAAATCGAAAAACCGAGCCATGCCGCCTCACCCCTCGATTACAGCTTAGGTATTCGTTACCAACCGGTAGAGCCGGGACCCGGGAGTGCATACGTCATTCGCCAGATCCTTGAGCGCATCCATCAGACTGCTCTTGCATTGCACAGTGGTCCGACAGCCTTTGAGTGCCCTTTCAAGCCTACTGTAGACCTCTGAGTGATAGGCCTCGGAGTGGGGACCTTTGTGGCCCTTCAGATAGACGAGGTTCTCCGCTGCGTCCAGGCTCATTCCCGCCTTCTCGAAGAACCTCTTGAACAAGGGCGTCCAGGGACCACCGGAGCGCGCCGAGATTTCATTCTTGTTCGTGGCCAGGTGATGCCAGTGGTAGCCCTCCTGGCTCTCGGAGCCATCCGTGCAGGCACTGCCCACCGCGGAAGCTGCCGTGCCCGCCGCCGCGCCCGTCACGACGATGGTGCCATCGGCCGCCATCTGCACCGCCGCCGCCCCGTTCATCGTCATTCCCTCCGGCAAGGAGTACCGGGGCGCTCGCAGCAACGCCCCGAGTCCTCCCTGGGGCACCTCCGGCAGTCCCTTCGCCACTCCCATGCTGGCCGCCAGCATCATCACCCTCAGTCCCGTTCCTCCCACCGCCTTGCCGAAGCGCTCCGCCACCGCCTCCAACTCCTCCTCCGTCCTCGCCGCCTGTGCCTCCTCGTACAGCCTCGCGCACGCCCTCGCGAAACGGTTGAGCTCCAGCACCCCCACCAGCAGTGCCAGCCTCAGCGTCCACGTCGCCACGAACGCCTTGGTGAAAATCGGCTCGGGCACCAGCCAGGCGGAGAAGTAGAGGAGAACCGAGAGCGTGACACTGGAGAGGAAGACGGGAGAGGAGAACAGCTCATGGGCCGCCTCCCTCACTCCCGCCCCCATGTAGCGGGGAGACCGCTTCAGGGCCATGAGGACGGGGCTCGTCTCCAGTAACCCGGGCAGCGACCATTCGGGCGGGCCGAAGCGGGACACGAGCTCCTCTCTCAGCCGCCGCTCCCACGCCAGGGGCTCCGGCTCCGTCGAGGTCCGCACGAGCCGGAACCGGCGTCCCTCTTCTCGCGGGAAGGCCGCATGGAAGTCCGCCAGCACCGCCCGTGCGTCCTCCACTCGCACTCGCTCCAGCGCCAGGTCCACTGCCACCGGCGCGAAGACGAGCCGCAGTCTGTCTCCGGGCAACTCCCTCACCTCCACCGCCTTCGGCTCCCGCGAAGGACTCACGCGGGCAGGCACCGCCTCCGGGACCGTCGCGCACGCGGGCAGGACGATGCCCAGCACCACCGCCAGACACCACAACGAGAATGCTCTCTTCATGTCCTGGCGAGCATGCATGACCGTCCGGCGCCCCCACCAGCGAGCCGGGGAGGTAGACTCCAGCGCCCCGTCGGCCGCGGCCCCCTCCGCGCCCGGGCCAGCAGGAGGACACCATGACGGAAGCGATGCGGCAGCAGCAGGCGGCGGAGTCCCACCCGGACACTACCGCCCGGCCGGAGACGCTCCCGAGCGCCCAGCCCCCCACCACGCCCGAGCCCCTGCGTGTCGGCGCCCCCTCCGTCTCCGCGGGAGGAGTGCCCGCGGTGGTGTCCGCCATGAAGCACGCCTGGGGCGAGATGGGGCCGGTGCGTGGCACCCAGACACTGCTGAAGGTGAACCAGACGCACGGCTTCGACTGCCCGGGCTGCGCATGGCCGGACCCGAAGCACCGCACCCCCTTCGAGTTCTGTGAGAACGGCGCGAAGGCCGTCGCCGAGGAAGCCACCACGGCCCGGGTGACGCCGGACTTCTTCCGCCAGTGGAGCCTCGTGGACCTGGCCGCGCAGACGGACCACTGGCTCGGCAAGCAGGGCCGGCTCACGCATCCCATGGTGCTGCGCGAGGGGGCCTCGCACTACGCGTCCATCTCCTGGGACGAGGCCTTCACCCTCATCGCCGGAGAGCTCAAGGCACTCGGCTCGCCGGACGAGGCGTGCTTCTACACCTCGGGGCGCACCAGCAACGAGGCGGCCTTCCTCTACCAGCTCTTCGTGCGCCAGTTCGGCACCAACAACCTGCCGGACTGCTCCAACATGTGCCACGAGTCGAGTGGCACCGCCCTGCTCGAGACCATCGGCATCGGCAAGGGCACGGTGACGCTGGAGGACTTCGAGAAGGCCCAGGTCATCGTCGTCATCGGGCAGAACCCGGGCACCAACCACCCGCGCATGCTCACGGCGCTCGAGGCCGCCAAACGCCAGGGCTGCCGCATCGTCAGCATCAACCCGCTTCCGGAGCCGGGCCTGCAGCGCTTCAAGCACCCGCAGGCCATGCGCGGAATCCTCGGCTCGGGCACGCCGCTGGCGGACCTGTTCCTCCAGGTGCGCATCAACGGCGACGTGGCGCTGTTGCAGGGACTGGGCAAGGCGCTTCTGGCGCGCGAGGCGAAACAGCCGGGCACGGTGGTGGCGCGGGAGTTCGTGGAGGGCAGGACGCTCGGCTTCGAGGCCTACGCGGCGCACCTGGACACCGTGTCCTGGGAGGACGTGGTGGAGCAGAGCGGCGTGGCTCGCGAGCAGCTCGAGACCACCGCCGAGTGGCTGGCGGGCACCGACCGCATCATCTGGTGCTGGGCCATGGGACTGACGCAACACCGCAACGCGGTGGGCAACATCCAGGAGATCATCAACCTGACGCTGCTGCGCGGGAGCATCGGCAAGCCGGGAGCCGGAGTGTGCCCGGTGCGCGGCCACAGCAACGTGCAGGGTGACCGGACCATGGGTATCTGGGAGCGGCCCCGGCCGGCGTTCCTGGACGCGCTGTCCCGCGAGCTCGCCTTCGAGCCGCCGCGCCACCACGGGATGGACACGGTGGCCACCATCCAGGCGATGCGCGAGGGCCGCGTGAAGGTCTTCTTCGCCATGGGCGGCAACTTCCTGTCCGCGACGCCCGACACCGAGCGCACCGCCGAGGCCCTGCGCCGCACGCGGCTGACGGTGCACGTGTCCACCAAGCTGAACCGGGCGCACCTCGTCACCGGGAAGCGGGCGCTCATCCTGCCGTGCCTCGGCCGCACCGAGAGCGACATGCAATCCGGTGGGCCGCAGTTCGTCACGGTGGAGAACTCGATGGGTGTGGTGCACGCCTCACGGGGAACGTTGCCTCCCGCCTCGGAGCACCTGCTCAGCGAGCCGGCGCTCGTGTCGAAGCTGGCGCGGGCAGTGCTCGGCTCTCGCAGTTCGGTGCGGTGGGAGTGGCTGGTGGAGGACTACGACCGTGTCCGCGACCTCATCTCGCGAGTGGTTCCGGGCTTCGAGGACTTCAACCGCCGAGTGCGAGAGCCGGGTGGCTTCGCCCTGCCCAACGGTCCGCGCGAGGGCCGCTTCACCACGCAGAGCGGCAAGGGGCACTTCACGGTGCACGCGATGTCACGGCTGAAGCTCGAGCCGGGGCAACTGCTGATGATGACCATCCGCACGCACGACCAGTACAACACCACGGTGTACGGGCTCGACGACCGCTACCGGGGCATCCGCAATGGGCGGCGCGTGGTGATGCTGAACGCCGAGGACATGAAGGAACTCGGCGTGGCAGCGGGGCAGGTGGTGGACCTCACCAGCCACTTCGAGGGCGTGCAGCGCGTGGCGCGGAAGTTCGTGGTGGTGCCGTACGACATCCCGCGGCGATGCGCGGCCACCTACTTCCCCGAGGCCAACGTGCTGGTGCCGCTCGACAGCTTCGCGGAGAAGAGCCGCACGCCGACGTCCAAGTCGGTCATCATCAGCCTCTCGCCCGCCGTGGACCTGCCCGCCCTGACGGCCTCCGCGCCCTGACGCGCTTCGCCCGGGGCTCAGCCGTTCTCCAGCACCCGTATCACCACACCGGTGATGTTGTCGGTGCCTCCCCGGTCGTAGGCCTGGGAAACGAGCCGCTCGGCCATCTCCTGGGCCGAGCCCCCTTCCGCCAGCAGGGACACCATCAGCTCCGGCGGCACGGGCTCGTACAGGCCATCGCTGGCGAGCACCAGCACATCCCCCGGCTGCACCGCCACGCGACAGCACTCGGGGTCCACGCTCGCCTCCATCCCCACGGCCCCCGTCAGGGAGTTGCGGTGCAGCATGGCGAAGGGGTTGCTCGTATCCAGCCCCGCCTCCTCCATCTCCGCGAGCACCGTGTGGTCCTTCGTGAGCCGCCGCAGCTCCCCCTCGCGCACCAGGAACGTGCGGCTGTCCCCGAGGTTGCACACCACGACCTCTCCGTCCCTCAGCAGCACCGCGGTGATCGTCGAGGCCATCATCGACAACCGCCCGCTCTGACGCACGTGCACCTCATGGTGCGCCAGGCGCACGGCCCGGACGATGAGGCCCTCCGCCGTCCCTCCCGGCGTGGCGGGCTGCGGCTGGCCCTCCTGGGTGGATAGGAAGTCGGCCACCGTGCTCAACACGAGCTGACTGGCCACCTCGCCCCCCTCGTGGCCGCCCAGACCATCCGCGACCGCGAAGAAGCCCAGCTCCGGCTTCTGGCAGTAGGAGTCCTCGTTGTTCGGCCGGCGGCCTATGTGCGTGGCCGCTCCGCTGTCGATTCGAGACATGGCGGACCCCGAAGGTGTCGAGAGAAACATGCGCATCCCTCGACGAGTCTCGACGGGTCCAGGCACCGGGCCAAGGAGATAACGCCTCCCTGGCCTCCCGCTCCCCGGGCGCGGGAGCCTCGCGTGCCCGGGTTCCTCACCCCCTCACGGCGCCGGAGCGACCGTGGGCTTCGGCTCGGCCTTCTGGCCCGGCTGCGCCTGCGGCTTCGCCTCGGCGGGCTTCGGCGCCTCGGGAAGCGCCAGCCGCGCGCCCGTGTCGCGCACGATGTGCCGGTACCAGGACTCCGGGTACTTCGGGTGGTTCACCCGGCCCTGCTCGTCGCGCACGTTGCCGTCGATGTACTTCACGAGCAGCTGCTCGCCCAGCTTGCGCCAGCGCGTGTGGACCTTGTCGCCCTGCCGCGTCGAGTACTCGGTGAGGTAGGTGCGCGCCTGCTCGGGCGAGCTCTTGTACAGCTCCAGCGCGGCCTTCTCGATGTCGGCCTGGTCGGCGAGGAACTGGCCCTCCAGCTCGCCCTGCACCTTGTGGACGTCGACGCTCATGTCGCTCCAGCGTGCGTAGGCCTGGTTGGACACCCAGTTGAACACCCAGAAGGACGAGTCCCAGGAGAACTGCCCGCGGTTGGCCACGCCCGTGGCGAAGTTCCTCGGCGTGGTGCGGATGCCCGCGTACATGGGCGTGTACACGGTGGTGGAGGTGTCATCCACGCCGAACCAGAGCACGCCGCCGATGGGACCCGGCATCCACGAGCGCATCTGCGCCACGAAGGAGAAGCCCGTCTGCTGCGTGGAGATGGCGCGCTCGTGGAGGTATTTCTTCCCGTCCACCTCCCACGTCATCGGGCGCCAGCGGTAGGGCGCGGCGTACGGCCCGGCGCCCACGTCCTTCGTCATGTCCAGCGGCGTGCCATCGAAGTGGTCCCGCATCAGCCCCATGACGTCCTGCACGGTGAGCTTCTTGTCCGGCTTCACCCACAGCGGCAGGCGCTTGGTGGGGGCCGAGCCATCCACGTAGTCCGCGCCCAGTCCAGCCGACGGCGCCGCGCGGCGGAAGATGCTCCACACGCGCGCCTCGGCGAAGCGCACGCTCTCGAAGTCCAGCGGGTGGTAGGTGTCCGCGAAGCTGAAGTCCTTGTCCGCCCCCGTGTACCAGCCCTTCGCGCGCGCGAAGGAGACGACGTCCGGCGAGTACACCGCGTTCTCCGCGTCATTCAGTGGGAACTGGCGGATGCGGGCCTGGTTGGCGTGCGCCGACAGGTAGCCCTCGGGCAGCCGGCGGGCCACCCACACCGCGCCCTTCTGGCCCGTGCCCTTGCCGATCATCTCCAGAATCCACACCTCCTTCGGATCCGCGATGGAGAAGGACTCGCCGGTGGAGGCGTAGCCGTACTCGGCGACCAGGTCCGTCATGACCTTGATGGCCTCGCGGGCCGTCTTCGAGCGCTCCAGGGCGGTGTAGATGAGCGAGCCGTAGTCGACGATACCGGCCGGGCCCTCCAGCTCCTTGCGGCCCGTGAAGGTGGACTCACTGATGGAGAGCTGGTGCTCGTTCATGTTGCCCACCACCGTGTAGGTGACGGGGGCTTCCTTGATGCGGCCGAGGAACTTGCCCGTGTCCCACTCGACGATGTCGCGCATGGCGCCGGGCGCGTTGCGGCGCGCCGGGGTGTAATACAGCTCGCCGTACAGCTCGTGCGAGTCCGCGGCGTAGGTGATGAAGGAGGAGCCGTCGGCCGTGGCGCCCTTGTTGACCAGCAGGCTGGTGCAGGCGAGCGCGGCGGGCGCGGCCAGTCCCACCGAGACAGCCAGGGCCGGGAGGAACTTCGTAAGGGGTCGGATCATGGCGGCGGATGCTACCAGGGCTCTCCCGCGTGCACCCCTTTCCGATTGCCACATGCCCCTCGCCCACCGGGCAGGGAGCCGGGCGTCAGGTGCCCAGCACGACGTGCTCGAAAAGGAGAGGCCCCCTTCCGGGCGCGCGCGGAACCAACTGGTCCAACAGTCGGACCAGTTGCCCGACCTCGCGCCCGGACCGGCTCAGCCCGTGCCCTGTCGTGGAGTCAACCCGAAGTGTGTCCGGACACGCTGGGCCTCCACGAGCAGACCTGCGCCCGCGAGGCGTCCGGCGCACCAGCTCGCGGCATCGGGCATCGAGCGGGCGGCATGGTACGGCGCGCTCGCCTGGGAGAAGTGCAGCACGCCGCTCAGCAGCAGCCGCACGACGGGCGAGGTGATGATGAGGGCACTGCCCAACGAGAGCGTCCGCAGCGGCTCCTTGTGCTCCTTGAGCCAGTTTATCTGCCGCTGGCGCTGCTCGGAGGAGAGCACGGTGAAGCTCACCGTGTCGTAGATGAGCGTGTGCTTCTGGTTGCGTGCCAGATAGCTCCCCCGCCTGGCCATGTACTCCTCGAACTGCTGATTCGTCGGCATACCGGTGAACCGCACGACGAGCAGCGGCCACAAGGAGTCATCGAAGGTGATGTGGCTGGGGGTCGCCATCCCCCCTCAGCGTGACAGGGAAAGCCCAGGACGAGCAAGCGACCCCCCTCCGCCCGCCTGGGTGCCGCTCAGCCGCCCCAGGGCCGGCGGGCGGCTCCCCCACAATGGCTCGTCGCTCGCATGAGGGAAGGTTTTCGATTTGTTCCCGGAAGACTCCCCGGGTAGGCCCCTCTGCGCCGACAATCGGCGGAGCCACCCGTTGGAGAAGGCCACGATGAACGACTTCCAGTTCCAGGACATGCTGCCGCTCGGCAAGGACGAGACGCCCTACCGGCTGCTCACGAAGGACCACGTCTCCACCTTCGAGGCCGGCGGGAAGACCTTCCTCCAGGTCGCCCCCGAGGCGCTCACGCTCCTCACCCGCGAGGCCATGCGGGACATCTCCCACCTCCTGCGGCCCGGCCACCTCCAGCAGCTCGCCCACATCCTCCAGGACCCCGAGGCCTCGTCCAACGATCGCTTCGTGGCGCTCGAGCTGCTCAAGAACGCCAACATCGCCGCCGGCGGCGTGCTCCCCTCCTGCCAGGACACCGGCACCGCCATCGTCATGGGCAAGAAGGGCCAGTACGTCATCACCGGCGGCGGGGACGAGGCGGCCATCTCGCGCGGCGTCTTCGACACCTACCGCACCGCCAACCTGCGCTACTCGCAGATGGCGCCGCTCGACATGTACAAGGAGGTCAACACCCACAACAACCTCCCCGCGCAGATCGAGCTCTACGCCACCGACGGCGACGCCTACAAATTCCTCTTCATGGCCAAGGGCGGCGGCTCGGCCAACAAGAGCTACCTCTTCCAGGAGACCAAGGCGGTCCTCAATCCGCAGAGCCTCCTGACGTTCCTCGAGTCGAAAATCCGCTCGCTGGGCACCGCGGCCTGCCCGCCGTACCACCTGGCCATCGTGGTGGGCGGCACCTCGGCCGAGTTCGCGCTCAAGACGGCCAAGTACGCCTCGGCGCGCTACCTGGACTCGCTGCCCACCGAGGGCAACAAGCTCGGCCGCGGCTTCCGCGACGTGGCCCTGGAGCAGGAGGTCCTCAAGCTCACCCAGCGCACCGGCATCGGCGCCCAGTTCGGCGGCAAGTACTTCTGCCATGACGTGCGCGTCATCCGCCTGCCCCGCCACGGCGCCTCCTGCCCGGTGGCCATCGCCGTGTCCTGCTCCGCGGACCGCCAGGCGCTCGGCAAGATTACGAAGGACGGCGTCTTCCTGGAGCAGCTGGAGATGGACCCGGCGAAGTACCTGCCCGAGACGAAGGACTCGGACCTGTCGGGCGACGTGGTGAAGATCGACCTGAACCGCCCCATGGCGGACATCCGCGCCGAGCTCTCGCGCTACCCCATCAAGACGCGCCTGTCGCTGTCGGGCCCCATGGTGGTGGCGCGCGACATCGCCCACGCCACCATCAAGGAGCGCCTGGATCGCGGCGAGGGCATGCCGCAGTACCTCAAGGACTACATGGTCTACTACGCCGGCCCGGCCAAGACGCCCGAGGGCTACGCCTCCGGCTCGTTCGGTCCGACGACGGCGGGCCGCATGGACGCCTACGTGGACCAGTTCCAGGCGCAGGGCGGCAGCTTCGTGATGCTGGCCAAGGGCAACCGCTCGCCGGCCGTCACCGCGGCCTGCAAGCAGCACGGCGGCTTCTACCTCGGCTCCATCGGCGGCCCGGCGGCACGGCTCGCCAAGGACTGCATCAAGAAGGTGGAAGTGCTCGAGTACCCCGAGCTGGGCATGGAGGCCGTCTGGAAGATCGAAGTGGTGGACTTCCCGGCCTTCATCGTCGTGGACGACAAGGGCAACGACTTCTTCGCGGACATCAACAAGCCCACGAAGAAGTCGTGAGCCGCCCTCAGTGCTTCAACCCCGCCACGTGCGGGGTGGGCAGGTTCTCCAGCCCGTGGGCGAGCTGGAAGGTGTAGCGCACCCGGGGGGCCGACTTCAGGCCCCCCACCACCTTGAAGAGGAAGTAGCCGCGCTCCACGTTGTCCGGATCCACCATCACCTGCACCTGGTGCAGGTCCGTGGTGTCGAGCACCATCTCTCCCACCAGCCGCTTGCCCAGGATGAGCTGCACCACGGGCGAGCCGTTCTCCTCCGAGAAGAGCACCCAGTGGAGCGCCTCGGCGTCATACAGCCAGGACTCCTCCGTGCCGATGCTGAGGATGCAGTTGGTGTGATCCAGGATCCAATCCCAGAAGCGGTCGAAGGGGAGCGTCGCTCCCGATTCTGTCTCAATCGCCATGCCCTCCACATAACCCAGGTCGGGGGCTCGTGGGGGCGGTGAGCCGAGGACTTCTCTTCTGGGTGTCTCGGAAACGGAGAAGAGGAAGCCAGGAAAAATACGGATAGACGGAGCGGCGTCCGAGCCGGAATATGGTGGCGCACAAGGAGCCAACACATGCGCACCCTGAAGCTCGCAGCATCCCTCACCGCCGCCCTCCTGGCGCAGGCCTGTGGAGGGCCCGCCCCGGAAGAGCCGTCGCAGCTCGTCACGAGCACCGCCGCGCTGACCACCGCCGTGTCGCGCGGGTGCACCTTCACCCTCACGTACAAGGAGGTCATGCCGCCCTTCCCGCCCACGTACGTGCCCGTCGTCACCCGGCAGGCCTCCGCCACGTGCCCGTGGGGCGCGGGGAGCGTGGATCTCCCGGGCTCCTACTCGGGCCCCGAGTTGTCGCTGGCCGCCAATGACCTCGGAGTCGCTGTCGGCTACACCAATCGGTACTCGCCGAGCGGCTCCTCCGGCACCTGGCTGGAACTCCGGCACGTGGCCCCGGACACCTTGTCGGTGGTGCGCTCCGTGACGCTCGCGGCGCATAACAACTACCGCCCCACCACCCTCAACGGCGAGCTGTCCATCCTCACCGATGGCACCACGCTGAAGGTGCGGGGCCAGAAGGGCGGCGTCCTCCCCGGAGAGAGCGGGAGCGGCCAATACTACACCGCGACGTTCCCGGACTTCTTCACCAGCACCACGGCCCCCATCATCGTGGCCACGTCGGGGCTCGACACGCCGAGCGTGGGCTCCTGGAGCGTCACCGGCAACCTGGCGTCTCCCCGCTCCAACCACACCGCCACCCTGCTCAATGGCACCGGGGATGTGCTGGTGGTGGGGGGCACCACGGCCGAGGTGTTCAACCCCTACAGCAACGTGTCCACGCCCACGGCCGCGCCCCTCGCCGAGCGCCTGGCGCACACCGCGACGCCGATCTCCTCGAGCCGGGTGCTGGTGGCGGGCGGGTGGATCGGCACGTCGCCGGCCACCTATCGCCAGAGCGCGGAGGTGTTCGACCAGACCACCGGCACGTGGACGGCCACGGGCTCCCTGGGCACGCCGCGCAGCCACCACACGGCGACCCTGCTCGACTCGGGCAAGGTGCTGGTGGTGGGTGGCCAGTCCACCGGCGGGGACACGAACACCGCCGAGCTGTATGACCCGGCCACCAACGCGTGGAGCCCGGCGGCTTCCGCCCCCACGGGCCGCTACGACCACACCGCCACCCTGCTCTACTCGGGCAAGGTGCTGGTGACGGGCGGCACGGGCGCCACGCTCGGTATGCTCCAGAGCGCGCAGGAGTACGACCCGGCCACCAACACCTGGACGTCCCTCCCGCCGATGAACAAGGCCCGCACCCACCACGCCGCCGTCCGGCTCTACTCGGGCAAGGTGCTCGTCGTCGGTGGCCAGGAGAACCAGGTGGAGCTCTACGATCCGTACAGCTACATCCCCTGGACCCTGGGAGCCGTCCTCCCCTCCGGTACCCTGGCCGTCAGCGCGACGCTGCTCTACTCGGGCGAGGTGCTCGTCACCCACTCCAACGGGGTGGCCTCGCTGTATGACCCGGGCGCGGACGCGTGGATGTCCGCGGGCATGATGACGTCGGAGCTCTACGGCCACACCACGACGCTCCTGCACTCGGGCCAGGTGCTCGTGACGGGCGGCTTCAACAACAGCACCACCGTCAGCACCGCGCAGCGCTACACGCGCTGAGCCGGAGCGGATGTGAAGGCCGGGTGCCCTCGCCATTGCCGGGGGCACCCGCGCCGCACGAGATGTCCTCAGCGCTTCTGCGCGCGCCACGCCTCCTGCCCCTGGGCGTCGAGCGCGCGGAAATCCTCGTCACTGAGCTTCAAGGTGGCCGCCGCGGTGTTCTCCTCCAGGTGCTTCACCTTGCCGGTGCCCGGAATCGGCAGCATGACGGGCGAGCGCTGGAGCACCCACGCGAGCGCGATCTGCGACGGCGAGGCCCCGAGCTTCTTCGCGAGCGTGTCGAGCGCCCCGCCCTCCTTCGCCAGCGGCCCGCCGGCGAGCGGGTACCAGGGAATGAAGCCGATGCCGTTCTTCTCGCAGTGGTCGAGCACCGCCTCGCTCTGGCGGTTGGCGAGGTTGTAGAGGTTCTGCACCGTCGCGACCTTGAAGAAGCGGCTCGCGGCCTGGATGTCCTCGACGGAGACCTCGCTCAGGCCGACGTGGCGGATGAGCCCCTCGCGCTGCATCTCCGCGATGGCGCCGAACTGCTCGTCGCGGGGCACCTTCGGGTCGATGCGGTGCAGCTGCCACAGGTCGATGCGCTCCAGCTTCAGGCGCCGGAGGCTCATCAGCACGCACTGCTTGAGGTACTCGGGCCGGCCGAGGACGGGCCAGATGTTGGGCCCGTGCCGGGTGAGCCCGCCCTTGGTGGCGATCACCAGGCCGCGTTTGTACGGCGAGAGCACCTCCGCGAGGATGTCCTCACTGACGAAGGGGCCGTAGCTGTCGGCGGTGTCGATGAAGTTGATGCCGAGCTCGGGAACGCGCGCCACGGTGCGGCGCGCCTCCTGGGGGTCCTCGGGGTCTCCCCAGATGCCATTGCCCGTGATGCGCATCGCGCCGAACCCGAGGCGATTCACCTCGAGGTCGCCGCCAATCCGGAAGGTACCGCTCGCCGCCGCGTTGCTCGTCGTCATCCGCTCTCCTCGTGCCAACAGGACAGGGCGGACAACCTAACCGGGGCACGGACCGCGTGCAGGGGGTTCGCGAATTTCCCCTCTCCCCTCGGGAGAGGGACGGGGTGAGGGTATCGGGTACAAACGGGTTCAAACCCGTGTCCCTCTTGTGGGCCACGGGTTGGAGAACGGACGCGGATACCCTCACCCTGACCCTCTCCCGGAGGGAGAGGGGATATTGAGGGGATATTGGCCGTGTGTTGACGGGGTACTGGCTCAGATGACGGCGTCGGTGGCGCGGCGGATGCGATCCCAGTTGAAGTTGCTCGCCGGGTCCACCTTGCGGCCCGGGGCCACGTCCTTGTGGCCCACGATGTTCTTCATCGGGATGTCATACGTCTTGGCCAGGTACGGCACGAGCTTCTCCAGCGCCTTGTACTGGGCCTCGGTGAAGGGCGTCTTGCCGCTGCCGTCGTTGGTGATCTCGATGCCGAGGGAGCGCGCGTTCACGCTGGGGCTCTTGTCCCCGTGCAGCGACGACACGCCCGCGTGCCACGCCGCCATCTTGTCATCCACCAGGTGGTAGATGGTGCCGTCCTGGCCGATCAGGTAGTGCGCGCTCACGTCCGTGCCCTTCTTGGTGAGCGTGGCCAGGTCGCCGGCCTCGTTGTTGGAGGCGGTGTGGTGCAGGACGATGGCGTCGATGTCCGCCCCGCCGCGCGAGCTGAAGTTGGCCGAGGGCACCCACTTCATGTCCGGCTTCTTCACACCGCCCGTGGGGGTACCCGGCGTCGTCGGGGTGGTCGGCGTCGTCGGAGTGGACGTCGGCGGCTTCTGGCCGGCGAGCGCCTTGTCCATGGCGGCCTTCGTCTTCGGGCCGTACTCCCCGTCCACGCCCAGCTTCCACTGGGACTGGAACTTCTTCACCGCCGCCTCGGTGGCCGGGCCGTAGATGCCCGGGCCGGTGTTCATCTGCGCCTGCGTCATGTGGCCCAGCTTCACCAGGGCCGTCTGCAGCTGCTTCACCGCGGCGCCGGTGCTGCCGCGCTCCAGGCCCGCGGGGGGCGCGGTGACGCCGGAGGGCTTGCCCGGCGTGGGGGCAGGCTTCGCCGGGGTGAGATCCTTGAGCATCTCGGCGCGCGTCTTCGGGCCGAACACGCCGTCCGCCGTCAGCTTGTTGGCGGCCTGGTACTTCTTGAGCGAGGCCTCCGTCTGGGGGCCGAAGATGCCCGGGCCGGTGTTCATCTGCGCCTGCGTCATGTGGCCCAGCTTCACCAGGGCCGACTGGAGCTGCTTCACCGCCGGGCCCTTGGCCCCCTTGGACAGGGTCGCCGTGGGCAGCGAGGGGGTGGACGAGGCGGCGGCCGTGGCCAGGGCGGCGTTGTTGCGGGACGTGGAGGAGATGGTGCTCACGGGCGGCTCCGGGGGGGAGTAAGCGCTGAAAATCAGTGACGGCGATGGAATTATCGCACGAGCGTCACGGAAGTTGCGTCCCCACCGGATTTCACGGGAGCTGTTCCAGCAGCCGCTCCAGCTCGTCCGGTTTGACGGGCTTGACCATGTGCAGGTTGAAGCCCGCCTCCACCGCCTGCGTCCGGTGCTCGCCGCTGTAGCCCGTCAGCGCCACCAGGAAGACGTCCCGGCCGCCCTCGGACTCGCGAATCCGGCGCGCCACCTGGAAGCCATCCATCCCCGGCAGCCCCAGGTCCACCAGCGCCACGTGCGGCTTCAACGCGGGGAAGAGCTGCACCCCCTTGAAGCCATCCTCCGCCACCTCCACCCGGTGCCCCCACATCTCCAGCAGCTCGCGCAGCACCTCGCGCGTGTCCTCGTTGTCCTCCACCAGCAGCACCCGGCGCCCCATGGGTGCCTCGGTGCCCGGCGGCGGCGTCTCCGGCGCGGGCGCGGTGACGACGGGCTGCACCGCCGCCAGGGGCAGCCGCACCACCAGCTCGCTGCCCTCGCCCTCGCCCCCGCTGTGCGCCGTCACCTCGCCACCGTGCAGCTCCACCAGGCGCCGCACCAGCGTCAGCCCGATGCCCAGTCCTCCCGAGGAACGTGCCAGCTGCTGCTGCGCCTGCACGAAGAGCTCGAACACCCGCGCTTGCAGCTCCGGGCTCATGCCGATGCCCGTATCCCTCACGCGCAGCACCGCCTGGCGCTCCTGGCCGACGCGCTCCACCGTCACCCCGACGAAGACGTGGCCTCCGGGCCCGGTGTACTTGCGCGCGTTGTCCAGCAGGTTGGACACCACCTGCTCCAGCCGCGTGGCATCCCCGTCCAGCCACAGGCCCTCCGAAGCGGGCAGCGACACCTCCAGGCGCAGCCCCTTCTCCTCGAGCGCCCGCCGGCGCGCCTCCACGCTGTGCTGCACCACCTGCCGCAGGTCCACCGGCGCCCGCCGCAGCTCGATGTGGCCGCGGTTGAAGCGCGACACGTCCAGCAGATCATCCACCATCCGCGCCAGGTGCTGGCTCTGCCGCATCATCACCCGCATGGACCTGGACTCCCCGCCCTCCGGCTGCGTGGCCGCCTCCAGGTGCAGCGCGTTGACGATGGCCGCCAGGGGGTTGCGCAGCTCGTGCGCCAGCATGGCCAGGAACTCGTCCTTGCGCCGGTCCGCCTCGGCCAGGTCCGCCGCCCGCTGCCGCAGCGCGTCCTCCAGCTCGCGCCGGGGGGTGATGTCCGTGAGGATGCGCACCGCCCCCACCGCCGTGCCCTCCTGGCCCTCCACGGGGTTGGCCGCCACGCGGTACCAGCGCCCGCCCAGGCTCACCTCGGTCTCCTCCTGGCAGGACAGCACCGCGCCGCAGCTCGGGGGCAGCTCGGCCTCCGAGTCCGCCGCCGCCCGCATCAGCTCATCGAAGGGCCGCCCCAACACCCGCTCCTCGGAGAGCCCGAGCAGCTGCAACAGGGACTGGTTGGCGCGCATCACCCGCCCGTGCCCATCCAGCAGGCACACCCCGTCTCCCAGCGAGTCGAAGGTGCTCTTCCACTGCACCGCCGCCGCGCGGGCATCCTCCTCCGCCTGACGCATGCGCAGCAGCGCGCGCACCGTGGCCAGCAGCTCCGAGGCGTCCACCGGCTGCGCCAGGTAGCCATCCGCGCCGCTGTCCAGCCCCTCCACCTTGTTCTCGGGGCGGATGTAGTTGGCCGACAGGTGCAGCACGGCGATGCCCGCGGTGCGCGGCTCGGCCTTCAGCCGCCGGCACACCTCGATGCCATTGAGGTCCGGCAACTTCACGTCGAGGATGATGAGGTCCGGCAGCAGCTCGGCGGCGAGCTTCAGCGCCTCGGCCCCGGTCCCCCCCTCGCGCACCTGGAAGCCCGCCGCCCGCATCATGCGCGTGACGGCATAGCGGTTGGCCTCGTTGTCGTTGATGTTGAGGAGGATGGTTTCCCTGTGCGGCACGTCGGTCTCCTCAAGAAGACTCGCGGTGGGCGGAGATCAGGTCTGGGCGGCACCGCCACCAGGCGTCTGGCCCGGGCCGGAGAGTGCTCGCTGAAGGAGGTCGAACGCCACATCCCGGGTGAGCCCGCTCTTGGAGAGGATGCCCACCGCATGAGCGAGGAGGCGCCCGCGCTCCTGCTCGGTCAGCGAGCGGCTGGTGTGGATGATGACGGGGATGTCGCGGGTGGAGGGCTCGCGCCGGAGCGCCTCCAGCACCTCGAAACCGTCCATGCCGGGCAGCGACAGGTCCAACAGGATGGCGGCGGGCCGCACCTCACGCGCCAGCCGCAGCCCCTCGAAACCCGTCGCGGCCTCGCGGAATTGGAGCGAGGCATCGGACAACAACCGCTGGAGCAGATAGCGGGCGACCTCGTCGTCGTCGATGATGAGCACGGTCCGGGTATGGGGCGCATCCCGCTCCAACTCCTGGGGGTCCCCGCCTTCTTCCCCCGCCGCCCCCGGACGCTGGGTGTAGTCGCGGGACACCGCCGCATGGAAGGTGCTGCCCTGGCCCGGCTGGCTCTCCACGAGGAGCGAGCCGCCCAGCAACTCCGACAGCCGCCGGGACAGGGGCAGCCCGAGGCCCGTGCCCTTGACCCCTTGCTGGTGGGGGCCCTCCACCTGGACGAACTCCTCGAAGATGCGCTCCTGGTCCTCGGGGGCGATGCCCACGCCGTTGTCCCGCACCGAGAACACCACCGTGTCCCGGGGGCCCGGCTTCGCCGAGACCCGCACCTCGCCCCGGGTGGTGAACTTGAGCGCGTTGGAGACGAGGTTGCGAAGAATCTGGGACACCTTGCGCTCGTCCGTGTGCAGCTCTGGCAGGCCCACGGGCTCATCGAAGACGAGCAGCACGCCCTCGTTCACGCGCAGCGGCCGGAGCATCCCGCGCAGCGCGCCGAACAGCTCCGCCACGGAGAAGCGCGTGCACAGCACCTCGGAGCGGCCGGATTCAATCTTGGCCAGGTCCAGCAGATCGTCGATGAGCTCCTGGAGGGCCTCGCCGGACTTGCGGATGAAGAGGACCTGCTTCTCCTGCTCGGTGGTGAGCGGCCCGTCGATGCGGTCCAGGAGCAGCCGCGAGAGGTTGAGCACGGAGCTGATGGGCGTGCGCAGCTCGTGGCTGACATTGGAGATGAAGCGCGTCTTCATGTCCGAGGCACGGCGCAGGGCCTCGGCCTTCTCCTCGAGCTCGGCGTAGAGGGCCACCACGCCGCGGTTGGTCTCCTCCAGCTCGCGGTTGAGCCGGTCCACCTCGGCCTTGCGCGCCTGCAGCTCGTCGAGGATGCGCAGCAGGTCCGCGTTCTGCTTCTGCAGCTCGTCCGCGGCGTTGGAGCGCCGCTGCCGTTCCAGCTCGTCCCGCAGCGAGGCCAGTGCCTGGGGCAGCGGAGTGAGATGAGGGAGGCGCTGGGCCATCTCCAGCAGGAGCCAGCCATCGCCCTCCCTGCGCAGGACCACCCGGTCCATCAGCCGCTGCGCCGGAGCGAGCGCGGGCCCCGGCCGGAGCGTCTCCGGCGTGTTGCCCACGACGAGCCCCTCGTTGAAGGCCGAGGCCCGCACCCGCACGAGCAGGGCAGGCACGGGCCGCTCCTCCAGGAGGAACTCGATGTGGCCGTTGGCCTGGGTGGCGGCCAGCCGCGCCACCTCGGAGATGGCGGTGGCGATGCGCACCTGATCCTGCCCGTCGAAGCCCAGGGACTGGGCGATGTGGCGCCCCCGCTGGCGGGTGTTGACCACGTCCTGTCCGGTGCGCAGCTCGGACTGGAAGAGAGAGGAGCTCACCGTGATTCTCCGCGGGGCAGCTCGCGTGCCACGAGCACCGTTGCGTCGTCCCGGCCCCGGACGAAGTCCCGATACAACACCCCGGCCACCAGACTGGGGTGGCGAGCAAGCAGCCCGGGGTAGGCGTCCAACCGCCACTGAGAGGCCAGCCCGTCCGAGCACATGACCAGGGTGGCCCCGGCGCTCCACGGGTAGCTGAACTGCTGCATGCGGGGCGCCTGGTGCCCCAGGGTGCCATTCATGGAGACCAGCCGCTGGATGACGCCCTCGGGCGACACCACGGCCGCGGAGATGTTGCCCACCCCCGCGTAGTGCAGCCGCGCGCCGTCCAGCGAGGCGAAGGACACCGCCGCGCCCCGGGTGCTGCGCAGCTCCTGGTGCGCACCCCGCAGCAGCTCCACCGGCCCGAGAGAACCCTGCTCCAGGAAGGACACCACCGCCGCGCGCGAAGCCCGGGCCGCCTCGGGCCCATGGCCGAGCCCATCCGCGACGAGGAAGACGCAGCGGTCCGCCTTGGTGTCCACCGCCCAGGAGTCCCCGCATACCTCCTCGCCCGGCATGGGCACACACACCACCCCCAACTCCACCCGGGAGCCGGAAGGCGGCTGGTCGGCCCACAGCTGGGCCACCACCGCCGTCCCCGCCCCCGGCACGGAGTGGATGTCGAAGAGGGTGGACATCCGCCGCATGGCGCCGAGTCCCACGCCGCTGGTGCCCGCGGTGGAGAAGCCATCGCGCAGGCAGCGCTCCACGTCCAGGATGCCCGGCCCCCTGTCCAGCGCGAGCACCTCCACCCCCACCTTCGGGCCCGAATGGAGCGCGCGCAGGAGGATGAAACCATCGCGCGCGTGGGCGACGAGGTTCTTGGCCGCCTCGCTCACCACGATGGCCACCTTGCCCTGGGCCTCCTCGCTGAACCCCAGGCGGGCGGCCAGCGCCGCCGCCATCCGGCGCGCATGGCCCGCCTGACTGCTCTCCGTCACCGGAATCGCCGTGGAGCTCACTTCCATCGTGTCACCGTGACCCGCGTTCCCTCCCCTACCTTGGAGACGATGTCGAACTCGTTCACGAGCCGCCGGGCGCCCCCCAGCCCGAGCCCCATGCCGCCACCCGAGGTGTACCCGTCTCGCAAGGCCAGGTCGATGTCGGGAATACCCGGCCCCTTGTCCTCGAAGGACAGCCGCAGCCCCTTGCGCAGGCCCTCCTGAAGCATCTCGAGGGTGACGTGTCCACCCCTGCCGTAGTCCAGGGTGTTGCGCGCCAGTTCACTGGCGGCGGTCACCATCTTGGTCTGCTCCACGAGGCTGAACTTCAGCTCGGCCGACCACGTGCGCACGGCCTGACGCACGAGCACCAGGTCCTGCGCCGAGCGGATGGGCATCACCTCAGTCCTCAAGACTTGCATCCGCGACCTCGAGCACGACCTCGTCGGCGTCCATGGAGGCCTGTAGCAGCGTCATGCCTTTCTCGACGTTGAGTGCGGTGCGGATGCCTGGCAACGACATGCCCAATTCCACCAGGGTGATGGCCACGGCTGGTTGCATGCCCACCACCACCGTCTGTGCATCCAGAACACGCGACATGGTGGCGATGTTGCCGAGGATGCGTCCGATGAAGGAGTCCACCACCTCCAGGGAGGAGATATCGATGAGTACGCCTCCCGCACCGGTCTCTACGATTTTCGCGGTCAGGTCGTCCTGCAGGGTCACCGCGAGCTGGTCATGCATGTCCACCTGGATGGTGACCAGCAGGACCCGGCCCATACGGAGGATGGGAATGCGCTCCATGCGATGACTCCAGCTAGGCCTTGCCCGATGCGCGCAGGCTCTGCTGGGCGCTGATGGTTTGGTTGAGACGCTTGAGGGCCCAGTTGAAGGCCCCGGCCACGCTGGACTTCGTCACCACGCCGGCCAGGTCCACGCCCAGGTGGACGATGGTCTGGGCAATCTGGGGACGGATGCCGCTGATGACGCACTCGGCGCCCATCAGCCGGGTGGCCGTCACCGTCTTGATGAGGTGCTGGGCGGTGAGGGTGTCCACGGTGGGCACGCCGGTGATGTCGATGATGGCGATCTCCGCCCCCGTCTCGACGATCCGCTGCAGCAGCGTCTCCATCACCGTCTGGGTGCGCCCGCTGTCCAGCGTGCCGATGAGCGGCAGGCAGACGATGCGGTCCCACAACTGCACCACGGGAGTGGACAGCTCCAGCATCTCCTGCTGCTGGCGCATGATGACCTCCTCGCGCGCCCGCTGGTGCACCTCGGTGGTGTACAGGCCCAACCTGTCCAGCAGGAGCGTGGCGGTCCACATCTCCTCGGCCACCACCTGCGGCTGGCTGGCGTACTCCCCCCGCAGCCGATCGAACAGGGGCTGTTTGAGGCTGAAGATGAAGGTGGCCGTCTCCGCGGGGGAGAAGCCCTGCAGGCTGCGCGAGCGCGACAACCGCTCCAGCATCTCCCGGGCCTGCGTGAAGGAGGCGCCGGTGATGTCCGTCAGGTTGCCCTGCTCGGTGGCCTGCGTCAGCAGCCGGAGGAACTCGGCGCACTGCTCGCGCAGCTCGGCCTCCTTCATCAGTGCGTCACGGCGCATCCCGCCAGTCGTCATGACGTTGAGCCACTCTGTGAGCAGCTCGGACGGATATTTCTTGAGAATCGCGTGGATTCGGGTGGTCAACGAACGCCTCCTGGGGTCCGGCCTCTACCACACGCGGCCCGAGCACTCTCGGGTCGCCATCCGTCCCCGGTACACGATTGTGACGAATGTTCACTCCTCGATAGCCCCCGGGGCGGGAGTGGAATTCCCGTACGAGTTCCTGGCACGAGAAGTGAAGGTCCCGGGCTGACGGAGGCGAGAAGAAAACCTGGGGCTCACCCCAGCAGCCACACCAGGAGGAAGCCCACCGCGAGCGCGGCGAGGAACAGCCCGACGGCGAGCCACCCCCGGGCGGAAGGCGGCGGCGTTGCCGTGGGGGAGGAAACCTCGGCTTCTTCCCCTTCTTCAATGGCGCGCACCAGCCCGGACTCCTCCCCCGGCTGCTCCACGTCGAAGGCCACACGCACCTCGCGCGAGTGCGGCGTCGGGACAGGGGGAGCCCCGGTGGCCTCCGGCCGCGCCTGGGGCCTGGACTCATCGATGACGACCACCTCGCCGGAGGGGACGAAGCCGGCGGGAGCGTCGAGGGCCCGGTGCTCGAAGGCCAGCGCGGTGGGCGGCGCGAAGGCGGGCATGTCCCGCTCGGGAATGGGCCGCTGGGGCGGGGGCCCGCGCCGCAGCAGCTCCGCGAGCACGCCGTCCTCCACCACCTTCTCCTTGGCGAAGGCCTCGCCCATCACCCGCGCCAGGTCCGCCTCGCCCACGCCGGGCGCGTACTTCTCGCGCAACTGGCGCAGCGCGGCCCCGAACGCCGCGGCATCCGGGAAGCGGGCCTCGGGCTCCACGGCCAGCGCCTTCATCACCACCTCGTCCACCTCGGGCGGCAGGGGCCGGTGCTGGCCCGGCGGCTCCCACTGGGGGTAGGCCGCGCGCTTCCACCGCTCGGTGACATCCCCCTTCTGCGCCAGGGGGCGCCAGGCGAGCAGCTCCCAGAGCACCACGCCCGTCGCGTACACGTCCGCCCGCCGGTCCACGCGCCGCTTACGGGCCTGCTCCGGCGCCATGTACGAGATGCTGCCCATCACCACGCTCGGCGCCGTCTGCGCCTGCTTCAGCGTGGACTGCGCCGCGCCGAAGTCGATGATTTTCACCTCGCCCGCGTAGGAGATGCACACGTTGGCGGGAGAGAGGTCGCGGTGCACCAGGTGCAGCGGCAGGCCCTGCTCGTCCGTGGCGTCATGCGCGTACGCGAGCCCCTCGCACATGCGCTCGCCGATGAGCAGCACCAGCCCCACGGAGAGGGACTTCCCGCGGTTGCGCAGGCGCCAGGCGAGCCGGTTGAGCGTCTTGCCCGCCACGTACTCCATGGCGAGGTAGAGGGCGCCGGACACCTCGCCCATGGCCCACACGCGGGCGATGTTGGGGTGGGACAGACGCAGCACCACGCGCGCCTCGTCCCGGAAGCGGGCGAGGAAGTTCGCGTTGCCCGCCAGGCCCGGCAGCACCTTCTTCACCACGCAGGCGCGGCCGGGCGACTCGCCCTGAAGCTCCTCGCGCGCGAGGAACACCTCTCCCATGCCCCCATACCCGATGCGCCGCACCAGGGTATAGGGACCGAAGGGGATGGGCCCCGGACTCGAGGCCGCCTCTGTCTCAGGCGCCCTGTCCAAGCGCGCGGAACGCCTTGCGAGCGGCCCGGAGGATGTGCGCCACCTCGGGCTCGTTGATGGCCAGCGACAGGAAGGCCGCCTCGAACTGGCTGGGCGGCAGGTACACGCCCTCCTCCAGCATGAGGTGGAAGAAGCGGCCGTAGCGGGCCGCGTCGCTCTTCTTCGCGCTCGTGTAGTCGAACACCGGCCCCTCGGTGAAGAAGACGGTGAACATGCTGCCCACGCGGTTGATGGTGACGGGGACCTTGCTCTCCTCCGCCTCGGCGCGCAGGCCGGCCTCGATTTCCCGGGCGACGAAGTCCAGGCGCTCGTAGACGCCCGGCGCGCGCAGCGCCTGGAGGCTCGCGATGCCCGCGGCCACCGCCACCGGGTTCCCCGACAGCGTGCCCGACTGGTACACCGGGCCCTCGGGAGCAATCTTCGACATGATGTCGCGCCGGCCGCCGTAGGCCGCCAGCGGCATGCCGCCGCCCACCACCTTGCCGAAGGTGCTCAGGTCCGGACGCAGGCCGTACACCTCCTGCGCGCCGCCGCGGGCCAGCCGGAAGCCCGTCATCACCTCGTCCAGGATGAAGAGCACGCCGTGCGCGCGGCACAGCGCCTGGAGGCCCTGCAGGTAGCCCTCCTCGGGGATGAGCACGCCCATGTTGCCCACCACCGGCTCGATGATGGCGCAGGCGATGTCCTTGGCCCGCTCGGAGAAGAGCTTCTCCACCGCGCCCAGGTCGTTGTACGGCGCCGTGAGCGTGAGGGCCGCCACCTCCTTGGGCACGCCCGGCGAGTCCGGCAGCCCCAGCGTCTCCACGCCGCTGCCCGCCTTCACCAGGAAGGGGTCACCCGCGCCGTGGAAGCAGCCCTCGAACTTGAGGATGTGGTCGCGGCCCGTGTAGCCGCGCGCCAGCCGGATGGCCGCCACCGTGGCCTCCGTGCCGCTGGAAACCAGGCGCACCTTCTCCACGCTCGGCACCGTGGCGCAGAGGAGCTCGGCGAACTGCACCTCCAGGTCCGTAGGCGCCCCGAAGGTGGTGCCCCGCCGCGCCGCCTCGGTGATGGCCGCCAGCACGGGCGGATAGGCATGACCCAGGATGAGCGGGCCCCAACTGCCCACCAGGTCCACGTACCGGTTGTCGTCCACGTCCGTCAGCCACGCGCCCGCGCCTTCCTTGAAGAAGACGGGCTCACCGCCGACACCCCGGAAGGCACGCACCGGGGAGTTCACACCGCCCGGGATGCGCTCCTGCGCTCGGGAGAAGAGGGCCTTGCTCTGCGAGTGGTTCATGAGGGCTCCATAACACGCGGCCTGTGCACCACCGGCGTCACTCCTTCGCCGCCAGTCCGCCGCTTGATTTCCGCCATGCATTCCCCCCCACATGGCGCCATGGAATTCAGGTTTTTCAAATTATTTTGGGGTGGGAGAAAAAACCCCGGCAGCGGTTTTATATGGTCTCGGGCCCGGATGCATATGCCCGGGAGTCAGGAGTCGGATTGAAGGCCTCTCGCATGGACCCAACCCACCGCCGGTGCTGGCGCCTGGGCGCACTGCTCGCCCTGCTCGGTACCACCCCGGCCCCGGCCGTGGACGAGCGGCCCCTCTCCGGGCCGCGCCTCCCCCGGCTCACGTGCTACGCGGGCTACCTGAAGCTCGAGGCCCCACACGGGCTCGAGGGCGTGCGCGCCGCCATCCGGCAGGCCATCGCCCGGAATGAGCAGGGCGCGCTGCTCTTCCTGGAGCAGCGGCTCGCCGAGGTCATCGGGAAGGACCCCCGGGCGGCGCTCCAGGTGGTCGGGTGGGCGGACACCACGCCGGAGCCCGAGATGTCGCTCTACCTGCGCGCGGTGCGGGAGACGGAGGCGGTGCGCTCGCCCGCGGTGGTGGACAGGCTGGCCACCCTGGCCGAGAGCCACCCGGACCCCGGCCACCAGGCCAGCGCCCTCCTCGCCCTGGAGACGCAGCACCGCTTCGAGCCGGCCATGCTGGAGCGCCTCACCACGCTGGCCAGGAAGGACACGCTCACCACCGGCGTGACCCTGCACACGGTGCGTACCCTCGGCCGGGTGATGGACAACGACTTCCAGCGCACCGGCCGCTTCGACCCGTACATGGAGAGGCTGCTGGAGGTGGCGCTCGACTCCACCGAGCCCGGCGTGCGCGGCCTGGCCATCGAGATGGGCACGTACCCGGACGCCCGCATCGAGGGACCGTTGCTCCAGTCACTGGTGAAGCTCCAGCACGAGGACCCGGACCCGGACGTGCGCGAGATGGCCGCGCTGGCGATGTCCTCGGGGCGTGACACGCAGGCGGTGCTCGAGGCCTTCCGCCAGTCGTTCCCCCAGGAGAAGAACGAGTGCGTGCGCTGGGCCATCGTCCGCTACGCGGTGCGGGCCGCGGGGGCACGGGCCCTGCCACTGCTGAAGGACTTCGCGCGGCAGGACACGCGCTTCCGTCAGGACCATGCCGACTTCAAGGCGCTGTATGACGCGGGCCACGTCGACTTCAACCGGGTGTTCTCCAGCAAGGCCCACCACCACCGCTGCGAGGGGTAGGCGATGAGCACGGGAGCGAAGAAGACGTGGGTGGGCGCGGGGCTGATCGCCGTGCTCGCGGGCTCGATGGTGTGGCTCGCGGGCGGAGGGGAGAAGCCCTCGCGTGAGACGCCGGCTCCGGTATCGGCCCCCGTGGCGAAGGGTCCTCCGCCCCAGGACATGCTGCGGCCGGTGCCGTGCGAGCTGGACTCGCTGGTGGAGGAGTACCGCCAGGGCAAGGACTCGCCGGCGTGGCGCCGCTACGTGATGGAGCAGCTGCGCGGCATCCTGGAGAACCTGCCCCCCGAGCAGCTGTGGACGAAGGTGGAGACGGAGCAGGACCCGGAGGTGCTGGAGGCGCTGGCGTCCCTGTGGGTGATGCGCTTCAACCTGACGGGCGACAGGGCAGTGCTGGTGCGGGTGCTGGACGAGGCGGAGCGCGAGCCGGACCCGGGGCGCAAGGCGGCGATGGTGCGAGCGCTGAGGGCCTCGAACGAGCCGGCGAGCGAGGTGCTGGCCAGGGCGGAGTCCACGCGGCGGGCGTATCGGCGGTGGGTGAAGGACCCGGCGCCCGAGGTGCGCGAGGCGGTGGTGGGCAACCTGACGAACGAGGCCGCGCGTGGCTTCGGGCGCATCCAGGGCGTGGCGGAGCAGGCGGTGGCGCTCGCGGCGGAGACGAGCGACCCGAAGACGGCGGCGGCACTCCTGGGCGCATCCTCCCTCGAGGCGGCGCGGGCACCGGCGGTGGACTCCGTGCGGCGGATGCTCGAGAAGTCCGCGCATCCCGAGGTGCGGGCCGCGGCGGCGAAGGCGCTGGGCACGGTGCGGGTGGGCGAGGCCGAGCGGACGATGAAGGCGCTGACGGAGCGCTTCGCCACGGAGAGCTCGCGCGAGGTGCGCGGCGCCATCCTGGAGGGCATCGCGCACCTGGGCCTGTCGAGCGCGGTGCCGGTGCTTCAGAAGCTCGAGGGCGTGGACCCGTCGATGGACGGGGAGATCGACACCTGGCTCGACCTGCTGGCCTCGCGGCCACAGACGTGGAACCTGCTGCTGCGCGACAAGCAGGCGCTGGAGCACGGCCGGGGCCAGAAGGGCTGAGCCCCGTGCCAGGCCGCGAGCCGCTCACCCGGCGTACTCGGGCTCGTTGCCAATCATCCGCACCTCGGGTGAACCCGGCTCCGGAGAAGTCCCCTCTCCCCCTGGGAGAGGGTTAGGGTGAGGGTGAGGACACCACCCGAGGATCCGCATGCTCCGCCTGACCCAGCGCCGGAAACTGACCCTGCAGGCTCCCGAGACGGCCGGGGGCCACGCCCACGTCTCGGCCGCGAGTGGCCTGGTGCGCGCGGGCCAGTGGCTGCACGTCGTCGCGGACGACTCGCTGTTCCTGGCCAGCTTCCCGCTGGAAGGAGAGGCCCCGGGCGCGTTCCAGCGTCTGTTGCCGGGCGAGCTGCCGCTGGAGCCCAAAAGCCGCAAGGCCCACAAGCCCGACATGGAGGCGCTCTGCCTCGTGCAGGGCCTGTCGGGCGCGCCACACGGAGCGCTGCTCGCGGTGCCCTCGGGGAGCACGGCGGTGAGGCAGAAGGGAGCGCTGATACCGCTGGCGGCGGACGGCAGCACGAGCGGCCCGGTGCGCGAGGTGGACTTCACCAACCTGTACGCGCAGCTCGCGCGAGAGCTGGGTCCGCTCAACGTGGAGGGAGCGGCGGTGTCGGGCGCGCGCCTGCGCCTGCTCAACCGGGGCAACGGAGACGAGGGCAAGGACGCGGTGGTGGACCTGGACACGGGCCGGGTGGTGCGCGCACTGGAGGCGGGCGCGCCGCTGGAGCCGGATGCGGTGCGCATCGTGCGCCGCTGGGAGCTGGGCCGGGCGGGCACGGTACGCCTGTCCTTCACGGACGCGGCGCCGCTGCCGGACGGCCGCATCGTCTTCACCGCCGCCGCCGAGGACACGCGGGACGCCTATGCGGATGGCGCGGTGATGGGCTCGGCGGTGGGCGTGCTGGCGCCGGATGGCACGCCGATGTTCCTCGACGGCGTGGACGCGAAGGTGAAGCTGGAGGGCGTGGACGCGCGGGTGGAGGGCGGCCGCATCCACCTGCTGCTCGTAGCAGACGCGGACGACCCCACCCAGGCCGCGCCTCTCTTCGAAACGGTACTGGAGGGCGTGCGCGCCTAGCCGCGCGCGTGCGTGGAGACCACCTCGTACAGGTGCGGCTCGAACTTCTCCACCAGGGCCGCCGCGGCCCGCATGTGCACCTGGGCCTTCGGATCGCGCAGCATGGCCTCGAAGTGCTCGCGGCTCGCCCACTGCGCGTAGTTGGCCACCCGGGTGCCATCCAGGCTCCGGTGGAGATTCGCCGAGATGAACCCCGGCTGGTGCCGCATCACCTCCTCCGTCGCCTCCTCCAACAGCCTCACCAGCTCCGCCTGCCGCTCGGGCGCCACGGTGAAGACGTTGATGAGGGTGCACACCCCACTGCCCGGAACGATGCGCGTCGTGGCTGCTTCCATGTGATTAGCCTCCTAACTACCTGGACAAAAAAAGAGACTCAGGGGTCCCGGACATGAGGGATGCCGGCGGCGACCTTCGTGAGCAGGGCCTTGAGTTGTTGGCGCTCCTCGGCGGACAGGCCACTCATCAGGGCGGCGGTGCGGCGGTAGTGGTCCGGGAGGATGCCCTCCAACCGCTGGCGCCCCCTGGCCGACAAGCGCACCACCGACATGCGCCCATCCTCGGCGTGCGCCCGTCGCAGGACGAGCCCCTCCTTCTCCAGCCCGTCCAGCAGTCCCGTCATCGTCGCGCGGGTGACGCCCGTGCGCTCGGCCAGCTCGGCGGGACGCAGGCCCTCTTCCTCTCGCTGCAACTGCATGAGGACGATGAAGCGCGCCTGCGACAACCCATGCCGCGCGAAGTGCGCCCCATAGGCCGCCTCCACGTCATCCGAAATCCGCAGCAGCGTCAGACACGTCTCCACGGCCGACGCATCCGACTCCGGGTAGCGCCTCGCATCCTGATGGAGGAGCTCGTGCTCCGGGACGTTCTTCAGTTCGAGCGCCATCTCGTTAGGAGCCTAACGACCTGGGCACACGGGCGCAATGGGAATGCGGGTAGGCAGACCCTCACCCCGGCCCTCTCCCAGGGGAGAGGGAGGGAGGAAGGGAGGGCACGCGTCAGTCGCCGTGATCGCGCCTGGCTTCCTCGGCCGAGCCGCCCACGGCCTCGATGGAGTTGCGGGGGGGGGCGGGGGAGGACGCGCGAAGGCGGAGGCGCGCGAGCCGACCTCTTCCGGGGTCGTCGCGGCGATGCGGCGCCGGGCGCGGGCGATGGCGTCCTGCACCGTGGCCGGCTCCGGGTGGGTCTTCAGGGCCTGCACCCACGTCTCGATGGCCTTCTCGTTGTCACCGGACTCGGCCTTGAGCTTGCCCGTCTCGAAGACGGCGTGGGGGGTGAGCTCCGAGTCCGGGAAGCGGGTGATGAGGTCCGCGTACGTGCGCGAGGCCTCCTGGCGGAAGCGCGGAATCTCGGGCGAGCCGGGCTCGGCCTTGAGCGCCTGCATGTGCAGCGCCTGGGCCTGCAGGTAGATGGCATCGTCCACGAAGGCGCTGGTGGCGAAGCGCTCGACGAGCTTGCGCGACTCGAGCACGCACTGCTGGTAGTCCTGCAGCTCGAAGTACAGCTTGGCCACCTGGTAGTGCAGCTCGGCGCTCTGGGGCGGGTTGCGGGCCAGGGCGGCGGTGAGCTGATCGATGGCGCCGCGCAGGTCGCGGAAGTGCATGCGCAGCAGCTCGGCGAGCACCACGCGGCCCTCGAGGGCCTCGGGAGACTCGGGGCACTGGGTGATGAGCTCCTTGTAGACGCTCACGGCCTCCTTCACCTTGCGCAGCTCGAGCCAGTAGACGTCGGCGGCGCCCTTGAGGGCGCGGGCCTTGATCACCTGGGCCGGGGCGGACTCATCCATGCGCAGGGAGTCGAGCGCCTTGCGGTACTCGACGAGGGCCTCCTCGGGACGCTTCTCGAAGATGGCGTCGCGGGCGCGCTGCATGTGATCGGTGGCACCATCCCGGGAGCAGGCCGGGGCAAGCGCGAGGGCGAGGGCGAGCATCACACGCCGCATCAGCAGGTCTCCGGGGCAATGGTGACACACCGGGTTTCGAGGCAGCGGATGCAGGCCACATCGCCGCGGGTGTCGTCGACGCACAGGGATATGCGGGAGGAGCGGGGACAGTCCTCCGCTGCGATGCAGCGGTAGACGTCGCCCTGGGCATCCAACACCGGCTCCGGATCCTGGACACACGCCTCGGGCGGAGGGATACCGCAGCCGGCGAGCCCGGCCACGACAACAAGGACGAGTGCTCCAATCCGGGTTCTCACAGGGCGGAAGTTCTACCCGGATTCAACGCCCTCGTCACGGAAGCTGGTGCCCGCCCGGCCGCCCTCCGTGCTACCCGGAAATGCGTGGCCGCTCAACGGCTCCCGGTCATCACCGCGGCGTCCATGGCGGCCATGCGGCGGCGCTTGCTGAGCTGACGCGCCTTGGCCTCCTGCTTCTCGTAGTGCCGGGCGATGGCCATCAGGTGCTCATCCGCCACGCGGCACTGGATGGCCGACACCTGCTCGTGCCGCCGCTCCAACTCCTGCCACAGGTGCAGCTTGGACTGATTGCCCAGCAGCCGCGTCTCCACGGCGTCGAGCGCCGCGTCCATCTGCTTGTCCTCTGCCTCGAGCTGCGCCAGGCGCGCCTCCGCGTCCTCGGGAGGCCCCACGCAACCGCTCGCCAGCCACAGCGCCATCGCCGCCAACCCGAGCCCCCAGCGCCGTGTCCGACCCGCCATCGCCCACCTCGAAGTCCGGTGCGTTTGTCATCCCGCGAGCACCCGGTTGGGCCTCTCGCGTGGCGCAAACTAGGGAGCCCCCCTCCCAGGGACAACCTCCCCCCAGGACGGATGAATCTCCCCGGCGTGTAATGGCTTCCAGCAGCCGACGCTTTCCCCGTCCTCCAGGGCGCTACGGCACCTGCCGGTGACGAAGAATGAACTCACACACCTCGCGCGCCGCGCCGAAGCCCGCCGGCCGCTGCGCCACATAGTGCACTTGCGAACGCACCTCGTCCGGGGCCTCGGGCGGCGCCGCCGAGAAACCCACCGCCTTGAGCAGCGGCAGGTCCACCGTCTCGTCGCCCATGTACCCACACCGGTCCGCTGTCACCTTCAACAGCTCCAGCAGCTTCTCGAAGTGGGCCACCTTGTCCTGGCTGCCGAAGTGCACGTGCTTGAGGCCCAGCGACTGCATCCGCATCTGCGCGGACAGGCTGTCGCCGCCGGAGATGGCCGCCACCTCCAGCCCCGCCTCCTGCAGCCGCTTGATGCCCATGCCGTCGCGCACGCTGTACATCTGCGTCCAGCCCGAGTTGGGCACCCAGAAGATGCGTCCGTCGGTGAGCGTGCCGTCGATGTCGAAGATCATCACCGACAGGCGGCTCACCCGCTCCTTGAGCGACTCGAGATTCTGGTTCATCCGCGCTCGCCCTACTTGGGAACGGCCTTGAGGACGGCCTTGCCGTCCTTGATGACGACCTTGAACTCCACCGACTTGGCGTTGTGCTGCTTCATCAGCTCGGGCACCTGCTTGCGCAGCGTGGCGGCGACGGAGTCGTAGCTCATCTTGGAGGTGTCCTCCTTGTTCTGACGCTTGGCGGTGACGTAGGCGTCATAGACGGACTTGAGCTTGTCCTCGGAGAGCCCTCCACCGCCGGCCGCCACGGGAGGACGCGCCGCCGCGGCGGGCCTGGCGGCGGGAGGACGGGCCGCCGCGGGCGCGACCGGAGGCACGGCGGGAGCCACGCGCGGCACGGCGGGCGCGACCGGCGGCACCGCCGGAGCAACGGACGGCACGGCGGGAGCCACGCGCGGCACGGCGGGCGCCACGGGCGGCACCAACGGGGCCACGCGCGGCGCCACCGGCGCCACGGAGGGAATGGACGGAACCGCGGTGCCCCGCGCCGGCGTCCCCGCCACGGGTGCCACGGACGGCACCAGCGGCGCCACGGACGGCACCAACGGAGCCACGGACGGCGCGCCACCCCGGAAGGGCACCGGTTCCACGGGCGGGACGAGCGGCGCCACGGAGGGCACCTTCGAGGGCTTCACCTCCTCGACCTCGAAATCCTCGTCCGGCAGCTCGATGGGCCCCAGGGTCTTCGGCCTGTCGGAGCCGGTCTGCTTCACCGAGCGGCGCTTCGCCTTGGCCACGTCCCGCTTGTAGGTGCCGTTCTCGATTTCCTGCAGCGTGCGCTGCCAGAGCCGCTCGTACGTGGCGAACTTGGTGGCGATGGCCTGCACGCGGAACTTCGCCGCGGTGTTGCGGATGAAGCTCGTCTTCAGCCGCTCCAGCCGCTTCTTGAGGTCCTCGTACGCCCGCGTCGGCGGCAGGCGCTCGTTCCCCATGAAGTAGAACTCGTAGGCCACCTTGAGGGCGGCGATGTCGGCCTCGATGGCGTCACACTCCTGGAACGCCACCTCACTGCCCGACATCGTGGGCATCCCGGACTTGGTGTCGCCACTGGCCGCGGCCAGCTTGGCGGACGACTTCGCCGAGGTTCCGGCCTTCAAGGCCTGGTTCTTCGTGGACGACTTCGAGGACTCGTACGCCATGGGTTCCTAGAGTGTCCTCAAGACGCGCCCGGGGATCAACCTCAGGCAGGGCTCGGTGTCGGGCCGACGCCAGCCGCCTCGCCTGCCCGGCGGATCCGCCGGTACAGCAAAGTCGCACCGAAGGTGAACATGCACAGGGAGATGAACTGGCTGGTGGAGATGTTGTACCAGGCCTCCAGGGGCACCGAGTCGGCCAGCCGAGAGGCGCCCAGGGACTCGAGCAGGCCGTGCAGGGTGCCGCGCTCGGTGTCGCCGCGGAACAGCTCCACCGAGGTGCGCAGCACCGCGTAGCACATCAGCCACATGGCGAAAATCTGGCCGTGGAAGCGCCGGTAGCGCCGCGCGAAGAGCAGCGCCAGGAAGAGGACGAGCTGGCCCACGGACTCGAAGATCTGCGTGGGGTAGATGGGCAGCGTGGTGCCGTGCTGCGCCACCCAGTCGGAGATGCGCACGGCGCCGGGAGCCATGTGATGCAGGATTTCCCCGGTGGCCTCCACCACGTAACGCGAGTCCTGCGCCTGCGACTGGAAGGCGAGGCTGGAGGTGCCCCCGAGCCGCCCGAAGAGGTCCTTGGCCAGCCCCGAGCCGGGGAAGTGGACGGCGAAGCGCGTGCCGGCCGCGGTGACGTCCCCCCAGCAGCAGCCGGCGGAGAAGCACCCGAGCCGGCCCAGGCACTGGCCCAGCGACACGGTGGGGATGGCCAGGTCCGCCAGCCGCATGAACTCCATGTGGTGCTGCTTCGCGAAGAGCAGCGAGGCCAGGGCGGCGCCGATGAGGCCGCCGTAGAACACGAGCCCGCCGCCCAGGGAGAACACCTGCGTCCAGTCGCGCGCGTAGTCCTTCCAGTTGACGAGGATGAAGAGGACGCGGCTGCCCACCAGGCCGCCCACCAGCGCGTAGAAGCCGAAGTCCATCATCGCCTCCTGCTTGCGAGGGCCCTCGGTGTCCACCCACTGACCGCCGCCCTGGGCGTCCGGCACCCACGTGGGCTTGCGCCACTCCTCGCGCGCCAGCCGCGCCGCCACCGTCAGGGCCGTCATGAAGCCCGTGGCCAGCAGCACGCCATAGGTGTGGATGGGGATGCCCTCGCCCTTGCCACCGGGGATGGCGGACGCGGGCAGCGCATAGCGCAGGCCGAACCACGCCAGGAGCGCGGCGAAGGCCCCGTAACCGAGCGCGCGCTGCATCCGGTCGCTGGAGGTGGGGGCCTCGGGCTTCGCCCCGGGGGCCTTGGGAGTGCCCACGGCGCCGCTCCAGCCGTTGTAGGCGATGTAGCCCACGACGCCGAGCGCCAGGGCGTACAGGACGAGCTGGGACCAGAGGGAGGTGAAGGTGAAGTGGACGAGAACGGGAAGCATGGGCAGGAGCCTCGGAGACGCGAGGCCGCGCAGGTTACCCGTTCACGGCGCCGCGGAGGTGGGAAGTGGCGGCCCTCGCTCGGGACCGCCCGCAGGGGGAGCGGCCCGCCGTCAGGCGGTGGCCGACTTGTCCTGCTTGGGCGTTTCCTTGTCGTCGGGCGTCTCCTTGCGCACGAAGGCGTCCACCATGAGCAGCCCCACGCCCACGACGATGGCCGAGTCCGCCACGTTGAAGGACGGCCAGGCGGCCTTGTCGTACCAATGGGCCTCGAGGAAATCGATGACGAAGGCCCGGGCGATGCGGTCGATGTAGTTGCCGATGGCGCCGCCCAGCACCAGGGGCAGGCCCCACAGGGCCCAGCGCTCCTGGGGGTCCTTCCCGCTCAGCTTGCTGAAGTACCAGGTGATGAGCACCACCGCGCCGATGCTCACCACGTGGAAGAGCAGGCCGCGCGTGGCGGGCGGAAGGGTGCGGAACAGGCCCCAGGCCGCGCCCGGGTTCTCCGCGTAGCGCAGGCGGAAGAAGGAATCGGAGACCTCGATGTACCGCTTGGAGCGGTAGTGCAGCCCATCGAAGCCCTGGGGAGGGGGCTCGCCGTACATCGCCGACAGCCGCTCGCCCAGCGTGGGCCGGTCATCGAAGCGCGTGGTCAGCTCGCGGACGACGAGGTACTTCGTCCACTGGTCGAGGACGATGACGCCGAGCGCCACCGCCAGCAGGAGGATGTATTTGCGAGGCACGAGAGGTGTTTATACCACCTGCCCCCCGGGCGTCACGGTTTCCACGGGCTTGCGCTCCAGGAAGGAGTCCAGCAGGAGCAGACCCACACCGACGCAGATGGCGGCATCGGCCACGTTGAAGGTGGGCCAGCGCATGCCCGGCTGGTTGCGCCAGTGCCAGTCGATGAAGTCGATGACGTAGCCGCGCAGGAGCCGGTCCACGAAGTTGCCCAGCGCGCCACCCGCCACGAGCGCGAGCGCCCAGCGCACCCGCCGCTGGTCCGGGGTGAGCCGCACGTACATGAAGCCGATGAAGCCGAGCGCCACCAGGCTGACGAGGTGGAAGAAGGGCCGGCGCACGGAGTCGGGCAGGTTGCCGAAGAGGCCCCAGGCGGCACCCGGGTTCTCCACGTAGCGGAAGTGCCAGTAGTTCTCGATGAAGCGGTAGGGCGTCAGGCGCCGGTACTTGCCCTCCACCGGCGGGCTGTTGTCCAGGTTCTGCTCGGAGACGAAGCCCGTCACCCGGGAGAAGCCGGTGCGCCCATCGAGCGCCTCCGTGAGGTGGGCCACGGCCAGGTATTTGGTCACCTGGTCGGCGGCGAGGGTGGCGAGGCCCACGAGGATGAGGACACGAAAGCGCTGCATCATGAGACCCTCAGGTCTACCCTGGTGCTGGGGGCCTGACAACCGGAGTGGGAAAGCAGCCGGGCAGGCGTCGGGTTGACTCGCTGGAAGCCTCGAAGTGGGGCATGGTGGGGATGATGGAGACTGTTCAGCCACCCGTGACGCCGAATCCGAACGAGACTCCCAACGCCCCGGCCGTGGCCCCGGCGAAGCCGAAGCTGATGGAGCGCCTGCAGGCCTTCATCGTCCGCTACGGTCCGCTGGCCCTGGTGGTGCACTACGCCATCTTCGGCCTGTGCCTGGCGGGCTTCATGCTGCTCATCGACGCGGGCTTCCAGGTGAAGGGCGCCGTGGGCGCCGCGAGCACCTTCACCGGGGCGTACCTCGCCTGCCAGGTCATCAAGATTCCGCGCTTCGCCGCCACGTTCGCGCTCACGCCGCTGCTCGACAGGCTCATCCGGCGCCTGCGCAACAAGGGTCCCAACCCGGCCGACCCGCCCGCCGGCCCATGACGCGGCTCCAGGTCCGCTTCCACGGCGCGCTCAACGATTTCCTCGCACCCGAGCGGCGCGGGGTGGAGTTCGTCCACACCGTGCAGGGCACGCCCGCGGTGAAGGACCTGATCGAGTCGCTCGGCCCGCCCCACCCCGAGGTGGACGTGGTGCTGGTGGATGGAGAGGCGGTGGACTTCTCCCACCGCGTGGGGGACGGGCAGCGGCTGGCCGTCTACCCCGCCTTCACCTCCATCGACGTGACACCGCTGGTGCGCGTGGGGCCCCCTGCCCTGCCCGAGCCGCGCTTCCTGCTGGACGTGGGGCTCGGCCGGCTCGCGGGCCTGCTGCGCATGCTCGGCTTCGACACGCTGTGGCGCAACGACTACGCGGATGACGTGCTCGCCCGGCAGTCACGCGAGGAGCGGCGCATCCTGCTCACGCGGGACCTCGGCGTGCTCAAGCGCTCCGAGGTCATCCACGGGTACTTCCCCCGCGAGACGGACCCCTCGCAGCAGTTGGTGGAGGTGGTGCGGCGCTTCCAGCTCACCGCGCACATGCGCCCCTTCTCGCGGTGCATCCCGTGCAATGGCGTGCTCTCGGGGGCCTCGCCCGAGGAGGTGCGGGGCCGCGTGCCCGAGAACGTGCACGCCACGTTCACCCGCTTCCAGCAGTGCCCCGAGTGCAAGCGGGTGTTCTGGGCGGGCTCGCACCACGACCGCATGCAGGTCATCATCGACAAGCTGCGCGAGCTGGAGCAACAGCCGTAGACGCGGCCTTCAGCGCACCCGCGCGCCGAGCCGCTCCCAGCGCACGCCTCCCCCGGGCATCCACGAGAAGTGGATGAAGCGCGCCGCCGCCACCACGTTCTCCAGCGGCAGCGGTCCCCAGACGCGCGAGTCGAGGGCATTGTCACGATTGTCCCCGAGCACGAAGACGTGCCCCGCCGGCACCACGCACCCGTCCTCGCGCTCCTCCATGCCCCGAGGGCACTTGACGCTCTTGGACGGGAAGTTGAATGACCAGCCGCCAGGCTCCTCGTTGAGGAGCACCTCATGTGGGCGCTCGCCCAGTGTCTCCTCGTACCTCCGGCAGGACGCGGCCATCCCCTCCGAGGCGAGCCCCAGTCCCTCACAGCCGCCGAGCGGCGCCCACTCCACCGGTCCGCCACCGAGGTGCAGCCTGCCGGCCCGGATCATCACCACATCCCCGGCCAACGCCACCGCCCGCATGACGAAATGCTGCTCGGGCTGCGGCGGAGCCTTGAAGACGATGACGTCGCCCCGCTCCACCGCCCGCCACCGCAACGGACTCCCCACGGTCTTGTCCGTGTAGAACTGGTCCCCCATGTACAGCGTCGGCTGCATCGAGCCGGAGGACACCCTGAAAGGCTCGGCCACCATCCGCCGCGTCGTGCGCCCCACGACGGACGACACCGTCCAGAAGCACATCAGCCCCAGCAGCACCCAGCCCACCCTCGGTACGCCCTGCTCCCGCGGCGGGAGTCTCGCGACGTCCACCGCCGCGCCCACGAAGCACCCCAGCATGAGCACGAACCCCGGGAAGCCCGTGAACGGCAGCGCGGCCTGGCTCAGCAGCAGCGCCCCCATCCACACCGTGCCCCGCCACCACCGCCCCAGCAACAGGTGGCCACTGCCCGGGCTGATGCTCAGCACCACCGCCCACAAGCGGCGCCAGCGGGAGACTCTCGGGGAGGAAGTCGACATGGAGTTCCTGGACTCAATGGGGGGCAATGGCCTGCCCGAAGATACTCAATCCACGAAGCGGTTGAGCTGGTAGCCACCATCCACGTCCCAGATGGCGCCCGTCACGTAGCCCCCCTCCTTCTCGTCGAGCAGCGTCAGCGCATGCCTCGCGAGCTCCTCGGCGGGGAGGATGCGCTTGATGAGGCTCACGTCGAGCGCCGCCTGCTCGAAGCCCGGAATCACCTTCGCCACCGAGCGGAAGGCGGGAGTCTCGATGGCGCCGGGGCACAGGGCGTTCACGCGAATCCCACGCGCGGCGAGCTCGATGGCCCACGTCTGCGTCAGGTGCTGCACCGCCGCCTTCGTCGCGCCGTAGATGGCGATGTTCGGCAGGGGGCGACGGCCCGCCGCCGATGAGATGTTCAGGATGGCCGCGCCCTTGCGCCCGCTCATCGCCTTCACGGCCGCGTCGGTGAACACCACCGTCCCCCGCACGTTCACCGCGAACATCGCGTCCACGTCCTCCATCGAGAACGCCCCCACCACCCCGGCGCGGAGGACTCCCGCGTTGTTCACGAGCAGGTCCAGCCCTCCGTGGCGGCTCACCGCCGCTTCCACGGCGCGCCCGGCCGTCTCCTCGCTCGCGACGTCTCCCACCACGTACGAGGCATGGGACCCCAGCTTCCGCACGGCCTCCTCGAGCTTGTCCTCGCGCCGGGCGACCAGCACCACCCGCGCGCCCTCCTCGACGAGCCCGGCCGCGATCGCGAAGCCGATTCCCTCACTCCCACCCGTGATGACCGCTGACTTTCCCGCGAAGCGCATGTGCTGCCCCTTGAGTGCCACGTGTCCCATCGTGGTGGTCTCACTGTCACTCCGGGCACCACTCCGCGCAAGCCACCGCGGGTCAAGGGCTCGCCAGGGGAGCGCGCTCACAGGGGCTCGACACCCTCACCCCGTCCCTCTCCCGGTGGGAGAGGGGTTGTGGGCGGAGCAGGGCACCGGGCCGCAGGACCCGGCTCCGGGCCTCCCTCAGCTCAGCGCGTCCTGGCACTTCTCGCAGACGGGCGCTCCCGAGGCCATCTTCTCGGAGTACGTCCAGCAGCGCGGGCACTTCTCGCCCTTCGCCGTCAGCACCTCCGCCTTCACGTCCTCGCCCAGCGCCTGCGCCACGTTCAATGCCTGCGCCTTCTCGCCCGCCGCGTCCGCCAGCTCCACCTGGCTCACGATGAACAGCCCCGGCAGCTCCGCCGCGTTCGCCTTCAGGAACTCCAGCGCCTTGCCGCTCGCGCTCAGCACCACCCGCGCCTCCAGCGATGCGCCGATCATCTTGTCCCGGCGCGCCGCCTCCAGCAGGCCCTGCACCGCGCCGCGCACCGCGAAGAGCTTCTCGTACCGCTCGGACAGCGCCGCGTCCGGCTTCACCGCCGGCTCCGGGAAGTCCGTCAGGTACACGCTCTCCGCCTTCTTCCCCGGCAGGTACTGCCACGCCTCCTCCGAGGTGAAGCTCATCACCGGCGCCAACAGCTGCAGCAGCACCGTGGCCACCTCGTGCAGCACCGTCTGCGCGCTGCGCCGCGCGGGCCCCGCCGCCTTCGACGTGTACAGCCGGTCCTTCAGGATGTCGAAGTACACCGCCGACAGGTCACTCGCGCAGAAGTCCACCACCGTCGCGTACACCAGGTGGAACTCGTACGCGTCGTACGCCTTGCGCACCCGCGCCACCACCTCCGCCAGCCGGCCCCGCGCCCACGTGTCCAGCGGCAACAGCTTGTCCGCGGGCACCGCGTCCTTCTCCGGCTCGAAGTCGTACAGGTTGCTCAGCGCGTAGCGGATGGTGTTGCGAATCTTCCGGTAGCCCTCGCTCAGACCCTTCATGATCTGATCCGACAGGCGCACGTCGTTGCGGTAGTCGCTGCTCGCCACCCACAGCCGCAGCACCTCCGCGCCGTACTGCTGGATGAGCTTCTCCGGCGCCACGGTGTTGCCGAGGCTCTTGCTCATCTTCTGGCCCTGGCCGTCCACCACGAAGCCGTGCGTCAGGCACGCCTTGTAGGGCGACATGTCGCGCGTGCCCACCGCCACCAGGATGGACGAGTGGAACCAGCCCCGGTGCTGATCGCTGCCCTCGAGGAACAGGTCCGCCGGCACCCGCTGCCGCCGCTCGGACACCGCGCTGAACGCGCACGCCGAGTCGAACCACACATCCAGGATGTCCGTCTCGCGGCGGAACTCCGTCTTGCCGCACTTCTTGCACGGGTAGCCCGCGGGGAGGAACTCCTTCACCGGCGTGCGGTACCACACGCCCGCGCCCTCCTTCTCCACCGCGTCCGCCACCTTCTCCATCAACTCCGCGGAGATGACGGACTCGTCGCACCCCTCGCAGTAGGCGATGGGGATGGGCACGCCCCACGTGCGCTGGCGGCTGATGCACCAGTCCGGCCGCGTCTCCAGCATGCCCCGGATGCGGCTGTGCCCCCACGAGGGCACCCACTGCACCTTGTCCACCTCGTCCAGCACCTGCTGCCGGTACGACTTGTCCCCCTTCAGCGGCTTGTCCAGCGGGATGAACCACTGGTACGTCGCGCTGAGGATGACCGGGTTGTGGCAGCGCCAGCAGTGCGGGTAGCTGTGCTCGACCTTGTCCGACTTGTCGTTGAGCAGCACGCCCTTCTCGGCCAGCATGTCGATGACGATGGGGTTGGCCTCGAAGACCTTCTTGCCCGTCAGCCGCTCGCCCACGCTCTCGTCGTAGCGGCCGTCCAGGCGCACCGGGTTGTAGATGTCGAGCCCGTACTTCAGGCCCACCTCGTAGTCCTCCTGGCCGTGTCCCGGCGCCGTGTGCACCAGGCCCGTACCGGCCTCCAGCGTCACGTGCTCGCCCAGGAGGATCTTCCCCTGCCGCTCGTAGAAGACGTGCTGGTAGGTGCAGCCCTCCAGCTCGTCTCCGCGCGCGTAGGCCACGATCCGCTCGGGGTCCACCAGCGACGCCGCGGCGACCTCCTCGCCACCCGGCAGCTTCGCGTTCTTCACCGCCAGCTCGTCCGCCTTCACCTCGGCCAGCACCTTGGGCAACAGATCCTTCGCCACGCAGATGACGCGCTCGCCGAGCGTGTAGAACACGTACTCGTACTCGCCGTTCATCGCGATGGCGAGGTTGGCCGGCAGCGTCCAGGGCGTGGTGGTCCAGATGACGAAGGAGACGTTCTTCCCCCTCAGCTTCGGCACCTTCTCGGCCACCTCGGGGCCCGCCGGGAAGGCCACGTACACGGAGGGGCTCGCGTGGTCCTCGTACTCCACCTCGGCCTCGGCCAGCGCCGTCTGGTCCGTCACGCAGAAGTACACCGGCTTCTTGCGCCGGTAGAGCATGTCCCGCTTCGCGAACGTGGCCAGCTCGCGGATCTCCTGCGCCTCGTAGGAGAAGTCGAGCGTGCGGTACGGATGGTCCCAATCCCCGAGCACGCCCAGGCGCTTGAACTCGGTGCGCTGGATGTCGATGAACTCCATCGCGTACGTGCGGCACTGCTCCAGGAAGGCCTCCCGGTCCAGCGTGCGCTTGTCGATCTTCTTGTCCTTCAGCCGCTTCTCCACCGCCTGTTCAATCGGCAGACCGTGGGTGTCCCAGCCGGGGATGTAGTCGCACCGGCGGCCGGCGAGGTTGCGGTACTTGACGACGATGTCCTTGAGGATCTTGTTGAGCGCGTGGCCCGCGTGGATGTGGCCGTTGGCGTACGGGGGCCCATCCGTCAGCACGAAGGGCTCGGCGGCCGCGCGCCGCTCGAGAATCTTCCCCCAAATCCCCTTCTCCGCCCACCAGCCGAGCATCTTCGGCTCCAGCTGGGCCAGGTTCCCCTTCATGGGGAAGTCCGTCTTCGGGAGGTTGACCGAGTCCTTGTAGTCCTTCGGGGGGGTGCCGGTGTCGCTCATGACCTCGGGCCGTAACACGGGCCCGCAGGCGCTTCAATCCGCAAGCGTACCGGGCGCCTCCCAGCGACAGTGCCGGGCGGAACGCCTGGGGCTCAGCGCTTGCCCGGTTCGGGCTGCGAGCGGCCGGGCTGTGGGCCTTCCTGGACGTCCGGCTCCATCGCGGCCTCGAGGGCGTTGCGGCGCAGGACGATGACCGCCACCTGGCCCTCCTTGACGGGGCGCACCGACACCCGCAGCTCCTCGCCGCCGCGGCGCCACGTCCCCGTGGACGTCTCGGAGAACCCCGCCCCGCTCAGTTCCTTCTGGTAGAAGTCCCGCACCTTCTCCGGCTCGGTCTGGGCCAGGTACGTCATGGTGCGAGCGCCTTCCATCTCGCTCTGCATCACGTCCTTGCCGCCGGGGAAGACGGGGGCGAAGGCGGCGCGCTCACGCCGGGCCATGCCCAGGTTGGCCTCGCCCAATATCACCGTGGTGGAGCCATCCGCGTTGGGCTGCAGCAGGAAGGTGTAGGAGATGAGCCGGTCCGTATCCAGCGCGGTGAGCTGCGGCTCCTGGAACCACTGGGTGCGGTGGTGGTCCGGCGGAATGTAGAAGCCCGCCGCCTCGAAGCGGTCCACCAGGTGCTGGAGGATGACCTGGGGCTTCTCCGCGCTCTTCACCGAGCGCAGCCGCACCGGGATGCCATCGGCCCGCATGAACCCCGGCATCTCCACCGACTCCAGCACCCGGGGCACGTCCCAGGCGAAGGGCACCGGCTGCTCGGAGGCCTTCGGTTGCTCGGAGGCCTTGGGCCGCGCGGAGGCGATTCCCGCGCCCCACAGCACTCCCACCAGCACCAGCCCCAGCCGGGTGCTCACGGGCACGGCTTCCCCAGGAAGCAGTTCTGCCGCCGGGAGTAGGAGGTGTTGTACTCGGGGCTGCGGCTGCCGGCGCCCGGCGTCGTCTTCCAGTCGTTGGGGTCGCTGTCGCCGCCGTTCTCCCGCTCCTGGAAGTTGCTGTCCATGCCCCGGAAGCTCATCCAGAACGTGCCCGGACTGATGGGCGCCTCACCCACGATGTTGTTGGCCAGCTTCTCCGAGGCGCCATTCACCGCGTTGTGGGCGCTGTAGACCCGCCGCGCGGACTCGAAATAGGCCTCGTTGGCGCAGTTCGAGCCATTCAGCACCCGGCACTCCCTGGCCTCGGCCCGGCTGGACAGGCCCCAGTCATCCAGGAGGATGCCGAAGCCGCCAGCGCACGTGCCGCCCTTCACGCGGCCCAGGCCACACACGGGGATGGACCCCACGGTGTAGTGGGGCACGTCGAAGAAGCCCCCCCGTCCCCGGTCCAGGAAGCGGCGGGTGAACTTCGCCACGGGGGAGAGCACCGCCCGGGAGGTGCAGCTCATGCCTCCCACGTCCTGGTAGACGTTGCCGGTGGAGGAGCTGGTCGGGAAGCTGATTTCCCCGGCCTCGCGGCAGGTGACCTCCAGGCCCTCGGCGGAGGTGAAGACCTGGACCACCCTCGACCGCCCGCGCTTGGAAGCGCGCCCGTCGAAGTCCGCGTAGCGCTCGGTGGCGAGCTTGCCCGGCTTGTTCGAGCTGATGAGCTCGGTGAGATCGCTGAAGTCCCTGGGCAGCTCGTGCGTCTTCGCGCTGGTGGTGTCCCACAACGCGCTGGTGGCCGCCTCCTGCACCTTGAGCGACAGGTAGCCCACCTCGGCGAAGTGGATGCCGAAGATGAGCACGGTGACGAAGAGCAGCAGCCCGAGCGCCAGCTCCGTGGTGCCCTGGCCGCGCTGCGACGCCCTGGTTCCGCGGAGCCTTACCATCCCTTGTACCCCTTCTTCCTGAGCGCCTCGTACACGTCGGCGGCGAACTCCACATCCGCGTCGGCCCTCAGCGTCGAGCCCACGTCCTGGACGCCCTGATCATCCACGTGGGCCGACACGAGCGTGGCCCGCCAGAAGGGGTTGAGGAAGTTGGGAGGCTCGCGCCAGTAGGGGCCCGCGCGCCGGTAGTAGGCGATGCCCGTGGAGAGCGCCGTGGCCTTGGAGATGTCCGTGCCACCATTGGCATCGGACAGCTCGATGCCGCGGTTGTCGAACTCGGTGCCGCCCCGGGCCTTGGAGAAGCGGAAGCGGAACAGGAGGTTCCACGGGTCCGCCTTCCCGCCCTTGCGCTGCCTGTAGTCGCGCTGGATGACGGCGTAGTTCTTGGGCTGGCCGAAGTTGTCCCCCGCCTGCGCCACCAGGTTGTAGTTGTAGTCCATGTGCGAGGGCCAGATGCCCGGGCACGCCGTGCACGTCCCCATGGTGTGCCGCGTCTGGGAGTCGGGATCGCCGCCGCCGCCGGTCCACCGGTGCTCGTCGCTGGTATCCCCCCTGTGGTTGCTGCGCACGTGCGCCATGGCGTCGGCCGAGCCGGGCAACCCGTTCGGGCACGGTGAATCGGCCCGGTTGAAGATGATGCTCACCGAGCCGTGATCATCCCCCCAGACCTCGGTGGCGTCGATGGTGTGCCCGGAGTGGGTCTTGCTCTGGTTGGGGAAGTAGCCGCTGCCCTCGTTGGTGACGCTCACGAGGGTGTCCCGGTTGGGGATGAGATCCTTCAGCTTGCGCCGGATGGGGCCGGCCGCCCCACGTCCGGTCACGAAGGCGAAGCCACGGCTGCCCATGGCCGCGTCCACGAAGTGCAGCTTCCTGCCCGCGTCGCGGCGGAGGCAGGCGGCCCCCTTGCCCCCGCAACCGTTGCCGCCATTGACCTCCCGGCTGTTGATGGACGCCGTCACCACCGAGAGATCGTTGCCCCCGAAAGGCATGCCCTTCTTGGCCTCGTCGACGATGCGCTGGGCGATCCGCGCCTCGAGCACGCGCTGGGTGAGATCCCTTTGGTAGACGTCCTTCTGCTCTTCCCAGATGGAGGAGAGCTGCAAGGCAGCCGCCTCCTGGCCCGCGGCCGTGTCCAGGCCATCCCACTCGCCGTCGAGCTTCTTGTCCGCCTGCTCCAGGTCGTTCTGCGTCTGTTCGATGTCCAGGACGGCCTTGGTGGCGCACGCGCACGTGGAGGGGTTGGAGGTACAGGCCGCGACGAGGAGCGCGTACTCCGCCTTGGGGAGATCGTAGGCCTTCTTGGTCGCGTGGATGGTGCCCCGGTAGTAGCTGCTCCAGGAGATGAGGCTCTCCACGCCCGTCATGGCCACCATGTGCCCCATCAGCGCCCGGTTCATCAGCGAGATGGAGTTGAAGGCACGCGCGGTGGCCACCGCGTTGGAGTAGGCGGCGGCATCCGCCATCGTCTGCAGCTCCATCTTCTCCTTGGTCTTCATGCCGATGGAGAGCGTCATCGTCACCATCAGCACCAGCAACAGCAGGCTGAGCGCGAAGACCACCAGCGTCTGTCCACGGCGTCTCATCACAGCCCCTCCGGAGTGGAAGCGCAGTTCTGCTGCTCGAAGTGCACCGCGCGCGCGGGAGTCATCATCCGCATGCCGTAGGTGGCCTGGATGGGGATGACGTACTGCTTGGAGTCGACCCGGGAGCGCAGCTCGTCACGGATCTGCGGATCCAGGTTGATGACGGTCGCGGAGCTCTTCTCCCAGCCCGCCTGGGCGTCCGCCGGATTGAGCGGGTTGGCGGCGTCGTACTTCTTCAACCCCAGGTGGGCCAGCATCATGCGGCTGATGACCCAGTCCGCGAAGGGGATGCGCAGCCGGTACCAATAGATGAGCCGGACCTCCAGGCGCATGGCGTTCGAGCCATCTCCCCTGGGCAGGTCGAAGTCGGGATCTTCCGCGCCGCCGATGTCGGCCGGCCGGGGCGACTCGCGCACCAGCCAGAAGATGGGACCGTCGTGCCGGCCATCCTTCCCGCGGCCCCGCTGGTACTTGGGGTCCGGATTGTCGGTGCTGGGGCCGATGCGGTCCTGCCACGCCGAGGCCAGCTTCTCCGCCGCCGAGCCACCCCCCGAGCCACCCAGGTAGGGCGTCACGCTGGGCAGCAACCCCGCCAGCGCCGCGTGCACCATGGGCACGCAGTCACCGTGGTTGCGGCTGCCCGCACGCACCGCCTGGAACGCCGCGTACTCCGCCATGATGCGGCCCTGCAGCATCATGAAGAGCTGCAGCGTCCCCAGCACGAGGAAGATGACGAGCGGCAGCGTCAGCGCGGCTTCCACAGCCGCCTGACCGGATTCATGTCCCTGGGGGGATCGGGACTCCACGGTGCTCATATCAGGGCCTTTGTCACACTCCACCGCTGACTTTCCCATCGGTCAACTGGACCGGTGGAAGGGCCCGGACGCCTGCTTGCGACATTTGTCCTGACGCACCGCATCAACGCGGTTTCATGCCCTTGGCGTCGAGCTGGTACTTCTTCACCAGGCGCTCGATGGACTTGCGGTGCAGGCCACTTTCACGGGCAGCGCGGGAGAGGTTGCCCTCGCAGCGGGTGAGGACGCTGGTGACGTACTCGCGCTCGAAGTTCTCCAGCAGCTGCTCCTTGGCGTCCTTGAAGGTGAGGTGCTCGTTGAAGGGCAGCGGCCCCTCGCGCTGCTGGCCGCGCACGCGGGGCGGCAGGTGCTCGGGCAACACCTCCTCGCCGTCGCTGAAGGCCAGCACGTGGGAGAGCACGTTCATCAGCTCGCGCACGTTGCCCGGCCACCCGTAGGCCATCAGCAGTGACAGGGCCTCGGGGGAGATCCGCTTGCGCCCGTGCCGCGCCACCACCTCCGGGTCCGCCAGCCCCCGCTTGAGGATCAGCGGAATGTCCTCGCGGCGCTCGCGCAAGGGCGGCAGCTGGAGGTTGATGACGGACAGGCGGAAGAAGAGGTCCTCGCGGAAGTTGCCCGCCGCTATCTCCTTGGGCAGGTCGCGGTTGGTGGCGGCGATCACCCGGCAGTCCACCTCCAGGGTGTCGTTGCCGCCCACGCGCCGCACCTCGCGGTTCTCCAGCACGCGCAACAGCTTGGGCTGCAGGTCCAGCCGCAGCTCGCCCAGCTCGTCCAGGAAGATGGTGCCCCCGTGCGCCCGCTCGAAGGCGCCCGGCCGCGCCGCCATGGCCCCCGTGAAGGAGCCCTTCTCGTGGCCGAACAGCTCGCTCTCGATGAGGTTGGGCGGAATGGCGCCGCAGTCCAGCACCACCATGGGCCCCTTCTTGCGCCCGCTCAGCTCGTGGATGGCCTGTGCCACCAGCTCCTTGCCCGTCCCCGTCTCGCCTCCGATGATGACGGACACGTCCATGGGGGCGATCTTCTTGATGAGCGCGAACACCTGCCTCATCTTCACGCTCTGCCCCACCAGCCCGCACAGCTCGCCCTCGCGGTCCGGCTCCACCGTCACCTCCTCGTCGATGGGGGCGAAGGTGAGGGTGGAGGAGCCGGCGCGAATCTGGGCGCCGGCCGAGAGGTAGGCGCGCTCAATCCGCCGCCCATCCAGGAAGGTGCCGTTGGTGGAGTTGAGGTCCACCAGCAGCCAGCCCCGCTCGGTGTTGATGATTTCGAAGTGATGGCGGCTGGCCGTCCGGTCCTCGGCGAGCACCAGGTCGTTGGTGGGGTGGGCCCCACAGCGCAGACGCTCCTTGTCGGAGACGAGGGACTTGCCCTCGTCCGGCCCGGCGGACACCTGGATGCGGCACTTGCGCAGCTTGAGCGTGGCACGCGACTCGAGCACCAGGACCTCGGTGCCGGAGCCCACGCCCCCATCGGCCGGGGCGATGATGGAGTCGAGACCGTTCTCTCCGGGGTTGGTGAGAACGTCGTCCGGGTGCGCTTCCTTTGGATTCATCACTTTTCGATGATAGCAAACACGGGCGACGCCACCCGCCTCCGCCCGTGGTAGGCTCGCCCTCCTTCCATGCCCGCCAAGAAGGTCTCGTCCAAGAAGGCGCCCGCCCGGGCCCGCCCGAAGGCCCCCGCTCGCCCCGTCGAGCCATCGCCGTCCGACGCCCCGGCCCCCTCGGCTCCCCGCAAGCCCGGGGCCAAGAAGACGGTGGTCATCCTCTCGCGGAAGCGCTCCCTGTACTCCACCCGGCGGCTGGTGGAGGCCGTCAAGCAGCACGGCCACCGGCCCCTGGTGCTGGACACCCTGCGCTGCACCATGGTGCTCGCCCCGGGTCAGCCGCGAATGCTCTACCGCGGCGTGGACATCAAGGGCGTGGATGTCGTCATCCCCCGCATCGGCGCCTCCATCACCGGCTACGGCCTGGCGGTGGTGAAGCACTTCGAGATGATGGGGATAGCCGTGCTCAACGGCGCCGGGGCCATCTCCCAGAGCCGCGACAAGCTCCGGGCGCTCCAGCTCTTGTGCGCGGGCGGGCTGGACGTGCCCCGGACGGTGATGGCGCATGATCGCAGCAACGTGCGCAAGCTCGTGGAGGAGGTGGGCGGACTGCCCGTCATCATCAAGCTGCTGCGCGGCACCCAGGGCGTGGGGGTGATGATCGCCCATTCGCTCCAGGAGGTGCAGACCATCGTCAACACCTTCTGGGACCTGGGGCAGGAGGTGGTGCTCCAGGAGTTCGTCGCCGAGAGCAAGGGCCGGGACGTGCGCGCCCTGGTGGTGGGCGACAAGGTGGTGGGTGCCATGCAGCGGCGCGCCAAGAAGGGCGAGTTCCGCTCCAACATCCACCGCGGCGGCGAGGGCCACCCGGTGGAGCTGCCCGCCTCCTATGTGGAGGTGGCGGTGAAGGCCGCGCACCTGCTGGGGCTGGAGCTCGCCGGCGTGGACATGCTCGAGGGCCGGGAGGGGCCGCGGTTGATGGAGCTCAACTCCAGCCCGGGCTTCGAGGGCCTGGAGCGGGCGACGAAGCAGGACATCGCCGGGGCGATCGTCGACCATGCGCTCACCCTGGCGCGGACGCACGCGGCGGCGGGAGAGCCGCTACAGGCAGTGTGAAGCGCGGCCGTGACGCCCGTGGGGCAGGCGGACGGACGAGCCTCTTGCTCGGCCCTCCTGGGAATGGGCACTTCCGCAAAATGTCGGAGGGGATTGGCAGTGGGAGCGCGACCTTCGTAATCTCGCGGCGCTCGCACATGAAGCCCCTGCCCAAGCCGCTGCAGATCACCGTCTACCAGGATGTGCTGTGCTCCTGGTGCTACCTGGCCGACCTGCGGCTGGAAACCCTGAAACAGGAGTTCGGCGACCTCATTCGCTGGCGCGTGAGGCCGTACCCGCTGCGCGTCCACGACAAGAGGCCCACGGAGAAGGAACTGCGCGGGTTGACGGAGGAGGTGCGCCGGGCCCAGCAGGAGCCGGAGCCGGCCGCGAAGCTGCTGTCCACGGAGCTGTGGCGGGGCGGAGACGCGCCGCGCACCAGCATCCCCGCGCTGGCGGCCCTGGAGGCGGCGCGGCTGCAGAGCCCCGCGGCGAGGAACCACCTCGCGCGCTCCATGCAGCAGACGGCGCTGCAGCAGGGCGTCAACGTCACGCGCACGGACGTCATCTTCGAGCTGGCCAGCCGCGTGGGCCTGGACATGAGCCCCTTCTCGGCGGCGTTCCACTCGGACAACACGCGCAAGCTCATCCTGGACGAGCACCAGCTGGCCTCCAGCCGCGGCGTGCGCGGCGTGCCCACCCTGGTCATCGCCGGCCGGTGGATGGTGTGCGGCCTGCGCGACGTGGCCGAGTACCGCGAGCACATCCTCACCTGCCTGGGCAAGCTGCACGCCCCGCGCTCCGGCTCGTCCGAGCGCATGGTGCACTAGCCCGAGGGTGCACCAGCCCCCCTCGGAAATGACGGAAAACGGGTGTTGAATATCCTCGGCGCCCGCCCGTCTGCTTCCCTGTCGTTGATGAACTGGGCGGGCTGGCCCACGACCGGCCCCGGAGAACCGCCATGCGTCGCCTTCTGCTCCTCACAGTCCCCACTGCCCTGATGATGGGCTCCGGCTGTGTCGCTCACTACCACCAGCCCGGCTACTACTCGGACAACACCCCCCCGGCCACCGTCTACCAGTACCACTACTCGGGAGCCCACCCCGACGCGTACGGCGGCTGGTGCACCGAGTCGTACAACCACGTCCACGGCTACGCGCCCTCGGAAGTCAACGACTACACCTACTCGAATGACGTGTACGTCTACCGGGCGCCGCGGGTCATCTGGTACATGGACTACCACCCGATCGAGGGTGGCCATCACTGCTACATGCACGGCCGCCACAGCCACGACTACTTCCCGTACACGTACTCGGGCAGCTCGTACCGCTGGGACCGCGACCGCTCGGTGTACGTCTACAGCAACTACCGCCCGCCTCCGAAGCCGCGTGACTGGGACAACCACCACGACGCCTCGCCCGTGAATGGCGGCGGCAACCGGCCTCCTCCCTCCAACGGCGGCTGGGGCAACCCGAATCCTCCGCCCTCCAACGGCGGCTGGGGCAACTCGCAGCGGCCTCCGCCTCCTCCGGGCACCGGCGTCGGCTCGCGCCCGCCCACCAGCAGCGGTGGCTGGGGCAACCAGAATCCGAATCCGCCCTCGCAGGGCGGCGGCTGGGGCCAGCAGCCTCCGCCTCCTCCGGGCACCGGCGTCGGCACGCGCCCGCCCCAGAGCAGCGGGGGTTGGGGCAACCAGGGTCCGAATCCGCCCTCGCAGGGCGGCGGCAACAACAACCCGCCCCCGGGCCACGGTGGCACGCCTCCGGGCCAGGGCGGGACTCCGCCGGGCCACGGTGGCACGCCTCCGGGACAGGGCGGGACTCCGCCGGGACAGGGCGGCTGGGGCAACAGCCCGGGCCAGGGCCGCAATGACGACGCGCCGCCTCCTCCTCGCGGCGGTGGCTGGAGCAACGGCGGCCGGGACAATGATGACCGTCCCCGTGGTGGCGGCAACAGCAGCCCTCCCCCGCCTCCTCCCCGTGACAACGGTGGCAGCAGCGGCGGCGGCTGGGGCAACAGTGGCGGCAGCAGCGGCGGTGGCAACAGCTCTCCGCCTCCTCCCCGTAACAATGGCGGCAGCAGCGGCGGCGGCGGCTGGGGCAACAGTGGCGGCAGCAGCGGCGGTGGCAACAGCTCCCCTCCTCCTCCGCGTAACAGCGGCGGCGGGAATGGCAACAGCGGCGGCAGCAGCGGTGGCTGGGGCCGCAACCGGTAGGTCCTGACTTCCCGCAGTCCGTGACTTCGAGGGCCGCTCCCTTCCTCTCGCGAGGCAGGGGCGGCCCTCCGCCTTTTCCGCCCGTAAGCAACGGGGAACGAAGTGTTCCGTCTTCCACGAGACGTCTGGGGCTCCGGGGTGGATTGCCGATACGCGGGAGCGTGGAGATCTTGGCGCCCAGTCATGAAGCGTCCGAGTCTCGTCATCTGCTGTGCTCTTCTCGGGCTCGCCCCGGCCGCCTGTGGCGACGCCGTGGACCCGGATCCTGGTGTGGACCGCGGCGACAGCTCGATGGTGGATCTCGACCACCTGACCATCGGCGTCACCGGTCAGGCCGAGCTCTTCCCCGAGGCCGCGCGCCTGCTCGAATCCCAGGGCCAGGCGGTGCCCTCGCTCGAGGGACTCCCCCTCATCATCGAGGAGCCCCTGCGCGTGGGCGTGAGCGACGCGAACTCCGTGCTGGGCCGGGGTGACATCGGCTCCACGGGTGCGTTCTCCGTGTCCGATGTGCCCGTGCGCGACATCCACCTGAGCCTCGCCGCCAGCTTCGAGCACGAAGGGTTCGTGCGCAGCTCCACCGTCGTCTTCGACACCGTCTTCACCCGCACCCGGCCGCGCACCGACATCATCGGCGCCCGCGTCTGGGCGCTGCCCACCTCCTTCCACGACGCCCTCACCCGCGCCGTCGGCGAGCCGTGGATCCGCGCCCATACCGATGACCGGGCCCGCACGCTGCGCGAGGCCGGCTTCATCCTCGGCCGCGTCGTGGATGCCTCGGGCGCGCCCATCGCCGGCGCCCACGTGGCGCTCGACCGCGGCGACCTCGCCCACCGCATCTACTACCCCGCCCCGGACTTCCAGAGCGCCACCCAGGACGGCACCAGCGCCACCGGCCTCTTCATCTACGTCCACTCCGGCGCGGCAGCGGAGACCTTCGGCCTCGCCATCCAGGGCGCCAGGGACTACCAGGCCCGCAACGCGGGGGCCGCCGCGGGCATGGGGCTCGTCCTCACCCTGTATCCGGGGAGCTACCCTCCGTAGTTTCAGGGAGGGCAGGCGGCCGGAGAGCGGCTCGTCCGCCCGGTAGCCCTCCGCGCGTCCTCACGTGACCGCGGGTTCCCGCTCCTCGGACACGGGCAGGTGTCGCGCACCGAGCGCCAGTTGGAGCGCCCGGACGAAGGCGTCGAAGCTCTTGTCCTTCCCGCGCATCCGCTCGGGGTCCAGGTAGCGCGCCACGCGCTTCTGCTCCCTGGGTCCCCACCCTCCCAGCAGTTCTCGCAGGACGTCCTCGGGCCGGCCCTGCTCGTGCGGCACGTCTCCGGTCCAGCGCCTCCCCGCGGCCCGCGCGAGAGCCTCCTCGTCCGCGAGCACCCAGCTCTCGATTGAAGGCACCAGGGGAATGATGGACACCTTGTCCTCCAATCTCACCCGGACGAGCGGCTCGTGAATCTCACTGGCCATGTAGGCGATGCGCCGTCGGCTGGTGGAGCCCGTGTTGAAAAGGATGAGAAAGCGCTGGTAGTCCTGAGTCAGCAACACCTCGACCAGGGAAAAGACGCCTTCGCGCGGAGTGCCCGCGAGTCGGATGGTCACGAGGCCAGGTTGTGAGGCAGGGCGATGCCGCTCAATCACCTTTCGCGCCAGTGCTTCCACGAGCAGCTTCTCTTTGTCTCCATCAACGAGGAAGGCAATCTTCCGCTGCGCCGGGTGCTCGACCGGTTTTCTCATGACTTCCTCCAGAGGTCCCTGATTGACCTATAGGTCGCGTGGCACTGTCCGTAACTCACCGCGTACCGGAGCTTCAGTTCGAGCACCTCGCGGAATGAATGCTCGGGGGACAAGGCGTCATCGAGGTCATGCTCGCTGAACAGCAACGTGTTGATGCCCTTGCCCCAGGTCATCGCCTGGATGGCCCCCTTGCTGAACTCCGCTCCGAGGTAGAGGAACACACCGAGCGTCCCCGCCAGCTTGCCCTCGAGCTTTCCCCGAAAGGCGAACACATCCCCCACCGACACCCGCGACCTCCACCGGGCCTCCAACAGGAAGTGCCGGTATCCATCCGTGAAGGACAGGTCGATCTCCTCCCCGGGTGGCCGGGTGTTGCGCCGCGGATGCAAGGACTCGGACTCGAGCAACTCGTACACGAGTCCTTCGAGCCTTCGGCCCCGCTCCTGTGCCTCCATCCCGCCCTTCTTCAGCGCCTCGTACTCCCTCCTCAGGGCCGCCTTCCCTCGTCCCATCCCCACGCGCCTCCCCTCCAGGACAGGCCCCCTGGCCTGCCCCTCACTGAACCTGCTCAGTATAGCGGAGGCCCCTGACGTCTCAGGTCAGGCAGTCTGCGCTCCGCTCTCGGGAATGGCAAGGTGCCCCCGGGGAACTCCACGGACGGAGCTCAGGACCCGGGGGTCTTCTCCCAGGTGGGAACCCGGGGGACCGATACCCTCACCCCGTCCCTCTCCCGAGGGGAGAGGGGATATGGGGGGAAGCTGGGGTGATGGTGCGGGTGCGGCGCGGCCCGGGCTCAGGTGCCCTCGGCCCGCCCAGTTCCCTGCCCCGCGGGCGGAAGCGTCTTCGGCACGAACCAGCGCGGCAGCCAGTCCGCGCCCTTCGTGCTCGTCAACTGCGTCTGGCCGCTCCCGTTCGCCCTCATCAGGAACAACTCCACGTCTCCCGTGCGCTCCGACGCGAACGCCAGGTACTTCCCATCCGGACTCCACTCCGGCTGGTCATCCGTGCTCTTCCCATCCGTCAGCGCCACCGGCTCCCCTCCCCCCATGTCCGCCACCCAGATGCGCGACTTCTGGTCCTTCGCCCTCCCCACGAACGCCAGCTTCTTCCCGTCCGGACTCCACACCGGCTCCCGCTCCTCCCCCGTCTGCTGGCTCCCCGACACCGCCCTCAAGCCCGTCCCGTCCGGCTTCACCACGAACACCCTCACCCGCCCCTCCCGGTCACTCAGGAACGAAATCCACTTCCCGTCCGGGCTCCACTTCGGCGCCATGTCCTCCTTGTGGAACGACGTCAACCGCCGCACGTCCGTCCCGTCCGCCTTCATCACGTAGATTTCCGGATCTCCCGTCCGGCTCGACACGAACGCCACCTGCGTCCCGTCCGGTGACACGCTCGGCTCGAAGTTGCCCTCCGGCGCCTGCGTCAGCCGCGTCACCTCCGCGTTCTCGCGCGGCGCCTGCTTCACCACGTCGCTGAAGCTCTCCGCGTCCGACTCGGCCACGAACCAGCTGCCGTCCGGCGCCCAGCTCGGGTTGCGCGCACGGCCCCGCGGCGGCGCCAACATCACCACCGCTCCACCGTCCAACGGCGCCAGCCTCAGCTGCTCCACGTGAATCCCCTGCACCTCCGCCGCCGCCACCACCACCAACGACGCGCCATCCGGAGACGGCGCGCCGGGATACTCATCCTCGGGACCTCGCGTCAGCTGCGTCTGCTCACCCGTGGCGGGCCGCACCAGCCAGACATCCTTCTGGGGCGCTCGCTCCGACACGAAGGCAATCACTCCCGGCAGCCCCTTCCGCTCCTGCTCGGAGAGGGGCCCGGAGCCGGATGCGCCCGAGCCACACGAGCCCGCCTTGCATCCAGCCCCGAGCAGGGCGAGCACCGCCAACCGCCGCGCCGCTCCACCCCACCCCACCTGTTTCGCGAAGTCCCGAGTCATCACGACCCGACTTCTACCGCACCTGCACGGCGTCGGCGATGACGTAGTAGCCCGACGTGGTCCAGCGGCTCAGCTGCACCTTGTTCCAACCGGCCGTGAAGCTGTACGTCCCCAGCGTGTTCCACCGGCCGCCGTTGGCCTGCTGATTCACGTTCACCGTGGCCAGCTTCGTGCCGCTCGCGTTGTACATGATGAAGGGCGCCGTCGTGGAGCGGTCCGTCGCCGAGGTCCACCAGGCGTCGATCGTCTTGGTGGCCGCCGAGGGCAGGTAGAACCAGAACGTCACCGGCTCCGACACCGCCGCGGTGGGCGAGGCGTAGTAGCCCGAGCCGTAGTAGCCGCCCACGTTCGTGGAGGACGCCCAGCTGGAGCCCGTCACCTCGACGTAGCCCTTGGAGGTGTCGTTGTTGGCCTGGTTGCTGTCGATGATGATGCCGGTGCTGGGCGTGGAGGTGCCGCAGTAGCTCTGCACCTTGCTGATGTACGTGCTCCACGGCCAGTTGGGGCCCGGGTCCGTGCGGCTGGCGGGCTGCAGCCGGCCGTGCGCCACGATGTGGTAGCTGTCGCGGACGATGCCCTGGCCCTTGGTGATGTCGCACGTCAGCTTCGCCGAGGCGTCGATCTGCCCGGCCGGGAAGGACGACTGGCTGGCGAAGCCGCCGTGCTCGATGCCCACCGAGAAGTTGTTCACCGACGTGCCGTTGAGGCCGCACATCACGCTGCCGTTGAGGCTGCAGCTGTAGGTGGCGCCCACGTGCCAGCCGCGGTTGGACTCGAGCACCAGCTGGGAGATCTCCGAGCCGCTCTCGTTCACCACGTAGTGCGCGCTCACACCGGAGGCGGAGTTGACCAGCCAGCTCCAGCAGCTCGAGTAGCTGCCCTCGCAGGTGTGGATGACGACCATGGAGACGTCCGTGCCCGACGGACGCGCGTTGTAGTTGGGCGAGGCCCGCCAGATGGCGGGGGCGTAGTCCGCGCTCATCGAGCGCACCACGCCGGGAGAGGGGAACTTCGCCTGCGCCTGAGTGGGCATCAGCGACACGGCCAGGTCGCCCGCGGGCGTCTGGGCCACCGCGCCCTTGCGCAGGATGTCGTAGACGTTCTGGTGGATGTACTGGGCCTGCGCCTCGGCGTTGTCGATGCCGCTGAGCTTCGCGGCGGCCGGGGCCCACGCGCCCACGTCCGTACGGTCCACCTTCAGCTCGTTGGCGTACGAGGACAGCAGCGCCGCGGCGGCCCGGATGTTGGCCTCGGGCCAGGTGCGCGCCGCCTCCTCGGACACGCCGGCCAGGCGCGCGCCCTCGGAGAGCTTCTCACCGCGCAGCGCCATCAGTCCGTACGCCGCGGGCATGCCCTCGAACTCCACCTCGCCCCGCACCATCTCCCACCGGGTCTCGGTGTAGGAGATGGCCTTGAGCAGGTCCGCCGGAACGCCGAAGTCCTTGCCGGCCTTCGCGAAGGCCTCGTCCAGCTCGTACGGGGTGCGCTCGGCCTCGCGCTGGGCGGGCGTGCGGGAGTCCTCGGTCACGGCCGGGGTCTCGGTGGGGGCGGGCTCCTGGGGACCACAGGCAGCCAGGGCGAGGGCGGCGGCCAGGGTGGCCAACGGCTTACGGAACGGGTGCATGTACAGCACTCCTTGAAAAAACGAGGCTGGGGGGACTGGCACGATAAGATGCACTTTCTCAAAGCCCAAGGGAAGCACGTTTTTCCAGGAATCCACTTGATGTCCCAAGTATCCCAGGTAGGTTGAGCGGTTGGCCTCCGGGCGCCAGGGGAGCAGACGGGCGCGGAGCGACAGGAGGGGCGACGCGGGAGGCGGGCTGGGTTAGGAGAAGGGCATGCGTCTCTTCGCCATCGGGGACACCCATCTGCCGTCCACGCGCAACAAGGACATGCACCGCTTCGGGTGGACGGAGCATCCGCTGCCACTGCAACGCGCCTGGGACGAGAAGGTACGGCCCGAGGACGTGGTGCTGGTGGTGGGCGACATCTCGTGGGCGACGCGGCCCACGGAGGTGCTGGACGACCTGAAGTGGCTGGACGAGCGGCCGGGGCGCAAGGTGCTGGTGCGCGGCAACCACGACTACTGGTGGGGAGACTCGGCGTCGAAGCTGCGCAAGCTGCTGGAGCCGTACAAGACGCTGGAGGGCTTCCTGCAGAACAGCGCGGTGGTCATCGGGCGGTGGGTGATCGCCGGCACGCGGCTGTGGACGGCGCCCGAGGCCCCACCGATGCCGGGCGGGGAGATGGGGGACGAGTCGGGGGACGCGGGGTACGTGGAGCGGGAGACGCGGCGGCTGGCGACGTCCATCGCGGACGCGGAGAAGAAGGAGAAGGAGAGCGCCGAGCCGCTGACGCGGGTGGTGGCGGTGCACTTCCCGCCGCTGTACGCCAACGAGAAGACGACGGCGTTCCTGGGCCCCATCGAGGCCTTCAAGCCGAAGGTGTGCGTGTACGGGCACCTGCACGCGGGAGGCATCCCGGCGGGCTTCACCGGAGAGCGGGCCGGCATCCGCTACGTGCTGGCCTCGTGTGACGCGGCGGGCTTCTCGCCGATGCTGCTCGACGAGTAGCCCACCGCCCCTCTCTCCCGGGAGAGGGTTCCCTACTCGGCCACCGGAATCGGCTTCCAGGCGAGCCCCTCGCCCGCCGTGCGGCAGGAGCGCCAGACCTCGCCGCTGTCGACCACGGGAGCACCGCCGCGCTCCAGGGGCACGCCCACGGGGCAGATGCCGCGGGTGAGATTGCCCGCCGTGTCACGCACCTCGAAGTGGAGCGAGTACACGCGGCCATTCCCGCTCGCCGCGCGGTCCACGCGGACCTTCACGGTGGTGGCGTCCACGAAGACGACATCCGGCTCGGTGCCAGTGCGCGGCTCGTCGGAGGAGACGCAGGAGATGGAGGCCGAGGCCCCCGTCTGCGTGAGCCCGCCGCCGCACTCGTCATGCACGACGATGCAGTCCTCGAGGCGGACGGTGCGGTACTGCTGATCCACGGGCCACAGCGGCGCGGGCGGAGACAGGGTGACCACGGGAGGCGTCTGGTCCACCACGTCGATGGCCGAGGTGCACGAGGACTCGTTGCCCGAGCCATCCCGGGCGGTATAGCGCACGGCGTTGGAGCCGAGCGGATACCAGTCCGCCCCCGGGCCGGAGACCTGGGCGGGAGTGCAGGCATCGACGGCGGTGGCCACGCCGGGCACCACGTAGGCGGAGTTGCGGCCGGTGCACTCGGCGACGATGCGCTCGGGGCACACGAGGTAGGGCGAGAGCGTGTCCACCACCGTCACCGTGGGAGCGCAGGTGGCGGTATTGCCGGACGCATCCACCGCCGAGTACTCGAGCGTGTGCGAGCCCAGCGGCAGCGCGCGGGCCACCGGCTGCGTCACGGAGGCCGAGCCACAGTTGTCCGTGGCGGTGGCGGGAGGCGGCGAGACGACGGCCCCGCCCTGGCCGGAGCACTCCACGCGGAAGTCCGCGGGGCAGACGAGCGCGGGGGCCTCGCAGTCGCGCACCGTCACCTGGGACCAGCACGAGTCCTGCGCCTGCCCATCCGAGGCGGTGACGCAGACACCATGCGTCCCCGGGGAATACGGGCCCCGCGGGTGCAGGTCCCACGACACGGCATCCCCATCCAGGTCCGTGGCGGTGGCCACGCTGGCGGGCACGTTGGCCACGCACACGCCCGCGTCGGTGCACACCGAGACATCGCGGCAAGTCACCTCGGGCGCGCGGTTCTCCTTCTGGCACGTGGCGCCACAGCCATCCCCGTCCCTCACGTTGCCGTCATCACACGCCTCGCCGGGGTCCACGGTGCCATTGCCACACACGTGGCAGTCCGTGTCCTGGCCGTCCACCGCTCCATCTCCATCGTTGTCATGCCCGTCGGCACAGTCCTCGGCGGTGAGGATGACGGAGGAGCCTCCGAGCATCACGGGCGCGCCCGTATACGGGTTGAGGGCCTCGTCGTTGTAGGCGAGCACGCGCAGACCCGAGAAGCCGCTCGGCCCCGTGAAGACGTTGTGGAAGGACTTGTGGCTGAGCTCGAAGGCGGTGAGCGAGGGCGAGAACTCCCGCAGGGCCGGCGTGGGCTCGGCGACATCGAAGGGGATGTCATGGGTCCGCAGCGGCATGGGGAGGAATCCCCAGCCCCCGGGGACCTCGGCCTGGGTGAGCGCGATGAGCGAGCCCCCCCGCTCGTTGACGAAGCGCGCGAGGTCCGGCTGGCGCGCGTTGAGCGCGGAGATCTGCTGGTCCGTGAGGCCACCGATCGTGTGCCGCTCCGACGAGGGCAGGTAGACGAGGGCGTACCGGTTGAAGTCCACCCGGGCAATCTCCCCGGCCGAGAGCACGTGGGTGACGCTCGCGTTGGGGCCACCGTGGGTGGGGCTGTTCCAGCTGTTGAAGGAGTCCCGCGCCTGCCCGCCGTTGACGCCAATGGCGAGGATGCCCCTGCCACCCGAGCGCGACTTGGAGAGCGCGGCCTTGAAGAGCGAGGGATAGAGGCCACCGCAGCGGCTGCCCTCGCAGTGCCACAGGTCATCGGCGTCATCGCCCGTCACGATGACGAAGCCGCCCCGCGAGCCGGTGGGGACTCCCGGTGGGGGCTCGTGCGAGGTGGGAATCCCGGGAGGCGCCCGCGGGGTCTCCACCACGGGCGGCGCGGACTCGGTCAGGGAGTCCGAATCCCACTCCACGGAGTAGCCACCGCAGCCGGACACGAGACCGACGAGCGTCAGGAGCGAGAGACCGAGGCCAGAGAAGACGCCAGGCGAGCGAGCAGGCGGACACGTATCGTGCATGAAGATTCCCCAGCGAGGGCAATGCGGCACCCACGCTGGGCAAATCAGTAGTGACGGCGTGCCCCGCGCGAGGAGCGTGCTCGCGGTGCAATGTCCAGCGAGCACGCCCCCGACGTCCGCTCCGTGACGGACACCTCCGCGCTCCCGTTCACCACGGACATCCACCCCTCCCCGTGGGGCCGTGGCATTGTCAGGTGCGAACGTTTCTCACGTGTGGACAATCCGAGTCACGGCACGGAGCGAGCAGCCGAGCTCAGAGCCAGTCCTTGATGTCGGGGTACTTGTCGAGCACCGCGAGGCATCGTTCGTCGATGAACATGGCCGCATCAGGACGCGCAGCGGTGTCGATGAGCCAGACGAAGACCCCAGCAAAGGGGTACTGACAAAGGTCCTGCTGGATGGAGATCGCTGTCCGCCAGTCGCTGCGCGAGCAAGCATCGCCGTAGTGCAGCAACAGCAAAGAGATGATGCGCCAAGCCGACCTTCGGCCTTTCTCCAGTGCGTCGCGAAACAACCCGAAAACCTCAATGCTCTTCTGGCCCTTCGGTGTTCTCGCCTCGAACTTCCCAGTCTTGCTGGTCAAGACCAAGTGGTCTCGAGGATCTTCGGAGGTGGGCTCGATGAGCAACGGCTGGCCTGCCTCATCCAAAGGAAACTGTTCGCGCTTGTAGTTGCTGTTACATCCACTGCACGCCAGCAGGTAGTTGTCCCAGGAGAACGCCCGTTCGGGATAGAGGGACTTGGGCCAGAAGTGCTCGATATCTGTGCCCGCGCTGTCCTCGCAATACATGCAGCGCTCCAATCCCGAGGCCATAGATCGCAGCGTGGAGCGGATCTCGTCGAATGCTTGATTGTTCCGCGCCTCCCACAGCTTATACATCTCCGCGCTCGGATCAGCAGAAGCCAAAATCCTTCGTGTCCTATCCTGGAGGACCGTTTGCGTTGCCTCGCTGAGCCGTTCTCGACGCAGTCTCCTCATTTGTCGAGCCCGTATTTCCGCAGCGCCCTCTCCATGAGCGTGCTCGCCGTATCCGGAAGTTGCGAGGCAAGTTGGTCCAGCTGCCCGCGCTCCTCGGGAGTGGCCTCCCCCCTGAGGATGCGCGCTTCCAATCGCGCCACTTGCTCGCGGAGGGCTTCCGACTGGTCGGAATGGACGTGATCCAGACCGAACAACTCAGTCAGCGCAGCTTCATCCACGGTGCCGTTGACCACCGTCTTGTACAGCTCGTCGGAAACGTGCTCCGCGGTCCTATCTTCGCCTGGGGCTGGAAGCCGGATGAGTCCCTTCGGGTCCGCAGCCTGGCAGACGAACGGACTATGCGTGGTGACGATGAACTGAATGTTCGGAAAATGCTCCTTGAGCCAAAAACCGATACGTCGTTGCCAGGAGAGGTGCAGGTGCAGTTCGACCTCATCGATCAGCACGACACCAGGATAAGGCACGACCCATGTGCCATCCTGTTGGACCAGTTTGAACTCCTGGTAGGCAGTATGGAGTTGGTAGGCGAGATCCAGGATGAGCGCGGTCACCGTCCGGTAACCATCACTCATATCCCACAAGGGCAGTGACACCCCACCCTGAGTGACCCAAAGCCCATCGGAATCAACCTTGTCGATCCGAACACCATCCGGCAACAAGCGATCGTTGAGCAGACTCAGAACCCCATCAAGGAGTTCCCCCGCCCCTTCCCTCTTCTCCAAGCGTCGGAGATGCAGTTCCCTGAGCCACTGAACGCTTCCGACCAACGATGCATCTTCACGGAAGAGACTGACGAGCCGAGCGATTTGAGAAGGCCCACTCATCAAGCGTTGCGCATCGAGCGCATGCCCTGTCAGCCGCCGGTGAGGTCCATATCCGGCAATGAACCACCCCTTTGGATTGTTGGCCCAGGGTCCATCCGGGTCACCTTCATGCGACCGGCCATCGCCATGGGCAAGGAGCACTTCATCCAGGGATGAGGTGCCTGCGAGCACCGGCTCCAGGGCGGAGGGGTCATCCTTCCCCCATCCCAACGCATTCCAAAAAGAACCTGCCACAAGAGAGGCATCTGCTTTGGGCTTGTCGAACCGCTCATCGAAAACAAGCTCGGTGGCGGCAGTTCCACGATCCTGCCCCGCGTGAATCCACCCACGGAAACTCTGCTGTAAAACACGAGCACTCTCTGGGCCCGCGATGACGAGTGCAATCGCCTTCAGAAAGGTGGACTTCCCAGTCCCGTTACGCCCCGCGAGGACAGTCCAGCCCGCGAAGCGTCCATCCGGCCTGCGCAGATCCAGATCCACGGTCTGTAACCCGGAGCGAAAGTTCCGGATGTTCTCCAGGTGGATCTTGCTGATGTACATGGCGTCCGACCTCGCTCCCACGTGCCTCGCGGACTACAGGAGGCTGGCTCCCTCCATACCCCGTCCCCCGCCTCCTCGCACCTCCCTGTCAGCCCGCCGCGCGCTCCCGCGTCTCCCGGCGTAATCTCGCCCCTCCAACCGGAGACGCTCCCATGCTGAAGAAGGACCTGCACGAGGCCAACCGCCTCTCCTGGAACGCCGCCACCCGTGCCCACAACAGCCACAAGGGTGACCAGGCCCGCTTCCTCCGCGAGGGCGGCTCCACCCTCTTCCCCGAGGAGCTCGAGCTGCTCGGCGAGCTGCACGGCCGCTCGCTCCTCCACCTCCAGTGCAACTCCGGACAGGACACCCTCAGCCTCGCCGCCCGCGGAGCCACCGTCACCGGCGTGGACATCAGCGACGAGGCCATCGACTTCGCCCGCTCCCTCTCCGCCAACTCCGGCATCCCCGGCACCTTCGAGCGCTCCGACGTCTACGACTGGCTCGCCTCCTCCCCCCCCGCCCGCTTCGATTTCGTCTTCTGCTCCTACGGCGTCATTGGCTGGCTGTCCGACCTGAACCCCTGGGCCGCGGGCATCTCCCGCGTCCTCGAGCCCGGCGGCCGCTTCGTCTACGTCGATTTCCATCCCGTCCTCTGGATGTTCGACGAGAAGCTCCGCCTCGCCTTCCCCTACGGCGGCGGCCACCACGTCCCCGAGGCCGTCGGCGTGGGGGACTATGTCGCGAAGTCCGGCGAGGGACTCGTGCACTGGGGCTACGAGGAGGGCGTACAGGACTTCAAGAATCCCCACCCCAGCCACGGTTTCCAGTGGGGGCTCGGGGACGTCATCAATCCCCTCCTGCGCCACGGGCTCCTGCTCGAGCGGCTCGAGGAGTACTGCTACGCCAACGGCTGCCAGCTGATCGAGGGCATGCGCCAGGCCCCAGGCCACCGCTTCCTGCTCCCCGAGGGCGTCCCCGAGCTGCCCCTCATGTTCGGACTGTCCTTCCGCAAGCCGGGGTGAGCACGGTTTGGGGGCACGGGTCCTCTCGCACGGGCTCAACCCGGGGGCCTGACCCTCACCCCGACCCTCTCCCAGAGGGAGAGAGAGGAGAGCGTGGCTACAGCTCCACCTGGGCGCCCAGCTCCACCACCCGGTTGGGCGGAATCCGGAAGTACGCCGTCGCGCTCCTCGCGTTGCGCGACATCCACGAGAACAACGCCTCCCTCCACATCGCCATCCCCCGCTTCTTGCTCGGGATCAACGTCTCCCGGCCCAGGAAGAACGACGTCCCCATCAGGTTGAACTGCAGCCCCTTCTCCCTCCCCCGCTTCAGGATGTCCGGAATGCTCGGGTTCTCCATGAAGCCGTACCGGGCAATCACCCGCACGAAGCCCTCCTCCAGCTTGATGACCTCCACCCGGTCCTCCGGCGGCACGTGCGGCACCTCCTCCGACGCGATGGTCAGCAGCATCACCTGCTCGTGCAGCACCTTGTTGTGCTTGAGGTTGTGCAGCAGCGCCGGCGGCGTGCCCTCCGGATTGCCCGTCATGAAGATGGCCGTCCCAGGCACCCGCACCGGCGGATGGTCCCCGAAGCTGTCCAGCAACTGCTTCAACGGGAGGCTGCTGCCCCGCAGCCGGCTGGCCAGGATGTCCCTCCCCTTCTTCCACGTCGTCATCAGCGTGAACACGCACAGCGCCATGGTGAGCGGGAACCACCCTCCCGCGGCGATCTTCACCGCGTTGGCCCCCCAGAAGGACA
>NZ_JPMI01000153.1 GCF_000733295.1 Archangium violaceum Cb vi76 | reverse complement strand
CGCAGCATCAGGGAATGGTCGCCGCCGGCCTCGACGGCCACTCCGCTCGTGAGGTCTGGCACCCTCGCCGGTGTGGGCTCGGAGACGGATGCGGGCCGTCCGAGCTGGCCCATCCGGTTGGCGCCCCAGGTCCAGACGGTGCCATCCTCGCGCAGTGCCACGGTGTGCCTGGTGCCGGTGTCGATGAACTTCACCCGGGCAATGGTTTCGAGCTCGGTCGGCAGGGCACGTTCCCGCCTCGTTCCGTCCCCGAGCTGGCCATTCCCATTGTTGCCCCAACTCCAGACGGAGCCATTCGCATCCAGCGCCACGGTATGCCCCTCGCCCAGCTCCACGCTAGAGCCCCCACTCGTCGAGAGGACGCCTCGGAGAGGGCGGGCCGCATGTGACGGGGGTTGTGCTGCCTGCGCGCCAACATGGCCGGTCAACAAGACGGCCCAGAGCAATGCCATCCACAAGTTTCTCATCTTGGGATTTTTCTCCTGAGAGGGTTGTGCCTCATGCGTGTCTGGTTTGACGCAGGGGTGTCTGGCCCTGAGCACATCGCATGCCAGAGGACAGGTTCCGCCAAACCCCCGGAATCAGCGGACGCCTGCCTTCCTGCCTGCTGGGCCACAGGTGACAAATTTCGTCGCAGAGTGTGCCCAGATTCGTCGCTGGGTCCCCAGACAGGTGCTCGCGGGCGTTGCGCGGCGCCGCCCCGGAGCGTAGGGAGTCCCATCTCCCATGTCCGCGACCGCCCAACTGCTCGAAGCCGTTCGAAAGGAAGCCCGCCCCGGTATCTGGACCACCGGGGTGACCCTCTCCCGCAATGGGGCCGTTTCACTCCAGTCCCAGAAGCCCACGGAGTTGGAGCTGAGGGTCAAGGCGCCGGGCCGCCCGGTTGCCCTCACGGTCACCCTGTACCCGAACGACGCCGTCTGGGAGTGCGACTGCCCCGGCCGGGTGGACCCGTGCGAGCACGTGGTGGCGGCGGCCATCTTCGTCCAGCAGGCGGAGAAGCAGGACACCCCGCTGGAGACGGTCACCAAGAAGTGGACCCGCGTCGTCTACCACTTCACGCGGGTCTCCGGCGGGCTGGAGCTCCACCGTACGCTCGCGCACCCCGATGGAAAGGAGGAGCCCCTCGAGGACAGCCTCGCCGCCCTGATGGCCAGGCCCGCGAAGGCCGCCACCCTCCAGGTCGAGCAGTCGGATCTCCTCGCGGATCGTCTCCTGGAGAAACGCACCCGGGGCGCGCTTCCTCCCGAGCGGCTGGATGCGCTGCTCCAGGTGCTCCAGTCCGCGCGCAACGTGTTGCTCGACGGGCGGCCCGTCGCCGTCTCGGAGGAGGTCGTGTTTCCGCGGGCCGTGGCCGAGGACCGGGGCGGGCAGTTGGTGGTGACGGTGGCGAAGGATCCCCGTGTCGTGGATGTCGTGAGCCCCGGGGTCGCGCTGCTCGGAGACGCCCTGGCGCGCATGGGCGAGACGGCGATGACGGGGCCGTGGCTCCAGAACCTTCCGGTCGTCCGCACCTTCGCGCCCGAGCAGATGGGGGAGATCACCTCGAAGGTGCTCCCGGAGCTGGGCCGCCGCATGCCGGTCGAGGTCCGCAGCAAGCGTCTGCCCGCCATCGACCGTGACCTGAAGCCGCGCATCCTGCTGGAACTCAACCAGCTCGAGTCCGGGCTGTCCGTGCTGCCCACGCTCGTCTATGGAGCGCCGCCGTCGGTGCGGATCGACAACGGCCGGATGGTCTACCTGCGCGGGGCCGTGCCCCTGCGCGACGAGGCGGCCGAACAGCGGCTCCTCCATTCACTCCGGGACGAGCTGAACCTGGTGCCCGGACGGCGGCTGACGGTGCAGGGCCAGGAGATGGTGCGCTTCGCGGACAAGATCCGCCGTTGGCGCGGAGACCTCTCCGGTGACGCCGCGGGCATCGTGAGCCCGAACGTCCAGCTCCGCCCGAAGCTCGAGGTGCAGTCCGCCGTCACCGGAGCCGGGATTCCCGATGTGCGTTTCACGCTCGAGTTCCAGGTGGAAGGGGACAAGGGCACGACGCACACCGTGGACGCGGCGGCGGTCATCCGCGCGTGGAACGAGGGCCTGGGGCTCGTGCCCCTGGAGGGCGGTGGCTGGGCGCCGCTGCCTCGCGCCTGGTTGGACAAGAACGGGCAGCGCGTCACGGACCTCCTGGCCGCGCGCCAGGCGGATGGCAAGGTCTCCAACCACGCCCTGCCGGAGCTGAGCGCGCTGTGTGAGACGCTCGAGCAGCCGCCTCCGCCGGGGCTGGACAGGCTGGCGCCGCTGGTCGAGGGCTTCGAGAAGCTCCCCGCGCCCACGCTGCCGGAGGACCTCACCGCCACGCTGCGCCACTACCAGCAGCAGGGCGTGAGCTGGCTCGGCTTCCTCAAGAGCTCGGGGCTCGGCGGCATCCTCGCCGACGACATGGGCCTCGGAAAGACGCTCCAGACCCTCTGCGTGTTGGGGCCTCGTACGCTCGTGGTCTGCCCCACCAGCGTGCTCCCGAACTGGGCCGCGGAGCTCAAGCGCTTCCGCCCGTCGCTCAAGGTGTGCGTGTACCACGGCCCCGGCCGCGCCCTGGACGAGGCCGCCGATGTCACCATCACCACGTACGCCATCCTCCGCCTGGACGCGGCGGTGCTCGGTGGGCGTACTTGGGACGCCGTCGTGCTGGACGAAGCCCAGGCCATCAAGAACCCGGAGAGCCAGGTGGCGCGCGCGGCCTTCGGGCTCCAGGCCCAGTTCCGGTTGGCGCTGAGCGGTACGCCGCTGGAGAACCGGCTGGAGGAGCTCTGGAGCCTGATGCACTTCACGAACCCGGGTCTGCTCGGGGGACGCCGGCAGTTCGAGGACAAGGTGGCCCGGCCCATCTCGGATGGGAGCGCCGAGGCGGCGCAGCAACTGCGCAAGCGCATCCGTCCCTTCGTCCTGCGCAGGCTCAAGCGGGATGTGGCGCCCGAGCTGCCGCCGCGCACCGAGTCCGTGATGCACGTGTCGTTGGATGAGAAGGAGCGCTCGGTCTACGACGCGGTGATGGCGGCGACGCGCGCGGAGGTGGTCGCCCTGCTCAACGAGGGCGGCAGCGTGCTGAAGGCCCTGGAGGCCCTGCTCCGGCTGCGTCAGGCGGCCTGTCACCCGGCGCTCGTCCCGGGCCAGCAGGCCAACTCGTCGTCGAAGGTGCAGACGCTCGTGGAGGCGCTCGGCACCGCCGTGTCCGATGGGCACAAGGCGCTGGTGTTCTCGCAGTGGACCTCGCTGCTGGACCTCATCGAGCCGCACCTGAAGTCGGCCGGCATCGGCTTCGATCGCCTGGATGGAACGACGACGAATCGCGGGGACATCACCGCGCGCTTCCAGACTCCAGAGGGCGCACCGGTGCTGCTCATGTCGCTCAAGGCCGGTGGTACGGGCCTGAACCTCACCGCGGCGGACCACGTGTTCCTGATGGACCCCTGGTGGAACCCGGCGGCCGAGGCGCAGGCGGCGGACCGCGCCCACCGCATCGGCCAGGAGCGCCCGGTGATGGTGTACCGGCTGGTGTCGCAGGGCACGGTGGAGGAGCGCATCCTGGGACTCCAGGAGAAGAAGCGCGCCCTCTTCGAGGCGGCCCTGAGCGAGGCGGCGGGCGCGACGGCCATCACCCGCGAGGATCTGCTCGAGCTGTTCTCCTGAGGCTCCCGGAGGCCGGGAAGTGCTCCACTTCCGAGGTCAGGTGGTCCGCGGACGCCATTCCCGTGAGGCGGCGGGGCAGCCGCGTGCGGGCAGGGGTGGCGTGGTGGCTCGACACCCCATCACCGATCTGGTCGAACGCGTTGCTGCCCCAGGCCCAGACGGTGCCGTTCTCGCGCTGGGCCAGGACGGTGTAGCTGTTCGTGGCGAGTGCCTTCACGCCTCTGAGGCCCGGGCGCTGGACGGGAACGAGGGAGAGGCTCTCATCCGTGGCGGACAACAGGTTGAAGTCGTTGGATCCGAAGCCCCACACCGTGCCGTCCTGGCGTACCACCAGTGAGCTTGCCGTGGCCGCCGCGATGCCCGTGACGCCGGTGAGGCCCGGCACGGGGGCCGGGGTGTTCCGGTTCATCCGCGTGCCATCCCCGAGCTGCCCCTGCCAGTTGGCGCCCCAGGCCCAGACGGTGCCGTCCGCGCGCAGCGCCAGGGCGTGCTGGGAGGCCGCCGAGAGAGACACCACGCCCGTGAGGCCCGGCACCCGCGCTGGCGTGGGATCGACGTAGGTGGAGGGCCGCCCGAGCTGGCCCGTCGAGTTCAAGCCCCAGGCCCAGACGGTGCCGTCCGCGCGCAGCGCCAGGACGTATTGACCGCTGCTCGCGAGGGCCACCACGCCCGTGAGGCCCGGCACCTGCGCCGGGGTAGGGTTGGCGCTGTGGTTGGAGGGACGTCCGAGCTGCCCCTCCGCGTTGGCGCCCCAGGCCCAGACAGTGCCGTCCGCACGCAGCGCCAGGGACGAGAGGCCCGCCGCCTTGGCTGCCACGATGCCCGTGAGGCCGGGCACCTGCGCCGGGGTGGAGTCGATGGAGCTGGCGGGGCGCCCGAGCTGGCCTCTGAAGTTGGCACCCCAGCTCCAGACGGTGCCGTCCGCGCGCAGCGCCAGGGAATGGGCGTAGCCGGCCGAGACGTCCACGGCCTCCGGGAGGTTCATCACCTGCATCGGAGTGGCCCGCCGGATGTCCGTCCCTCCACCGAGCTGGCCGGAGGAATTGTCA
>NZ_JPMI01000152.1 GCF_000733295.1 Archangium violaceum Cb vi76 | reverse complement strand
GTTTTCTCCCCACCCCCATTCCTCGCGAGCTGCTCACGGAGGCCCTGGCGCTCGCGCAGCTCGCACCCTCCAACTCGAACATCCAGCCCTGGCGCCTCTTCCTCATGGAGGGTGAACGCCTGGAGCGCTTGCGCGAGGCCCTTCGGGCGGAGGTGAAAGCGAATCCGCGTGAGCTGGCACCGCTGCCAGCGTCCTTCCAGGTGTATCGCCGTGAGCTGGGGACGATCGTCTATGGGGCGATGGGGATTTCCCGGGACGATGTCGCCGGAAGATCGTTGGCCTCGCAGCGCAATTACGAGTTCTTCGGCGCGCCCATGGCCGGCATCCTGTGCATGCACCGGGACCTCGGTCTCGCGGATGCGGTGAGCGTCGGAATGTATCTCCAGACCCTGGTCCTGGGATTGACGGCTCGTGGTATCGGCACCTGCGTCCAAGCAGCGTTGACGACGTATCCAGAAGTCATTCGCCGTGAGCTGCCCATCCCCGAGGAACTCGTCATCCTCTGTGGGCTGTCCTTGGGGTATGCGGACCCTGCCTTTCCCGCGAACCACCTCAAGGTGCCGAAAAAGTCCGTGGAGCAGAATGTGTCGATTCTCGGCCCGGATGTGGACCGGGCCACGTGAGGAGAGGCACCGGGTGCGGTGCCTCCTCTCACTCCTCGCTCACTCCGAGCACCGCGCGCAGCCGTGCCGCCATGGTGTCCACCTGTGGCGGGTGGATGCTTCCGGCATGGCTTCCCGGCAGGGGCACCAGATCCAATTGCTCCCGCTTCACGTACTGGTCCCAGCCAAGCGTCTCGTCGCGGATGGAACGTGACTCCTCGCTTGTGAAGAGCAGCACCTGCCCGTGGAGCGTCGGCACCGTCCACCGCTGCACCTGCGGCACCAGCACCTCGCCGAGCACGTGCCACACGCGCGCCAGGTGCTTGCCGTCGAAGTGCGGCGCCACGACGCCCGCATCACGGGCCCGCTCGGCCACCCGCTCCCACTGTGCGTCGAGGTTCATCCCGGCCAGCTCGCCCTCCAGCGTCTCGTCCAGTACGCCGAACTCCTGCGCCATCAGCCGCACTCCCTCCACCTGCCGGGGCGCATGCGTGGCGATGGCCGAGAAGGTGTCCAGCAGGGCCAGCAGCTCCACCTTCTCCCCCTCCGCCTCGAACGCCGCCGCCACGCCGAACGCCGCGCAGCCACCGTACGAATAGCCGAGCAGCCGGTACGGCCCGTGCGGCTGCACCGTTCGGATGTCCTTCACGTATGAGGCGATGCGTTCGTCGAAGGTGGCGAAGGGGCTCGCCGCCAGCGTCTCCGGCGCCTGGATGCCGAAGTGGCGGAACTTCCGGCCCAGTCGCTTGATGAGCGGGTAGTAGTGGTGCAGCTCTCCGTCTCCCGCGTGCAGGAAGAAGAGCGCCGGGGCGTCTTCCGGCGTCTCCGCTCCCGACAGGTGCACGATGCTCGTGGGCGGCGGTCCGGCCTCCAACTGCTCGCGCAGCGCCTCCGCCGTGTCCCGCAGCACGGGGTACTGGAACAGCGTGGCCAGCGGCACCGGGATGCCGAACTCCTCCTCGAGCCGCCCCAGCAGGCGCATGGCCAGCAACGAGTCTCCGCCGAGCTCGAAGAAGTTGTCCCCGGCGTTGACCTCGGGCTGCTGGAGTACCTCCTTCCACAAGCGCTGGAGCGCCATTTCCAGCGTGGAGCGGATGGGCATCTCCAGGGTTCCCATCGTCGGCGCCTCGGAGAGGGCAGGGGCCGCGGGAGCCATCGCCTCCGGATCCGGCAACGCCTTGCGGTCCACCTTGCCGTTGTTGTTGACCGGCAGCCGCTCCATCACCACGAAGGTCGCGGGCACCATGTATGTGGGCAATTGCGCCGCCACGTGCGCGCGCAGTGTCTCAGCCCGCACCGCCGCCGGTGCCTGCACCCAGGCGCACAGTTGCTGCATTCCCGTGGCTCCCGTGCGCGCCATCACCACCGCCTCCTCCACCTCGGGGAAGCGCCGCAGGCACGTCTCGATCTCCGACAGCTCGATGCGGAAGCCGCGGATCTTCACCTGATGGTCCGCTCGCCCCAGGAAGCGCAGGCGTCCATCCGGTTGCAGCCGGGCCAGGTCTCCCGTGCTGTACATGCGCGCACCTGGCTCGCGGGAGAACGGATCCGGCACGAAGCGCTCGGCCGTCATGTCCGGCGCGCTCAGGTAGCCACGCGAGAGCGCCGCCCCTCCGATGTACACCTTGCCCGGCAGTCCCGGGAGCACCGGCTCCAGGTGCTCGTCGAGCAGGTAGAAACGCACGCGCGGAATGGGCCGGCCGATGGGGAACGTGGGCGCCGTGCCCACGCCCTCGGCTCCCGGGATGTCGCACGTGGCCGAGGTGATGGTGCACTCGGTGGGCCCGTAGACGTTCACCCAGGGCGCGTGCGCGCCTCCCACTCGCACCCAGGACTCGAACGTCTCGCGCTTGAGCACGTCTCCGCCTGGCGCCAGCAGGTGCAGCTTCGCGGGCACGCGCTGGCCCTGCGACTCCATCTCGCGGATCCACTCCTCGATGTACGTGGGCGGCAGGCTGATGACCGTGATGCCCTCCTGCTCCAGGTAGGGCGTCATCGCGTGCGCCGGCACGAGCCCGCTGCGCATCACCACCGTGGCTCCCACCACCAGCGGCGGGTACAGGTCCTCGGCGGCCGCGTCGAAGCTCAGCGGGGCGAACTGCAACATCCGGTCTCCCGGCCGCAGCCCGAAGCTCTTCGCGATGGCCACGTTGTGGTTCACCACCGAGCGGTGCTCTACCATCACGCCCTTGGGCTCACCCGTCGAGCCCGAGGTGAAGATCATGTACGCCAGTTGCGCGTCGGACACCTCGCGAGGCCCGGGGACGAGCTCGCCCGGCACGTGCTCGGGTTGCTCGGGCACTTCGACCACGGATGCGTAGTCGTAGTGTGTCTCCATCGCCTCCGCGTCCACCCAGAGGCGGCGCACGCCCGCGCGCTCCAGCACCGCGCGCTTGCGAGGCTCCGGCCAGCCCGGATCCAACGGGACGTACGTGCCGCCCGCCTTGAGGATGCCCAGCAGCACCGCCATGCCCTGCGCGGTGGGCTCCATCATCACGCCCACCCGGTCCTCGGGAAGCAGCCCCTGCTCGACGAGCCGGGCCGCCAGCAGGTTGGCGCGGGCGTTGAGCTCGGCGTAGCTCCAGGTGGTGGTGTGGTGGGCCACCGCGGGCGCGTCCGGCGAGCGGCGTACCTGCGCCTCGAAGAGCGTGTGGATGCACGCCCCGGCCGGCACGTCCTGGGGCCCACCGTCGAGCGCCGCCAGCACCTGCGCCCGCTGCGCGGAGGACAGGAGCGACAGCCGAGACAGGGCCACGTCCGGGGCTCGCACCGCCTCGGAGAAGAGCTGCTCGAAGGCGCGGGCCATGCGCTCGGCTGTCTCCGGGGTGAAGAGCGCGCTGTCGGTGGCGATGACGCCGGAGGTGGGGCCCTCGGGCTTCTCCACCAGGTGCAGCACCACGTCGTACGCCGGGATGATGCTCTCTCCCTCCAGCGTGGACACGCCGAGCCCCTCGAAGGCCGGAGCCCCGAGCGTGTCCAGCAGCAGAAGCGCCTGGGCCAGCGGCGGCGCGGAGCGGTCCGCGTCCGGGTGGACGGCGTCGGCGATGCGCTTGAAGGGCACCTCCTGGTGGGCGGTGGCGTGGACCACGGTGCCGTGGGCCCGCTTCAGGAGCGCGCGGAAGGAGGGCTCGCCCGAGACGTCCGTGCACAGCGGCACCACGTTGGCGAAGTAGCCCACCAGCCGCTCCGTGCCGGGCAGCAGGCGGCCCGAGAAGGGCGAGGCGACCACGACGCTCGACTGGGCGCTCAGCCGGTGCAGCCACGCCTGCATGAGCGCGAGCATCGCGGTGAAGGTGGACACGCCCTCCTGCCGGGCCAGGGCCTTCAGCGCGGCCACGTCCCCGGCGCGCAGGGACAGCCGCACCGGCCGCATGTTGGCGTTGAGCGCGGGAGCCCGGCGCGGGAAGTCGAGCGGCACATCCAACACCGGCGGCGCGTCCGCCAGCGCCCGCTTCCAGGACTCGAGGCCCTCGTCGAGTCGGCGGAGCTGCTCGGGCCGGCGCTGCCAGAGCGCGAAGTCCGCGTACTGCACCGGCGCGGGAGGCAGCAGCGAGGGCTGCCCGGCGATCGCCGCACGGTAGGCCTCCGCCCACTCGCCCAACAGGGCTTGCAGGCCCATGCCGTCCAGCACGAGGTGGCTCACCGCCGTGACGAGCACGTGCCGCGTGCCCTCCGCGTTCAGCCGCACCAGCTCGAAGCGGTACAGCGGCCCCCGGAGCGCGTCGAAGGGCTGGAGGTCGTGCCGCGTCGCGATGGCGCTCGCCGCCTTCCGGGCTTCCTCGGACGGCAGGTGCGAGAGGTCCGTCCGCGTGAGCACCGGAGCGCGCCTCGGGTTCACCTGGGCGAAGACGGTCCCCGCCTCCTGGGTGAAGGTGGTCCGCAGCGTGTCGTCACGGTCCACCACGGCCTCGAGCGCCGATTCCAGCTTCGCGACATCGAGCGGGCCCTCGAGCACGAGCGCGGACACCACCACGAAGGGCGGAGCCTCCGGGAGTTGCAGCGCGTACCAGAGCCGCTCCTGCACCAACGAGGCCGGGAGTCGCGAGGGACGCTGTCCGGAGGGTTTCCACTCCGCTTCCTTCCGGGGCGCGGTGCCGAGCAGGGCCGCCAGTCCCGCCACGGTGGGCGAGGCGAAGAAGGACGCGAGGGGCAGCTCGGTGCCGAGGGCCTGGCGCACGCGCACCACCAACCGCGTGGCGCTCAGCGAGTGGCCCCCGAGGCGGAAGAAGTCCTCCTCGCGGTGCACCTGGTCCACGCCGAGCACCTGGCAGAAGAGCCAGGCGAGCAGCTCCTCCACGGGGCCTCGCGGTGGCTCACCCGTGGGCCGGGCCTCGGAGGCGTCCAGGGGCAGGGCCTCCAGGGCCTTGCGGTCCACCTTGCCGTTGGCGTTGAGGGGTAGGGCCTCCAGCGTGACGAAGCGGGACGGCACCATGTACGCGGGCAGCGAGCGCGCCAGGGCCTGGGCGAGCGCGGTGCTCTCCACGCCGGGCCCGGCGGGAACCACCCAGGCCACGAGCTGCTTCTCCCCGGCGTGGAGCTCGCGCGCCAGCACGGCGGCGTCGCGCACCTCGGGCAGGGCGAGGAGGGCGGCTTCGATCTCCGCCAGCTCGATGCGCACGCCGCGCACCTTCACCTGGAAGTCGGCGCGGGTGACGAACTCCAGCAATCCATCGGCGCGCAGCCGGGCGAGGTCTCCCGTGCGGTAGAGCCGCTCTCCGGGCCGGGCACTGAAGGGGTGCGGGACGAATCGCTCGGCGGTCCACTCGGGACGGCCGAGGTAGCCGCGGCCCACGCCCGCTCCGCCGATGAACAGCTCGCCCACCACGCCCACGGGCACGGGCTGGAGGGACTCGTCGAGGACGTACGCCTCCAGGTTGGCCCGGGGCGTGCCGATGGGCGTGCTGCCACCCGACGGCGCCGTGCGCAGGAGGTGCATCGTGGTGGTGTCCGTGCACTCGGCCGGCCCGTACACGTTGCCGAAGGACACCGCCGGGTAGCGCTCCAGCCAGGTGCGGCACAGCGCGGGCGGAAGCGCCTGCCCACCGATGAGCATCCACCGCAGGCGGCGGAACGTGGGCGCGTGGGCGGCGTCGCCATCCTCCAGGATGGACTGGAGGACGGAGGGCACCAGCTCGAGGAAGGTGGCGCCACTCGCGTCCAGCTCCGCGGCCATGCGCGGCGGCTCGCGGACCACCTCGTCGTCGACGACGTACGTGGCGCCGCCGAAGGAGAAGGCCCCGAGCATCTGCCAGACGGAGATGTCGAAGCCCATGCTCGCCGTCTGGGACAGCATGTCCTCCGGCGTGAGGCCCAGGTCCTCCTGCTTCCCGAGCGCATGGTTGAGCATGCTCCGGTGGTCGATCATCACGCCCTTGGGCGTGCCGGTGGAGCCCGAGGTGAAGACGACGTAGGCCAGGTTGTCCGGCGTGGCGCGGCGGGGCAGGAGCTCGAGGCTCTCGGAGTCGAGCCCCTCCAGGGAGAGCACGCGGGGACGCCTCTCCTCGGGGAGGAGGGCCAGCGCCTCGGAGAGCCGCTCACCGGTGCCTCCGAGCGGAAGGACGAAGGGCGCACGGCTCTCGGCCAGCAACTGGGCGACACGGGCGGCGGGCAGTTGCGCGTCGAGTGGCAGGTAGGCGCCACCGGCCTTGTGGAGGGAGAGGACGGCGCGGATGAGTTCCTCGGTGCGAGGGCCGAGGACGGCCACGAGCTGCTCGGGACCGACGCCCTGGGACATCAGCCGGTGTGCGGCGCGGTTGGTGTGGGCCTCGAGCTCTCCATACGTCCACCGTCCCCCGCGGAAGGCGAGCGCCACGCGCTGGGGCGCGGTGCGGGCGTGGGACGAGAAGCGCTCGTGGAGGCAGGTGTCCAGGGGCCAGTCGCGCATGGGGGCGCGGGCGGCGTGGAGGACGTCCTGGTTCTCCTCGGGCGTGAGCAGGGGCAGCGTGTCGAGGCGTGCGTGGGGCTCGCGCAGCGCGTGGGTGAGGAGCTGGACGTAGTGGCCCAGCAGGCGCTTCAGGGTGCCGGCCTCGAAGAGCTCGGTGCTGTAGCGGATGGCGAGCTGGTAGCCGTCCGGGCCCTCGAGAATGCCGAGGGAGAAGTCCAGCGGGCTGCTCGCGGACTCCACCGTGAGCGGGCGGCCCTGGAGGCCCGGGAGCGCATCGGCGAGGGCGTGCTCCACCCGGTTCAGGTCGAACAGCACCTGGAAGAGCGGCGAGTGGCTCGGCGTGCGCGGGACGTCGAGCGTCTGGACGAGGCGCTCGAAGGGCACGTCCTGGTGGGAGATGGCCTCCAGGGTGGTGGTGCGCACCTGGGAGAGCAGCTCGGCGAAGGAGGTGGAGAGCGTGAGGCGGGTGCGCAGCACCAGCGTGTTGACGAGCAGGCCGACGGTGTCCTCGGTGGCCGGGTGCGAGCGGCCCGAGACGGGCGTGCCGACGCAGAAGTCCGTCTGCCGCGAGTAGCGGTGGAGGAGCGTGGCGAACGCCGTGTACAGCACCATGAAGGGCGTGGCCTGGTGCTGGCGGCAGAAGGCCCGCAGGGCGTGGACGAGCTCGGAAGGCAGTGCCTGGTGGCCCGTGAAGCCGCCCTGGTGCGAGAGCACGGCGGGACGGGGCTTGTCGGTGGGGAGCCGCAGCAGCCCCGGCGCGCCCGCGAGCTGGCGCTTCCAGTACTCGAGTTGTGCCTCCTCCCGCGCACGCACGGGCGCGGTGCGCTGCCACGCGGCGATGTCACTGGAGTCCAGGCGCACCGGTGCCAGCGAGGGCGTGCGGCCCTGGCCGAGCGTCCGGTACGCCTCGGCCAGCTCGCGGACGAGGATGTCCAGGGACAGGCCATCCACCAGCAGGTGGTGGAACACGAGCAGCAGCACGTGGCGCTCGGGGCCCGTGCGCAGCAGCCGGAAGCGGTAGAGCGGGCCCTCGTCCATGGAGAAGGGCCGGTGCACCTCCTCGCGCAGCCAGTGGGCCACACGCCGTGGCGTGGCGGCTCCGTTCCACTCCTCGGCGAGCAGCAGCCGGAGGGGCAGGGGTTGGAGGACGGGCTGGGGCTGTCCCTCGCGAGACGGCACGGCCAGCCGCAGCATGGGGTGGCGCTCCAGCAGCCAGCGCAGTGACGCCTCCAGCGTGTCCTCGTCCAGCGGGCCCGTCAGCTCGACGGCCTCGGGGATGTGGTAGGCGCCGGAGTCCGGGTGGAGCTGCTGGATGAACCACATCCGCTCCTGCGAGAAGGACAGCAGCGGTGCGGAGCCCGCGGGGCGCGGCGTGGGGGCGGGCAGCTCCTCGGCGGTGGTGCCCTGGAGCTTCGACAGCGCACGTGCCAGTCCCGCGATGGTTGGAGTGGAGAAGAAGGCCGCGAGGGGCAGCTCGGCGCCGAAGGCCTGACGGATGCGGGCCACCAGCCGGGTGGCGCTCAGCGAGTGGCCGCCCAGCTCGAAGAAGCCGTCCTCGCGGTGCACCTTCTCCACGCCCAGCACCTGGCAGAAGAGCTGACCGAGCAACTCCTCCACCGGGCCGCGCGGAGCCTCACCCGAGGGCGCGGCCTCGGAGGCTTCCACCGGCAGGGCCAGCAGGGCCTTGCGGTCCACCTTGCCGCTCGTGGTGAACGGCAGCTCGGGCAGCGAGACGAAGCGCGAGGGCACCATCGCCTCGGGCAGCGACGCGGACAGGGCCTCGCGGAGGCGGGCCACGTCGCGAGCCGTGTTTCCCTCCAGCACGAGGAAGGCCTCCAGCCGCGCGTCCTTCTGGCTGCCGCGCACCACCACGGCCGCCTTGCGCACGCCGGGCTGGCGCAGGAGGGCGGCTTCCACTTCCTCCAGCTCGATGCGCACGCCGCGCACCTTCACCTGGAAGTCGGTGCGGCCCAGGAAGCTCAGCGACCCGTCCTCATTCCAGCGGACGCGGTCTCCCGTGCGGTAGAGGCGGGCGCCGGGCACGCCGGAGAAGGCGTCGGGCACGAAGCGCTCGGCCGTGAGCTCCGGGCGCTCGCGGTAGCCGCGGCCCAGCGGTGTGCCGCCGATGAAGAGCTCACCGGGCACGCCAGGGGGAACGGGCTCACCGCGCGTGTCGAGCACGTAGATGCGGCAGCGGTCCAGCGGGAATCCCAGGCGCACGGGCTCGCCGGGCAGCATGCGTCCCGCGACGACGTTGATGCTCGTCTCCGTGGGGCCGTACGTGTTGACCAGCGTCGTCCGCGTCAGCGCGAGCTGCCGCACCAGCGGATCCGGCAGCACCTCGCCGCCGGTGACGAGCACCTTGAGCGAACGGAAGGCCTCCAGCGCGCCGGGCTCCTCCAGCGCCGTGGCCAGCGAGGAAGGCGTGATGACGACGTGCGTGATGCCGTGCTGGACGAGGTCGCGCCCCAGTCCGAGCGGGCCCACTTCTCGCAGCACGGTGCGCGCGCCGCGGGTGATGCTGAAGAGCAGCTCCTCCAGGTGGATGTCGAACGAGAGGCTGCCCGAGCTGGCCCAGCAGTCGCCCGGCCGCGTCTCGTAATACGGATCGAACGCCGCGAAGCAGTGGACGACGTTGCGGTGGGTCAGCTCCACGCCCTTGGGCTCACCCGTCGAGCCGGACGTATAGAGGAGGTAGGCGAGGTGCTCGGCGCTGGCGCGTGGCCACGGCGTGGAGGACGGGAGCGCCGTCTGGCGCACGTCCGCCGGGTCCACCATGGGCACGCCGGGCTCCACTCCCTCGAACAGCGCGGGCCGGGAGACGACGAGCCGTGCACGGGCCTGCCGCAGCAGCGCGGCGCGGCGGCTCGCCGGGTGCGAGGCCTCCAACGGGAGGCACGCGGCGCCGCTCATGAAGATGGCCAACAGCGACACCACCGCGTCGAGCGAGCGCTCCAGGCACAGGCCCACCACGGCCTCGGGCCGGGCTCCGGCGGCCACCAGGTGCGCCGCGAGCCGCGAGGCCCGCTCGGACAGCTCGCGGAAGGTGAGCGTGCCCTCGGGGGCCACCACGGCCGGAGCGCCCGGGGTGCGCGCCACCTGCGCCTCGAGGAGCGAGACGATCGTCGCCTCGGCGTCGAAGGGCCGCCCGGTGTCGTTGAAGGAGTACAGCACCTGCTCGCGCTCGGCGGGCGAGAGCAGCGGCAGCGCTTCCACGGCCGTCTGGGGCTCGGCCACGGCGTGTCCCAGCAGGCGCAGGTAGTGCTCCAGCATGCGCTGCACGGTGCCAGCCTCGAAGAGGTCGGTGCTGTACTGGATGAAGAGCTCGTAGCCCTCGGGGCGCTCGACGACGCTGAGGGACAGGTCCAACAGGCTGCTGAGCAGCTCCTGCTCGAGCGAGCGCGCCTGGAGGTCCGTGAAGGCCCCGGCCAGGGGGTTGTCGAGCCGGTTGAGGTCGAACATCACCTGGATGAGGGGCGAGTGGCTGGGAGACCGGTCCACGCCGAGCGCGCTGACGAGGCGCTCGAAGGGGACGTCCTGGTGGGAGATGGCCTCCAGCGTGGTGGTGCGGACCTGGGAGAGCAGCCCGGCGAAGGAGGTGGACGGCCCGATGCGGGTGCGCAGCACCAGGGTGTTGACGAGCAGGCCGACGACGTCCTCGGTGGCGGGGTGGGAGCGGCCCGAGGAGGGGATGCCGACGCAGAAGTCCTCCTGGCCGCTGTAGCGGTGGAGGAGCGAGGCGAAGGCCGCGTACAGCACCATGAACGGAGTCACCTGGTGCTGGCGGCAGAAGGCGAGGAGCGTCTGGGAGAGCGCGGGAGGCAGCGGGTGGTAGCCGATGAAGCCGCCGCGGTGGGAGAGGACGGCGGGGCGGGGCTTGTCGGTGGAGAGCTGCAGCAGGCCCGGCGCGTCCTCGAGCTGGCGCTTCCAGTAGCCGAGCTGCGTTTCCTCACGGGCGCGCACGGGCTCGGTGCGCTGCCACGCGGCGACGTCGGCGTGCTGGAGGCGCACGGGCGGGAGCGCGGGGGGCTGGCGCTGGTGGAAGGCGGCCCACGCCTCGGCCAGCTCCCGGAGGAGAATGTTGAGGGACAGGCCGTCCACCAGCAGGTGGTGGAACACGAGCAGCAGCACATGGTGCTCGGGGCCGAGCTTCAACAGCCAGAAGCGGTAGAGGGCGCCGGCTTCCAGGGAGAAGGGCTGGTGCACCTCCTCGCGCAGCCGCGAGGCCAGCCGCTCCCGGGCGTCGGGCAATCCCTCGAGGGACTCGAAGCGCAGGGGCTCCTGGGGCACGGGCAGGAGGACGGGGTGGGGCTGTCCCTCGCGAGACGGGATGAACAGGCGGAGCACCGGGTAGCGCTCCAACAGCCAGCGCAGGGACTGCCGCAGGGCCTCGGTGTCCAGGGGCCCCGTGAGCTCGATGGCCTCGGGGGTGTGGTAGGCGCTGGAGTCCGGCTGGAGCTGCTGGATGAACCACAGCCGCTCCTGGGCGGAGGACAGCACCGGGGGCGAACCCTCCGGACGTGGCGTGGGCGCGGGGAGGCCCTGGGCGCTGGTGCCCTGGAGCTGGGACAGCTCGCGCGCCAGGCCCGCGATGGTGGGCGAGGCGAAGAAGGAGGGGAGCGGCAGCTCGATGTCGAAGGACTGGCGGACGCGGGCCACCAGCCGGGTGGCGCTCAACGAGTGGCCGCCGAGGTGGAAGAAGTTGTCCTCGCGGTGCACCTTCTCCACGCCGAGCACCTGGCGGAAGAGCTGGGCGAGCAGCTCCTCGACGGGTCCGCGCGGCGGCTCACCGGAGGACTGTGCTTCGGCGGACTCGAGGGGCAGGGCCTCCAGGGCCTTGCGGTCCACCTTGCCGTTGGCGTTGAGGGGCAGGGCCTCCAGCAGGAGGAAGCGGGAGGGCACCATGTACGCGGGCAGCGAGCGCGCCAGGGCCTGTTGCAGTGAGGCGGCGCTGGTGCTGGCCTGGGCGGGGGCCACGAAGGCCACGAGGAGCTTCTCGCCCGGGCGCACCTCGCGGGCCAGCACGGCGGCCTCGCGCACCTCGGGGAGCGCCTGGAGCGCGGCATCCACCTCGGCCAGCTCGATGCGCACGCCGCGCACCTTCACCTGGAAGTCGGCGCGGGTGACGAACTCGAAGAGCCCATCGGCGCGAAGCCGGGCGAGGTCTCCGGTGCGGTAGAGCCGCTCTCCGGGCCGGGTGCTCAGCGGATGCGGGACGAAACGCTCGGCGGTCCACTCGGGATGATCCAGGTAGCCGCGGCCCACGCCCACGCCGCCGATGAAGATCTCCCCCACCACGCCCACGGGCACGGGCTGGAGGGCCTCGTCGAGGAGGTACACCTCCAGGTTGGCCTTGGGCGTGCCGATGGGCGACCAGGTGCCCGCCGGGGCCTCGCGCGGCGTGCGCATATAATGGTGGGTGGCGGTATCGGTGCACTCGGCCGGGCCGTAGGCGTGCACCATCCCGATGTGCGGGAAACGCGCGAACCAGGTGCGGCACAGCGAGGACGGGAGCGCCTGTCCTCCGAGCAGTTGCCAGCGCAGACGTCCCAAACTGCGCACGTTGGAGGCCTCGAGCTCCTCCAGGAAGTTCTGGAAGACGGGCGGCACCATCTGGTGGACGGTGGAGCCGGCCTCCACGAGGGCGGCGGCCAGCTTCGAGTGCTCGCGGATGACGTCGTCATCGAAGACGTAGGTGCCGCCGCCGAAGCACAGGGGGCCGATCATCTGCCAGATGGAGATGTCGAAGCCCATGCCCGCGGTCTGGGACAGGACGTCGTCCGGGGTGAGGGCGAGGTCCTCCTGGAGCCACAGGGCGTGGTTGAGCATGCCCCGGTGGTCGCACATGACGCCCTTGGGCGTGCCGGTGGAGCCGGAGGTGAAGACGACGTAGGCGAGGTTGTCCGGCGTGGCGCGGCGGGGCAGGGGCTCGGGGCTCTCGGAGTCCAGTCCCTCCAGCGAGAGCACGTGGGGCCGCTGCGTCTCGGGAAGGAGCGCGAGCGCCTCGGAGAGCAGGGCATGTGTCTCGCCGAGCGGCAGCACGAAGGGCGCGCGGCTCTCGGCGAGCAACTGGGCGACACGGGCGGCGGGCAGTTGCGCATCGAGCGGCAGGTAGGCGCCACCGGCCTTGTGGACGGAGATGAGGGCGCGAATCAGGCCCTCGGTGCGAGGGCTGAGGATGGCGACGATGCGCTCGGGGCCGACGCCGTGGGACACCATCCGGTGGGCGGCGCGGTTGGTGTGGAGCTCGAGCTCTCCATACGTCCACCGGCCTCCGCGGAAGGCGAGCGCCACGCGCTGGGGCGCGGTGCGGGCGTGGAGCGGCAGGTACTCATGGAGGCAGGTGTCGAGGGACCAGTCGCGCGTGGAGGGGCGGGCGTGGTGGAGGACGGCCTGGCGCTCCTCGGGCGTGAGCAGTTGCAGCGTGTCCAGCCGGGCCTGGGGCTCGCGCAGCGCGTGGGTGAGGAGCTGGACGTAGTGGCCCCGCATCCGCTCCACGGTGGAGGGGGTGAACAGGTCCTCGCAGTAGCGCAGGAAGACGTTGAAGCCGCGGGAACTCTCGTAGACGGAGAGGGACAGATCGAACTGGCAGGCGCGGGTGTCCACGCGCACCGGCCGCGTCTGGAGGCTCGGGCTGGAGAGCGCATCCGCCAGCGAGTGCTCCACGCGGTACAGGTCGAACATCACCTGGAAGAGGGGCGTCTGGCTGAGGCTGCGCTCGGCACCCATGGCGCTGACGAGCCGCTCGAAGGGGACATCCTGGTGGGCGAGGGCCTCCAGGGTGGTGGTGCGCACCTGGGCCAGCAGGGAGGAGAAGGTGCTGGAGGGCGCGACGCGGGTACGCAGCACCAGGGTGTTGACGAAGAGGCCGACGAGCCCCTCGACGGAGGGATGGGTGCGGCCGGAGACGGGCGTGCCGACGCAGAAGTCCGTCTGCTGCGAGTAGCGGTGGAGCAGCGCGGAGAACGCCGCTTGGAACACCATGAAGGGCGAGACCTGGCGCTCGCGGCAGAAGGCGCGGACGGACTCGGTGAGCGCGGCGGGCAGCTGGAGCAGCGGGGTCTCCGCGCCGCGCGTGGAGCGGATGGCGGGCCGGGGCAGATCCGTGGGCAGTTGCAGCAGGGACTGCGCGTCCGTGAGCTGGCGCTTCCAGTACTCCAGCAGCTCGGCTTCGCGGGCGGAGATGGCGGGCTGCCTCTGCCACGCGGCGAAGTCGGAGTACTCGAGCGCCACGGGGGGAAGCCGGGGCTCCTGCTGGCGGCCGAGCGCGGTATGGACCTCCCGCAGCTCGCGCATCAGCACGTTGATGGACCAGCCGTCGAAGACGATGTGGTGGACCACCAGCAGCATCACGTGCCGTTGCGGCGAGACGCGGAAGAGGCGGAAGCGGTAGAGCGGCCCGTGCTCCAGGTCGAAGGGACGCGTGGCCTCCTCGTACAGGCGGCGGGAGATGCGCGCCTCGAGCCCGTCACCGTCCGCCTCGGGCGCGAGCTCCTCCACCTCCAGCACGCGCGTGGGCACGTCCTGCAAGGCGAGCCGGGGAAGGCCCTCGGAGGTGGGGAAGGTGGAGCGCAGCGCCGGGTGCCGCGCGAGCAGGTGGCGCAGCGCCGTGTCGAGCACGCCCGGGTCCACGGTGCCGTTCAGCTCGGCGGCCTCGGGCACGTTGTAGGTCGCGGCACCGGGCTGGAGCTGGTGCAGGAACCACATGCGCTCCTGCGCGAAGGACGGGACGGGCGCCTCCTCCGCGGGGCGGCGCACGGGCCCCGTCGCGAGCGTCAGGTCTCCCGTGGCGCCCGGGGTGCTGGTGTTCGGCGCGGCGGGGGGATTGCCTCGCTCCAGGAGCTGCTTGAGCAGCGCGCGCTTCTCGGCGGGGGACAGGGCATCGAGGTTCTTCGGGGAGGCCATGGTCTCGGACCTTCTACATCCTCATCTGGACGCTGAATCCCACGCGGAAGAGGCTCAGCCCCGTGGCGGGGAGGGGCGCGATCGCGGGGTCGGGCTGGAAGCGGAACTCGGTCCCGCGCTGGCCGAAGGGTGCTTCCACGAAGGCGAAGACCTTCAGCTCGGTGATGGGCACCACCATGAAGTCCACGCGACCGTAGAAGGAGCGGTCGAGCACGTTCGACAGGACGGTGAAGTTCAGCGTGGGGACGTAGATGCTGCGGCGGGTGAAGGTCAGCTGCCCCATGGCGTAGTAGCGGCCGAAGAAGAGCGGCTGGTAGTCGTCCTGCGAGATGAGCCAGGTGATGTACGAGCGATCCTCGTACCCCAGGGAGTTGTAGAAGCCCTCCAGGCGCAAGCCGAGGCGGTAGACGTCCGCGAAGCGGAGCTGGGTGTTCACCCCCGCGCTGGCGAGCACCTTGGGCCCGCCGAACTCCCGCGGCACGAAGCCGTCCGCCGTGCGCTGCCAGAGGCCCACGGTGGTGTCCTGCACCACGGCGAGCTCCGCGTTGAGATCGAACGGCCCCGCGCCCATGGACCAGTCCAGGCCGAAGCGTGGACGCCGTCCCTGCTGGAAGGCCGCGGAGGCGGCGAGCTCACTGGTGCCCACCGCGACCTCCGCGCGCACGGCGCCGCCGTAGCGCAGCCGGTCCCCTTCCGGGCCATCGAGGTCCGCCGTGGCGAAGAGTGTCAGGTTCGAGGACAGCGTCTCGAAGGGGATGTTCACCTTCAGCATGTCCACGCCCGTGCGCAGATCGAACGCCTCGAGCGGCTGGGGGTTGGGGCGCTGCAGGAAGTCGGTGGGGTTCCAGATGCGCGAGCTGCCCCATTTGATCTGCTGCCGTCCCAGCGTGAAGAACAGGCGGTTGGCGACATCGAACCGGAGCCAGAGCTGGTCGAGGATGACCTGCGGCCCGCTCATGGCCTGATCCAACGGATCATAGACGAGCCGCCCCACCACGAAGCCGCGGAAGGTGCTGCCCGGGGTGGCGTCCAGGTAGAGGTCCACCAGGGAGGGGAGGTTCGGCCGCATCCGGGTCTCCGGACCGAGCCGCGAGCCGGACACGTAGCCCTGCTGGAGGAGGCGGCCTCCCAGGGCGAGCGTGGTCCGTTGCAGCGACTCGGCTTCGCGAGCGCTCTCGGCGGCGGTGGGCGCGGAGGCGAGCGTCCTGGGCTCGGTGGGAGCGGACTCGGGCGCGGACTCGGATTCGGGCTCGGACGACTCGATGGCCGCGGGACGCAGCGACAGATCGAACTCTCCGGAATCCGCCTCGGCGCCGGACGTGGGCTCCGGAGTGGACGCCAGCGGCTCCGATTCCGATTCAGGCTCAGGCTCCGGCTCCGGAGCGGGGGCCACGTACGTCAGGGACTTCACCCGCTTCTTCTCGAAGTTCACCAGCAGCCCGAGCCGGGCGTAGTTCAGGGAGAAGCCCCGGGGCGTGCGCTGGATGTCGTAGCAGGGGCGCTCCGGGGGCGTGTCCTCGGAGCACTCGGGCCCGTAGGTCTTCTCGATGCTGGCGCGCGTCGGGGGGCGCTTGGGGATGACGTCGATGCGTTGGAGCAGGCCCTCGGCGTCGAGGGTGAACAAGGCGCCGCGCGTGCCCTCGGGGGCGGAGGTCCGTTGGTAGCTCAGGACGAGCCCGCCCTTGGGCGTGGGGGTGCGGCGGGTGGGCCTTCCGAACGACCGCAGAACCTCCTGGCCCGTGGTGACGCCGGGCTTCGTGTCGCGAAGCTCCTGGGCCCCGGCCACGCAACTCCACGTCACGAGAAACACGGCGGCCAGACGGTGGAAGGGGGAGTTCATCGGAGCGGGGGGGCGGAAGGCGGGTGGAAGTATAGCGAGGCGCGTCCGAGCCACGAAGCCCGCCTCTTGGCGCGTGAGAATCCGCGGGGGCTCATTTCTCGCCACGCGAGCGCATGGCCGTACCGGCGGTGATCCACAGCAGGCCGGCGATGGCGAACGGCAGATCATCCAGGACGTAGCCGGGAAGGGAGCCGAACCGGAGGCCGGAGGTGGCGATCAGCAACACGGTGAGTGGACCCGTGACGACGAGGAGGGTTGCTCCCCAGCGCGGCAGCACCTGTTCCCGCCGGGTGGCGAGTCCCAGAAGCACGGCGCCCGTGCAGACACACAGCACTCCCAGTGCGGCCAGGCCGCCGACGAACCGGGCGCGTCCCACCAGTCCCGTCAGCCACAGCGTGTTGAGCGCGGCCGTCGCGAGGGCGAGGGCGGCCATCACCCCTCCGGCCAGTCCCAGCCGCCGGGCGCGCCCCTGGAGCCGGGCCCTCAGTCCCGTCAGGCTGGTGCCGAGCGCCAGGACGGCCCCGCAGAAGGCCGCGGCCCCCAGCAGCAGCAGGCCCGAGTCATTCACGTCCCGGGGGCCCTCACCCAGCTCCCGCCCGGCGAGCGCCGACGCCCCGTAGAACAGCAGCCACAGGCTCCCGCCCAGCATCGCGGCCGGGCCCTCCCATCGGACTTTCTCGCGCTTCGAGGACAGGGCGGCGGAGGGCTGGGTCATGGGCTTTACGGATTGAGATGTTGAGAAAAAGTTGGGCTTCCCTGGTTGACAGGAAGACCTTATCCGCACGAACATCCCGATTTACACTGAGTTCGCAGCTTTCTTTCCCAGGAGCCCCCCACATGGCCGCCGAAGAGACCACCTCCGCCCACCATGTCGACTCTTCCGTTGAGTCCACCCCCGTCCAGGCCGCTGCCTCCGCCTCGGCCCCCGAGAAGCTCGACGAGCTGGAGGAGATCAACTTCCTGCTCGAGGAGATCGAGAGCAAGATCGCCCCGCTCGCGCTGGCCTGAGCGTGCTGGGAGATGGAAACCGGCGTGCGCTCCTACGAAGAAGCCTTCTCCGCGTACTGGCACCCCGTCGCCTTCTCGCATGAGCTGAAGGAGCGCCCCCTTCCGGCGCGGCTGCTCGGCAGGGAATTGGTGGTGTGGCGCATGGGCTCGGGCGTGGCGGTGACGCAGCGGTACTGCGCGCACCGTGGCGCGGACCTGTGCCGTGGCGCCGTGGTGGAGCAGGGGCTGCGTTGCGGCTTCCATGGGTGGACGTACGGCGAGGATGGGCGGTGCGTGCACATCCCCTCGCAGCCCTCGGTGCCCATTCCTCCCCGGGCCATGCTGGCGTCCTACCGGGCCACCGAGCGCTACGGACTCATCTGGGTGTGCCTGGCCGCGGAGTCCGCGGCGCCGCTGCCCGAGTGGCCCGAGCTGGAGGACGGCAGCGTGGCCACCGTCGCGTTGCCGCTGCTGGACTGGAATGTCTCGGCGGGGCGCATGCTGGAGATCGTCCTGGACGTCACGCACCTGTCCTGGGTGCACGAGGGCACCTTCGGGAATCCGGAGCAGCAGGAGGTTCCGCCCTATGACGTGGAGCGGTTGCCCCACGGCGTGCGGGCGCAGATCACCTATCCCGCGCTCGCGCCGTCCATCGGGGGCGCGCCGCCCAAGGTGGATCGCACCACGCTCACGTACGAGGTGACCTACCCGTTCGCCGTGCGCCTGAGCTTCAAGCCGACGCTCTTCTTCAAACACACGGTGTATGCGATCGCTTCACCGTGGTCGGAGGAGAAGATGCGGTGCTTCTACTTCTCCTCGTACCACCCGAACCTGAAGAAGATGTTCCCGGACATCTTCGTGAAGTCGGAGCTGGCCATCCTCGAGCAGGACCGCCTCACGGCCGAGGCGCAGCATCCGAAGGCCCATCCGCTGGACTTCTCCGGTGAGGTTCACGTGAAGGCGGATCGGCTCACCAACGAGTACCGGCGGGGCGTGATCGCGCTCCGTCTGGGCCACCCCGTGGAAGGGCCCGCTCCCGACTGAAACGGCCCGTGTGCCTCGGGGTGGGCCTCTTGGCTTTCCGGCGAGGCGCTTGGTAGGGTCATACCGCCGAGCCAATGTTTCATCCCGCCAGGCAGCTGTGGCGGGGCCGCGCAGGATTCATCTCTCCCCCCCCATGAATCGTCTCCAGAAAACCCTCCTCTTCTGCGCTGTGGCGCTCGCTTCGGGCTGTGACGTCTTCCGGGTCGAGGACTCGGAAGGGACGCGTGGCCGTGGCGCCAAGGCCTTCGATCCCTATTCGAGCTCGGCCTCGGGAGCCATCTCGCTGTCGCTGCTGGGCTACAACGGCTGCTCCATGCTGCCCAACGGTGAGCCGGTGGCGCTGGGCGGTTCGCTCGATCCCAGCGTCTTCGACTACCCGGCGACGTGCGAGCGGCCGGACATGGCCTTCGCTCCCGGTCCCGTGCCGCCCATCCCGCCCTTCGCGCAGATGAACGTGACGCCGGGCGCGCTCTACTTCCTGCGCGAGTTCTCCGTGGTGAACTCGGTCTTCAACCAGCACACGGACTTCAACGATCGGACCGCGCCCGCGAAGTGGATCCGCAAGCAGTCGCGCTTCAAGAACCTGGACTGGAGCGGGATGACGATGGGCCGCGACGAGTGGCGCACGCTCAACAACCGCGGCCTCTTCCAGCGCGAGACGTACTTCGAGAACGCCGCGTGGATGCTCTCCAACGAGGACGAGTTCAAGCTGGAGGTGCTGGACGAGGCGGGCAACATCCGCGTGTCGGAGACCTACAAGCGCACGGACTTCCTCGCCGAGAACCCCGTGACGGGGCGCACCCGGGTGAGCTGGATGGCGATGGGCATCGAGCGTCCCCAGTACCCGGGAGACATCACGCTCCACATGTCGGATCTGTTCGGCCCGCCCATGTTCCAGACGGTGGTGAAGGTGTCCATGGTGGGCTCCACCAACCCGTTCAAGTCCTTCCGCATGCCGGACCTGACGGGCGAGGGCGTCATCCGCATCACCTGGAGCCTGCTGCCCGACGAGCCCTTCCTCTTCCCGGTCAACTTCGTGAAGGAGCAGGATCGGGCGCCCACCTGCTACAAGCTCGGCGCGGACGGCCTGCCCGACGACTCGCAGCCGGTGCCGTGCGGCTTCGGTCTGCAGCAGACGGTGAAGATCGCCCCGCCGGCGAACGGCAAGTTCCACACGCCGGGAGAGACGGTGGACTTCCAGCTCGCCCTGCTCGACGGTGACGGCAACGCGCTGCACCCGCGCGACACCCTGCCCAGCTTCAACGAGTACATGGGCGACATGGCCAACGGCCTGCTGTACTTCAACGACTCGATGCTCTTCCCCTTCCGGGACGCGAGCGCCTCGGAGGCGGGCTACAAGGTCATCGGACCGCTGCATGATCTGCAGGTGGTCAACGGCACGTACGAGATTCCCTACTTCGCCTTCCCGCAGAGCAGCGAGCCGAAGTACTACCTGGATCCGGGCAGCCAGTATTACGGCGGTGGCGGTGACATCCACCCGGCCACGCGGCTGGCGGTGAAGCTGCCGGCGAACGCGAAGCCGGGCACCTACTCCATCATGCTCAAGGGGCACCGCTACTTCATGGGCGAGCGCCTCAACCGGCTCGACTCCTTCTTCTTCCAGGTGGGCCAGGAGCAGGCCACGACGTACCCGGGCGTGGTGGGCAACTGCCAGGTGTGCCACAACGGCGTGAACTCGATGACCAACGTGCACCACGGTGTGGCGGTGGACCATGTGGAGTCGTGCAAGACGTGCCACAACGACGAGTCCATCGGCTTCCTACCGGATGCCGTGCACCGCATCCACATGAGCTCGCGCAAGTACAACCAGGACAAGGGTGACTGCACCCTGTGCCACCTGACGCGCGAGAGCACGCTGCGGCCGAGCATCAAGTCCTGCAATGGCTGCCACCCCGGGGCGCACGGCACGGAGTACTTCGATCTGGAGTTCCAGCCGGTGCACATCACGCCGAACGCCTACGGCAACTGCGCCAACGGGTGCCACGCGCTGAAGCCGCCCACTTCGCACAACCTGCCGCGCAATTGATTTCCACGAGGACCGACATGAGGGCTTCTCACTTCCTCTCCAGCGTTCTGCTCGCGGGCTCCCTGGTGGGCTGCTCCCTGGTGCCCGAGCCCGAGCTGCCGCCGCCGCCGTCGCCGTACACGGATCTGCCGGGCCGCACGAGCACCCTCTCGGGCGTCGTGTATGACCCGGAGGCGTTCTTCTTCCTGCTGGCCAACTGGCCGTCGGATCCGGAGCACCCGGAGGAGGATCCGCCGCCCGCGCTCTACGACGGCGTGCCCTTCCTGCTGTACTCGTCGGTGCCGCAGGCGGGCATCAGCGTCCTGGCGCCGGACGACAGCGTGGGGGGCAGCACGGAGGGCTCGTTCACGGGCTCCTGGCAGCTGTCGGGCGTGCCCTCCAGCAACACCGTGGCGTACAGCGCGCGGGCCACTCCGCCGGGGCGGGAATTCGTGCTCGGCGAGGCGTACATGGATCCGGAGGCGCCGCCGCCGCCCGTGACGGCTCCCATGGGCACGTACTACCCGACGAGGACCCTGCGGCCCATCGTCCCGCACTCCACGCTGTGCCAGTTGCAGGTGGCCACCATGGTGGGTGACGCCGGTGCGCTCACGGCGATTGCCAACACGATGACGGACATGGGGACGCCGACGACGGTGGCGGACCTGATGGACACGACGAAGACGGCCGGTGTGGCGCTGCTGTGGGTCTACGCGCCCAGCTACGAGCTGGACATCTTCACGATTCCCGCCGACAGCATCGCCGCCGAGACCAACATGGGCCAGCTCTTCGCCATCGAGTGGGCTCCGCCGGACGCGGGCATCCCCGGTCAGTCGCCCATGGGCTACATGGCCATTCCGGATGCCGGAGCCATGAGCTCGCTGGGCTACTACGCGGTGGTGCTGCCCCCGAAGAGCGAGGTGACGGAGCCGCTGCAGGTGACGTTCAACGACACGGTGATCTTGGAGGAGGGAGACTTCCCGCGGCCGTGGGTCATCCCGCCCGTCGTCGAGGAGATCCGCGAGGGTGTGTCGTTCGGCCGCGTCTTCTCCTTCCCCGGTGGCGAGCCTCCCCCGGAGGACGAGACGGCCGAGCCGGTGCCGTTCCCGGAGTCCAACTCGCAGTGCTATCCGGAGGCCCCTGGCGGGATGCGCCGCCGGGGCTGATTCACCGCCAGGGCTGGATGTGGAGCTGGCGGAAGCGCACGGTCGGCTGCCCGAAGGAGACGGGCAGCGGGCCGTGGTCGAGCTTGCGGCAGCCGCGCGTGGCGAACAGGTTCTGGTAGTCCGCGCCCACCGCGTCGATGCTCGCCAGCGCCTCCAGGCCGTTGCCGCTCAGGATGCCGGGGGACACCATGCTCCCCAGGGCTCCGTCGCGGATCTCCTGGGCCTCGAGGATGTAGAAGCTGAAGTCCCCCGACAGCAGGTTCATGTGCCGCGGCAGGAGGTGGCGCACCAGCAGTCCGTAGGGGATGTCCGCGATGAGCGCCTCGAGGTCGCCCTGGTGGGGCTCGACGCGGGTGTGCGCCATGCGGGCGAGGGGAGGGTGTTTGAAGCCCACCCGGCGGCCGTGTCCGTTGGGCGTGCAGCCGAGCGCTCTCGCGCTGCGTGAGTCGAGCAGAGGCGTGCCGACGTGGCCGGCGTGGAGGAGGGGGACGGGCCGGGCGGGGTGGCCCTCGTCATCGCAGGAGTAGGCGAGCGCGCCGCGACCATCGGTCGGGTCATCGGAGACGGAGACGAAGGACTCGGCGACGCGTTGCCCGAGGCGGCGGGCGAGGTAGGAGCCGCCGCGCGCGACGACATCGCCCTCGAGCGGGTGGCCACACACCTCGTGGAAGAAGCAACCGGAGGCCGAGCCGGGAGGGAACACCACGGGGAGGGGTCCGGTGGGGCACGGCCTGGCCGGAGTGGTGTCATCGAGTTGGCGGGCCATGCGCTGGACGAGGGCCTCGAGCAGGGGCAGGGCTGCGTGGAGGGCTTGCCCATCGGGATAGGCCGCGCAGCGCCACAGCTCGGCGAGGCCGCCCGAGGTGGGATGGAACACCTTGAGCTCGAGGAGGGCATGGTGGCGCCGGTCCTCGGCGCGGTGCTGCTCGTCGGCGAGGAGGATGCGCTGGTCCACCTCGCGCAGCAGGACGTCCAGGTGCGCGGCGCCAGCGGCCTGGGCGGTGCCCACGAGCCGCCGAGCGACCTCGGAGAGGAGGGTGGCGTTCGGAGGGGAGGGCTCGGGCTCGAGCAGCGCGCGAGCTGGGCCCAGCAGCTCGGAGGGCAGGGCGCCGGTGGGGAGTGGACCTCCAGCTACTTCCGTCCAGAGTTGCTCCTGGCCACCGGGGACGTCGCGGCGGATGGCGTAGCCGCGCTCGCAGCCGGGCGACAGTACGCGCAGCCCGGAGCGTTGGTGGACGACCTCGGTGACCTCGCGCCGCTCGACGAACCAGTCCCGCAAGATGAAGCGCCTCCTTCCCGCTTTCTAATCCCCTCGAGGCCAGTCCGAGAAGCGTGCCCATTTCCCTCTGAAGCGTGCCCATTACCCCTGAAGCGTGCCCATTACCCCTGAAGCGTGCCCATTACCCCTGAAGCGTGCCCATTACCCCTGAAGCGTGCCCATTACCCCTGAAGCGTGCCCATTTCCCCTCTCCCCTCGGGAGA
>NZ_JPMI01000151.1 GCF_000733295.1 Archangium violaceum Cb vi76 | reverse complement strand
ATACCCTCACCCCCACCCTCTCCCGGGGGGAGAGGGAGCGAGCCGCGGCATGCGGCCTGGAAGCTGCTTCGTCCGTGGCTGCTCCAGCGGGCCACCGTGTGGGGCATGATGACTCCCATCGTGGTGAGTGGAGGGAGCGAGATGCCGGTGACGTCCGGTGAGGAGCGCGGTGAGAGCGGACCGAACGGATGCGCGGGCCTGGAGTTGCGCGCGCTGGCCGATGCGGCCCGGTCCGCGCTGGACGCGTTCACGCGGACGGAGTCCCTCACGGGGGCCGAGCTCTTCCTGTCCGCGAGCCGCCGGTTGACGCTGGAGTACGAGGTGAGCACGGGCAACTCCACCCTCAGCCGGGGCGAGTCCATATCGGCGGCGGCTCGGGTCTGGCGGGAGGAGCATTCCGGGTTCGCGGTGCTGCCCGTGGGCGGGCCCGAGGACCTGCGCCACGTGCTGACCACCGCCGTACACAGAATGGGCCCGGGTTCCCGTTCCGTCCTTCCCCCAATACCGGCTCCAGCCGGGCCACTGTCACCGTCCCTGCCAGAGCTCTCGGACGCGAGGGCGAGGGAATCCGCGGAGCGGCTCGCTCGGGAGGTGGTTCCATCCGGCGCCGTGGTGCAGGCGGTGGTGGTCACGCAGTCGGCGGCCTGGAGCGCACTCGTGCGCGAAGAGGGTTCGCTGCTCACCGGAGTCTCCTCCCGGGAGGATGCCTTCGTGCGCTGCGAGAGCGCACGAGGCGCCGTCGTCGACGCCGTGACCGCGCCACTCGGAGAACCGTGGGAATTGGAGGCCCTCCGGGTCCGCTTCGCGGAAGCCTTCGAGGCGCTGGAGGGCCCCGTGGAGGCGGTGGATCCATCGCTGCCGCTCGTGCTGCGGCCGGCCATCGCGGCGCCGCTCGTCGCGGCGTTGGCGTGGATGCTGAGAGGGGACGTGGTGGCCTCGACGCCCGCGCTCGCGCGCGCGGTGGGAAAGAAACTCTTCCCCTCGGTGCTGAGCGTCGAGGACGACCCGCTGCACCCGCGTGGGACGCAGCGGCGGAGCACCGATGACGAGGGCGTGCCCACGCGCCTCCTGCGGCTCGTCGAGGAGGGCAGGCTGCAGGGCTTCCTGCAATCGGTGGGGACGGCGGCCGGGCTCGGGGTGGAGCCGAATGGCCGGGGCCTGCGTTTCGAGGGCTCACCGCCCATTCCCTCCCCGGTGAACCTCTTCGTCGTGCCGCGCGGGGACGCACTGCCCGAGCGCTACACGGAACTGGTGGCACGCATCGAGACCTTCACCACGATGCCGCGCCCCGGCGTGGTGTCGATGATCGCAGGCGGGTGGGAGGTCGAGCAGGGCCGGCGCGTACGCCGGATCGCTCCGGTGGAGCTGAGCCTGCCCGTGCTGGAGACCTTCCGGTCCCTGCGAGGCACCGGAGCGGACCTGGTGTTCTTCCCCACCGCCGAGGGCTGTGGCACGCCGACGCTCCTGTTCCCCCCGCTGTTGCGAGGGAGCTGAACCAGGCCCGGCTCAGCGGCGCGAGGCAGGCGGCTCGCAGCGCCGCACCGCGCGCCAGCGCACCAGGTCCTCGAGCAGCGCGCGGAAGGCCTTGCGGCTGAAACCGCGAGCCGTCAACCGGTGGAAGAAAGCGTCCTCGAGCGCCTCGACGCTCTGGGGCTTGCCGCTGTCGAGGGCGGCGAGGAGCCGCTCGAGCCGGCGGCGCACCGTGGGAGACGGGGACAGCGTGGTGGAGTGGCCATGGGCGGACACCATCCACTGGCCGCCGGGCAGCGGGACGCCGACGATGGGGCGTGAGGGCTCGGCGCGGATCCACTCCTTCGCGGAGAGCGGTGCCTCCTGGGCCACGGGCGGAGTGCCCTCCATGGCGCCACCGGTGAGGAAGCGGACCCACTCGGCGGTGCGCTCGCGCTCGACGGCGAGCACGTTGCGCCGCTGGGCCTGCTGCTGGAGGGACTTGCGCAGCGAGGCGGGGAGCCGCCAGGCGGGCCCACGAGGCAGCTCGGTGTGGCGCAGCCGCTCGGGCCACTGGCCACCCACGGGCCCCATCTGGGTGAAGAACGGGGAGCGGAAGCTCACCCCGAGCGAGGCGCTGACGGCGAGTCCCTCGGAGGGCTCGGCGCGGTGCCAGTAGGAGGCGGGCCAGTACATCAGGTCTCCGCGCTGGCCCCGCAGCAGGGTGGCCTGGGAGAGGAGCTTCTCCTCCTCGGCCTTGTCCTTGAGGACGATGCCGCCCGGGCGGTGGATGAAGTCCGGATCCTTGGGGACCTCGTCGCGCTGGGAGAGCGCGTCGAAGGGCCAGAGGCTGATCGTCTTCCGGCCCTCGACGACGAAGTAGAAGACGTGCAGGTCGTCCTTGTGGATGCCGAAGGGCGTGTAGCGGTAGTTGCCGAAGAAGACGGCCGAGTCCCCGCCGCCCAGGGGCACGCCCACCTGCTCGCGGAAGCCGGTGAGGAAGCTCTGCATCTGGAGCCAGTGGCCCCAGTGGAAGCACTGCGTGCTGTTGAGGGTGATGCCGAAGCGCTTGCCGCCGAGCCACTTCGTGATGCGGGCCAGGTACCCCTCGGCGTTGACGTCCTCGGGGAGGGGCAGGTGCTGGGGGGAGAGCGGGAAGACCATCGAGTAGTACGGCAACCCGTTGGGGCCGTCCTCGTGCTCGATGAAGAAGCGGAGGATGCGCAGGGGCGGGTACTCGCCGCGGTTGCAGCGCTCGCTGGCCTCGACGAGCGCCGCGAAGATTTCATCCAGGGTGGGGAAGTGCGCCGCGAAGAGGCCCCGGTAGAGGACGGGCTCCCGGTCCCAGTGCTTCCGGGCGAAGTCCTTCCAGAAGGAACGGGGGAGCAGGAGGGACGGTTCACCGGGCGTCTGGGGAGCGGGGAGGGGTGCCAGCATCGGGAGACGAGCTTAGCACCCGGGGGCTTATGGCATCATCGAGGGCCTGTGAGTGTCGCAACCCTCGAAGAAGGCCCGTTGCTGGGTCCGAGCTTCTTCCTCTCGCGGACAGCGCTCCGTTCGCTCGCGTTGGCCCACCGTGACGGCTACGGCGCCGCGCGGCCGTATCCCCACGTCGTCATCGATGGCTTCCTGGGCGAGCGGCTCGCGTCCGGGCTGGCGGAGGTCTTCCCGGGAGCATCCGAGGCCCACTGGAAGCGGCGCGATCACCAGGAACAGGCGGCGCGCCTGGGACAACTCCAGCGCAAGGCCTTCGAAGGAGTGCCCGGAGCGCTCCGGCACCTGCTCTCGGAATTCTCCAGCATGTCGTTCCTCGACTTCCTGGAGACACTCACCGGCGTCCAGGGGCTCATCGCGGATCCGCACTTCCGGGGGGCCGGGCTGCACCTCACGCTGCGGGGAGGCCATCTGGCGCTTCACGCGGACTTCAACCGAGATCGCTTCCGCGCCCTCTCGCGCCGGCTCACCGTCCTCTACTACCTGAACCCTGGCTGGGAGCCCGCCTGGGGCGGCGACCTCGAGCTGTGGAATGCGGACCTCACCCGGTGCGAGACGAAGATCGCTCCACTCCTGGACCGCCTGGTCGTGATGGCGCACGGCGATGACTACTGGCATGGCCATCCGTCCCCGCTGGAGTGTCCCGAGGGACGGGGCCGTGCCGCGGTCGCGGCCTACTTCTACACGGCGGAAGCGTCGCCAGACGCGCCAGAGGCCCACAGCGCCATCTGGGCACCCACGCGTTCCTAGTCCTGGCTGGCGAGCGCTCCTTCGTGAGCCTGGGAGCCGGTGGCGCGAGCCGATGATTCTCCCGAGGAGCTTCGCGAGCTCGTCGCGAACCATGGCGATCAGGTGCGTGCGGTCGCGCTCGACGTGACCGATTCCGCCGCCGCGCGCCGGGCCGTGGCCGCCGTCACGCATAACCCCTGACCGGCGCGCCAGCGACATCGGTCTGGATTGGGGTCGAGGCTTCCGGGATGGCTGAGCGGAGGGACATGTCTCGACCTCTCAGTGAGGTGCTTCCACCGGGGAGTCCGGCCGGGTGGGGTGCTCTTCGACGAAGAGCCCGCCGCTCAACGCCTCCCCGGAGAGCATCGCTTCCAGGCGCTGGCGCGTGAGCCCCATGTACTCCGGATGCGTGAAGATGAAGAGGCGCTCCTGTCGGATGGCGTCGAAGACCAGGTCCGCCACCCGGGCGGGGGACAATCCGGTCTGGAGGGCATGGCGCACGTAGGCCATGACTTCGGCCTCGCGCGAGGAGGGGTCCACCTCATGCTGGCGTGGTCCCCCGGGACGGTTGCGCTCCGAGTCGAGGATGCGCGTGTTCACGAAACCCGGACAGAGGACGGAGGCCCTCACCCGGGCATTGGACATCACCAGCGAGTAGTGGAGATTCTCCGTGAGTGCCACCACCGCCGCCTTCGTCGTCTGGTAGGGAGCACTGGGGTGGTAGGGCATCACCCCGGCGATGGAGGCCGTGTTGACCACATGGCCCTCCGTGCCCTGTGCCAGCATGAGGGGCACGAAGGCGCGGAGGCCGTGGATGACGCCCATCAGGTTCACGTCCATGACCCAGGCCCAGTCCTCCGGTGTGCTCTCCCAGATGGTCCCGCCCGCCGCGACTCCCGCGTTGTTGACCAGCAGGTGCACCGCGCCGAAGGTGTCCAGTGTCCGCCGTGCCAGCGCCTCGACGTCCGCGGCCTTCGAGACGTCCGTCTGGACTGCGAGCACCATGCCCCCCGCCTTGCGCAGCTCCGACTCCGTCTGCCTCAGCGCGGGCTCCTCGATGTCCGCGAGCACCACGCGCATGCCTTCGTGCAGGCACCGCTCCGCGAGACCGCGACCGATGCCGCTCGCGGCCCCCGTGATGACCGCCACCTTCGCGTTGAAGTCATTCATGGCCAGGCAGGGTGCGCATGCTGCAACGGCTGGCCAATAGCACCGGAGATGGTGACGGACGCGTGCCGTCCAACAACCCCCACCTGCTTGTCGGGCTCGGCGGGAGGATTTTCCTCCAACGGACGGGACGCACTGGCTGACCCGCCAGAACATCAGCAGGGATGACCGCCAAGGTCCTTATGCCGAAGCACGGGCGCTCTTGGTGCTCCCCTAGAATGACGCCGCCGAGAGCGGCGAGCCCCGGGAGTTGTCAGCCCCATCGGGTATTCCCTCGGACGGGCAACCCATCAGGGGATGGCCATCACCACGGGACTTCCCATGAAGCTGGCCGGAGCAGTGGTGCTGTTGGTTCTCCTCACCGGATGCGCGACAACCCAGGGGACTGGAGGCTCTGGCCCTTCGCCCTCTCCAGGAGTCCAACCCGCGAGGAAGAAGGAACTACCCTGGTTGAACGTGCCGGGTGGGCAGATGAAGACGACGCTCTTCTACGGCCCCTGGCAGTGCCGCCGTCAGTTCGTGAACCAGTGCCAGATGGAGTGCGCCAAGGAGAGCCACACGCTCATGGGGTGCATATGGTTGGCGGACATCAAGCTGGACTGGGTGGGAAGCCTCATCGTCCTACCCGTTCCCGTGAAAGCCGGGAGCCGCTACGGCATCTATCACTGCTGCTGCAACTACCCCACTCTGCCGAAGGCGGTGAAGGAGGTTGAGCGCAAGCGGTGGGAAAAGATCCGAGACTCCTTCCGGGACGGCTGGAGCAAGAAGTTCGGAGAGTGGCCCGTCGACGGCGGCATCTCCTGGCCGGGTCACCACATCCGGGATCTCTGGCACGGTGGCAACCCGGTGGATCCCAACAACATCATCCCCGTACAGCCCAGCATTCATGACGAATTCACCAGGGCCTACCCTGCCTGCTACGCTGGACAAGCGCCCTGGAATACGGTGGGACCCGACTTGCCCTACTCGGACAACTGACGATGGCCACGCCCATGAGCGACCTGCTCGAAGAGGTCTCCCGCGAGCCCTTCCCGCATCCCCCCGCCACGCCCGAGGAAATCGAGGAGTTCGAGCGGCGGGTGGGCTGGAAGCTGGATCCGGACCTCCGGGCCTTCTACCTGCATTGCAATGGGGCCGCTCTGCTTCGATGGCCGGATTCGCCCTATGAAATCCTGCCTCTGTCGAAGATCGTCCGGGCACGGGTGGCCATCTGCGGTGAGGATGACGACAGGTGGGGCCCGGCCTCGATGTACGCCTTCTGCTACGTGCGCGATGGCAACTATGTCGTCTTGGACGTGAGCCGACAGGTAGACGGGCGGTACCCGCTCATTGATGGGGACCGAGAGACCTGGCCCAACCCGGAATACTGCACACAGATCGCCAGCTCGTTCTCGGAGTTCTTGGAGCAGGTGCTACGCACCCGGCGTAGCCTCTACTGGCTGGGGGAATAACGCCCCCTTCTGGCCGACTCCGCGTGCTTTCTGGCCTTCGTCTCGGCCACCTTCGTCTCAGCGGTGGCTGGTTCATTTGCCATGGCGCAACCGCTAGGACGCCGATCTCCCTGATCTTCAATGCCCCAGGGAAGTGGCCACCATCACTACCGGGGCTTCTTTCCGAGCGTCCCCTTGATCGGAGGTCAACGATGACGGTGAAGTACTGGATCCACGCCCCTGGGCTGGAGCGGTGGTCGAGGCTCTTCATCTCGCCACAGCCAGAAATGGGCAACGTGTACGTCGCCACGGTCGTCTACCACCATCTCGTCGAAGGCAAAGATTCCTTGGGAGAGTTCAGGGAAGTGCTCGACGTGTCGCACAAGAACTTCGTTGGCCAGACGGAGGAGGAAGCACTCAAGCAAGCGAGGACATGGCTTGAGAATGAGTTCGGCGAGAAGGTGCACATCAAGCGGCTGTAGCAGATGGCGCTCGTGGGCTCACTCCAAGGGCGAGCGGTACTTCACCGCAGGGTGGGAATCTTCGTCAGGACGGTGTGCGTCGCGTAGAAGCGCCGCGTGGTACTCGGGCTCTTGTGGTTGAGGAAGGCCGCCACCGAAGCCGGGTCCGCCCCCTTCTCGATGGCCCAGGTGGCGACGGAGTGCCGGAACAGTCCCGGGGTGAAGGGCAGAATACCCGCAGCGTTGCAGGCTCCCTTGATGGCGAAGGTGTACTTCTCGAAGCTGAACGAGCCCCGCTCCACCAGCCGTTTCCCGGCTTCCAGCACCTCGGCGGACACGGCGGTGCGCAAGGGCTCGCCGCTCTTGGTTTGGGGACACACCAGCACGCCCGCGATGCCCTCGGCCTCACCCCGGTACGGCTCCACGCTGCCCATCTTGGCGAAGCGTACCAGTTCCGAGACGTGCCAGCCGGTGCCCGCCTGCACGTCCATCCCGTCACGCCAGTGAGGTGCGAGGTGCTCGTGGGCGAGCAGGTAGTCCTCCCCGGGGAATGACCTTGTCCCGCTTCCACTGCTCGGGCCTCGCCTGGGGCACGGTGAGCCGCCCGAAGGTCGGATCCTCGGCCACCGAGAGGAGGTGCTTCACCTTGCGCAACCAGGAGTAGACGCGCTTGAGGACCGCGATCCGATGACCCCGGGCCTTCGCTCCCTCCAGGGCGGGGAGGATGTCATCGAGCAGCGTGAGCTTCCGCAGGTTCCGGCCCCTGAGCTGGTCGGCCCACCACGCCAGATCGCCCTGCTGTTTCTTCACCCAGTTGGGGCTGTTCTTGTCCACGTCGCGCGAGTAGGCGAGGAACTCAGCCGCGAGGGCGCGTCGAGGTGGATGGGCACCTCATGAGACGAGCCCGCCGGGTTGTAGTGCTCCAGAGCGGTCTCGAACCGCTTGAGCTGCTCGGTGGCCGCCCGGAGCGTGGTCGCCCGCGTGCTGACCTTGTAGTTCCGCCCGTTGAGCATTCGGCGGATGACGTAGACCTTGCGGCCCTTCGAGTCGTGGCGGATGAACCCACCCTCCCACGTCTCGGCCTAGTTCTGGCTCTTGCCCGTGCTCTCGCCCGTGCGCCCTCTATTGGGGAGAACGTCTGGGGGGTTGCCCGTGTTGTGCCCGCGGGCCGGGGAGGGCAAAAGAAAAGGGCGCCAGACTTTCGCCTGACGCCCTTCTTGTGCTCCCCGACGAGGACTCGAACCTCGGACCTAGTGATTAACAGTCACCCGCTCTACCGGCTGAGCTATCGGGGAATATGTCCGCTGCGCGTTGGCCGGTGTGGACCGCCGCGACAACGAGGTGCTTTCTAAAGAACGGAGTCCGTCCTGTCAACAACCCGTTTCGACCCGCTATCCCGACTTCGCTCGGTCCCCTGGTCGGCGCTCGATGGAATCGCCCCCATCGCCGCCGAGGCCCTCTCTCTCATCCTCTCCGGCAGCCCCGCGGAACGGGTGCTCGACCGCACCCTCCGCGCCCACCGTGACCTCTCCCGCGAGCAGCGCCAGGCCCTCGCCGAGGCCCTCTTCAACGTCGGCCTCTGGCGCCGCCGGCTCGGCTTTCTCCTCGGCAATCCGGACGCCACCCCCTCCGCGCTCCTCTTCGCCTTCCTCCATGGGCTCGCCGGTGTCCCCCCTGGGGAGGCCGCCCGGTTCTCCGGTGTCGAGGCGCCGCTGCCCCTCTCCTCCGAGGAGCCCCCGTCCCTGGCTCTCCGGTACTCGCTGCCCGATTGGCTCGCCGAGCACTTCTCCCGCGAGCTCGGCCCCGCCGCCGACGACTTCTGTGCCCATCTCAATGTCCCCGGCCCCATCACGCTCCGGGTCAATCCGCTGCGTACCTCGCGTGAAGCCCTGGCGGAACGTTTGCGCTCCGAGAATGTCGAGACCCGGCCCGGTACGCTCAGCCCCCTCGCGCTCCACGTCGTGGGCCCCAGGCCCAACCTCTATGGGCTCGACTCGCTCCGGCAGGGCCTCTTCGAGGTCCAGGACGAGGGCAGTCAGCTGCTCGGCCTGCTCGTCGAGGCTCGCCCCGGGGAGAGCGTGCTCGACCTGTGCGCCGGCGCCGGAGGCAAGACGCTCCAGCTCGCCGCCGCCATGGAGAACCGGGGCAAGCTCCTCTCGTACGACCCGGATGCCGGGCGGCTCGACCGGCTCCTGCAGCGGTGCTCCCGGGCCGGGGTCTCGAACGTCCAGGTGCTCCGCTCGCCCCCGGAGGGGATGCTCGTGGATCGGGTGCTCGTGGATGCCCCGTGCTCGGAGTTGGGCTCCCTGCGCCGGGGGCCCGATGCGCGCTTCCGCCTCGAGCCTTCGTCCTTGTCCGAGCTGCCTCGGGTGCAACGCGACATCCTCGCGCGCGCGGGCCGCCTCGTGCGTCCGGGGGGCCGCGTGGTCTACGCCACCTGCACCCTCAACCGCGCGGAGAACGAGGAGGTGGTCCTCTCGTTCCTGCGCGAGTCCCCCGGATTCCGGCTCGTGCCTCCCGGGACGGGGTGGTTGGACCCGTCCTGTGTCCGTGAGGGGTTCCTGTTCTGTGCTCCCCATTCGCACGGGACCGATGGGTTCTTCGCCGCCGTCTTGGAGCGGGCGAACGGGTAGGGGAGCGGTAGACCCTCACCCCGGCCCTCTCCCAGAGGGAGAGGGGGCGTCCCGGCCCTCTCCCCGGGGGCGGGGGGAGGTTGTCCCTCGGACAGGGCGTGCTCGTAGCCCGAGACATGCGCGCCCCCGGTGCTATGAAGGCGCCCGTGCGTTGGCTCAAGCCCCCCTTGCTGCGTCCTCGCGACACCGTTCACATCGTCGCCCCCGCCGGTCCCTTCGACCCGCCTACCTTCGAGGTCGGTCTCGGCGTCATCGCTCAGCGCTACAACCCCGTCTACCAGCCGGACCTGTACGAGGCCTGGCGTTACCTCGCCGGTCCTGATTCCCGCCGGGCCGCGGAGCTGACCCGGGCCCTCACCGACTCCAACGCCCGTGCCATCTTCTGCGCCCGAGGCGGTTACGGCGTCATGCGTCTGCTGCCCTCGCTCCCGCTCGCGGACATGGTCCCCACGGCCTTCGTCGGCTTCTCCGACCTCACCGCCCTGCATCTGCCCCTCCAGGGGCTGGGCCGCGTCACCATCCACGGGCCCGTCGTCACCCACCTGGGCAAGCAGCCCCCCGCGGTCCAGGAGTACCTCTTCCGGCTGCTCGAGTCCCCCGAGCCCCCGCCGGCCCTCGAGGGCAAGGCCTCCTACGTCCCCGGTGTCGCCGAGGGCCGTCTGTTCGGCGGAAATCTCTCCGTGCTCTCCCGGTTGTTGGGCACCCCCTATATGCCACCGCTCGACGGGACCATCCTCCTGCTCGAGGACGTGGGCGAGGCCCCCTACCGGATCGACCGCATCTGGACGCACCTGCGGCTGGCGGGGGTGTTCGACAAGGTGCGCGGCATCGTGCTCGGCGACTTCACCGAGTGCGAGCAGCGGAACGCTCCCTACAGTTCCGAGGAAGTCCTCCGCTCGCTCGCCGAGGAGACGGGCCTGCCGTGTGCCGCTGGCTTCCCCATCGGCCACGGTATTCCGAACTACCCCGTCGCCCTCGGCACCCAGGTGCGGTTGGATGCCGGCGTGGCCCGCCTCACCTTCCTGGAAGGAGCGGTGCAGGCATGAGCAGCCACCCCATCGCCAACCTCCAGGAGCTCCTCCAGGAGTCCGTCACCTTCGGCATCTTCCCGGCCGTCCAGGCCGTGGTGATGCACCGGGGTGTCCAGGTCTTCGGCGGGGTGGCGGGCAACGTCACGGGCGACACCCGCTTCGATCTGGCCTCCGTCACCAAGGTGCTCTGCACCACCGCGCTCTTCCTGCGCTTCTGGACCGAGGGCAAGGTCGGTCCCGAGACGCCCGTGGCCCGCTTCTTCCCGGGCTCGCCCGTGGGGGACGCGGGCGCCACGGTGGCGGATCTGCTCTACCACCGCTCGGGCCTGCCGCCCTTCGTGCCCTTCTTCGCCCAGGCTCTCACCACCCACCCGGAGCTGCTCGATCCCGCCTGTTCGCCGGCCACGCGCGCCCGCGTCCGGGACGAGGTCCTCCAGGCCGCCGCGGCCACGCCTCTCGCGGCCCCACTGCGCACCCGGACCGCCTACAGCGACGTGGGCTTCATCCTGCTCGGGGAGATCCTCGCCCGCGTGGGGGGTTCCTCCCTGGACGTCCTCTTCTCGCGCCATGTCGCCGAGCCGCTCGGCCTGTCCGCGCGCTTCCACCGGCTCACCGACTTCCCCGCCGAGGGCCTCGTCGCGCCCACCGGAGCCACCCGCCCGCGAGAGCCCGCTCCTGGCCAGGAGGGCATGTGGGGCGAGCTTCCCTCGCGTCCCTCCGTGCCCGGCGAGGTGGATGATGACAACGCCTGGGTGATGGACGGGGTGAGCGGCCATGCGGGCCTCTTCGGCACCGCGGTGGACGTGGCCCGTTTCGGCCAGGCCATTCTCGCCGGGTGCTCGGGAGATCCCACGCTCGCGCCCGCGCCCCTGTGGTACCGCGCGCTGGCGAATGATCCGCTCGTGGAGGGCAGTACGCGCTCCATGGGCTTCGACACGCCTTCCCAGGGCCTGTCCAGCGCGGGCCACTTCATCGGCGATACGGCTCCGGGCGCGGTGGGCCACCTCGGCTTCACTGGCACCAGCCTCTGGGTGGACCTGCGCCGCTCCCTCGTGGTGGCGCTCGTCACCAACCGCGTGGCCCATGGCCGCAAGGAAGTCCGCATCCGTGAATTCCGTCCCGTCTTCCACGATCTCGTCGTGGAAGCACTCGGCCTCAACGATCTGACCCCGAAAGCACATGGCTGACGACAACGGCAACGTCCTCGAAACCATCACTCCCGGCGCCGTGCGCCGCATCCATCTCGTCGGCGTGGCCGGCACCGGCATGGGCTCGTTCGCCGGCATGCTCAAGGCCGCGGGCTATGACGTCACCGGCAGCGACGAGAATGTCTACCCGCCCATGAGCGACATGCTCCGTGCGTGGGGCATCCAGGCGCTCACGCCCTACAGCCCGGACAACCTCGACAAGGCGAAGCCGGACCTCGTCATCATCGGCAACGTCATCCGCCGGGTGAACCCCGAGGCCACCGCCGTGCGCGAGCGCCGCGTTCCGCAGATGAGCTTCCCGGCCGCGCTGGGCTCGCTCTTCCTGGACCGGGCGCACTCCGTCGTGGTGGCCGGGACGCACGGCAAGACGACCACGTCCTCGATGATGGCCCACGTGCTCGTGGCGGCGGGGAAGGAGCCGTCCTTCCTGGTGGGCGGCGTCACGCAGAACTACTCGGGCAACTACCGGGTGGGGAAGGGGCCGCACTTCGTCGTCGAGGGCGACGAGTACGACACGGCCTACTGGGACAAGGGCTCCAAGTTCCTCCACTACCGGCCGAAGACGGCCATCCTCACCAGCGTGGAGTTCGACCACGCGGACATCTTCCGGGACTTGCCGCACTACGAGGCCACGTTCGACAAGTTCGTCCGGCTGATTCCGAAGGACGGGCGGCTGGTGGTGTGCGCGGCGTACCCCAACGCGGTGAAGCTGGCGCAGGCGTGCCCGGGCCAGGTGGTGACGTACGTGGCGAAGGAGGGCGCGCCGGCGGACTTCACCCCGCGCAACGTGCGCTTCGGCCCCGAGGGTGCGCGCTTCGAGGTGGTGGAGCGCGGCACGGTGCTGGGGAGCGTGCTGTTGCCGCTCTCGGGCATGCACAACGTGGAGAACGCGCTGAGTGTCATCGCCGCGGCGCGGGGGCTGGGCCTGTCCTTCGAGGAGATTGCCCAGGGGCTGGCCAGCTTCCAGGGCGTGAAGCGGCGCCAGGAGGTGCGCGCGGAGGTGGGCGGCATCCTGGTGGTGGACGACTTCGCGCACCACCCCACGGCGGTGCGGGAGACGATCGCCGCCATCCGCCACCGTTACCCGGAGCGCCGGCTGTGGGCCATCTTCGAGCCGCGCTCGAACACCAGCCGCCGCAACATCCACCAGGAGGACTACGCCCACGCCTTCACGGGTGCCAACCGGGCCAGCCTCAAGGTGCCCGAGCGTCACGACAAGGTGCCCGTGGACGAGGAGCTGAACGTGCCGCGCGTCACCGAGGCGCTGAAGTCCCAGGGCATTGACGCGGACTCGGCCACGGACGTGCCCTCGCTCGTCGAGCGCGTGGCGCGCGAGTCCAAGCCCGGGGATGTGCTGCTCGTCATGAGCAACGGCGCTTTCGGCGGGTTCATCGACAAGTTGCTCGTCGCGCTGCGGGCCCGCTTCGGGGAAAAATGAGCCCCATGCGCTCCTTCCGCCTCGTCCTCGCCGCGCTCGCCCTGTCCGGGTGCGCGCGGAGCATGCCGTCCCTCACCGCTCCCGGGCTGGCCGCCAGCTCGGCGGCGCTGGAGTCCTCCGCGGCCATGCCGCTGGACTTCACCGTCAAGCGCTACCCGGGCGGTGAGTCCCACGCCATCTCCAGCGACCGGGGCAGCGTGGTGCTGCTCGACGTGTGGGCCACCTGGTGCGAGCCCTGCAAGGACGCGCTGCCGATGTACCAGGACCTGGCCAAGCACTACGCCGCGCGCGGCCTGAAGGTGTACGCGCTCAACGTGGACGAGGACACCCGCGCGGTGGCTCCGTTCCTCGAGGAGACGAAGGTGACGTTGCCCGTGCTCCTGGATGCCAATGCCGAGGTGTCGGAGAAGGTGCTGCGCGTGCGCGGCATGCCCACCACGGTGCTGCTGGATCGGCAGGGCCGGGTGCGCTACGTGCACGAGGGCTTCGCCGAGGAGTACCTGAGCAAGTACCAGGCGGAGATCGAGGAGTTGCTCGCGGAGCCCGCGAAGTAGACGAAGGAGGAGCCGCCATGTCCGACGAGTCGCCCGCCACGCTGCGCCGTATCGCCGAGGAGGGAGCCCGGCTCGCCGGCAAGGTGCTCTCCGAGCGTTTCCCGGGCGAGCGGATCATCGAGTACAAGGGCGGCATCGACACCGACCTGGTCACGGATGCGGATCGGGCGGCCGAGGCGGCGGTGCTCGGCTTCATCCGCCAGCGCTACCCGGGCCACGCGATCCTGGCCGAGGAGAGTGGGGTTTCGCAGGGGGTGGGGTTGCGCTGGGTGGTGGACCCGCTGGATGGGACGACCAACTACGCGCACCGGGTGCCGCACTTCTGCGTGAGCGTGGGCGTGGAGGGGCCGGATGGAGTGCTGGCTGGCGCCATCTACAACCCCATGCTGGACGAGCTCTTCTCCGCCGCGCGAGGGCAGGGGGCCACGCTCAATGGGCGGCCCTTGAGGGCCTCGGGGTGCACGGAGCTGTCGCACGCGCTGTTGTGCACGGGTTTTCCGTATGACGTGCACCAGAAGCCCGAGGGCCCCATGGGGCTGCTGCGGCGCTTCATCGTCCGGGCGCAGGGCATCCGCCGCACGGGCAGCGCCGCGTTGGATCTGGCCTATGTGGCGGCCGGACGCTTCGATGGGTTCTTCGAGTTCGGCCTCAAGCCCTGGGACGTGGCGGCGGGCTCGTTGCTGGTGCAGGAGGCGGGTGGGGCGATGGTGCGCATCGACGGGGCCCCGTTCCAGGTGGGAGTGGGGGACGTGCTCGCGTGCGCGCCCGGACTGGCTGACGCGCTGATTACCGAGAGCAAGGGGTTCCTCACGGACCTTGGCTGGACACCTATCCCCTCTCCCCTCGGGAGAGGGTCGGGGTGAGGGTATCCGGGCCTGTTCTTCAATCCGTGGCCCCCAGTGTGGACAGAGGGTT
>NZ_JPMI01000150.1 GCF_000733295.1 Archangium violaceum Cb vi76 | reverse complement strand
TATCCGGGCCTGTTCTTCAATCCGTGGCCCCCAGTGTGGACAGAGGGTTCAACCCGGGATGCGTGGCACCCTCACCCCGTCCCTCTCCCGGAGGGCGAGGGGAAATTAGAAGAAACTCTCCGGCACGTAGACGATGTCACCTGGCCGCAGGGCGAAGTTCTTCTCCGCTCCGTCGCGGATGTCCTTCACCGGCACGCGGATCTTCATCTGCTGCCCCGCGTCCTGCCTCGCTACCTGTGTTCCGTTGGGCGAGGCCAGCTTCGTGAAGCCTCCCGCCATCGTCACCGCCTCGATGATGGTCATGCCCTCCTCGTAGGAGAACGTGCCCGGCTTCTGCACCTCGCCGAAGACGAAGACCTTCTTCGAGTTGTACTCGCGGATGGCGACGGACACCTCGGGGCGGCGCAGGTAGCGGGCAAGACACTCTCGCAGCGCGTCCGCGGCGGTGCCCGAGGTCCGTCCCGCCAGATGCACCTTCCCACACAGCGGGTAGTCGATGGTGCCCTCGGGGGACACGGCCCACACGCCCGAGTGGTCCGGCTCCTGGAAGACGCGCACGTCCACCAGGTCTCCCGGCCCGAGCGTCCGCTGGGTCTCGGAGATGGCGGAGGCGGGAGTCGCGGGCAGGGCCGAGGCGTCGATCGCCTGGGTGGGAGCGGTGGTGCGGCACGCGGTCACCGCACCGAGCAGCAGCACGAAGAGAAGGAAGGAGCGCATCACGGAGGGCCGTCTCAGTACGACACGGTCATCCGAACATACCCTTCGTGGCGCGAGTAGTTGATGCCCGTGCCCGGGGCCGTCGACGTCCGTGTATTGAGCAGGTAGCCAGCCCCGCCGACGAGCCACTTCTCGAACTGGTACTGGGGGCCCACGTCCAGCTTGAAGAGGGTGTCGCGCCGGTCCCCCTCGAAGCGCAGGAAGTCCATGGCGGTGGTGGCCCGCAGGGTGAGCCGCCCGCCGAGCAGGGCCTGTCCCTCCAGGTACCCGCGGTCATCCCGGAACTGGCCGAAGGCCGCCACGGGCTCCAGGGTCCGCGCATAGCCGGCCTTCACGGTCGTGGTCGGGCTCACCAGGTAGGTGCCCTCCACCTGGGAGATCAACGTGCCCCCCGAGGCGCCCTGGAAGTCCTGGCCCCAGCCCAGCGTGGCCGTGACGGCGATCTTCGGCGTCACCAGGCCCGCCAGGCCCGCCTTGCCCCGCAGCAGCAGGGCGTTGGGGCTGCCGCCGCGGCTGTAGGTGCGCAGGTTGAGGTCCACATCGACCACCACGGCCGTCTTCGGCAGGAAGCGCCAGCGGCCCTCGACGCCTGTCCGCAGATCGTCGTAGTCGAAGCGGTTCACCAGGGCCGGGTCGCACTCGGGGCCGTCGCAGCCAATCGGGGCCAGGGCGCCCATGGGATGGAAGCGCTCCAGCGCCCACCCCACCTGGGGTACCACCTCCAGGGCGCCACCTCCGGGCCGCAGCGGTACGCGCAGCTTCAGCTCGTTGTAGAGCGACAGCACGCCCGCGCCAATGGCCGCGCTGCGCGTCCGGTCCGAGCGCTGGAGGGTGTCCACCAGCTCCACCCCCACCTGCGCCTCCTTGTTGAAGGCGACATTCAGGTCCACCAGCGCCTGCACGTGCGAGGTGTTGGTCGAGCCGGGGGTGAAGAGGCCGGTGTAGTGGACGTAGTCGGCGTAGCCCTTCAGCTGCACGTCCACCTTCTTGCCGGGCAGCTCCAGCCTCAGCCCGGGGCGGATGTGCAGCAGGGCCTCCCCGGACAGCTGGTCCGACACCACGGTGGGGTCCGTATTACCCGGGGGGGGAAGTAGCCGGCGGCGCTGTCGTAACGCGTCTCGAAGTCGAAGGTGGCGTGCAGCCTGCCGTCGCCCACCTTGAGGCCGTTGCCACCCGGCGGAGCCTGGCCGGACGCTGGCCATGCCGCCACCATGGCCAGCAGGCACCAGGCCCTCCACTTGTTGGCAGGCTGCGTCATGAAACGGTCAACACCCCGGGCTCCCGGTCATAGCACGTGCCTCGTCCGTGCTCGAAATGACTTGGTTTTCTCCCCAACGGTCACGGCCGGCCGGGGAGCGGGGGGACAACCCGGTGCGCTCATTGCACCGCGCTGGCGGGCGGCGGACGGACGACGATCCCCTCCACGGGGGCCGGCTGGGTGGGGTCTCCCCCGGGCAGGTTCGTGGGCTCCTCCACCTCCACGGCCATGTTCTCGTCCGCCTGGAATGCCAGCTGCCCGATGCACTTCTCCACCTCGGTGCGCAGCTGGGCCACCTTCTGCTGGGCGATCATCACCTTGGTGTACTCGTGCGCACTGGAGGTGGGGTCCCGGGTGGACACGGCCTCCTGGAGCGACACGTCCGACTGCTCGGAGATGCGCAGCAGGCCCTTGATCTGCGTGAGCTTCTCGTTGACGCAGTTGAGCTTCACCACGTCCTTGGCGCGCCGGGCCTCCTCCAGCTTGGACAGCACGTCCCGGAGCACCTCGCGCATGGAGCCGATCGCCTTGCTGCTGCGCTCGAGCTTCTGCGTGTCCGGCACGTCGCTGGCCTTCTCCGCCGACAGGGCCACCGGGGCCGGGGGCGGACGGGGGGCCGTCTGTGCCAGGGCGAGCCCACTGGCGAGCACCATCACCAGCACTCCGATGTAGCGCATGTCCTCTCCAGGCCCGCGGTGCATGCCCCCGACGCTAGAGAGGCGGGCGGGGGGTGTCAACGCGCGGGGATGCTCAGGCCTGCCTGGCCGTGAGCCGGGCGTTGGCCTCGCGCACCCGGGCCGACAGGATGCGCGCGATGTTGATGACGACGAAGGTGAAGCCGTCGCGGTGCGTCTGGCGGAAGGTGGCCAGGTGCTGGGTGGTGAGCCGCAGCAGCACCGCCTCCGTGCGCGCCCGCACCGTGGCCGAGCGGTACTCCTTGTCGATGAGGCTCATCTCCCCGAAGAAGTCCGGGGCGGTGAGCACCGTGAGGGGCCGGGGGACTCCGCCGCTGTCGCGCCGCACCACCTCCACCTCCCCACGGACGATGACATAGAGGCTGTCGCCTGGCGCGCCCTCCTCGAAGACGGGCTCCCCGGCCTCGTAACGCTGTTGCTCGGCCAGCTCGGCCAGGTAGGCGAGCTCCGTGCTGGAGAGCATCTCGAACAGCGGCGAGGATGAAATGACGGCCAGCTTCTCCATGACCCCGACCCCCCGGGATGCAGGTTGCTGGCTCCAGTCTACCCCGCCGGGGTGAAGACGAACGGGTAGGCCACCGGGACTTCGTCATCTGGTTTGAAGGGGAACACCCAGCCGCGCACCACTGTCCGGATACAACTGCCCACCGCGTCGCTGCCCAGGGTGTTTTCCTCGATTTCGATGTCCCCGGTGCGGCCGGAGGGGAGGATGTTGAAGCGCACCATCACCTTGCCCTTGAGGCTGGGGTTGCGCTTGAGCTCCTTCTCGTAGCAGCCCTGGATGGCCTTGAGGCGGGTCTTGATGTAGCGGGCGAGCGCCTCACGGTCCACGTCGGAGCTGTCCACCTCGGGGGTGGCGGTGGAGACGCGGCCGGAGATCTCCACCTCCTTCTTGGAGCCGAGGTCCACCTTGCCGCCGCCGCTGGTGCCGAGGTCGCCGATGCCGGCCACCTTGCCGGAGCCACCGCCGCGGGGGCCGTTGGCGCCCACGGAGGCCTCGGTGGCGATGCCCACGCCGCCCGCGCCGGCCAGCGCCTGGGCGATGTCCCCGCCGCCGGTGCTGCCGCCGAGCACGTCCGAGAACGCGCCTCCACCACCGCCCGAGGAGCCGAGAATCTTGAGCAGGCCCTTGCCGGCGACCTTCTTGGCCACCGCGGCGCGCCGGGCGGCGGCCTCCTCGGGGGTGGAGGGCTTGGAGGCACTGTCCGAGGCGGGCTTGTCGTCCGCGTCGTTCGCCTTGGGCTTGTCCTTCTCGGTGTCGGCGGCGGCCTGGGCCGTGTCGGTGGCGGGCTTCTTGGGCTCCTCCACCTTGGGAGGCATGAGCACCCGGGCGAAGCGGTCATCCAACTGATCCAACTCCAGCTCGGGCTCGGGGGGAGGCTCGGAGGAGATGATGAGGGCGGCGCCGGAGAAGTGGAGCAGCAGCGAGGCGGCCAGGATGCCGAAGAACATCCGGTCCATGCTCCGCCACGAGCCGCCCTGGAGATCCGGCGGGAGCCGGGGCGCATCGGAGGGGAGCGGGGGCTGGATGAACTGGAAGAAGAGGCGGAGGCCCGTGTCGAGCTCCACCACGCCGCGGGCGCTCTCCTGCAGGGGCAGGACGTACTGGATGCCCCGCTCCATGGCCATGCCCTGCGTGCGCAGGGTGTGGAAGTCCACGTCCGAGGAGCCGAGGTTCACCCGGCCCTGCATGTCGTCGGTGAAGACGAGGTTGTACTGGCTGGCGCGGTACTCGAAGACGGGGAAGCTGGCGGGCAGCTCCGGCAGCGGCAGGACGAGGGAGTTCTTCGGATCCTGGCCGATGGTGAAGTCACCGGGCTTGTGGAGGTGGCGCTCCTCGAGGACGCGGGTGCCCTGGAGGAGGCCCACGCGGAGGATCCGGTTCTGCGGCGAGGGGGGAGCCATGGTCTTCTCGGAGCCCTTCCTACCCTAGAAGGGTTCCTTCTCCACGCTCTTGACGACCTGGGGCGTGAAGCTCTCGGCCTTGTTGAGCTCGTCGAAGTTCAGGTTGGAGCGCTGGAGGATGTAGAAGGCCTGGGGCTTCTGGATGTTGCCCTCGACGGTGATGGCGTCCAGGCGGATGACCTTGCGCTTCTTGCCGTCCTTCTGGGAGGCGTCCTTCTTGCTGGAGGCGGCGGTGTCCTGGGCGGACGCGGGCGCGGCGGCGAGCAGCAACACGAGGGCGAGGGCAGGGCGCATGGGCGGGCTCACTTCTTCTCCTCGGCGACTCTACCCGAGGTGGGAGACTCGCCGGAAGCAGGGGGCTCGGCCTGTTGGGCCTTGCGCAACTGCTCGCGTTTCTCGCGCTCGCGGCGGCGCTCCTCCTTCTCGATGCCCTTCCTGGCGTCCTTGACGTAGTCGTCCACGCGCTCGTCGCGGCCGCCCCGGGCGCGGTACTGCTCGAAGAAGGACAGGCAGGACTGCAGCCGTTCGAGCGTGTCCAGCTCCTTGGGCTCGGCGTCGAGGTGGAGGATGGCGAGGTTGAACCAGGTGTCGGGCAGGGCCGGGGCGAGGCGGAGCACCTGTTGGTACTCGGCGAGGGCGCGGGCGAAGTCCCCCTGGCCGCGCCAGGCGTTGCCGAGGTTGAGGCGGGCGGAGACGAAGTCGGGAGCGGCCTGGACGGCGGCCTGCAGCTCGAGGGCGGCGGCGGCGTGGTCCTGGGCCTCGTTGAGGAGGGCGCCGAGGTTGTTGCGGGCCTCGGCGAAGTCCGGCTTGAGCTCGGAGGCCTTCTTGAAGGACTCGAGGGCGGTGGGCTTGGAGCCGAGTGCGAGCAACACGAGCCCGAGGGCGTTGTGGGTGGCGGCCTCGTTGGGGGCGATGGTGCGGGCGTTCTCCAGCACCATGCGGGCCAGCTCGTACTTGCGCTCGCGGTAGTACACCTGGGAGAGCAGTTGCATGGCGCGCACGTTGCGCTCCTCGGCCTTGAGGACGCGCTTGGCCTGGAGGGTGGCCGCGTCGAGCTTCTTCTGGCACAGCAGCGCCTGCACGAGCGCGATGCGGGGAGCGAGGGCGTCTGGCTTCGCCTCGAGCAGCTCGCGCAGCGAGGACTCGGCCTGGGAGGCCTTGCCGGTGCGGCACTGGAGGCGGGTGAGGTTGTCCCAGGCGGTCTGCTGGGCGGGTGCGAGCTCCAGGGCCTGGCGGTAGGAGCGCTCGGCCTCGTCGTTCTTGCCCAGGCGCTCCTGGGTGATGCCGAGGTTCGTCCACGCCGCGTCATCCTTGGGGCGGCGCTCGGTCTGGGTCTTGTAGCTGGACTCGGCGGTGGTCAGCTCACCGCGCTGAGCCACGGACGCCGCGTCCGCGGAGGGCGGAGCGAGGGTGGCCTTCGTGGCATCCTGGGGAGCGGCCTTCTTCGCGGCGGTGTCCTGGGTGCCCGCGTCCGGAGTGGCGGCGATGGCCGTGGCGGCCGTGGCCTGCGGCTTGGGCGTGGTGGCGCAGGCGGAGGCGAGCAGCAGCAGGCCGGGGACGAGCAACCGGCGGGGGCTCATGGGTCACCTCCGACGAGGCCCTCGGGGTAGAGCTGGTCCGAGGCGATGGCGTCCTTGGGCTCCTTGAGCACCGGGTACTCCTTGGGCCGGAAGCGGTGGAGCGACTCGAGGGTCTTCTTGGTCCACTCGTTGGAGATGCGGTTCTTGCGCGCCTCCTGGAGGGTGGCGGCGTAGCTCTCGACGGCGGCGTCCTCGAGCGTGGCGGTCTGCTGGGCGAGCAGATCCTGGTAGGCCACCACGGCCTCCTCGCCGAGCCGCTTCACGTCGGGAGGGACGGGCGTCTCGATGATGGTGTTGGCGAAGCGCTCCAGGGCGTGGCCGCGGCGGTAGAGGGCGGCGAGCGTCCACTCCAGGCGCTTGTAGGGGAAGACGCGGGCGTAGGCCTCGTTGACGGACTTCACGCCGTTGCGCTTGGCGGTGAAGCTGCGCTCGAGCGCCTTGCCCTTGCCGCCGATCTTGAGCTTGTCGAAGGCGCGGAACCCGGCCTCGGCGAGCTGGAAGCGGCTGAAGGCGGCGGCAGCCGCGGCACGGGGCTGGGCCTCGGGCTGGAGCTTGCGGCGGTCGAACTCCTCGGCGGCGGCCGTGTAGGCGCGCAGGGCCTCCTTCTCGTTCTTGAGCTTCGCCCACGCATCGCCGATGCGGCGCCTGGCCTCCACCACGAGCTCCACCTGGGTGGGCTGGGAGGAGAACTTGCGCACGAAGGACTCCAGCGCGCGGATTTCGCCCTTCCAGTCCTCGCGTTTCTCGAGGATGAGGGCGGCGCGGAACTGGTTGCGGGGCGCGTCCTCGGCGGTGGGGAAGCGCTCGGCGTAGCGCTGGAAGGCGGCGGCGGCCTCGGCGTAGCGCTGCTGGCCCTCGAGCAGGGTGGCGGCGTTGAAGAGGGCGGCCTCGCGGTCCTTGGAAGCGGGGTAGTCCTTCACCAGCTTCTGGTAGCTCTCCACGGCCTTGTCGAAGTCGTAGGAGTTCTGCGCGTTGACGGCCACGCGGAAGAGGGCGCCATCGGCCAGGGGCGAGGAAGGGTACTCGCGGAAGATGCGCTCGTAGAGCTGGAGGGCCGAGTCGAAGCGCTGCGTCTTCTCGTAGGCCACGGCGGCGTTGTTGAGGGCCTTGTCGGCGAACTCGTGGCGTGGGGCCTCGTTGACGAGCTCGATGTACTTGGCGGCGGCCTCCTCGTACTTGCCTTCCGCGAGGAGCTGATCGGCGAGCTTGAAGCGGCCGGCGAGCTTGAAGCGGACGAGGTCCTTGTGGAGCTCGCTCTTGGGATCGATGACGTCCTTGTTGGAGGCGAGCTGGCCGCTGACCTCCTCGACGCTCTTCCAGTCCTGACTGATGAGGAAGGTCTCCACGATGAGGTTGGTGGAGAAGCGGGCCACCTCGTGCTGGGGGAACGCCTTGACGATGGCCTCGAAGCGGCGGCGGGCCTCGGGGAAGTCGTCGTGGGCGTAGTACAGCTCTGCGGCCTTGTAGGCGATGCCCGGGGAGCGCTCGCTCTGGGGGAGCTTCGCCACGTGGGCGTCCGAGGCGGCCACGAGCTTCGCCTCCAGCGCGGTGAGGGGCGAGGGCTGGATGGGCTGACCCTCGGGCCGCTCGCTGGAGCGCAGCGGGGTGGGGGCGGGCTGCTTGCCGGCCTTGATGTCCACCTCGAGCTGCTTCTGCCAGGAGAGCACGGCGCTGAAGGCGGACTCGGCGAAGTACTTGTTGCCCAGGGTGGAGTCGCGCACCCGCTCGTAGTGCTTCGCGGCCCCGCCGAACTGCAGCGAGTTGTAGAGACACTCGGCGGCGTAGAACTCGAGCTCGTAGGAGTTCTTGCTGCGCGGGAAGCGCTCCAGGTACTTGGAGTAGCCGGAGGCGGCGAGCTCGAAGCTGGCCTTGGCCTGGTCGAACTTGCCCTCCTGCTTGAACACGAGGGCCTGCTGGTGGTGGTAGATGGCGCTGGAGTAGAGGCTCTTCTCGGTGAGGTCGTCGGCGGTGGCCAGCACGTCGGGGTCGCGCTGGTGGGCCTGGTACCACGGGGAGCCGGGCGAGTAGAGCTCGGAGAGCTTCTGGGCCTCGGCGGAGGACTCGGTCAGCTTGCGGTCCCGCTCGTACGCCTGGACGATCTTCTGCTGCAGCAGGGGCGCGTCCGGGGAGAGCGGAGCCTTCTGTAGCACCAGCGTGTAGGCATCGATGGCCGCCGCGTGCTGGGTCTGGTCGAAGAAGACATCACCCAGGCGGCGGTACACCTCGGGCTCGTAGGGGCGGGGGCCGATCCTCGCGAAGTACGCCTTGGCCTTCTCGAGGCCGCCCCAGGTGTCATCGGAGAAGGAGATGGCGGTGTACTGGAGGGCCTCGTCGCGCAGGTCACCGCTGCCGGCCTCGTCGCCCCGGGTGGCACGCCAGGATTCGTAGAGGTCCACGAGGGTGATGAACCGGTCGACGGCTTCGTCGTAGCGGTCCATGCGGTAGTACGTCCACCCGAGCTTGTAGAGGGCCTTGTCGTAGAGCGGGTGCGAGGTGTCGCGGATGGCGGCCTCGTAGGCCTGGGCGGCCTTGGAGAGGGCGTCGGGATCGCTGTACGCGTCGAAGAAGTACTCGCCGATGCGCACCCACGCCTCGGTGGCGAAGCGGCTGGTGGGGTAGCGGGTGATGAGCTGCTGGTAGGAGGCGAGGCCCTCCTCGAAGGCGTTCTGCTTCTCCAGACAGTAGCCGAGCAGGTACTGCGCGCCGTCGTTGAGCCGGTAGTCCGGGAAGCGCGAGAGGAGCTGCCGGTAGAGCGAGATGGACGGGTTGAAGTCCGGCTGTGGCTCGGGAGGGGGCTCGGCGCCCTCGGGGAGGGTGCGCAGCTTCTCCTCCTGCTCGCGCATGGCCACGAGGTGCGTGTCGCTGGAGCGCTCGTAGTACAGCTCCGCCAGACGGAACATGACGTCCGGGGTGTAGCGGGGCTCGTCGGGGTAGCGCCGGAGGAACTCCTCGAAGCGCGCGATGGCGTCCAGCCGCTCCTGACGTTCCTGGCTCTCCATGCTGGAGATGGCCTTCTCGTACGATGCCCCCAGCCCGTCGCGCCTGTCCCGATACTTCTTCTCGATGAGGCGCTGGATCTCCTGCTTGTACTCGCGGGATTCCTCCTCGTAGCGCTGGACGGCCTCGCTCAGCTCCTCCAGCAGCTTCTCCTGCTCGGGCGTGCGGCCGAGTCCCGAGAAGCGCGAGGCGGCCGGCTGCGGACGTGCCTCGTCCTGCGCGGTGGCGCGCACGGAGGCCAGCGTCAGCAGGGCGAGCAGCAGGGGGCGGCGCATCGAATCCGCCGCATCCTAGCCAACGCGACGGAGGGCCCCCAAGGACTGTCGGGCGGGGCCAGGCAGGCGAGCGGCCAGGCAAGAGGCCCGGGCCGGCCCTTTCCGCTCAACCCGCGTCGGGAGGGGAAGGTGGGGGCGGGACTCCCGGTGAACCACCGTCCGGCGTCTGAACGCCGCCGTCCGGTGCCGGTGAACCGGCGTCGGGCAAGCCAGGGGCGGGAGGTGGAGTGGATGGTGATTCCGGGGTCGGACTGCGGGTGCCTCCGTCGAACCATGACGAAGGGAGGTTTGGGTCTGGCTTGCCCCAGACGCCGCCCACTTGTGAGTCGGGAAAAGGAGTGCCCTGCGACTCCTGCTCCGCGGTCTCGGAAGCCGGGCTCAAATCCTCGGGCTCACCGTCGAACAAGCGACGGAGGATGCGCCCATCCATGCTGATGGCGTACTTCGCTCCGCCGTCTAGTGGGAGGACCGCGGGTTTGCAGGCTTTGGGGTCTGAGCCAATCTCCACGAAAATGATTTCATCCCGCCGGATGACCCGGTAGCGGTGGGCTTCTTGTTTCTCCCAACACTGCCGCTCCCTTCCATTGGGAGGGATGAAGTCATTGGCGGCGATGGTGATGGCTCGAAGTGTGGCACCGTCCAGCTCGTACGGTTTGCCTTGCTCGCCAATTGTTGTCGCGAAGTGCTCGTGGAAGTCGGGGAACTTGATGGAGGTGTCTTCTTGCCGTGGCGCGGGTTTCTGGAACAGCGCACAGCTCGAGAGAATGACGGTCAGCGTGAGGGGCAGGTTTCTCAGTCTCATGGCGCGCCCTCGGCGGAGTTCTGGCAGGGAGCCGTTTTCTTCTCGATGCGATAGTCTACGTCATTGAGCCATTTGATGGTGCCGGTTTGCTGGCAGCGCCATTCGCCTCGTGTGTGGGTCCACTTCCTCAGTTGGCCCGCGAGCGGAATGTATTGGAAGAAACCGTCGCACGTAGGGTGTTCGGGATCGCTTGAGTTCGAGAAGAACGCGATGATGGCGAGTTTGATCGACTGATTCCCGAGCGGTCCATTCCGGCCCTGGAACTCGAAGTCGTGAATCCGTCCCTTCGCGACGATGGCCCGGATGTCGTCATCGGAGAGTGCGGCCGCATAGGGATGATTGTGGAGCGCGAAGACGTACTTGAGGCTGTCTGGCGGGTATCGCTGGTCATCCACGACGGAAGGAAGGGCACAGCTCCTCTTCCTATCCAGGTCGTCGGGCTTCGATTGGTCCGTCAGGTTGCTCATCTCGTACTTGTGGTCTGGCGTGTAATAAAGCCAGGCACAGTATTCGCGTGAGATGCGCCAACGCAGTGGGAAGTCCTGGTCCTGAACGCGGCCCGCGGTCGCATTGGGTTTGGAGAGGATGGTCGGGCACGCGGCGAGCACAGCATCCGAGTAGGAATCGAAGGGTCCAAAGCCCGGCATCGGACCTGGGAGACTCTCCAGAAGAGGCTCTCCTGGCTTGGGACGCACGACCCCTTCGATGGCTTGAGGCGTTGAACATCCCGAGGCCATCAGGGCAGAAGCCAGTAGGGCCCCTGGCAACCATCTGCGTGGATTCTCGTACGCCATGGATTCCTTCCGGTGGCCGGGATTCGTTCCCAGTTCTTGTGCGCCCTTGTTCTCGCTCGTCCTCCCCATCCAGCCCCAACAGCACGTACCAGGAATTTCCAGTCAGAACGTGGAAGTCCCCTATACCCGGAGAGAGTAACAGTCCCTGCGCGCATTGCGCAATATCCAGGTCAAGGACCCTACCGGACACGACTTCAAAAGTCATGTGATATGATGTGACTGTAGAGTCCCCGATGCCTCACGAAACGCGCGCAATCATTGGGGATGCGCTGTGAGCGCGCACACATCCGGGAGTCTCGAAGGGAGACTTCCTAGTTCTCGTCCTTGAGGACTTCCTCGAACTCCTTCTCGAGGTCGCGCAGGTCTTTGTCTTTCTGCGCGGAGAGCTTTTGAATCTCCGATGTCTTGTCCTGCTTGCGCGTGAAAGCGACGTCCACCAGTCCCACGTCCGCCTTGAGGACGAGGTCGTAGAACTGCTTGCGCACCTTCTGGATGCTCTCGAAGGCGATGCGGCCCACCAGGTTGCGCGCGTCGCCGGTCACGCTGGCCACTTCCTGGTGGTAGTCCTGGAGCAACTGCTGCTCGGCCAACACCTTGCCCTTGATGGCCGCGCCGCGCCGCTCCACCTGGGCGCGCAGCACCTGCCGGGCCGTGTCCACCCGGGCGCGCAGGAGCTCCGAGTTCCGGCGCGTCTCGTGCGTCCGAGCCACCAGCGCCGCGTCCTCTCCGGACAGCCGCTGCTCGGCGGCGGCCATCAGTGCATGCTCGTGATGGAGGGTCTCGCGGTACTGCATGCGCAGGATGTCCTCTCCCGACACGAAGGCGCTCGCGGATGCACGCTCGTCCGCCAGGCGCGAGCGCAGCAGTTTCAGCTCGGCCTCCAGCGCCTCCACCGTCTGCTCCTCGTTGCGCAACTGGGTGAGGAACTCCCGCTCGTCCGTCGGGGGGGGGGTGCGCTCGGCGCGCGTGTCGTCCAACCACTTGCGCACCGCGGTGGAGATGGCCTCCATGCTCCGCAGCTCGAAGCCCAGTTGGAACGCGCCGCGGTCCAGCTCGTCCACCTTGGTCTGCATCCGCTCCCGCCGCGCCTCCAGCTCCTGGGGGTTGGTGGGCAGGGTGGCCAGCCGCGCGCCCAGGGCCTCTCGCTCGCGGCGCACACCTTCCAACAAGGTGAGTTCCTCGGGCCGCAGCCGTCCCCGCAGCACGTCCCCCTCCACCTGCACCAGGTCCTGCTCCGTGCGCACCAGTGCGCTGTCCACCGCGTCCGCCCGCTGGTAGCCCTCCTGCAGCTCGGGGAACACCTGGAGGCCGCGCTCGTCCAGGGCCCGGAGGATGCGGGTGGCGATGGTCTTCGACTCGTCCACGCCCTCGCGGCTGCTGTCGAGGTCCTTCTGCATCGCCACCGCCTTCGTCACCTCTTCCTGGGTGGTGGCGAACTGGAGCGCCATCGGCGGCAACAGCGTGGTGACATCCAGGGTGCGCTCGTTGCGCGCCAGCAGCTTGTCGAAATACGCGACGGGGTCCTGGTTCGTCTTCAGCAGTGCGTCCAACTGGTCCCGCACCGGCTTGTAGGTGCCGACGACCTCCTCGTACGTGGCGGTGGCCTCGTCGTACTTGTGCAGCTTGAGCTGCAGGTGCCCCTGGAGCAGGCGCGCATCGGGGGCGATGGGGGCCTCGGGTCCCACCAGCAGGAGGATGTCCGTGGCGTTCTTCGCCTTCTCGAAGTCCGCCTTCTTCACGTGCACCCAGGCCATTTCATAGAGCGAATCCACGAAGGACTCGCTCCCGCGCGGAATCCGCGCGTACTGGTCGAGCGCCTCGTCCAGGCGTCCCAGCTCGTAGAGCAGCCGCCCCAGTGACAGACTCGCCAGCTCCTCGAGCCGCTGAAGCTCCGGCTCCTGCGCCTCCTCGGCGGCCAGGAGGCGGAACTGTTCCACGGCTCCCGCGTAGTCTCCCGCCTGCACGGACAGCACGCCGAGGAAGTACGCGCTCTGTCTCTGGAAGCGTCCGCCGGCGGTGGTGGCCAGGGGCTGGAAGGCCGCGCGGGTGCGCTGGCGCCGCTCCGCTTCCGGCAGGTCCGTCCGCTTGAAGAGCCACTTGGCGTAGACGTACTCGAGCTCCGGGGGAAGCTGGCCGCCCGACAGGCGCCGCGCCCGCTCCATGTACTCGTCGATGCCGGAGAGCTGGTTGAGCCGGCCGGCGATCTCCAGGTAGCGCGCGAGCGCGTCCCGGTAGTGCTTCGTGTCGCTCCGCGTGAGCAGCTCGCGCAGGTAGATGCGCGCGCCCACGTAGTTCTGCTGCCGGTAGAGCGAGTCCCCCAGGTAGAAGAGCGCGTCCGGGTAGCGCCCCTGCTCGCGGAACCGCGGGTCGCCCACCAGATCGTAGAAGAGCACCGACGCCGCGGCCCAGTCCTCCAGCAGGTACTGAATCTCTCCGTCGGAGAAGCGGCGCAGCAACAGCTCGTCCTCGCCGGGCTCGGGGCGCTGGGTGAACTGCGTCTCGACGAAGCGGAGGTCCTTCTCGGCGGCCTCGAGCCGCACGGACACCTGCTCCAGCCGCGAGGCCAGCTCTTGAGCGGTGGGCGGTGGGGCAGGGGCCTCGGCGGCGCGCGCGGAGCCGGGTGCCACGAGCGTGGCCGCCGTGAGCAGCAGGGCGTGGAGGCGCGACGTGCTCAAGTCCGGCCCTCTACTTCGATTCGGAGGCCGCGGCGGGAGGCGGCGGAGCGGCATCCGGGGTCGGCTTCGGCTTCTCGGGCTCGCGTGACGACTCGATGTCGTAGCGCACGGCCGGCCGGTCCTGCAGGTCCGTGGTCACTCCTCCCTTTTCGAAGCCCACCACGCGCACCGTCGTCACCTTCCCCGGTTCCGCGTTGAAGGTGTAGCTGGACTGCACCTTGAACCGGTAGCCCTCGAGGTAGCTGAACACCCCGAAGCCATGGCCGCGGTAGACGAGCCGCACGGCCACCTGGTGCTGGCCCGGCACGAGGCGGCCGCTGAAGATCTCGAACTCCCGGCTCTTGGACAGCTCCTCGGTCTCGTCCGTGCGGGTGTAGATGGGAGCGCCGTCCAGCGCGTACACCACCGACTCCAGCACGAACGAGTCACCCATCTCGTTGCGGTGCACGAGCACCGCGCGCGCCCCGGTGGAGAGCTCTCCGCCCAGCACCGTCTCCTGCAGCAACTGCAGGCGGGCCTTGGAGCGGTAGATCTTCTCCTTCAGGTCGACGACCTGCTCCTCCAGCGTGCGCACCCGGGTGTTGAAGGCCTCGTCCGCCGTGCGGGCCTGCGACGCGGCGGGAGCCTGCGCCGGAGCGGCGGGCGGAGCGGCCTCCGTGGGGGCGGGCGTGGGGACGGCGGAAGGGCCCTGCTGCCCGAAGGCAGGGGCCCACATGGCCGTGAACGCCACGGCCAGCACGCGAGCGGCCCGCCACACGGCCTAGCCGCCCTTCTTCAGCTCCGTCAGCACCAGCTTGGCCACCGCCTTGAGCGTGTCGAACACGCCGACGCCGGTGGGCGCCACCGCCTGGTACTCGGGGATGTTGCGCTGGTTGAGCGACTTGCGCATCTCCTCCACCGTCACCGCGTTGGGCAGGTCCCGCTTGTTGTACTGCATCACGTACGGGAGCTTGTTCAGATCGTAGCCCTGCTCGGCCAGGTTGATGCGGAGGTTCTCCAACGACTCCATGTTGGCCTCCATGCGCTCGACCTGGCTGTCGGCGACGAACACCACGCCGTCCACGCCCTTGAGGATGAGCTTGCGGCTGGCGTCGTAGAAGACCTGGCCCGGCACCGTGTACAGGTGGAAGCGCGTCTTGAAGCCGCGGATCTCACCGAGCGACAGCGGGAGGAAGTCGAAGAAGAGCGTGCGATCCGTCTCGGTGGAGAGCGAGATGAGCTTGCCCTTCGTCTCCGCGGCGGTCTTGTTGTAGATGTACTGCAGGTTCGTCGTCTTCCCGCACAACCCGGGACCGTAGTAGACGATCTTGCAGTTGATTTCGCGAGACGAGTAGTTGATGAAGGACATGGCTTCTCGGGTTACTCGCTGAAGAGGTTGTCGATATCGTCGTCGGAAATCTCGGCGAACGGCGAGCCGACCCCGGGACCATCCGTCTTCTTCACGAGGCTCTCGAAGATCTTGGTCAGCTCGTCACTGGCCTTCTTGATGCGCAAGCGCACCAGGCCGAGGCTGGTCCGGTTGTCGAAGATGACGACCAGCACCACCCGGCTCCCGACGATGGTCATGTACAACGAGTCCTTGGCCCCTTCGTGGAATTGATGGGGGAACTCGTTTTCGCCAATCAGCTTCGCGAGACCGCCCATCGCCGCCACGTTACCGGCCGTCAGCGAGGCCAGTGAGGTGGTGTCGATGTTCTGCGTCTGTCCCGCGGAAGAGATGAGTTGCCCGTTCTTGTCGACGAGGAACACCACCTTCGCGTTCGCGTCCTTGGTAAGCCGGTCGCAAACCGCGTTGATCTTGGTGAACTCCTCTTCGTACATCACCAGTTGCGTGCCCATGGGCGTTTACGCTCCTAAGCGTCTCGCTCGACCTTGACTCCCGCGGCCCCCGAAGGTTTCCGGAATGAATTTCGGAGGTTAGGTGCGGCGCTCCCGACCGGGGGAGCTTTAGCAAAGCCCTTCCAACCCGGCAAGAAGCCACCTCTATCCCTGGAACCAGGTGCTCCCGGGGCTGGCGTGCAGGCACGTGCCCACAGAGGTTGCCTGCTCGGGGCCAGCGGGAGGGGGATGGGGCTCATGCGGGGGCATCTTCCGAGGTAGGAAGGCGAGGTGGAAGCCCGGTCGCTTCCAGTTTCGAGGGGACCTGTCGAGTCTTCACTATACTCCGGCCGTGCCGTTCCGCTCCCTTCCCTTTTTCGCCATTCTCCTACTTGCGCTCACCTTGGGAGCGCCGATCAGCGCGTGGGCCCAGGGGGAGGCCGCGGAGTGGGCCTCGGTGCGGTTGCGCTACGGGCTGGCCTTCCGGGAGGGGGCCCAGGAGGCGGGCCCGGCGGTGTCGTACTCGGGCATGACGCCCAATGACGTGGCGCTGGGGCTCTCCGCGTTCGGCGGGGGCTGGTGGGGTGGGTGGGCCCGTGTGCAGCGCGAGGGCTTCCGTCTCTCACTGGGCTCGGAGTCCGTGACGGGGGGCGCGTTGGTGAGGGCCTCGGTGGGGCCGGCGGCGCGCGTCTTCCTGGGGCCGGTGCGCGCGGAGTTGAGCGCGGGTTACGGCTTCGCGCAGTTGCCGGTCTTCTCCTCCAGTGCGGGACAGGTGCAGCTCGTGCCCACGGCGCGCCATGCCGCGCTGGTGGGGGCCCGCGTGGTGGTGCCGCTGCCCTGGCGCCTGCGCGCGGAGGTGCGCGGGGAGCTGCCGGTGTTGGCCATCGGCGCCTCGTCGACTGGCTTCGCGGCCGGAGGGGCGCTGCTCGTCCCGGTGCTGCGGCGAGGCGGGTGGGGCGGGGCGCTGGTGCTGGATTACCAGTACGTGCGTGACGCGCTGACGACGGCGGATGGCGTGGTGTCGAGCCAGACCATCAGCCGCGCGGGCGTGGCGTTCGAGCTCTCCCTGGGAGGAGCGGAGACGGAGCGGCGGCCGGAGACGGGCGAGCTCTTGCTGACGGTGGTGGACGCGGACACCGGCCTGCCGCTCCCCGAGGCCCGGGTGGTGCTGACGGCGGGCGGAGTGGAGCAGGCGCCCCGGGTGGCGGGCGTGGACGGGCGGTTGTCGGACGTGGTGCTGCCGCCGGGAGAGGTGCTCGCGCGGGTGAGCGCGGGGGGCTACCAGCCCGCGGAGGAGCGCGTCACCGTGGCAGCCGGCGAGCGTGCGGAGTTGGTGGTGCGGGCGCGTCCTGAGCCGCGCGTGGGAACCCTGCGGGTGACGGTGGTGGATGCGCGCGGTGGCAAGCCCCTGCCGGGCGTGGCCGTGTTCGTGGGCTCCCGCGAGCTCCGCACCGACGCGACAGGTCAGGTTCGCCTGGAGGGGCTGCCGCCTGGTCCCTTGGAGGTGAAAGTATCAGCCGAGGGCTTCAGGACGGCGCAGGAGGCGGTGGTCATCGCCGTGGGGACGGAGACGGAGCTGCCCGTCACGTTGGTGTCCGGGCGGCAGGGAGCGCTCGCCACCCTGTCCGGGCAGGTGCGCAGTGTGCGGAAGGGCAAGCCCCTGAAGGCCCTGGTGGTCATCCCCGAGGCGAAGATTCGCCGCCGCACCGACGCCCGGGGGTCTTTCCAGGTCCAACTCAAGCAAGGTAGGTATCGTCTCGTCTTCTCGGCTCCCGGACATCTGTCCCAGACCAAGGTCGTCACCGTTCGCGACGGCGAACAAGCCATCTTCAACGTCGATCTCTTCCCCAAATCCCGGTGAGCTCCCTCCGTCCACGTCTCGTGTCCGCTCTGTGTCTGCTGCTGGCCACCGCCTGCGGAGACGAGGAGCCCGTACCCGCGCCCGTGCCCGCGCCACCTCCTCCCGCCGCCGTGGAGCAGAAGCCGGTGGCGGTGCCGGAGGCGAAGGCCGTGGAGCTCGCGCGGCTCGAGAGCGTGAAAGGCGAGGCGCGGCTGGAGCGCGGGGGCAAGCAGTCGCCAGCGGTGCGGGGCCCCCTGTCGCGGGGTGACGCGGTGGAGACGGGCGCGGACGGAAGCGTCACGGTGCGCTTCGCCGACGGGCGCACGGTGGAGGTGGGGCCGGACGCGCGCTTCGTGCTGGAGGAGGACTCGAGCGGCGTGGTGATGGCGGTGTCGCGTGGCTTCGTGCTGTCGCGAGTGCCGGCGGACCAGCCGAAGGGGCCCGCGGGCCCGAAGGTGCAGCTCACCCTGCTCACCCCATTTGGTCTCACGCGCGTGGGCTCGGACGGCAGCGCGGTGAAGGTGGACGTGGGCCCGGACGAGGGCCGCGTGGAAGTGCTGCTGGGCACCGTGGAGGTGGTGGCGAAGAACGGGCAGACGGTGAAGGCCGAGCAGGGCCAGGTGGCGTCGGTGAAGGTGGGGGGCGTGACGACGCGTGTGCTGGAGCTGGCGCCCGTCGAGGTGACGGTGCATGCCGGGACGGGCCGCGCCGAGTGGCGCCAGAAGGGCAGTGCCCGGTGGCGCGGGGTGGACCGGGATGGCGAGTCGCTCAAGGCCGGTGACAGCGTGCGCGTGCGCCGGGGCACGGCGCTGCTGAAGCTGGAGGGCTCGGAGTCCACGCTCTCGCTGGGTGCTGGGGGCGAGCTGGTGGTGGAGGACGTGTCCCGGGCGGGCTCGACGGACGAGGCGCGGTTGGACCTGCGCAAGGGCGAGCTGGGGCTGATGCTGGCCTCGGGGCGCGCCAGCCGGGTGGTGTTGCCGGGACTGTCGCTGGAGAGCAGCGGGGCGGCCCGGCTCGAGGTGCGGCGTACCGGGGATGGCTTCACCGTGGATTCTCGCGCGGGTGACGTGACGCTGGTGCGTGGTGGGGCTCGCGAGCCGCTGCACGCGGGCGAGCGCGCCACCGTGGCGGGCGAGGCCACCGCGAAGGTCGAGGCGCTGGCGCGGGCACCGCTCGCGCTGCCCTCCGTCGAGGGCCAGCAGGTGTTCCAGCGGCGCCTGCCGGAGGTGTCCCTCACGTGGGAGGAGGCGGGCGAGGTGCGGGTGGAGGTGGCCTCGGATGCGGACTTCAAGAAGCCGGTGCTGGCGGGTGCGGCCCGGAATGGCTTCGTCAACGTGACGCCTCCGGCGCGGGGCTCGCTGTTCTGGCGGGTGCGGCGGCTGGACGGCTCGGTGGTGGCGCGGGGCAATGCGTCCTTCGGGCCGGAGCGCTCCACGAAGGGCGAGCTGGACCGGTTGCGCAACCGGGTACCCGAGGGGCCGGAGAAGACGACCATCTTCTTCCAGGACAAGCCACCGGCCGTCACCTTCACCTGTGAGGCGGTGCAGGGCGCGGCGTCCTACCGGGTGGCGGTGTACCGGACCGGCGAGCTGCGCCAGCCCGTGGCGGAGCGGACTGCCTCCGCGCCCCAGGTGCCGCTCGAGGCCGGTATCCTGAAAGAGGGCAGCTTCCTCTGGTCCGTCACCCCTGTGGCTCCGAGCGGTCAGCCCATCCGCGGCGGGCGGATGAACAAGCTGGAGCTCGTCTTCGACAACTCGGTGCCCACGCTCGTCATCAACGCCCCCCGGGAGGGCCAGCGCGCGGGGCCTCGCGTGCGCGTGACGGGAGTGGCCCCGGTGGATTCGAAGCTCTCCGTGAACGGACGGCCGGTGAATCTCGACTCGAAACACCGGTTCAACACCTGGGTGGTGCCGGAGGGACGGCCACCCCTCGTGGTATTCAAGCTGTCACGTCCCCGCGCACCGGATGTGTATACGGTGCGCACCCTGAAGTGAGGCCCGCATGACGACGCCCGACGCTGGAAAGGTCGCTGGAGGCAGTCCCGACGCTCAGCTCCGGGCCTATGGCCAGTACGTGCTGGTGCGCAAGCTGGCCGAGGGCGGCATGGCGGAGATCTTCCTCGCCAAGCGGGTGGGCGCGGACGGCTTCGAGCGCAACGTCGTCATCAAGCGGATGCTGGCCCATCTCTCGGGCCTGCCCGAGTTCGTGGACATGTTCCGCGACGAGGCCCGGCTGGCGGCGAAGCTGTCGCACCCGAACATCGTCCAGATTCAAGACCTGGGCTTCGCGGACGGCTGCTACTACATCTGCATGGAGTACCTGCCGGGGGAGGACTTCTCCACCACGGTGCGCACGGCGAGCTTCCGGGGCGAGTACGTCCCGGTGCCGCTGGTGATGCGGGTGCTGGCGGACGCGGCGCGGGGTCTGCACTACGCCCACGAGTTCGCCGATGAGGCGGGACGGCGGCTGAACATCGTCCACCGCGACATCTCGCCCTCGAACCTGTACGTGACGTACGAGGGCCAGGTGAAGGTGCTGGACTTCGGCATCTCCAAGTACGAGTCGCGCCAGGCCCAGACGCGCACCGGTGTGGTGAAGGGCAAGTACATCTACATGGCGCCGGAGCAGGCGCGGGGAGCCCAGGTGGACCAGCGCGCGGACGTCTTCGCGCTGGGCGTGAGCCTCTACGAGGCGCTCACCCACGTGCGGCCCTTCGCCCGGGACAACGACCTGGCGGTGCTCAACGCGTTGCTGGAGGGCGAGTACCAGCCGCCCCGGGAATTGCGGCCCGACCTGTCCCCGGAGCTGGAGATGGTGGTGCTCCGGGCGATGGCCTACGACCCCGAGGAGCGCTACGCCACCGCCGCGGAGTTCGCGGACGACCTGGAGCACCTCCTGTCGAAGGAGTCCCAGCGGACGACGGGCTCCCAGCTGGCCGCGTACCTGCGCACCAGCTTCGGCGAGGAGCGCTACGCGGAGAAGACGCGCATCCCGACGATCACGACGCTGAGGCAGTCCGGGCTCTCCATTCCGGAGACGGTCGCCGGGTCCTCGATGCGGCTGTCGGGCTCCATGTCCTCTGTTTCCTCCGAGGCACAGACGGGAGCCGTTCCCTCCCAGCCCGGCACGAACGGTGCGGTGGCCGGGTCCTCGCGCTGGCGTGGCGTCGTCGCGGGTGTCGTGGCGGGCTGCCTGCTGCTGGCGGGAGGAGCGTTCGTGGTGGGGCGCAAGGTCGGGACGGCTCCCTCGGAGCCGGTGGCACAGCCGGCGCCTCAGCCCGTGGTCCAGGCCGCTCCGCCCTCGGCGCCCGAGTCCCCACCGCCGGCCCCCACGGAGACCGCTCCCGCGTCACTGGAAGCCGCGGTGCCGGGGAGCGTCGTGGCCGCCGTCGCCGAGGCCGCTCCTTCTTCCGCCCAGGTTTCGCCCGCCCAGACGGCGCTGGCCGCCGCGCCGGAGTCCACCGTGGCTCCACCCGCCGAGCAGGCCGAGCCCCCCGTCACGAAGGTGTCGTCGCGGACGCAGAAGCGCGTGACGCTGGAGGCCGCGGACATCCAGAAGGTGGTATCGCGCAACCGGGCGCGCATCATGTCGTGCTTCGAGCAGTACAAGCGCGACCTGCCCTCGGACGAGGGCAACGTGCAGGTGCGCTTCACCATCATCTCCTCGGGCAAGGCGAACGCGACCACGCAGGGGCCGCTGGCGACGCGGCCCGTGGGCAAGTGCCTGGAGAAGCAGGTGGAGCGCCTGCGCTTCCCGGCCCATCGCGACAAGGAAGTGACGGTGGTGCTGCCCTTCGGCTACCGCGTGACGCGGTAGCCGGGGCGGCTCACAGCTCGCGCCGGGCGCTGAGCGCCTTGGCCAGCGTGGCCTGGTCGGCGTACTCGAGGTCGCCGCCCATGGGCAGGCCCTGGGCGATGCGGCTCACCCGGATGCCCATCGGCTTGAGCAGCCGCGTGAGGTAGAGCGCGGTGGCCTCTCCCTCCACGTCCGGGTTGGTGGCGAGGATGATCTCCTCGACATGGCCGTCCCCCAGACGCGTGAGCAGCTCCTTGATGCGCAGCTGCTCGGGGCCCACGCCGTCCAGCGGCGAGAGCACACCGTGCAGCACGTGGTAGCGCCCCTTGAACTCGCGGGTGCGCTCCAGGGCCATCAGGTCCGCGAACGTCTCCACGACGCACAGCGTGCGCTCATCGCGCCGGTTGTCCCGGCAGAAGCCGCACAGCTCCGAGTCCGTCAGGGAGAAGCAGCGGGCGCACAGGTGCACCTTCTCCTTCACCTCGCGGATGGCCTGGGAGAGCTCCTGGGCGTACTCGCCCGGAGCGCGGAGGATGTGGAACGCCAGCCGCTGCGCGGTCTTCTCTCCGATGCCGGGGAGCTTCGCGAGCTGGGCGACCAGCCGATTGAGCGGATCCGGAGTCATTCGCCAATCAAGTAATGCCGGGGATCTTCACGCCGCCCGAGATCTTTCCGAGCTCGCGCTGCATCTTCTCACGGCTGCTCGCCAGGGCGGCGTTGACGCCGGCGGTGACCAGGTCCTCGAGCATGCCCAGGTCGTTGGGGTCCACGAGGGACTTGTCGATCTTGATGCTCTTGATCTCCTGGACGCAGTTGGCGACCACGGTGACACGGCCGTCGCCGGCCTTGGCCTCGACGGTCTCCTCGGCCAGCTCCTTCTTGCGCTGTTCGATCTTCTCCGTGAGCTTGTTGGCCTGACGGATGAAGTAGTTCAAGTCGATGCCGGGCATGCGCTTCCTCGTAGGACATGCGAGCGGGCGTCGGAAGACCGCTCGGTGTAGTGCGGAACGCGCACCCTAGCGTCGGGCGAGCCGGTTGTCAGGGGCTCTCGTCGGGGAGGTCGTTCGTCGGGGCGGCTACCGGGCGCGCGGGCTGGTCGTACACCTGGATGTGTTCGATTTCGCCCCCCAGGAACTTCAGGGTGGCGCGGATGGCGGGGTGGCTGCGCACACGGCCCTCGGTGCTCTTCTCGTAGGCGGCGCGCTCCTGGGCGTCCTCCTGGGCGATGCTGATGAGGCTCGAGCCAGTGCTCTGCTGGGCCTCGTTCTCGGAGATGTCCTGCACCAGGAGCTTCGTGGGGCGGCCGAAGTGCTCGGAGAGGGCCTTCTCGACGATGGCGCGCCCGGCGCCTCCGGCCACGGTCGTCTTGTGGAAGCCGTCCTTGGGCGTGTAGGCGATCGCCACCTCGCCCTCGCGGATCCACAGCAGGCGGCCGCAGGCGAGCGACTTGGCGTGCCGGCCGGAGGCATCGCGCACGGTGTCCACCGCCGAGCGCCACCGGTCCTGGAGCGGCTTCCGGGGGTTGTCGCGGCCCGAGGCGGCCATGGGAACCGCGGCGCGCCCCGCGTGGTGGACGTCGAAGGGCCGGACGGACTCGGCCTCTGGTTCCGGCTCGGCGAGGGGAACGGGTGGCGCGTCCGGCAGGCACTCACCGGAGGCACAGCCCTCGGGAGAGGCCTCCTCGGGGAAGTAGCGCTCGTCGTCGACTGGAGGAGGGGGCTGTGGCGGCTGCGGGGGCAGGCGCACGTTCGTCACGCGCACCACGGGCTGCGTGGGCGCGGGAGCCTCGGGAGCTCGCGCGACGGGCGCGGGGCCGCCCCGGGACATGCCAAAAGGCGGCGAGGCCGGAGCCATCGCGGGCTGGACGGGCTCGGAGGCCTGGACAGGAGGTGCCGGGGCTCGCGGGGCCGAAGCCACGGGAGCCGGACCCCGGGCCTCCAGCGGACGCGACGGGGCCATGGCCGCCGCGGGAGGTGCGGTGGGCTCGGGCGCGCGAGGCGGTGGGGCCGGGGCCCGGGCGGGCTCCGGGGGACGCTCAGTGGGAGCGAAAGTTGGCGGGACTGGAGCGACCTCCGGGCGCCCCAGCAGCTACCTTGCGCGCGTCCTCGGTGGGACCGAGGCCGGAAGCGAGACGATCCACCCGGGCGAGCAGCTCCGGGATGGAGCCGACCGGCGAGAGCTGGATGGCCTTGAGCAACGCCATCTCCAGGGCGAGCCGGGGATGGGCCGCGCGAGACACCTCCCACACGCACCCGTGCACCACATCGAAGAGGCGGGAGATCTGCGCCGGGTCCGCCTCCTTGGCCAGGGTGGTGAGCGCGTTGCGCTCGGACTCGGCGAGCTCCGCAGGGGCCTCGCCCAGCGTCTTGGCGACGAAGAGGTGGCGCAGCTGCAGCGCGAGCTCCTCGGTGAGGCGCTTGAGGTCCGTGCCGCGGTTGAAGACCTCCTCCACGCGCTCGAGCACGCCCTTCGCGTCCTTGCGCACCAGCGCCTCGGCGAAGCCCTGCACCACCGTGCGATCGATGGTCCCCAGCGCATCGGCGATGTCCTCGTCCTTGGGCTCGGGGCCGCAGGCGGAGAAGATCTGATCCAGGAGGCTGAGCGCGTCGCGCATGCCGCCCTCGGACTGGCGCACCACCATGGAGAGCGCCCGCTCGGAGATGGCGACCTTTTCCTGCTCGCAGATGTACTTGAGCCGCTGGAGCATCACGGCCGCGGAGATGCGGCGGAAGTTGTGACGCTGGCAGCGCGAGAGGATGGTGTCCGGGAGCTTGTGGGCCTCGGTGGTCGCGAAGATGAACTTCACGTGCCCGGGCGGCTCCTCGAGCGTCTTCAGGAGCGCGTTGAACGCGGCTCCCGTGAGCATGTGGACCTCGTCGATGATGTAGATCTTGTGCCGGTCGCGCTGCGGCAGGTACTTGGCGTTCTCGCGGATCTCGCGGACGTTCTCCACGCCGTTGTTGGAGGCACCGTCGATCTCCGCCACGTCCACCGACGTGCCCGCGGCGATCTCCGTGCAGGCCTGGCACTTGCCACAGGGCTCGGGGGTGGGGCCGTGCTCACAGTTGAGGGCCTTGGCGAGCAGGCGGGCGGCGGTCGTCTTGCCCACGCCTCGAGGGCCGCAGAACAGGTAGGCGTGCGCCACCCGGTTCATCTTGATGGCGTTGGCGACCGTCCGGACCACGTGCTCCTGGCCGGTCATGTCGTCGAAGGTCTGCGGGCGCCATTTACGGGCGAGGACGAGGTAGCTCATGGGGGCGGTGAATCTAAACACGGAGAACACCCCAGCGCACAACTTCCATGCACCGCCCGCTCTACTTTTCCAGTCCTGCCCGGAAGTCCATGAATGGGACGCATGAGGTCGGGTGTGGTTCACTCCTCGTCCAGGGGCCCGCTTCGTCTCCTGGCTTGCGCTTCCACGAGAGGGCGGGGAGAGTCGCGAGGCCCTTCCCATGACCGTGTCCGCGCCCGTCTCCGCTCCTCCGCCCTCCGCTGTTCCGGTTTCCGAGGTGCCGCGCTCCGGGGGGCGTCCGGGGTGGCCGCTCGTGGTGCTGCTGGGCGGGGTCGGGCTGTTGCCCGCGCTCATCGCGGTGGCGCAGCTCGGGCGCATCCACCCGGACGAGGTGTACCAGCTGCTCGAGCCGGCCTGGTTTCGCGCCCATGGCTATGGGGTGCTGGCCTGGGAGTGGCGCACGGGTCTGCGCAACTGGGCGATGCCGGGACTGGCCTCGTGGCTGTTGCGGCTGGCGGACGTGCTGGGACTCACGCACCCGGTGGCGTACCGGGCGCTGATCGCCGTGCCGCAGGTGGCGCTGCACGGGTGGATGTTGTGGGCCACATACCGCTACGCCGAGCGCCGTGCGGGACGCTCGGGAGGCCTCTTCGCGCTGCTCGCCGTGGGCCTCTACGGGCCGGTGCTCGTCTTCGCGGGCCGCACGTTGGGCGAGTCGCTTTCCACCGCCTTCCTCGTGGTGGCCCTGGAGGCGCTCGACCGCACCGAGCACCCGATGCGCGCCGGCCTGGTGGGCGGACTGGCGCTGGGACTGGCGGTGGTGGCGCGGTACGGCTCGGCGGTGGTGGTGCTGGCGGCGCTCGTCTGGCTGGCGGCGGCCTGGCGATGGCGGGTGCTCGCCTTCGCCTGCCTCGGGGGACTCGTCGTCGCGCTGGGCCTGGGGGCTCTCGATTGGGCGACGTGGGGCAAGCCCTTCCACTCCTTCTTCGCCTACGTGGACTTCAACGTCCTCTCCGGGCAGGCCGCGAGGCAGTTCGGCGCTTCACCGCCGGGCTTCTACCTGTGGCCCTTCCTCTCCGGGTTGCCCCTCTGGCTCTGGGCCATGGTGCCCCAGGGGCTCACCTCCCTGCGCCAGCGGTTCGCCATTCCCCTCCCGCTCTTCTGCGCGGTGGCCTACCTCCTCGCCATCACCACCACGGCCCATAAGGAGGAGCGATTCCTCTACCCGGCGCTGGTGCTCCTGACGCTGGCCGCGGCTCCGGCCCTGGCCGCCCTCGTCCTAGGCCGCGAGAGTGCCCGCTCGAAGTGGGGGTTGGGAGCGGTGGCCCTGGCCACCACGCTGCTGGCGGGGTTCTTCTTCCCGCCGGTGGACCTGCGAGGAGACCAGTTCCGCGCCATCGTCAGGGCCACGCGAGGGGAGGGCGCTCGCGGACTGCTCATCGTCAACGAGGGCCTGTGGGGAGCGGGAGGCTTCTTCTACATCGGGAAGAACATCCCCTGGTTCACCTGTGACTGGCCCCATGACGCCAACTTCCAGGCGGCCATGCGGGACAGGCGCTTCAACCGCGCCGTCACCTTCGAGGGCCGGGCCCTGGCGGAGCTCCAGTCGGCCGGCTTCCACGTGGTGGGCCGGGTGGGCCGCGAGACGGTGCTCGCGCGGGACTGAGGGCAAAAAAAGAAGGAGCCGAATCCTCTTTCGAAGATTCGGCTCCTTCACAAGAACGGCCGGGACACACGCGGAGGTGCGCTACCGTTGCTTCCTTCCGGACCTGGCGGGGTTCACGTCCCCACGTTGTCCCGACCACAAGCTCTTGCTACCGCGAAACAGACTACGGAGAGGGTGGGATTCGAACCCACGATACCCTTTCAGATATACACGCGTTCCAGGCGTGCGCCTTCAACCGCTCGGCCACCTCTCCATGAGAGACACTCTGCGGAGAGCGTAGGATTCGAACCTACGATACCGTTCCCGGTATGCCTGATTTCGAGTCAGGTGCCTTCGACCACTCGGCCAGCTCTCCAATATTCACTTGTCGCGTTTCTTCTCGCGCAGTCGCTCGAAGAAATCCTTCAGCATCTGGCGGCTCTCGTCCGCCAATATACCACTCATCACCTGGAGCCGGTGGTTGTGCCGGGGCTCCTCGGCGAGGTTGTAGAGCGAACCAACGGCTCCGGCTTTCGGGTCCATCGTTCCGAAAACCAGCCGCGTGACCCTCGACTGAACCAGCGCTCCGGCGCACATCGCACACGGCTCCAGCGTCACATACAGGGTGACACCCGTGAGCCGCCATGCTCCTAGCGCCTTGGCTGCTGCGTCCAGCGCGAAGATCTCCGCGTGGGCCAGGGGATTCCGGTCGATTTCCCTGCGATTGAAGCCGACGCCGATGACCTTACCATCGTGTACGGCCACCGCACCGACAGGGACTTCCCCGAGTCCAGCGGCTTCCCGCGCGAGCGCGAGCGCCTGCTGCATGAAAGCTTCGTCCAGACTCATGAGGGAATGAGATGAGGGGAAAGGTTGGCGCTCCCTGGAGGATTCGAACCTCCGGCCTTCGGATTCGTAGTCCGACGCTCTATCCAGCTGAGCTAAGGGAGCTTGCCGTTTCCTTCACCGCATCTACCACAACCGCGACCTCTGTACCACAACCACTTTCGCGCTACCACAACCAAGATGAGTGGCGGAGAGAGAGGGATTCGAACCCTCGATACCCTTTCGAGTATGCAGGTTTAGCAAACCTGTGCCTTCAGCCTCTCGGCCATCTCTCCACTGCCTTTACTGTCAAAGAACCGCACACAGCAACAACAAAAACGGAGGAGGTAGGATTCGAACCTACGGGAAGCTTGCGCCACCTGCGGTTTTCAAGACCGCTGCCTTCAGCCGCTCGGCCACTCCTCCACTGCTTGGAGCCGCGCGGGCCACCGAACTGCGTGGGCCGCCCTTCTACATCATCCGGGGCCCATTGCAACAACGTTATCGGGCCCCGGAAGCTGACAGCCGAAGACTACATCGGCCGGAGTTCCTTGAGCCCTCCCATGTAGGGCACCAACGCCTCGGGGATGGCGATGCTTCCGTCCTCGCGCTGGTAGTTCTCGAGGATGGCGATGGTCGTCCGCCCCACGGCCAGGCCACTGCCATTGAGCGTGTGGAGGAGCTGGGGCTTGTCCCCCTTCTGGGCGCGGTAGCGGATTTTCGCCCGGCGCGCCTGGAAGTCACCGCAGTCCGAGCAGGAGGAGATCTCCCGGTACGTCCCCTGGCCGGGCAGCCAGACCTCGATGTCGTAGGTCTTCCGGGCGCCGAAGCCCATGTCCCCGGTGCACAGCAACATCACCCGGTGGTGCAGCCCGAGGCGCCGGAGGATGTCGCACGCGTCGTCCGTCATCTTCTCCAGCTCGTCGAGGCTGGTGTCCGGCGTGGCGAACTTCACCAGCTCCACCTTGTGGAACTGGTGCTGGCGGATGAGGCCGCGGGTGTCCTTGCCGGCCGAGCCCGCCTCGGCGCGGAAGCACGGGCTGAAGGCGCAGTACTTCCGGGGCAGCTGGTCCCCGTCCAGAATCTCGTCCGCGTGGTAGTTGGTGACGGGCACCTCGGAGGTGGGGATGAGGAAGCGCTCGGGCTCGCCCACCGTCTTGAAGGCGTCCTCCTCGAACTTGGGCAGCTGGCCGGTGCCCATCATCGTCTCGCGCAGCACCAGGTAGGGCGGCAGCATCTCGACGTACCCCTTGGGGGTGTGCACGTCGATCATGAAGCTCACCAGGGCGCGCTCCAGCCGGGCGAGCGCTCCCTTGTAGAAGGCGAAGCGCGAGCCGGACACCTTCGCGGCACGCTCGAAGTCCAGCATGCCCAGCTTCTCACCCAGCTCGAAGTGCTGCTTGGGGGTGAAGGGGAGGTTGGGCTTCTCGCCCCAGCTGCGCACCTGGACGTTGTCCTCGGCGCCGCCACCCACGGGCACGGACTCGTGGGGGATGTTGGGGATGACCAGCAGGATGCGGCTGAGCTCCTCCTCCACTTCCTTGAGGCGGGCCTCCTTCTCCTTGATGGTCTGCGAGACGGTGCGCATCTCCCCGCGCAGGGCCTCGAGCGCGGCCGGATCCTCCTTGGCCTTGCGCTTCATCTCCTCGTTGGCCGTGTTGCGGCGCGCGGAGAGTGACTCCATGGCCACGTAGAGGTCGCGCCGTTCCGACACGAGGCTCTTGAAGGGGCCGAGGTCCAGGCTGCCGCCCCGGGACTGCAACCGGGCGACCACCGCATCGAAGTTCTGCGCGACGTACTTGAGATCCAGCATGGCGGGGCGGTTGTAGTCACCCCGCGCGGGCCGGGCAAGGCAGGAAGTACCCGGGCGCCCGGAAACGGACGCCCGGGGAGTCCGGCGGGCTACTCGAGGAAGGTGATCTCGTCCGCGACTTCCTTGCGCTCCACCGCGTCTTCCTTGCTGTTGGTCATGTACTCCTGGAAGGCCTTGACGGCGTCCTTCTTCTTGCCCTTCTCCTTGTAGGCGTAGCCCAGGTGGTACCAGATGTCGGCCCGCTGGGGCTCGGCCTTGGCGGCCTTCACGTAGAAGTCGATGGCCTTGGCGTACTGGTTCAGCTCGCTCCAGGCGCGGCCCATCTTGAAGTAGACGGCCGTCTGGCCCGGGTCCGCCTTGAGGGCCTGCTCGTAGGAGCGGATGGCCTCGCGCCAGCGCGCGGCGGCGAAGTGCGTGTTGCCAATGGAGGCGATCACCCCGGTGTTCTTGGGCTCCACCTTGAGCGCCGCCTGGAAGGCATCGAGGGCTTCGTCGAACTCGTTGCGCTCCAGGTGGGCCTGGCCGAGGGCCACGAGGGCGCTGATCATCTTCGGCTCGAGCGCCACGGCCTCCTGCCACTCCTTGATGGCCTCGGGCAGCTGCTTGGCGTCCTGGTAGAGGAGACCGGAGGCGTAGCGGTAGTCGGCCCGCTTGGGCGCGCGCTCCACCGCGGCCCTCATGCTCTCGATGGCCGGGCTGTAGTCGCCGCCCGGCACCGCCGACAGATCCACGTTGTCCTTGAGGGCCTTGGCGCGAGCCGCGGTCTTCAACTGGGCCACCAGCACCTGGGCCATGTAGAAGTTGGCCTCGGGGTTGGAGGGCTCGCTCTTGAGGGCCAGGGTCAGGTTGACCTCGGCCTCCTTGAAGCTGTTGGTGGCCTCCGTCTCCTTGCCCTCGGGGGCGGCCTTGCCCTTGTCGAGCTGGACGGCGGCCAGGGTGATGAGCGTGCCCGCCGAGCGCGGCTCGGCCTTCTTGGCCTGGTCCAGCTCGGCCAGGGCCTCGTCCAGCTTGCCCTGACGCCACAGCACGGTGCCGCGATGCAGGCGGGCGCCCCGGAGCGTGTACGGATCCAACTCCAGCGCGCGGTCCGCCTCCTGCTGGGCCTTGTCCAGGTCCCCGGAGAGCAGCGCCAGTCGCGAGAGCGCGAGGTGCGCATCCGCGAGGTTGGCGTCGATCGAGACCGCGCGCTCGAGGGCCTCCTGGGCCCGGGCGGCGTCGTCCTCGGCGAGCGCCAGCTCACCCAGGCCCAGCTGCACCCAGGCGTTGTCGGCCGCCAGGGCGGCGGCCGCCTCGAAGGAGGTCTTGGCCTGCTCGTTGTGGCGCAGGCGCAGGTGGAAGCGGCCCAGGGCCACGTGGGCCTCGACGAGCTTCTCGTCGGCCTTGAGGGCGCGCGTGTAGTGCTGCTCGGCGGTGGTGTTGCTGTCACGCGCCTCGTCGATGCGGCCGTTGAGGTACTCGAGGCGGGCGTTGTTCTTGAAGCGCTTGTGGGCGTCCTCCACCTGCTTCTGCGCGTCCTGCACCCTGCCGAGCGCCACCAGGGTGGAGATGTAGCCATCCGTGGCCTCGAGGTTCTGCGGCTCGGCCTTGGCCACCTCCTCGTAGAAGGGCAGGGCGTCCTGGAACTTGCGCTGCGCCTGCAGCACGCGCGCCAGGTTGCTCTTGAGGAGCAGGGATTTGGCGTCCTTCTCCATCGCCGCGCGCATTTCCTTCTCGGCGTCCTCGAGCTTGCCGAGCTGGAAGAGGGCGATGCCCTTGAAGGTGCGGGCGCGCGACAGATCCCTCGGGCTCATCTTCGCCTGGCTCTTCTCTTCGAGCGCGCGCTCGGTGGCCTCGAGGCCCTTCTGCGCGTCCTTGCGCAGCATCAGCTCCACCGAGGCCAGCTCCACCGCGGAGATGAGGTGGGTCTCATCCGTCTTGAGCGCGGCCTCGTAGGCCTTGGCGGCCTCCTCCGCCTTGCCGGCGGCCTGGTAGACGTTGCCGAGCGCGTGGTGGGCACGGGTCAGCTCGGGCTGCGCCTTCAGCACCCGGTTGAGCGTGTCGATGGCCTCCGTGCTGTCCTTCTTCTTGGCCGTCTGGGCCTCGGCGAGCAGCAGGCCCAGCTCGGCATCGGCCTGGTTGCCGTCGCGGCTCCAGGCGTCCTTGGCCAGCTGGATGGCCGTGCCGGGCTCACTCGCGATGAGGGCCTTGCCCACCAGGTACTTGGTGTACTCGAGGTTCTTCTCCCCCAGCAGCTCCAGGTTGCCGGCCTCCTCCTCGGAGCGGCAGCGGGTCACCTCGTTGCCGTTGGCGGCCCAGAAACGGCGCTGGAGGTGGAAGACGGCCTGGCACCAGATGGCGCGCACCTCGGGGTACTCGTCCCCGGCCAGCACCTTCGCCGTCAGCGCGTAGGCCTGCTTGTAGTCCTCGAAGGAGCCCTTGAGCATCGCCTTGCGCGCTGTCTCCACGTCCGCGTGCTGCGAGGTGCCGGGCTTCACCTTGGCGGGCAGGAACTTCTTCAACCCGAAGGCGCCGTAGCGCGTGGCGCTGAAGCTGAAGCCCACGATGAGCACCAGCAGCGCCGCCGCGACGGAGACGACCAGCTTCAGGCGCTGCTTCACCTTGCCGAGGAAGATCTCCAGCTTGGTGGTGCTGTCCGTCACCGCCACCGGCGCCATGCGGCCGCCGTACATCTGCTGCAGCTTCTCCATGTTGGCGGCGGAGTTGGCGTTGGCCTTGGAGCCGGGCTCGGCGGCGGCCTGGGGCGGCGCGGCGGCGACGGCGGGAGTCCCCGGCCCCTCCATCAGCTTCTGGATGGCCGCGGCGAAGGTGGGCACCGTGCCGATGGGCGTCCAGGAGTCTCCGTCGTTGGAGACGTCCTCGTTGCCCAGGAGCTGGCCGTCCTCGAGCATCTTGACGACGACGCCCTCCTCGAACGGGCCGAACACCTTGCCGGAGCGGCGGCGCACGTGGAAGCGGCGCACGTTGGACTTCGCCTTGTTGGCGCCGCTGTCCTTGGCCGCGTCGTCGATGAAGCTCAGCATCTCCAGGCCGTCCGCCGTGCCCGGGTTGGTGAGCGGCGGCAGCGGCGCGGAGAGGTCGGCCTCGAGGTCATCCCCGGCAATGGCGGGCGCGGAGGGATCGAACTCGAGCGCGTCGGGGATGGAGGCGTCGGCGGACGCCATGGGCGCCGCGGGCGGAGGCTCCGAGAAGTCCATGCCCACGTCCACCGTGGAGGGCGCGGGCTCCGCGAAGCCCATGCCCGCGGGCGCGGACGGGGCGGGAGGCAGGGCGAAGGGATCCTCGTCGGCGAAGGGATCCGCCGAGGGCGCCGGAGCGGGAGGCATGGCGAACGGATCGGCCTCCTCCACGACGTCAGCGGCGGGCAGGCCGAACGGGTCGTCCGCACCGGAATCCGCGGCGAACGGATCCCCGGCGGGCGGGGGAGGCAGGGCGAAGGGATCGGCCTCCTCGGGGGCGACGGGAGCGGGAGGCAGGCCGAAGGGATCCTCGGCGCCACCGGCGGCGTACGGATCCGCGGCGGGCGGAGGCGGCAGATCGAACGTGTCCACCTCGGCCGTGTTCGGCTGGTGCGTCGCCAGGAACGAGTCATCGGCGGAGGCGTACGGGTTGTCCGCGGGCGGAGGCGGCAGCGCGATGGCTCCCGCGGGCGTGGCGGCGTACGGGTAGGGCTCGTCGGCGCTGGGAGGCGGCGGCAGGGCGATGGCGTCTTCCATCGGGGGCGCGGCGGCGTAGGGATCCGCGGCATACGGATCGCCGTACGGGTTGCCGGCCGGAGGCGGCGGCAGGGCGATGGCGTCTCCCTGCGGGGGCGCGGCGGCGTACGGATCCTCGGCGTAGTCGTAGCCGCCCGAGCTGTCCGCGTAGCCATCGGAGGCGCCGGGCAGGGGCACGGCGTCGCCCTGCGCGCCCGCGTACGGATCATCGCCGTACGGGTTGCTCGCGTACGGATCGCTCGCGCCGGGCAGTGGGATGGCGCCGCCCTGGGACACGCTCACGTCATAGCCGGCCGCCGATTGGGACGGATCGTAGCCCTGCGCGGGGTCGGAGTAGTCCGCGGAGGGCATGGCGGCACCGGGCAGCGGGATGGCCTGCGAGGTGCTGGGATCGCGGTAGGCCGCGCTCGGCACGGGCATCGAGACGACGCGCGTGGTCTCGGCCTCGGGGGGCCGCTGGAAGTCATCGTAGGCCGCGTACGGATCCGGCTGGGGCGCGGCGGCACCGGGCAGCGGGATGGCGGCGGGAGCGGGAGGCGGCGCGCTGACCGGCTCCTCGGCCTTGATGGGGAAGGTGTTCTGGCACCGGGCACACTTGAGCTTCGCGCCGCCCGGCGGGATCCGCTTGTCATCGATGTTGTAATTCGTCTGGCAAGACGGGCAGGAGACTTTCATGGGTTTCCTTCAGCGGGGGCTGGACGGTCGCGAGCGGCCGCGCTCCCGCGGCGGGCGAAGGTTATCAGAGGCATTTTCCGGGCGGCAAAGAACGAGACGTCTCCCCGGGGACATCGCCCCGGCGGCAGGGCAGGCGGGCAGGGGACCCCCCACCCGGGCGCTCCCGGTGACGCTCCTGTTGCCCGGAGTGGCGCCGAAGGTGGTAGACCCGGATTTTCCATGGACCCCATCGTCATCCTCGGCGCGGGCCTCGCGGGGCTGTCCGCCGCTCATTTCCTGCAGCGCCCCTGGCGCCTCATCGAGAAGTCCGAGCGGGTTGGTGGCCTCATCAAGACCGAGGTCATCGAGGGGTGCGCCTTCGATCCCACCGGCCACTGGTTGCACCTGAGAGACCCGGAGATCAAGGAACTGGTGAACACCCGCTGGCTGCCGGGGCAACTGGTCACCATCCAGCGCAAGGCGGCCATCTACTCGCGGGGTGTCTTCACGCGCTTTCCGTACCAGGTGAACACGCACGGGCTGCCCGCGGAGGTCGTGGCGGAGAACCTCATCGGCTACGTGGAGGCCGTCTACGGGGAGAAGGGCCGGGAGCTGCGCGAGCGGGAGCCGCGTGACTTCGCCGAGTTCATCCTGCGCTACATGGGGGAGGGGTTCGCGAAGAACTTCATGTTCCCCTACAACAAGAAGCTGTGGACGGTGGACCCCTCCGAGTTGTCCGCCGCCTGGGTGGGCCGTTTCGTGCCTCGTCCCACCTTGAAGGAGGTGGTGGACGGGGCACTGGGCGTGGGGAGCGATGCGCTGGGCTACAACGCCTCCTTCGTCTACCCGCGCGAGGGCGGCATCGAGAGCCTCGCGCGGGGGATCCTCGCCCACCTGAAGGGGGGAGAGCTGAGCGTCAACACCGAGCCCACCGCCATCGATTGGAAGGCCCGGAAGGTGACGCTGTCGGACGGGCGCGTGCTCGGTTACTCGGAGCTGCTCTCCACCATCTCCCTGCCGGGGCTGGTGCGGCTGGTGGCGAAGGGGGCCTCCGGCGTGCCCGACGAGGTGCTCGCCGCCGCCGGACGTCTGCGCGCCACCACGGTGACGTACGTGTGCGTGGCCGCCCGTGGGAAGAATCCGCGGCCGTGGCATTGGATCTACCTGCCCGAGCCCGAGTTCAAGACGTACCGCATCGGCTCGCCCTCGGCGGTGTACGCGCCCCTGGCGCCCCCGGACACCTCCACCTTCTATGTGGAGTACAGCCACCACGGCGAGCTCTCCATGGCCCAGGCCGAGGCGTACGCGGTGGAGGACCTGGTGCGTTCGCGGATGGTGGACTCGGCGGACGACATCCTCTTCGCCCGGGCGCGCGAGATTCCCCATGCGTATGTCCTCTATGACGACGCCTATGGGCCGGCGAAGGCGGAGATCCTCCGCTTCCTGGAGCACGCGGGCATCCTCACCGCGGGGCGGTACGGGCAGTGGGAGTACTCGTCCATGGAGGACGCCATCCTGGGCGGACGGGCCTGCGCGCGCCGGTTGAACGGCTGACGGTGCGCGGGGCGCGGCGATAGTTGTGCATCGACGGGGCCCGCGGGGGCATGTTAGGTCGCACCTCCGCCCATGGCCCCCCCGTACCTCTCCATCGTCATCCCCGTCTACAACGAGGCGTCCATCGTCGCCTCCGCCGCGGCGGAGCTCGCCCAGGGCCTGGATGCGCGCGGTTGGGACTACGAGATCATCTTCGCGGAGAACGGCTCGCGCGACGCCACGCCCCGGATTCTGGAGGACATGTGCGCGAAGAACCCGCGCCTGCGCTGGTTCCACTCGGAGCGGCCCAACTATGGCGTGGCGCTGAAGGCGGGCATCGAGAAGGCCCGGGGCACCTACGTCTTCTGCGATGAGATCGACCTGTGCGACCTGAGCTTCTACGACGCCGCGCTGCCGCTGCTGGAGAAGGGCGGGGTGGACATGGTGGTGGGCTCGAAGGCGGCCAAGGGGGCGAGTGATCAGCGGCCCCTGGTGCGGCGCGTGGCCACGCGGGTGCACAACAAGCTGCTGCGGGTGGCGCTGGGCTTCCAGGGCACGGACACACACGGGCTGAAGGCCTTCCAGCGCGAGGCGTTGCTGCCAGTGGTGGCCCGGTGCGTGGTGGACATGGACGTGTTCGCCAGCGAGTTCGTCATCCGCGCCTGGCGAGAGGGGCTGCGGGTGGTGGAAATCCCCATCCAGCTCCACGAGAAGCGCCAGCCCTCCATCCACCTCTTCAAGCGCGTGCCCAACGTGCTGAGGAACGTGGGCAAGCTCGTCTACGTCATCCGCATCCGCGGCACCTGAGGAGGCCCGGGTGGCGCGGCGGCTCGCATCCATCTCCGTCGACCTGGACTCGCTGCCGCACTACTGCCGCATCCACGGGCTGCCCGAGTCACTGCTGGACGCCCGGGCCCGGGGGCTCGTCTACACCACGGCGGTGCCCCGGTTGAGGCAACTGCTGGCGGAGGTGGGCGTGCCGGGGACGTTCTTCGCCATCGGCGAGGACGTGGCGGGGGACTCGGGAGCCGCGGCGGCCTTGCGCTCGGCGCACGAGGCGGGCGTGGAGGTGGCGAGCCACAGCTTCTCGCATGACTACGCGCTGACGCGGCGCCCGCCCGAGCGCATCCGCGAGGACCTGCGGCGCGCGGACGAGGTGCTCGAGGCGGCCACGGGCGTGCGCCCGGTGGGCTTCCGCGCGCCGGGCTATACGCTCAACGCCGCCCTGTACGCGGCGACGGTGGAGCGCGGCTACCGCTATGGCTCCTCCGCCTTTCCCGCCGTGCCGTACTACACCGCCAAAGCGGCGGTGATGGGCTCGCTGGCCCTGCTGGGACGTCCCTCGCGGGCGGTGCTGGACTCGCCCCGGGTGTTGCTCGCGCCCCGCACGCCGTACCGGCCGGATCCGGCCCGGCCCTACCAACGGGGTTCGGGGGCCGTGCTGGAACTGCCCATGGCGGTGACACCCGGCGTGCGCTTCCCGTTCATCGGCACCTTCGCCCTCACGCTGCCCCTGTCGGCCATCCGGGCCGCGTACCGCTCACTCCGGGGCGACACGTTCTTCAACCTCGAGCTGCACGCGGCGGACGTGCTGGACGCCCAGGACGGCATTCCGCCCGAGCTGGTGCGCCAGCAGAGGGATCTGCGGGTGCCCGTCACGCACAAGCTGGAGCGGTTGAGGACCCTCTTCGGCTGGCTGAAATCCGACTACGACGTGGTGACCCTGCGCGACGCGGCCTCCCACCTCGCCCTCACGGTTTGAGCCAGCGGAAGCAGGTTCCTTCAGGGGTGCTCTTGCCGCGAAGCACGGAGCGCCTTCCGGGCGCGCTGCGTGCCAACTGGTCCAACAGTCGGACCAGTTGCTCCCCATCGCCGCCGGAACCTCCCTCGCTCAAGGGATGGGCACCGCGAGGCGGATCTCCTCGCCCTTCTTGCCGGTGCCTCCAGGGTGTGTCCGCTCCAGCGTCCGGGCCAGCGTGTCGCGCGATTCCGCCACCAGGGGGTGTCCAGGCCCCAGCGCCTTCTCGCGCAGGGCCAGTGCCCGCTCATACCGTGTTCGTGCCTCGTCGTACTTCCCCACGTCCCACGCCACGTTGCCCAGGCCGTTGAGCGAGATGGCGAGGTCGGGGTGTCCGGGCTCCAGAGTCTTCTCCTGGATGGCCAGCGCGCGTTGGTGCCGCGCCCGCGCCTCGGCGGGCTTCTTCATGAGCCGCAACACGTCGCCCAGGTCGTTGAGCGTGATGGCCACGTCCGGGTGGTCCGCGCCCAGCACCTTCTCGCGCAGGGCCAGCGCACGCTCGATGCGCCGCCGTGCCTCCTCGTAACGGCCCAGTCCCCGGAGCGCGCTGCCCAGGTTGTTGAGGGTGTTGGCGATGTCGGGATGCTCCGGCTTCAGCACCTTCTCACGCAGGGCCAGCGCGTCCTCGAGCAGCTTCAGCGCCTCCTCGTAGCGGCCCAGGTCATTGAGAGCGACGGCCAGGTTGTTGCGGGAGGTGGCCACGTCGGGGTGCTCGAGCCCCAGGGCGTTCTTGCGGATGGCCAGTGCGTGCTCGTACAGCTCGCGGGCCTTCTCGTGATTCCCCAGCTGTCCGAACGCCGTACCCAGGTTGCTGTAGGAGTTGGCGACGAGCGGGTTGTCCGGCCCCAGCATCTTGCGCCGGAGCTCCAGCGCCTGCTCGTACCGGGCCCGCGCCTCCTCGTACTTCCCCAGCGCCCCGAGCGCGACGCCCAGGTTGTTGAGCGCCATGACCACTTTCGGGTGCTCGGGGCTCAGCACCTTGCGCCGGATCTCCAGCACGCGCTCGTATGCGGCCCGGGCCTCCTCGTAGCGGCCCATCTCCTGGAAGGCGATGGCCTGGTCGTTGAGCGAGTCCGAGCGCGTCTCGTCGTCATCCGCGACCTCCACGGCCGACTCCATGGCCAGCGTCATCCCTTGCGCCTCCGGGTAGCGCGCCTGCCTCCACCCCACCTCCCGGAAGAGCAGGGACCAGGCCTTGGCGACCAGCACCAGGGCCTTGCTCCTGGCGGCCACGGTGATGGCCCGCCGCGCCAGCGCCTCGGCGGCGGCGTAATCCCCGGTCAGGTCCTTCAGCGAGGCGACTTCGTACAGCGTCTGCGCCACGAGGGGCCCGTAGCCCACCTGCTCCACCCGGGGGAGCAGCTCCTCGCCGGGGGCCAGCGCTTCGCGGTACCGGCCGGCCAGCCGCAGCGTTTCCAGCCGGTCCACCTGTGCCCGCAGCGCCTCCACCGTGGCCCGCAGGGAGGGCTCATCCGGGAGGGGCACCGTGGCCGTCAGTGCCTTGGCGTCCGCGCAGGCCCCCAGGGGCGGCAGCGACTGCACCACCTGCACGGCCTTGGACAGGTTGTCGCGGTCGGGAGCGCGGGAGAACAGGTCCGTCAGCTCGCGCAGCTGGGCACGCCGCCGCTCCAGGCAGTCCACCTTCAGCACGTCGAGCTTCCCGGGCGAGGGCTGTTGCATGGCCTCGCACGCCTCGGTCCGCATCCGCAACCACGTGCCCGTATAGCCGTCGAGCAGCGAGGCCGTGCGCGTGAAGGTGTCCTGTGCATACGGCAGCCGGGTGCCCAGGAATGCCCGCTTCATCCGCGCCTTCACCGTCTCGTCCCAGGTGCCGGTGAGCCTGCGCTCCAGGCCGGAGCACCCCGGCTTCTGCTCCCGGTACAGCATCCCGCTCCAGAGCGTCAGGCCCGCCAGGCACGTCACCAACGCCACCAGGGCCGCCTTGCGCCGCCGGGCCCGCCGCCGCGCATCGAGGTCCACCTCCAGCGCCGCGACCAGCTTCCGCATGGACGCGGGGCGTTGCGTGGGATCCGCCCGCAGGCCCCGCACCAGCATGCGCTCCACCCACCCGGGCACGTCCGTGTTGGCGGGAGGCGGCTTCACCCGGCCCTCGAGCTGGGCCTGCGTGGACTCGGCCTGGGTGGCGCCGGAGAAGGGGTGCTGCCGGTAGAGGGCCTCGTAGAGGGCCACGCAGAAGGCGAACAGATCGCTTCGCGCATCGGCGGGGCCGGCCCGCAGCAGCTCGGGCGCCATGTAGCGGGGCGTGCCCAGCAGGGTGCCCTGCAGGGTGAGGGGGCTGTCCAGGGCGCCCGGTGGCAGGGGCAGGGGCGTAGTCGTGGGCACCCCCGGTGAGGCGGTACCGGCACGCGCCAGGCCGAAGTCCGTCACCCGCACCCGTCCGTCCCTGCCCACCAGGACGTTCTCGGGCTTGAAGTCGCGGTGGACGAGGCCCGCCTCGTGCGCGGCCGCCAGCCCGCGCCCCGCTTCCAGGTACACGTCCAGCGTCTCCCGCCAGGTGCGCGGGGCCTGCTCGCTCCAGCGCCGCAGCGTCTGCCCCTCCACCATCTCCATGGCGATGAAGATGGCGCCATCCTCGAGGGTCCCCACGTCGTAGATGGCCACCACGTTGGGGTGCGAGAGGCGCGCCATGGCCTGGGCCTCGCGCAGCATGCGCGTCTCCAGGTCGTGCTGGGACAGGCCAGGGTCCCAATCGCGGCGCAGCAGCTTGAGGGCCACGCGCCGGTCGAGCCGCGAGTCATAGACGGCCACCACCTCGCCCATGCCGCCCTGGCCGAGCCGGTTGAGCACCGTGTAGCGGCCGGCCAGCGTCTGTCCCGGCGCGGTGGACACGGGGCCGCTCCGCGGTGGGCCGGGGGTGGATGGGCCCGTGGGGAACAGCGGCGTGGCGATGCTGCGGACCTGGGTGGCGGCCTCTCCCAACTCATCCGCGTCCAGCCGCGTCCGGGCCGTCGGGGAGGGCTGGGGGCGCACCACCGTGGCGCCTTCCTCCAGGGGGCCGGTGCCCGAGTCTCCCTTCGCCCGTGGCTCCTCCTCGCTCATGTGCGTGCCTCCCCCTGGGTGATTGCCTCCAATGGGGCAGTCATATCCTGGACCTGACGGCCAGTGTAGCGGTCACCTCCAGCGCCTCTGGAGCGGGTGCGACAACGTGTCCCATTCCTCGTGCCTCGTCCCCGCTCTACAAGCCTGCTCGACCCGTCACTTATTTGGAGGAAAACGGATGAAGGCTCCCTCGAGCACGCTGTTCGCCGTCGCCACCGTCCTGCTGTGCCATACCGCCCAGGCCCACATCTCCGTGACCTCGGGCCCCGCGTTCGCGGCCAAGAGCCAGGAGCTCACGTTCAAGGTCGGCCACGGCTGCAACGGCGCGGACACCTACCGCGTGGAGATCCGCATCCCGGATGGCGTCGGCGGCGTGCGCCCGCTGGACTCGACCTTTGGCAAGGCGGTCGTGTCGAAGGATGGGACGGGGAAGATCACCTCGGTGACCTGGACGAAGGCCGCCGCGGACGTGCTTCCCAGCGACACCCAGCTCTACAAGTTCACGCTGAACGCCGCGCTGCCGGACACGCCCTTCACCCCGCTGTTCTTCCCGACCATCCAGACCTGCCGGGCCGCGGACGGCACCGAGTCCACCACCGAGTGGGTGGGCACCTCGACGGAGCACAACCACCTCCGGCCCGAGGACTCCTCGGCATACCCGGCTCCGTATGTCTTCCTCCTGCCCGCGCGCACGCCCGGCTGGAACAAGTACACGGTGGAGCAGCACGTGCATGACCTGTCCGTCTTCGCCGACGCGCAGATCGTCTGGGCGGGCAGTGCCGCCTACAGTGCCAACCCGTCCACGCTCCAGCTCATCGAGAAGGAGCCCAACACCCAGGTGCTCAGCGCCATCCATCCCGGCACCGAGATCTGGGTCAAGTACTGAGCGAGGACTCCGCGATGCGTCACTTCCCGCTGCTCGCCGCGCTGACACTCTTGTGCGCCTGTCCCACCAATCCCCCGCCGGAGAAGCCGGCGGAGGTGCCTCCCACCTCCGGGCTTCCCGCGGAGCTGAAGCCCCCGACCTCCGTGGAGCGTCCTCCCGCCACGGGCTCGGGGCTGCCGGGTGATTTGAAGCCACCGGGGCAGTGAACCGGAAGGGCCCGCGCGCGGCGCAATCAAGATCGCGCGCATGCGCCCGGTCCAGGTGTAGATATCTACACTTGGCCATCTCAGAATTCGGAAGGTCTGCCCAGCTCGTGGACACATCCGAAGCCTGAGACGTGCCTGAGTCCACGGAATGAGATGGGTTCGCCGTTGGCTCGCCTCACGCAGGCGATCCAGGAGGGCATGGATGCCGAGCCCACCCTCGCGCTGACGCAGAAGCCGGTCGCTGCGTGAGGTGAAGTCACCGGGCGGGGAGGGACGTCAGCCGGGCAAGGCCGGTGCTCCCTCCCCGCTTTTCTTTTCAGAGGATGCGTATTCCGGAGAAGTGGAACACTCCCGCCAGCTTCACCCGAAAGTGTTTGCCAGCGGGCCCACTACACCACTGCTTGCCGATTGGCGCGCGAGAGGTGCTCCTCCCCGTTTCCAGCGAAGCGCTGTGCCAGTTCGGCCACGCCCTGCGCGCCACGCTTCGAGGCGTACTCCAACTCGGCGGGCAGCAGGGCCTTGACGGTGACGAGCCGCACGTCGCCGAAGGGCGAGGGGAACAGCCGGGGCAGTGAGCGCGACTCCTGGCCGAGCAGCACCCCCACGCGCCCCTCAGCGCTCACGAGAGACGCGGGCATGCCCTTCCCCGCCACCTCCAGCACGAGCAGGCCCGCCTTGGCCCGCGCTCTCTCGTGCTCCTGGGCCACCACCTCCTTTGAGACTCGCTCCAGCAGCACGTAGGGCCAGCTTCCCTCGATGGCATCGAGGGGCAGCTCCGCCAGCTCCGTCTCCAGGGCGAGCTCCAAGCCGAAACCCACGGAGGGCTCCAAGCGAGCGATGAACGGGTCCGAGAGGCCCTCGGAGACGAGGAGGATGCGCCCTGGCTCCCGATGGATGATGGCCCAGTCCTGCCGGTGGCCCGGCCATTCGTAGCAGATGGCCTTGGGAGTGCCCGCCAATTTGTCCCACAAGCCGAGAGATTTCCATGCTGCGCGTCGGGCCGCTGGGGGGGGCTCCAGAAGCTCGCGGCACTTGCGCTTGTAGGCGCGCTCCTCGTCGTTGATGGGACTAGGGCCGGTGACCTCCCTGAAATCCAGGCCCGAGGCCCCGGTACGCTCGAGCGCCTCCTTCACGTCCTCGGCGACGAGAAGGGTTCTTGGAAACCCCCTGGTTCGGAAGATTCTGGCATCGCCTACCTTGGAGGTGTCGATACGCATGCCGTAAACGGCCCGGTACTGCCCAAGCTTGTCGGGGCGGTTATCCTCCGGCTTCCAATACAAGACCTCGGCGCATGCTTCGTCGTCGATGCAGCTCACCTGGCGTGCGACATTGACGAGGAAGTAGGGTTCCGGCCGCGAGTCCACCTCGGCGGGATAGAGTTGCACGTCGTCAGGAGCCAGTTCGGCGAGGGTGCTGGCGACCTTTTCGGTGACCACGGGGAAATCCCCGCCATCCGCGAGTGAGAAGTCGAGCGGACTTCCAGGATGGAGAATGGGAACGCGCAGGCGACCGTCGAAACGAGTGGGTGCCTCGTTGAGGTACAGCCGCGCTCCCACTGGCTTTCCCTGGGCATCCAAGGCGTCGTCCAGCACCCAACGCTCCGGGCTGCTCATGTCCTCATACAGTTCGAAGTACCGTTTCGTCATGGCGCTCTCCTAACCTCACTGGGTCCGGGTGACGAGCTTGTTGAGTTCTGAGCCCACGCGTTTGAGTTCTTCGGCCAGCTTCCCCAATTCCTGAGTGAGCGCCTCGCGACACTGCGCCGTGGTTTCGCAGCGCTTGACTGCATCATCAAGGCGCCTGAAGACCTCCTCGTGGTACTCCCTGGGGTGCGGCCCCTTGTGGCCCGGGACGCGAACCTTGTTGATTGGGTCCTCCATGGACAGGCCAGCCTTGTCAAAGAGCTTCTTGAGCCTCGGCGTCCACGGCCCGCCCCGGGCAGGGGACTTCCCGTTCTCCACGGTGGCGATGTGGTGGATGTCGCCCTCCTCCTGCATATAGAGGACAGCAGCCGAGCTGGCGGGAAGCGTGAGAACGAGCCGTCCTCCTCGCACGGACACGGACGTCGCCTCGGCAGCCGCCGTGGGCAGGTGAACCCCGCCCGCGGAAGCGGCGTTGTGCACCGCCTGGGGGAAACCGGGCAGTCCGCTGCCCGTCATGGCCTCCTTGCCCTTGGCCCCTGCCTTCCACGTCGCCAGGAGGATGAGCACGCGCACGGTGTTGGGTCCGAGCACCCGGGCGTAGCGCTCGCTCGCGCCGCGCAACTCCTGGAACGTGCTGGCCGCCTCCGCCGCGTCCCAGAGGTCCTCCGTGGCGGAAATCAACTCCCATAGCTCCACGCCCAGGTAGCCCCAGAGAAAAGCGGTCATCGCCAGGGCGAGGCTTTTGGAGATGGGCTCGGGTGCCATGAGGACCACGAGGTACAAGGAGAGGCCGGTGAGCAGGGCCGTCATGGCGTGCGCGGAGTAGTCACGGAGCACGCCCGTGGCGGCCTCCAGCGCCGGGGTGAGGGCCAGGCTGAGGGCCAGCATGAACCTGTCGGGGTGGCTGAGGCGGGTGTCGTGCGGGCCGTCCCCCAGCAGCCAGAAACAGTCCCCCGGAGCGCCACGCTTCTCGCACAGGCGCGCGTAGCCCCCTTCGACACTGGAGTCCCCTGCGCCCCCCGCCGGCCAGGAGGCAAGCACCAGGCGGCCGGACAGCGGCCTGGAGGGGCCAGTGGCCAGTTTCAGGGGCGTCTCCAGGAGCAACTGGCTGAAGGCCTCGCGCAGCTGCGTGTCCGACACCTGGACGGGCGCGAAGTCACTGCTGGGCGTGAGGGTGACGTACTCCTGGGGAGCCGGAGGGGGCGTGAGCGAGTTGTAGCGGTAGCCCACGAGAAAGCTGCCCCGTGGGGTGCCCGTGACACAGGCGGACTGGAGGAAGAGGAGGACGAGAAACCAGCCGCCCAGCAGGGGGCGCAGCCGAGCGCCAGGAGGGCGCGAGCCAGGAAGACGGGTGGGCACGGCGCACCTCCGGTAGCGACGTGGAGTGCGAGCCGTCGCTCCGGAATTACACGGAAGCGCGGGTGTGTCCGTCAAGCCAGTGGGTTGGGTAAGGGATGGAGGATGTAACAGGTGGGTTTCAGGCGTTGCGCCACCAGTCGCGGAGCGGCGCTATGGGAACGTCACGTTCTCCAGGATGATGGAGCGCCCGTCCGCGTCCCACAGCGTCAGGGTGTATGCCCCCTGGGCCTGCATCGTGGTGGCCTCGAACTCCACCATGATGCGGCCAGGGGCCCCAGGCAGGATGGAAACGGGGTTTCCCTCCGCAAGCGGTGTCAGCTCTTCACCCTTCGCTCCGCGCAGCACGGCCCCCGCGAGCGTCCAGGGCTTCGTCCCCGGGTTCCTCAACTCCAATTCCACCGCGACTCGGCCCTTGTCGTGCCCTCCGGCGCGGGAGGACCACGCTTGTTCCAGTGCCAGCGCAGCCCGCGGCCTCGTTTTGACGTATTCGGTGATGTCTTTGACGGCGACGCCGAGTCTCTCGTTCAGAAGGCCCGCCGCGCGCAGGCCTCGGAGTCCACCCGGCCCGCCCTGCTCGTCCTCGAGGCGAGCCTTCTCCTCCTCGCAGCGCTGGGCCCTCGAGTCCGCCTCCCACGCCTTCTGCTTGTAGAAGTCCACCGGGCGCGTCTTGCGGAGGACGTCCACCTGCCGTGCGGCCCGGGCGGGGTGCACCACCAGGAGAAACGTGAGGCTCGCCGGGGCCGCTCCATCCGCGAAGTAGATCCTCGCACGTGCCGTGGCGCGCCTCCCGCTGCTTCTCCAGCATGCGCTGGCACAGCTCGCCCAGCGCCCGGGGCACGCGCGGGTTCACCTCGTGCGGGGCCTTGGGCCGCTGCGTGAGGATGCGCTCGTTGAGCGGCTGGCCCCGCTGGGAGGCAGGCCCGAAGGGCAGCATGTCCGTGAGCAGCCAGTAGAGGATGACGCCCAGCGCCCACAGCTCGTCCCCCGCGTCCGCCACGTAGCGCGCCTGCCCGCCGGTGTGCGCGCGCGCGAAGCGCAGCGCCTCGGGGCTGCGGTACTCGGCGGTGCATGGCGGCAGCGGGCCATGGGTGAGCGGGGGCTCTTCCGCCAGCCAGCCGATTCCGAAGTCCACCAGCACCGGCACCCCGTCCGAGGTGCGCAGCAGGATGTTCTCCAGCTTGAGGTCGCGGTGCAGCACGCCCCGGGCGTGGATGTGCGCCAGCGCCCGCGCCAGTTCCAGCAGCACGCGTGCCACGCAGCGCGCGCACGGGTTGTCCTCCAGGGCCCACTGCTCCAGCGTCCGGCCCTCGACGAAGTCCATGACGAAGTAGAGCGGGCCGTGCACCGGGTGTGGCCACCTGCCGCATGCGTGGAAGCCCACCACGTTGGGGTGCTTGATGCGCCGCAGGATGCTGATTTCCCGCTGCCCCCGGGCCTCCAGGCTCCGGCCGCGCAGCACAGTCTGCACAGCGTGGGGACGGCGGGCATCATGTGGCCCCGCTCGATGCGGCCATACACATTGGGGGCAATTCCCAGCTGCCGCGCGACCTGGGCCTGGGTGAGTCCCAGCCTCTCGCGGGCAGCCCGGGCCACCTCTCCCAGGGCCTTGGTGAGCTGTCCGGTTTCCATTCGTTGCGTCTTCCTGACTCGAGTGTGCCGGGCGGAACGGTGGGGCCGCTCAGCGGTGCGATTCCAGGTCCGCCAGTTCCACCAGCTTGCGGAGCAGCACCAGACGCTCACGGGACCAGCCGCGCAGCAGGCGGACGATGCGGCTCACCTCGGGCGGCTCGTCCGGAACGGGCCGGGGG
>NZ_JPMI01000149.1 GCF_000733295.1 Archangium violaceum Cb vi76 | reverse complement strand
CCGCGAGCCCGTGGGACAGCAACACGTCCGGAGAGGTCTCCAGCGCCTCGCAAAGGCGCAGCAGGTTGGGCACGCTGGGCATCATGTCCCCCCGCTCGATGCGGCCATAGACACCCGAAGTCGTCCCCGCGCGCCTGGCGACCTGGGCCTGGGTGAGCCCCAGGCGGAGGCGCACGGCCCGGGCCGCCTTCCCGAAGGAGCGCCGCAACGCCACGCCCGGCGAGCCCTCAGCCCGTGGTGGAGCTGGAGTCGCGTCCATCCCCTGCCTCCTCAGTGGGCCGCCGCAGTTGCCGCGCCGTGCGCACCAGACGCCGGAGCGCGGGCCGCTCGTTGTCCATGGCCATGGGCCGCTCCAGCCAGGCGGGGGCCTGTTTGGAGGAAAATCCCAGCAACGCGTTGGCATCCACCTTGAGCGTACCGCAGAGCCGCAGCAGCGTCGGCAGGCTCGGAAGCAGCAGGCCCCGCTCCATGCGGCCGTATACCTCCGTCGCAATCCCCATGCGCTCGGCGGCCTCCCACTGTGTCAGCCCCGCCTTGCCGCGTGCCTCCCGCACCCGCTTCGCGAAGTCGCGGGAGAGTGCAGCCCGTGTCTTGTGTCGCTCCCTCATGGCGGGTCTCAATCCTCATTCTCGAGGTTCATGTCCGGAGGCATGGGCAGGACGCCCATCTCGACGATGGAATAGGCCGGAAGCTCGGCGGGATCCGGGACCTGAGCGAAGAGCTGCTTCACTTCCGCCTTCGCCTGCTTCGCGCCGTAGGGGGGTTGTCCGGTTGCCTGGAGGAAGTCGCGCAGCTCGTCGCGCAGCTGGCCCGCCGTTGGATGGCGCTCGGCGGGCTCGGGACGCAGGGCCCGGGTGACAATGCGCCGCAGCGGTTCCGGCAGTTCCCGGGCCGCCTGTTGCACCTCCTCCGGACCGAAGTGCAGGAGTCGGTTGGCCAATGTCTCCAGGGAGAGGAGGGAGGAAGGCCGCTCACCGCGCACCTCGGGAGGGAAGCGCTGCTCGATGTCGAGCCACAGCATCTCCAACAGCACCAGGCCCAGGGAGAAGATGTCGGCCCGTCCGTCCAGGGCCAGGGGGGTGAGCGGGTCGCGCTGTCCCGCCTCGGGTTTTTCGAAACCCCGCAGGATTTCCGGAGCGGTATAGGCCGGGTCACCCCGGAGCATCTGGGGCGGTGTGCGGATGCGGCCCATCAACTCCGACCAGGCCGCGCCGAGGTTGGTGAGCTGGACCCGCCCGTTGTGGCCCAGGCGGATGCTCATGGGTCCCACGGCGCGGTGGACGAGGTGGAGCGCTCTGCCCTCGTCATGCACGGCCCGGTGGGCATGGTCGAGTGCGTCCGCCACCTCGGCGGCCACTTAGGCCGCGAAGCCATGAGACAGCTTGCGCTGAACGGAAATGGCCGTGTCCATGATGGATTCGAGGCTTCTCCTCGCCTCCCCAGTGGACCCGGGGAAGGGGAGTATCGGGGGGGGGAGCCTCGGGCTTGGGGCCGGGGCCGCTCAGTCCTTGAGGTAGCCCTTCAGCAGCTCGGCCCGCTGCAGGTGGCCGCTGAGGACGGGGGCGGTCCTCCCGAGGAACACGGCCAGGCTCGTGTCGTCGCGGTACTCGTCCAGGCCCTCCTCGACGAGCTCCTTGCCCCGATCCTGGCCGTCCGTCACCTCCTTCAGGAAGGCCTTGTCGAACTCGCGGCCGCTCAGGCCCGCCAGCTTGTCGCGCTTCTCGTAGAACTTCTCCACCTGCTTGTCGTACTTCTTGTCGTACTTCTCCTGGCCCTTCTCCAGGCCCTGGAGAGCGCCCTCGGCGCCCGCGCCGCCGATGGCCAGGTCGTCCGTGGCCAGCTCCACGGTGGACAGCGACAAGGCCTTGGACTCCGCCAGCGTTTCCAGATCCTCCTGGTTGCGATGGTGGTCGCGGATCAGCTCCTGGGCGAAGCGCCGCACCTCGGGGTTCTCGGAGCGCTCGAGGGCCAGGTGGCCCAGGACGATCTGCTCCTGGTTGAGCAGGGAGAGCTGATCCGCGAAGCGGACCTTCTGGGCGAAGGCCTCGCCCACCTGCTCGCCCCGGTGGCGCGCCTGCTTCGCCTCGTCATGGGCACAGCCCGCGCCCAGTCCCACCACGGCCAGCAGTCCCGCGCTCCACAGCCATCGCCTCGTCCGCATGTCCGTCCTCCTTGACGTGGTCTCGACGTGTTGAATGCCGAAAAGCTGGGGAGGGGAGGAGGGGCCCACAAGCCCGGGGGCAGGCAGCGCGGCGAGTGCCCGGCGGGGGCGTCCCCGGAATGGGCGCCGGGACTTGCACGGACGTGCACGGATGGACGTCCCCGCCAGACACCCGGCCCCGATTCCCTCCCAGCCCGGGGGACGATGGTGTAGACACGCCCCCATGCTCGAGCAGCTCTCCGACAAGGTGAAGCAGGAGCTCCGGGAGTGGACGGAGCGCATGGTGGGGCCGGAGCGCAAGGAGCGCCTGCAGGCGCTCGCCCGCACCGGTAACGAGTACGGGGTGGATCCCTTCGGCTTCAACCTCGACTACAGCCTGTCGGCGCTCGCCCCCTTCTTCTGGCTCTATCGCAACTACCACCGGGTGGAGACCTTCGGCGTCGAGAAGGTGCCCAAGGGGCGCGTCCTCCTCATCTCCAACCACTCCGGCCAGTTGCCCATGGACGGGGCGATGATCGGCGTGGCCCTGCTGCTGGAGGCGGACCCGCCGCGCGCCATCCGCAGCATGGTGGAGAAGTGGGTGCCCTCGCTGCCCTACGTCTCCACCTTCATGGCCCGGGTGGGGCAGATCGTCGGCACCCCGGAGAACTGCCGCCGTCTGCTGGAGTCCGACGAGGCCATCCTCGTCTTCCCCGAGGGCGTGCGCGGCCTGGGCAAGCTGTGGCCCCAGCGCTACCAGTTGCAGGACTTCGGCCTGGGCTTCATGCGTCTGGCCCTGGAGACGGACACCCCCATCGTCCCCATCGCCGTGGTGGGCGCCGAGGAGCAGTCCCCCGCGTTGGTGGACGTCAAGCCCATGGCGAAGCTGCTCGGCTTCCCCTCCTTCCCGCTCACCGTCACCGGGCTGCCCCTGCCCCTGCCCACCAAGTACCGCATCTACTTCGGGGACCCGCTGCACTTCACCGGCCGCGCCGATGACGAGGACAGCGAGCTGGACAAGAAGGTCCGCACCGTGAAGACCGCCATCCAGGGCATGCTCAACCAGGGACTCAAGGAGCGTCAGGGCGTCTTCTGGTGACACGCCCGGCACCCGCGCCATGAATCAGGATCCTTCCAAGAGACCGGCCGTCGTCATCACCGGCATCAGTGGCAACCTCGGCCGGGCCCTGGCCAAGGTGCTGCACAAGCACGAGCGCATCATCGGTATCGATCGGCGTCCCTTCGTGGGCCGGCCGAAGGACATCGAGATGCACCAGTTGGATCTGCGCAAGAAGAAGGCCGAGGACGTCTTCCGCAAGAACGACATCCGCGCCGTCATCCACATGGGCATCATGCATGATCCGCGCATGAGCGAGGAGGAGCACCACTCCTTCAACGTGGTGGGCACCACGCGCCTGCTCGAGTACTGCGCCCGCTACAAGGTGCCCAAGGTGGTGGTCCTCTCCTCCGCCAACGTCTACGGCCCCAGCCCGGACAACTCCAACTTCCTCACCGAGGACGCGCCGCTCATGGCGGCCAGCCGCTTCTCGGGCGTGCGAGATCTCATCGAAGTGGACATGCTCGCGCACGGCTTCTTCTGGAAGCACCCCCACATCCAGACGGTCATCCTCCGGCCCGTCCACATCGTGGGGCCCACCATCAAGAACGCCCCCAGCAACTACCTGCGCCTGAACCGCCCGTGGGTGCTGGCGGGGTTCGATCCGATGGTGCAGCTCATCCACGTGGACGACGTGGCGCGCGCCATGGTGGAGGCCGCCCTGCGCCCCGAGCCCAAGGGCGTCTACAACGTGGTGGGCCCCGGCGAGGTGCCCCTGTCCTCCATCCACCGCGAGCTGGGCCACAGCGCCATCCCCGTGCCACACCCCGTGGCCCGGCCCCTGCTCGGCCTCCTCTTCAAGTACCGGCTCGCCAACTTCCCCCCGCCCGAGCTCGACCACATCCAGTTCCTCTGCAACGTGGACGGCTCGCGCTGGCGGAAGGACGTGGACTGGACGCCGCGCTTCTCCATGCGCGACACCATCCGCTCCGTCATCGGCGAGTAGGCGGCCCGTAAGGGGTTCCCCTGTCCGTGCTGTCAGGGTCCCCACTCGTGGGGCTCCGAGGGGAGTCTGACATCCCTGTCAGGCCCCCTGGCTTTTCCGGCACGGGCTTTCCCCCGGTGCGGGCGCGCAACCCCTTGATTTCAGGTGGATGGCGGGCCGCTGGGGGCGTGGCACCCGCATTGCTCTAGAGACTGGGCATGAAACGCGGTGGGAGCGGGCCCTCGGTGCCTCCCACTCCGTGAAATGTCTATGGAGGTTCCATGGGGGAGCCTCCGACGCCCACCATCTCGGCCGGCCCCGGGGTGGTGGGCGGTTTTTTTCAGGGGATTTCTCCGTCGAAGGGTCCCCCGGACTGCTTCTCCAGCAGCCACGTGCCGTCCCGGTAGATGAACTCGGAGGTGACGCTCTCGCTCTGCTCGGAGACGGAGGGCAGGCGCATCCACTTGATGCGGCTGGTGACGATGGCCCGCAGGCCCTCCTCGACGACCTCGACCTCCTCTATCTCGTAGTCGGTGATGGACAGGTCCCTCTCGTCCTGCTTCTCCCGGCGGGCCCTCTCGAAATCCTGACGGCGCTCGGGGACGATGAAGCGGGCGGCGATGCGGTAGTCCTTCCAGCGCACGCGCTGGTGGAAACTTTCCACCACGGGGCGAAGCGTCTCCAGGTCGGACTTGTTCTTCGTGTGGGCACAGCCCGCACCGAGGGCGAAAACGAGCAGGACAGCAAGCAGGCGAATCACCCGGAGGACGCTAGCACCCATTCCAGAGGGGGCGAAACGGAAGAGGCCCCGGTGCTATGGTCGCGGGCCGCATGGCCAAATCGTTGGTGGAGCGCTACGAGCAGCTCCTCGCCCAGGATCCTGCATCATCGGTGTTTGTCGAGCTGGCCAAGGCGCTGGTCGCCAAGGGCGAGCACGCCCGTGCCATCGCCGTGTGCGAGCAGGGCATCTCCCACCATCCCAACTCGGTCACGGGGCGGGTGCTGTGGGGCAAGGCCCTCATCTTGATGGGGCGCCCCGCCGAGGCGATGGCGCAGTTCGATCAAGCGGTGTCGATCGACAAGGAAAACCCGCACGCCTACAACCTCATCTCCGAGGTGCTGCTGCAGCGGGGCTTGTACCGCTCGGCACTGCCCATCCTGCGCAAGGCGCTGTCATTGCAGCCGAATGACGCCCGCGTGCGCGGATGGATGGAGCAGGCGCAGGCCGCTCTGGCCGGTGGGCCGGCACCGGCCTTCGGAGACCTGAACGCCCTGGAGCCCACGTCGGCGGAGGAGCAGCCCGCCGCGCAGGCGGAGGCGCCCGGGTCCGCTCCCGCCGAGGCCCCCGCGGCTCCGGAGCAGGCATCCGAAGCGGCGGCCGTCGAGGCGGCGGTGGCCCCGGAGGCGTCCTCGGAGCCGGTGCTGGAGGGCGTGGAGGCCGCTCCGGCCGAGGCACCCATCGAGCTGTCGCTGGAGGCCAGTGACATCGACGGAGGCGCGCCGTCCGAGGCCGCGTCGTCCGAGCCCCTCGAGGAAGCGCTGACCGTCGACGAGGAGCCTCCGGCCGTGCCGGCGGAAGCCGCCGCGGGTGAGGAGGCGCTGGAGTCGGTTCCCGTCGAGGCCGCTCCCGAGGAAGGGGGCGGGCTGCTCGCGGATCTCCCGCCGCTGGAGCCCGAGCCCGCTTCCGCCGCTCCCGTGGAGCCCGAGGCTCCGGCCCTGCACTCCGTCCCCGACGTCTCTTCGGGTGGGACGGGCTCTCGGCGCGGGTTGCTCGCGGAGCTGCCCGAGGCGACCGCGCCCACGCCGGTGGCCCCCGCGCCCGTCGCCGCTCCGGCCAATGCTCCCGTGCAGGACGTGGCGGCCCTCACGGCGGCCTACGAGCGCGAGCTGCGCGACAAGCTCCTTCCCAAGGACGCGGCCGCCTTCCTCCCACCCCGAGCGGTGAAGGCGCTGGTGGCGGCGGTCGTCCTGGTGCTGCTGTGCGGCGTGGTCCTCGTCGTGCGGGCGAAGCAGGGAGGCCAGGCGCTCGCCGCGGCGTTGGATCGCGTCTCCCGGCTGCTGGAGCAGGACACGGAGGCCTCCCGGCAGGAGTCGCTCGCGCTGCTCTCCCACGTGGTGCGGTTGGAGGACGAGAACACCCGGGCCTGGGCGCTCTCGGCCTATGCCCACGCGCTGCGGTACGCCGACACGGGTTCCGCCGAGGCGCGGACCAAGGCCCTCGATGCGCTCGGCCGCCCCAACGTGCGCGCGGAGCACCCCGCGAGCGCCCTGCTCGTGGACGTCCTGGTGGCCGATGCCCAGGGCCGTGACGCCGCCCGCCGCGCCTTGCTGAACGCGAAGCTGGAGGGCCCGGAGGCGCTGGGGATGGCCGGCGCCGTCCTGCTGGAGCAGGGCAGTGAGAAGGAGGGCCTGGAGCGTCTCGAGCGCGCGTTGAAGCTGTCGCCGCGCAACGTGCGCGCCCTGGTGTCGCTCGGCGCCTGGTACCGGGACGCGGGCGATCCGGTGAATGCCCTGAAGATGTACACGGCCGCGGCGAAGCTGGCCCCCGAGCACCCGGTGGCGCGTCTCGGCGTCGCGGAGAGCCGGTTGGAGCTCGGCCAGGAGTTGGCGCAGGCCCTGGCGGACGTGCAGGGGCTGACGGGCGACGCACTGCCCGCCTCCCTGCGCGAGCGCCAGCGGTTGGTGCAGGGCCGGCTGATGACGGCCATGGGCAAGGCGGGCGAGGCGCGGACGCTGCTGTCCGAGGGGACGAAGGGCCCGCTGGCCTACGACACCTTCCTGGCGCTCGGCGAGGCGAACCGCGTGGCGGGAGACATGGCCGGAGCCCAGAGGGCCTTCGAGCAGGCCCTGACGCTCAAGCCCAGCGGCGAGGAGGCCGCGGCGGGCCTGGGCCGGGCGCTGCTGGACCGGGATCGTGTGTCCGAGGTGCTCTCCCGGGTGGAAGGGGAGGGCCGCGAGGTGGCGCTGGTGCGGGCCGCGGCGTACACGAAGCTGGGAGACTTCAAGCGCGCCCGGGTGGAGCTGGTCCGTACGCGCGTGGAGGACCGCTACCCCGCCGAGGCCATCATCTATCTGGCGCAGGCCGACGCCGCCGATGGCGAGCGGGACCGGGCGCGGGAGGCCCTGGAGAAGACGCTCGCGGCGACGAAGACGGCCAAGGCGCAGGTGCGCACGGCGCTGGGGCTGCTGCACTGGCAGGACAAGGCGCTGGACAAGGCGGGCAGCGTGCTGGAGGCGGCGGTGGCCGAGGGCTCGCGGGACTACGAGGCCTCGTGCGCGCTGGGCCGGCTGCTCATCGCCCGGGGGCTGCCGGACCTGGCGATGAAGCCGCTGACGCAGGCGGTGGAGCGCAATGGCGCGCACGGCGAGGCGCGCGAGGCGCTCGGCCGGGCGCTGCTGGCGCTGGGCCGTATCCCCGAGGCGCTCAAGCAGTTCGAGGAGTGGCAACTGGACAACCCGGGCGCCGCGGGGGCCCACAAGGGCTTCGCGATGGCCCTCTTCCAGACGGGGAAGACGAAGGACGCGGAGGCGGCGTCCGGGCGCGCGGTGAAGCTGGTGTCGAACGATCCCGAGGCGTACCGCGTGCGCGCGGAGATCCTCTTCGCGCTGGGAGATACGAAGGGGGGCTTCGGCGCCCTGGAGAGCGCGAACAAGCTGGACAGCAAGTCGGCGGAGACGTTCTGCGGCATCGCCCGGGCGTTCCTGCGGCAGGGCCTGGTGGCCAACGCGGGCAAGGCCTACGAGGCGGCGCGGCGCGAGGGTCCGGACACGCCGTGCGGCCTCGCGGGCGAGCACTGGGTGGACGACTCGGGCGGGAAGGCCGCGGCGAAGGTGCTGCAGGGGCTCGCCGACAAGGCGGCCACCACGTGGGACAAGGCGTTCGCCCAGGCGGCGCAGGCTCGGGTGCTGCTGGCCGCCGGAGCGGTGAAGGACGCGCGCACGGCCGCGGACGAGGCGGTGCGGCTGGAGCCCTTCTCCGGACGCAACCACCTGGTGCTAGGGCAGGTGGCGCTGAAGCAGCGTGACGAGGCCACGGCGATGAAGGCGCTCAACCGGGCGGTGGAGCTGGAGCCCGTGGACGGACTGGCGTGGCTGGCGCTGGCGGACGCGCTGGTGCGCAACCCCGCGGAGACGGAGAAGGCCGTGCAGTCCTATGGGCGGTTCCTGAAGCTCGCGGGCGCGTCTCCCGAGGCGGCCCGGGTGAAGAAGTCCCTCAAGCCGCTCCAGCGCAAGTTGGGAGGCCGGTAGCGTGCAACAGTCCCAGTCTCCGCTCCCGCCCCCACTGCCGCTGATGCGCATCATGGGAGGCAATGCCTTCCTGCTGTCCGTCCTCTATCTGCTGGTGGGGATCGGGGTGGAGGGGGCGCGGCGCCTGTGGCCGTCCATCTTCCTGCAGCGGCTCTCCCTGTCGCTCGACTCGCTGCCGGCGAGGGCGCTGGAGCTGGTGGGCTTGCTGCAGCCGCTGCGCACGGCCTACTTCGACGGCAGGATTCGCGAGTCCGTGGTGCGCCTGGTGTTCGGCGCCACCACCATCGTCATCATCTTCCTGCTCGCGGTGGTGGTGGGCGTGTTCATGGGCTCGCTGCGCAGCCTCATGCTGCGCTGGACCGCGCGCCGGTAGGTCCACTCTCGCGTCCGAGTGAATACCGTTTCCGGTCCTCATCGGTGCCGACTATCCTCCCGCGCCGATTTGCCTGATTCCTTCCCCCATCTGTCCGCGAGCCACGGGCCAGCCGCTCGCCAAGGAGACCACATGACGCGCGAGTATCCCCAGGAACAGCTGATGGCGTTCGTTCAGGCCATGGCCAACGTGGTGGCGAGTGACGGCCGCGTCACCGAGGACGAGCGTCAGCACCTCGACAACGTGGTGGCCGGCGTCGGCCTGTCTCCCCGTGACCCGGAGGTCTCCGCGCTCATCGAGCAGGAATTCCAGAAGCCCGGCCGCCTCACCGACATCGTCGGCAAGATCCAGAACCGAGAGATGCGCGCCGCCCTCCTGCGCATGATCGTCGAGGTGTCGTGCGCCGATGGCGAGATCGCCAAGGAGGAGCGCGCTTCGGTGAAGGAGGCCGCCAGCGCCTTCGGATTCGACGCGTCCATCGCCGATGAGCTCATCGACTGGGCGCTCGATTCGATCAAGCTCGACCAGCGCGAGCAGGAGATCATGAAGAAGCTGCTCTAGTCCGCGCGCTTCCTCACGCCGGCTGCAGGAAGCGGCCGGCCACGAGATGCTCGATGACTTCGTGCGCCGAGTGCGGATCGAGTCTCACCTTCGCTCCCAACTGCGTCACCGCGCTGGCAACCGTCGTCGGGCGCTCGAAGGCGGACAGGGCGGCCAGGAGGATCCGGCCGTCCTCGCCCTGATCCAGCGTCGGGTCGGAGAACTTCCGCGGGCTGACCGAGGGCGCACAGGCCAGCCTCGTTCCCTCCACCGACCGGACGACCGTTACCGGCTCCTGCGCCACCTTCGCGGGCACCTGGTGCGCTCCCAGCCACTCCCCGAGCTTGAATTGGAGCGTCGAGGGTGACGTGTTCAACAGGCGCGTGCGTCCGTTGATCGCCACCCTCCGCTTCTTCTCCTCGTGCTTCCTCGCGAGCCCATCCACATGCTCCGACGTGCGCTGCACCGCCCGCTCGAGCGCCACGTCGTTGAAGCGCAGCATCGGCACCGACACGTCACCGGGCTCGCGCTGCTCGAAGTACTCGAGGAACTCCGTGAACGTCCGCGCCTCGCTCGTCATGCCGAACCGGGCGGGGTGCTCCGTGGCGAGCGCTCCCGGCTGCGCTTCGAGCCGCTGATAGCCCACCAGGCAGTCGAGGCCGATGACCCGCTCCACCAGGCGGACTTCCTCCTTCAGCGTGGCGGCGCTGGCGAAGGGCAGGCCCGCGATTCCGGAGACCTCGACGTCCAGGTTCTCGTGACGCCGGCAGTGGTCGATGATCTCGAGCAACTGCTGATCCGTGGCACACGGCTTGAGCAGGCCCCGGCGCATCTGCTCCTGCCGCTGCTGTTCCGAGAAGCAGCCGATGTCGAGCACCATGTGCACGTGCTCGAAGGTTCCGGCCAGCGCGTCGATGAGCTCCATCCGCGCCACGCCCCACAGGAAATACATGCAGGAGTGGCGGGAGAGATCGACTCCCGCCCAGGTGCCTTGCAGGAACTCCGCCGAGCTTCCCGAGAAGTCATAGCGGAGCTGCCACGTCCGGGGGGCGATCTCCTGGTGGTCGCGGCGCACGCTCTCCTCGGAGCGCAGGAAGGGTTTCGCGCGTCCGAAGGCCGCCTTCTGGTTGCCGCGGGCCCCACCGCAATACAGGCAGTTCTCGCCGCACCCCTTGCCCGGCGCGACCCACCCCGAGAAGGCATGGCGATCCTGTTGGCTCAGGAAGATGTCGGTGAAGTGCGAGTAATAGACATCCTCGCTGTTCGTGGCGCCTTGCACGTACTCCAGGGGCAAGCGCCGCGGGGTGCCGTCCGGAGCCCGGGTGACACAGTTGGGCGGGGAGGGCTCGCCCTGGCAGAGCGCCAGCAGTGGCCGCTCGCCATCGCCCAGGACGATGTGATCGATGCAGTCGAGCTCCTTCAGCTCCCGCCACCAGTACGAGGCCGTGTTGCCACCCACGACGATCCGGATGTCGGGGTCGATCTCACGCAGCGTCCGGGCCAGGAGCAGCGCGCGGTGGACGTGGTGGAACCACTTGAGGCTGATGCCGACGAGCCGGGGGCGGACGCGGGCGACCAGGGCCTCGAGCGAGCGGGCGACCTCCTCCTCGGTCTGGTCCCCATCGTAGAGCCGGACGAAGGCCTCGATCCCCGCGCGCCTCAGATAGCTCGCGAGGTAGAGGATTCCGCAGGTGGCCTCGCCGGTTCCGGCGCCGACGAGGAGGACAGGAGAGAGGACGCGACGGCCATTCATGACGAAACCCCATCTTCCCCCAGAATCACCTTCGAGGGGAGGGAACACGGGCCTGGATGAGCTGAAGCCGGTTGCCCCTGGCTTGCTCAAGCGGCTCCACGGAGATTGCCGTCCCGGTCCCGGACCCGCTTCATCGCGCGCAGGAACTGCTCGACTTCTTCCTCGGTGTTCTCGGCCGTCACCGTCGCGCGGATGATGCCCTTGTTGCGCGCGATGGCGGGGAAGAGCATCAGCGTCACGTAGATGCCTTCTTCCATCAGGATTCGCGCCACCTCCTGGGCATCCGCGTCCTTTCCAAAGGGAGTCGCGACGATGGGGAAGTAATTGGCGCTATCCGGCGCCAGGCCCAGCTCCCGCAGGCCATCCACCATCCGCTTCGTGAGGTGGAAGAGCTTCCGCCGGATCTGCTCGCCCTGCGTCCGGTTGACCTCCAGGGCCGCGAGCGTGGACGCGAAGGCCGCCGTGGGCACGGGTCCTGAATACACATACGTGTCGATGTGAAGCTTCAGGTAGTCCTTGAGCCGGGCCGGGCACGACATGAACGCGGCCATGGAGGAATAGGCCTTGGACAACGCTCCCACGTAGATGACGTTGTCGTAGGTCTGGCCCAGATGCTGGACGATGCCATTCCCCTTGCGTCCGTAGGGGTGCTCCGGTGACGGGTCCTCCCCGATGATGCCAAAGCCGTGCGCATCGTCGATGTAGAGGATGGCGTCGTACTTCCGGGCCAGCGCCACGAGCTCCGGCACGTTCGCGAACGCGCCGTTGGGGCTGTAGACGCCGTCGACACAGATGAGACGGCTGGGCTCGTCACCGGACTGCCGCAGGCGCGCTTCGAGATCCTCCATGTCGTTGTGCCGGAACGTCTCGACGGTGGCACCACGGGCCTTGGCGATGGCGCATCCGGTCTGGACGGAGTTGTGCGCGTGACGGTCCACGAGCACCAGGCTCTCCTTCATCGTCAACGCCGGGATGAGGCCGTGGTGGATGAGCGTCGCCGTGGGGATGACGAAGACGTTCTCGACGCCGATCAACTCCGCCAGCCGCGCCTCCATCTCGAGGTACGGCTCGGGCTGCATCACCGCCTTGGACCAGCTCGGATGGACACCCCACTTGCGCAACATCTCCGGGATGGAGGCGATGACCTCCTCGTGCAGGTCCAGGCCGAGGTAGTTGCACGAGGCGAAGTCGGTCACCCACTTGCCGTCCACCCGGACCTGACGGCCCTTCTGCTCGGTCGCCACCTTGTAGAGCATGGTGTCTCCGGCGGCGAGGTCGGCCAGGGCATTGTACCGCTGGAACTTGTTCTCGATGAGCTGCTGGTAGGGGTCCCGGCTGGTCATGCGCCCTCTTGATGTGGACTGGCTTGGATGATGGGTTGATGGCAGGCACACCAGCCCCATCGGTAGAGACGGAGGCGGTGGAGCGCATCGAGCACGAAATGTGGTGTGGCCTGGAGGACCTCGAAGGTGCTCGCGCCACCGGAGTTCACGCTGATGCTCGTGTCGAGGGCACACGTGTAGTGCCACCACTTCTTGGGGATGAACAGGACGTCCCCCGGCTCGAGGATGACCTCCGCGACGTCCGCCTCCGCGAAGCGGGGGTGCCGCTCACGGTCCCAGTTCTCCACCGTCACCTCGCTGGGGTACGTCAGGAAGTCGTACTTGCGGCTGACGTAGACGCAGTCGCTCTTCTCGGGCGAGACGAGCTTGAGGAGCTTGCGGCCAGACACCTGGGCGAGGACGTTGTCGAAGATGTCGTAGTGCAGCCCGGAGATGGTCCCCCTGGCGCCGATCCACGCCCGGCGGTAGTGCATCTTCCGGCCCTGGAGGAAGTTGAACGACACGTCCTCCAGGAGCTGGGGGAAGAGGCCAAAGGCATCGAAGACGGCGAGGTACCACTGGCCCCGCTCCGCTTCACCCGATTGGAGCGCATCGATGTACGCGCCCAGGGTCATCCTCAAGCGGGGATTGGAGCCCTGCATGGCGTTGCCGACCTCCACCTCGACCGGCAGGTCGGCACCCAGCGAGCGCAGGTGTTCCAGCGTCCACTGACGCAGGGCGGGCCAGTGGCTCGCTCCACCCCGAAGAACCACGGGGCGTCCTGTCTTCACGTAGCTCCGGGTGAGCTCCGGAATGGAGAGGTCTCGGCGTTCGTCGATGAGCACGCACGAACGCTCTCGTCTCGGATTGGGAATGTCAATCCACGCGGGGTGAGGGGCCTGGCCTGAGGGTGGGGCAGTCGGCTGTACCAGTCGTTGATGTCCGCCAGGAGCGTCCGCGGCTCGGGCAGGGGAGGGGAGCTCATGGGGTATGCTCCGCGGCGAGCGTACCCGGACACGTGGAGGTGAATCATGCCGAGTCGAGTGAAGGACCCCGTGGAACCCGCGCTTCCGAAAGGCATCGGCAGGCCCGCGACGAGCGCCCTCGCGGTGATTGGCGTGACCCGCCTGGAGCAGGTGGCTCGTTTCACGGAACAGGAGCTCCTGGCGCTTCATGGCGTGGGGCCCAAGGCCGTCGGGGTCCTCAAGGCCGCGCTCCTCGAGAAGGGACTGTCGCTCGCCAAGGCCAGATAGGCGGAGCGACCCCCGGCGGCTCGGCGGCCGGAATCTTGCAGGTCTGACGGGCTTGGGTGGTTTTCCTCATTATTTTTAGATGGAGGCGGCCTCGAACTCTCCTCGGATCGAGTCGTTCAATTTCCGAGGAGGAAGTTCAGGATGGATGAGGTCAAGAAGGCGCTCGGGCGGATCGGCCTGACCGCGGCGGGGTTGTTCCTGGTGCTGCCACAGGGGGCGCGAGCCATCGTTCCCCAGGACAGCACCTTCTTCTCCACCGCGCACATCGAGTCGGCGGACTCGTTGAGCACGTATTCGGACGGAGATCTCTGGCCCTCGTGCTGGTCGGACGACGGCCATCTGTATTCGGCGAATGGAGATGGCCGCGGCTTCACGATGGTGGAGCCCCGCCCGAACCCCGTCTACGACATCGCGCTCAGCCGCATCCAGGGCCTGCCCGGGATCCTGACGGGCACCACGCTGACGACGCACATCAGCCAGACCTGGGCGGCCGGCGAGTACAACCGCAAGCCCACGGGCATGGTGTGCGTCGATGGTGCCATGTACATGGCCGTCCAGGACCTCTCCTGGGACTTCAACGACGCGCCCAACGCGACCATCGCGAAGTCCACGGACCGGGGGGCGACCTGGACCTGGAACACGTCCGCGCCCATGTTCGGCAATCACGTGTTCACGACGATCATGTTCCTGGACTACGGCAAGAACAACGCCTGGAACACGTTCGACTCGTATGTGTATGCGTATGGGCTCGACTACAACTGGCGTGACTCGTTCGACAACTCGGTGCCGGATCCGACGAAGCTGTTCCTGGCTCGAGTCCCCAAGACGAGCATCCAGAACCGGGCCACCTGGCAGTTCTACACGGGGGACCTGAATGGGAACGCCACGTGGAGCTCGGACATCAACCTGCGCCAGCCCGTGCTGCAGGATGACCGGCGCCTCTACGTCAGCACCCGGGCTCCCTACGGTCAGCCGCGCGACCTGTCGGTGATCTCCCAGGGCAGCGTCGTCTACAACAAGGCGCTCAACCGCTACATCTATACGTCCTGGACCGAGTACACCTTCGAGTTCTACGAGGCTCCCAAGCCCTGGGGCCCGTGGAAGAAGTTCCTGAGCAAGGATTACGGCGGCTATCCCTGGTCGGATACGAAGAATGGCGGTTACTCCACCACCATTCCCTCCAAGTTCATCAGCACCGACGGCAAGACGATGTACGTGCAGTCCAACACCTTCATGGGCGGGCTCGAGAACTACAACTTCTCGCTGCGCAAGCTGGTGGTGGAGCCTCGGGTGGCCACCACGCCCTCCAATGCCAGGAGCGACACGGCCAATCTGGCCGCCCCCTCCAATGGCACTCGGGCCATCGAGAAGGTGGCGCACTTCGGCAACCTGTCCTACTTGAACAATGGCTATCTCAACGACAACGAGGACAGCTGGGACCAGGAGAACAAGACCCTCGACTGGTGGGGGTACACCTGGCCGCGCAACTACAACCTGAACAAGCTCAGCTACACCACCGGTGGCATGTTCACCGATGGCGGCTGGTTCAGCGGCAACCTCTGGGTCCAGGTCCGGCAGAACGGACAGTGGGTCAACGTCACCAACCTGCGGAGCTCCCCGTACTACCCGCTCACCTCCGCCGCCGGGGCCAACAGGACCTATACGTTCATGTTCAACGACACCTGGGGTGATGGCATCCGCATCATCGGCACTCCGGGCGGCAGCGCCTACTTCACGTCCATCGGCGAGCTGGCCGTCTACTACGCGAGCTCCGTTATGCCCTCGCTCCTCCAGGACCCGGGGTTCGAGAACCAGACCAGCGGCGCCGTGTCCTACCCCTGGTACGTGCAGGGAACCGATGCCAAGGGCATCGATCGGGGACTGGGCTACTCGCACGGCGGCGCCAACAACGGGTGGATCCGCACCTCCTCGCGCAACTGGAACGCCCTCAAGCAGGACGTGGCCGTCACCCCGAACACGAACTACGTCCTGACGGCGTGGATCCGCAGCTCCGCCAACGTCGTTGGCGGCTACTTCGGCGTCTGTACGGTGCCGGGCACCATCATCAGCGAGCTCAACTTCGGCTTCCTGCCCGACTACACGGCCAAGACGGTCACGTTCAACTCCGGCTCCCATACGACCGTGAGCGTGTTCGCCGGCTTCTGGGCCCCCGGCGCCGATTCGCTCATCCAGGTGGATGACTTCACGCTGACGAAGCTGTAGCCGCTCACGTCTCGAAGGCCCGGGTGAGCCTGGCCATCGCCGCGGGGAGCGCCCGGAGCTTCAGCCTCCGGCCGGTCTCGTCGTAAGCCTCGGAGAGGACACGGGCATGCTCGTACACCTCTCCGATGCGCCCCTGGCGGGCGTAGGGAATCACCAGCTCCGCCTCGACCATCGAGCCCTCGAAGAACTCGATGAGGCTCTGGCGGAGCGCCGCCACGTCGTCCGGCGAGTGCGCCGAGAGGATGAGGGCCTCGGGATGCCGCTGGAGCAGGGCCTCCCGGGCCTCGGGCGTGAGCCGGTCCGCCTTGTTGAACAACAGCCGGCTCGGGACGCTCTGCGCTCCAATCTCCCGGAGCACCGAGCGGGTCACCTCGAGCTGGGACTCCCAGGTAGGGTCCGAGCCATCCACCACGTAGAGCAGCAGCGAGGCCTCCAGCGCCTCGTCCAGCGTGGAACGGAACGAGGCCACCAGGTCGTGCGGCAGCTTCTGGATGAAACCCACCGTGTCCGAGACCAGCACACGGGGACGGGTCTCCGGTTGCAGCGCCCGCACCGTGGTGTCGAGCGTGGCGAAGAGCTGATCCGCCACCAGCACCTCGCTGCCCGTCAGGGCGCGCATGAGCGAGGACTTGCCCGCGTTGGTGTATCCGACCAGCGCCACCCGTAGCTGGTCCTTCCGGGCGTAGCGCCGGTTCTCCTGATCCTGCTGGATGGCCGCGAGCCCCTCGCGCAGCTCGGCGAGCCGGTCGCGAATCTTGCGGCGATCCAGCTCCACCGCCGAGTCACCCGAGCCCCGGCCCTGTTGGCGCTCGCGGCTCCCCGTCGACTCGCGCAGGCGCGGGGCCAGGTAGTTGAGCCGCGCGATCTCCACCTGCATCTTCGCCTCTCGGCTCCGCGCGTGGCGATGGAAGATGTCCACGATGACGCCCGTGCGGTCGTACACCTGCGCGCCCGTGGCCCGCTCCAGGTTGCTCAGCTGGCTCGGCGAGAGTTCGTGGTCGACCACCACCACCGTGGGTCTCTCCGTGAGGGGCTCCTCGCTGGCCCCGGCCTCCAGTTCCTCCACGGGGAACTCGTCGTCCTCCGCTTCTTCCCCGGCTGCTTCCGCCTCCGCCTGTTGCTCCTCGGCTTCCTCGGCTTCGGTTTCCCAGCGTTCGCGCGCCTTCGACTTGCGCGCATTCGCCCTCGAGGCCAGGGTGCCGCGGCCCCCGGTGAGCCGGGCCAGCTCCGCGAGCTTTCCGCTTCCGAGGACCGTTCCCGCCGCGAGGCGTTCGCGGCGCTGGCTCACGGTCGCGACCACCTCGTAGCCGAGCGTGTGCACCAGCCGCCCGAGCTCGGCGAGGTCGGCCGCGTGTTCGGTGTCCGAGACACCGGGAAGTTGTACGCCCACCAGCACGGCGAGCGGGCGCGGAGAAGAGGAGTTCGACATGACTCTCTCGTACCACGTTGGGCCCGCTACCTGGAGTCGCGCTGGGTGCGCCAGGTGACACTCAGCAGCGTCTGGTCAAAGCCCCTGTCGAGAGAGTCCGTGGATGTCCCCTCTCCCTCTGGGAGAGGGTCAGGGTGAGGGTCTTCCCTCTTGGACCGCGTGACCGCTGCGGACCGAAATGCGAATCGGGGCGAGGAACACGCGGATGCTGANNNCCCCNCNC
>NZ_JPMI01000148.1 GCF_000733295.1 Archangium violaceum Cb vi76 | reverse complement strand
CTTCCCTCTTGGACCGCGTGACCGCTGCGGACCGAAATGCGAATCGGGGCGAGGAACACGCGGATGCTGACCCTCACCCCCGCCCTCTCCCAGAGGGAGAGGGAGCCTCGCACTCAGTGCCGGGCGCTCCTCGACTTGCGCACCTTGGGCGGGACGGGAGCCACTGGAATGGGCTCGTGCCCGGCGGCTCGCGCCATGAGGCAGATCTCCACCACCTTGGGCCCGAAGCGCTCCCAGCGGCTCTCGCCCGTGCCCTTCACCGTGAGGAACGATGCCCTATCAATGGGCAACGCCGCGGCAAGCCCCCGCAGCGTTTCGTCATTGAAGATGATGAAGGGCGGCACCGCGAGATCCTTCGCGAGCTCCTTGCGCCAGCGCCGCAGCTCGGTGGCCGCCAGCTCGCTGTATCCGTCGGGACGTCCGGGAGCCAGCGTCGGCGTGGCCCGGGGCGCGGTGGCTGGACGGTCGAGCCCCTCCAGGCGCTTGAGCCGGCTCCCAGCGCACGTGTCGCAGTTGCCGCACGTGGCCTCCACGTCCTGCTGCCCGAAATACTGGAGGATGAAGGCCCGCCGGCACCGCTTCGTGTAGGCGTAGTCCGTCATCTGCTTGAGGTGCAGCAGCGAGCGCCGCTCCTGCTCGCGCACCTTGCTCAGGTCCACGCCCAGCTCGCGGAAGGGCACCGTGGACAGCGCGCGGATGGTGCGTCCGGAGAAGGGCCGGCGTACCTGCAGCGCTCCCGCCCGCTCCAGCAGCTTGAGCGCGTGTTGAATCTCGTCCCCGGACAGCCCCGTGCGCCGCGCGAGGATGGGCAGTTCGGTGGTGGCCGAGCGTCCCACGGGGAACGTCTCCAGCAACGATGCCAGCAGGCGCCTCGCGTCCGGGGCATGTGGCTGCGCGCCAGGCGCCTTCTCCGTCAGGGTGATGCCGTACTCCCCCTCGCCCCGGCTGCCACGCTCAATCTTTCCCTCGCGCTCCAGGATGCGCAGCGCGGAGGAGATCTCGAACTCGCTCGCGCCCGCCTGGGCCGCCAGCACGTGCTGGCCCTTGTCGTACTCGGGCACGGAGCGCAGCACGTTCCACAGGTCCGAGAGCACCGTCTCCGAGGGGTGGTTGCTCTCGATGAGCCGCTCCTGCGTGTACACGTCCGCGTGGTTGAAGAGCAGCGCCGCGAAGGCCGGGCCCCGGTCACGGCCCGCACGGCCGATCTCCTGGTAGTACGCCTCCACCGCCTTGGGGATGTTGGCGTGGGCCACGAAGCGGATGTCCGGCTTGTCGATGCCCATGCCGAAGGCGTTGGTGGCCACCGCCACCGCCTCCTTGGCGGACATGAAGTCGTCCTGGGCGCGGCGCCGCGCGTCGTCGTCCATGCCCGCGTGGTAGAGGATGGCGTTCACCCCCCGCTCCAGCAGCGCCGAGTGCGTGTTCTCCGCCGACTTGCGCGTGGAGCAGTAGATGATGCCGCTGCCGCCGCCCAGCGACGAGAGCCTCGCGCAGGCCCGGCGCTTCTCCTCGTCCCCGCTCACCTGGAACACCTCCAGGAAGAGGTTGGGACGATCGAAGCCCTCGGCGAACACCTGCGGATCCTTCATCAGCAGGGAGCGGACGATGTCGTCACGCACCTCGGGCGTCGCGGTGGCGGTGAGGGCCACGGTGCGCGGAGGACGCAGGCGCTTGCGCACCTGGCCGAGCTGCGCGTAGTCCGGCCGGAAGTCATGGCCCCACTGGGAAATACAGTGGGCCTCGTCCACGGCGAGCAGTTCCACGCCCACCTGGCTCAGCGCGTCCAGGAAGCTGGGGCTGCGGAAGCGCTCGGGCGCCACGTAGACGAGCTTGAACTCGCCGGCGCGCATGCGGCGGATGCGGTCCGCCCGCTCCAGGTCCGACAGGGACGAGTTGATGAACGTGGCGGAGATGCCGCGGCCAGAAAGCTGCTCCACCTGATCCTTCATCAGCGCGATGAGCGGGGAGATGACGAGCGTCACCCCGGACAGCAGCACCGCGGGGAGCTGGTAGCACAGACTCTTGCCCGCGCCCGTGGGCATGACCACCACGGTGTTGCGTCCGCTCAGGACGGAGCTGATGACCTGGGCCTGCCCCGGCCTGAACTCGCTCAGGCCGAAATGGCGGACCAGTCCCTCCTGGGCTTGCTCGTAGTAGGGGAGGGCCTCCGGCATCCGCCGCATATTCACTGTTCCTTATCGGCCGTCAACGACCCAGAGGCTCCTGAGTCCAGATCCAGCCCGTCAGGTACCGGGACGGCCAGGCGTGCCCGCCATTCGGCCACCTCCCGGGCCAGCCGGGCTCCGAGCTCGGCGTCCAGGCGGCCATCCCGCACCACGTCTCCTTCCCGTGCCCCCGGCGGCAGGGTGGAGCGCGGCACCGTCCGGGCCTTGCCGCCACCCACGGGCACCACCTGCGCCACCTCGTCCTCCAGCACCTCCACCTGCACCGCCCCGCCCGCCCCACCGCACGCCATAACACCCAGTGCCCCCAGCATCATCCACCCTCTCCCACCATGCTCCATGGCCCCCGGCCCTCTCCGCCCAGCAGCGGCAGCTCGCCCCGCTCCAGCAGCGACGCGTACGTCCCATCTCCAATCACCACATGGTCCAGCACCTTGATGCCCAGCACCCGGCCCGCCTCGATGAGCTGGGCGGTGAGGCCCAGGTCCTGCCCCGACGGCTCCGGGTCCCCCGAGGGGTGGTTGTGCGCCAGCACGATGGCCGAGGCTCTCGAGGTGATGGCCGCGGCGAACACCTCGCGTGGATCCACCGCGCAGGAGTTGATGGTGCCCTCGGCCACCCGGGCGTCGTGTAGCAGCACGTTGCGCGCGTTGAAGCACAGCACGTGGAATACCTCGCGCCGCAGCGCGCTCAGGTTGGGCGCCAGGTAGGCGGAGATCTCCTTCGGGGTCCGCAGGCGGGGCCGCCGCTCGGTGACCCGCTGGGCGCGGCGTCCCAGCTCCAGCGCCGCCAGCACCTGCGCCGTGCGCCCCGGCCCCATTCCTGGGCGCGCGCACAGCTCCCTCGGGTCCTGCTGCACCAGTTGCTTGAGCCCCCCTCGCGTGGCGAGCAGCGCCTCCGCCAGCGCCCGCGTGCGCGCTCCCGAGCCCAGCAACACGGAGAGAAGCTCCGGATCGGTGAGGGCCGCCGCCCCCAACCGGAAGAGGCGCTCCCGGGGGCTGTCCACCTCCGGGAGCTTCTCCCTCACCGACCCTTCGCCCGCCGACTCCTCCCACCCCACCGTCGCCACCGCCGCCGTCCTGTCCATCCCGCCCTCCGTCCGCGCCACGGACTTCTCACCACACCGCCACCCACGCCGCCCGCCCACCATCCCGCCCTTCATCCGTGCCAGCCGGTAGAGCAACACGCGTGCCGACGGTTCTTCCCTCGGGCGCGCCTGGCGCCAACCGTCTCGCCGCGCGTGAAACGGCTCACTCCGGGGACTGTGGGGCTCGTTCCCGCTCGAGCGGTGTTTGGCGTGGGGTGGGCCGGCGCGCACCACCTCGCCTGAGCAACAAGGCCACCAGCAGCCAGGCGCCGCTGGCCGGAAGGGCAGGGGCGGAGGCGCAGTTCCAGCCGTAATGGCTCCGGCGGGGCGAGAGCAGGAAGTCCACGGCGGCGGGCTCGCTGACGTTGCCCGCCTTGTCCATGCTGGTGACGGAGAGGGCATGGGGCTTCAGCGCCAGTGGTGCGGAGGACGTGTAGCTCCAGTCTCCCCTGTCATCCGCCGGCACCGTTTCAACCTCGACTCCATCCATCATCACCGTCACCGTGGTTCCCGGCTCCGTGGTGCCGGAGATCTCCGGGGTCTGGCGGGTGAAGAATTCCTGCCCCTGGAGTGGTTTTTTCACCCGTGGGGCCGCTGGCCGCGTCTCGTCCACGAGGATGAGCTGTCCACCGGAGGTGTCGGGGTGCGTGACTGTGAGGATGTAGTAGCCGGTTCGAACAGAGGGCAAGGTCACGGTGAACCCGGTGTCCGAGGCCGATTCCCACTGGGTGATATGTTTCAGCGCCCCACCCTCGACCGCCGTCAAGCTGAGCAGCTGGGGGAGGTCGCCGCCGAGCAGTCCGCGCCCGGTCAGCTCGAGACGGACTTCTGGCTTCCTTGCAGGGAGTTGATCGATTTCAGGGCGGGACGTCTCGTCCATGAAGGCCAGGGGGCCCGCGGAGATCTGGGCGCTGGCGAGGGGCCGTGAGTCCTCCACGCCCCCGGCGATCAGCACCTGGCCAGAGGGAAGCAGCGTGGCTGTTGCGTGGGAGCGTGCGGTAGCCAGGGGTTGCGCGTGGCTGCATGCGTCCAGGGCCAGGTCATACACCTCCGCTGTGTCGAGGTCCTGGCTTCCATTGCTCCCCCCGGCGAGCAGCACCTGGCCGGAGGGCAGCAGCGTCGCGGTGTGGGCGTAGCGGGAGGTGGCCAGGAACTCGTCGCGCCGGGACCAGGTTCCCTCCGCCGGGTCATAGAGCTCCGCGCTGCGCAGGGGCGTGCTCCCATGGCGGCCTCCCGCGAGCAGCACCTTGCCGGAGGGGAGCAGTGTCGCGGTGTGCGCGGCGCGGGCGGTGTCCAGGGGGGGCGCGAGGCTCCATGAATCACTCGCCGGGTCGTACAGCTCGGCGCTGGCGAGAGGCCGGCCGGAGTGTGCGGT
>NZ_JPMI01000147.1 GCF_000733295.1 Archangium violaceum Cb vi76 | reverse complement strand
CGCGGCGCCCTGGGGCATGGCCGTGGGGCTCCACCCGTGGGTGTCCGGGTCATACAGCTCGGCACTGTCGAGGGGCCCTCCTTCATCGCGGCCACCGGCCACCAGCACCTTGCCGGAGGGCAGCAGCGTCGCCGTATGCCCGGAGCGCGCGGTGCCCAGGGCCGTCGTTGCACTCCAGGTGCCACTCGCCGGGTCATACAGATCGGCGCTGGACAGGGGGCTGCTTCCGTCCTGCGTCCCTCCCACCACCAGCACCTTGCCCGTGGGCAGCAGCGTCACGGTATGGCCGGAGCGCGCCACGGGCAGTGCCAGCTCATCCCGCCAGCCTCCAGGCCCCGGGGCATACACCTCCGTCCTGTCCAACGTCTCGTTTCCGAATCCTCCCGCCACCAGCACCCTGCCAGAGGGCAACAGCGTCGCCGTGTGCTGGAAGGAGCCGGTGCTCAAGGGGAGACCGGTACTCCAGCTCCCATTCCGCGGGTCATACATCTCTGTATTGGAGAGGCCACTGAGCGTCCCGGTGCGGCCTCCCGTCACCAGCACCCTGCCGGAGGGCAACAGCGTCGCCGTGTGCCCGAAGCGGGCCTGGCTCATCGAGCTCCCGGCATCGTTCCAGCTGTGCCCCACTGGATCATACACCTCCGCCTTTTGAAGGCCGGTGCTGCCATCCGCGGTGCCACCGGTGACCAGGACTTCGCCCGAGGGGAGTAGCGTCGCCGTGTGGTGAAAGCGATTGGTGGGCAATGGCTTCAGTGGACTCCATGTCCTCGAGTCCGGATCGAACTCCTCGATTTCCGGTTCGGCGGCCCCGCCGATGACCAGGATCCTGCCGGAGGGCAGCCGCGTCGCCGTATGTCCGAAGCGGGCATGGTTCAGTGGATCCACGCTGCTCCAGGAAGGTGTCTCCGCTGGGTTGTACACCTCCGCTGTCTGGAGTTCCTGGCTGCCATCCGAGGTGCCGCCGACGACCAGGACTCCGCCGGAGGGTAGCAGGAGCGTCGCTGTATGCCCGAAGCGGGCATGTTTCATTGGCGCCACGGTGCTCCAGGAGCCAGAGGCCGGGTCATACAGTTCGGCGCTGTCGAGGGCCTTGCCCTCGTTGTCCGTCCCTCCGGTGACGAGCACCTTGCCGGAGGGCAGCAGCGTGGCCGTATGGCCCTGGCGGGCCCGGGGCAGCGAGCCGGTCCCTTGCGACATGCCGGTCGCCAGATCATACAACTCCGCGCTGACGAGCAGTCCCGAGGTGGCGTTGTTGCCCCCGGCGAGGAGCACCTTGCCGGAGGGCAGCAGCGTGGCCGTATGGTTGTAGCGGATGGATTTCATGGGGGCGCTGCTGCTCCAGCCGGAGCCCTCACGGGAGGAGTCCGCTACCCGTGCCGGTCCCAGGCTCCGTGCCGCCGCTCGCATGCCCTCTGTCCTTGGATCTTCCCGCGGGCCGCAGCCCAACCACACACATACCAGCCACAGGAGTGCCTCGCCGATGACGGCCATCCGCTTTCCGCTGTGTCTCTTCGTGCTGTCCATGTATTCCCCCAACTCAAGCGAGGCGGCGGCGGCCGGGGCGGCGTCGCAGGAGTATGAGCCCCAGCACCCATGCAGAGGACTGTCCCGGGCCCGCGGCGCAGCCGAAGAGGCCACCGCCGCTCAGAATGTATTCCTCGTCATTGGCGCCGCTCACGGTGAAGCGGCGCAACGCGGAGGCCGGGCTGATATTGCCTGCCGCATCCTTGGCGCGCGCCGAGACCGTGTGCTCTCCCCTCGTCAGTTCCTTGGGCGCCGGCAAGCTCCAGGCCCCCGTGTCATCCGCGGTGGCCGTCCCCACCTTGTGCCCATCCAGGAATACGAGCACCTTGCTGCCGGGAGCCGCGGTCCCGCCGAGCGTCGGTATGGGAGTGGAGACCTTGTCTCCCTCTTGTGGCGCCAGCACCGTGGGCGCCGCGGGGGCCTGCGTGTCCACGGTGAAGCCTGATGCCATGGAGGGCGGGCTGACGTTGCCCGCCATGTCCGTTGCGGTTGCCGCGACCGAGTACTTGCCGTCTTTCAGCGCCTTGGTCAGGGTGTGGCTCCAGCGCCCCTCCGTGTCCGTGGTACTGGAGCCCTTCCGCTCATCATTGACGAACACCGTCACACTGCTGCCCGGCTCCGCCGTGCCTCCCAGGGTGGGCCGGGGGACATTGATGAACGCCTCGAGCGGCAGCACTTCGGGTGCCAGCGGCGGCTCCCTGTCCAGGGTGAGGCCGCGGGCCACCGAGGGCGGGCTGGTGTTGCCCGCCTCATCCGTGGCCGTGGCCGTGAGCTGGTGGATCCCCTCCTCGAGGGCGATCGTCAGGGTCAGGCTCCAGGCTCCCGTGGCGTTCGCCGTTGCCGTACCTGCCTCCCGGTCATCCAGCAGCACCTTGACCGTGCTGCCCGGCTCGGCGGTGCCGGTCACCGTCGGCAGCGGCTGGTTGACCCGGGCGGGCTGCGCCTTCACCACGGGCGCCCCAGGCGGTGTCCCGTCCACATGGACCATCTGGCCTCCGGCGATCCCATCCGTCAGGAGGAAGAGCAGGTGATGGCCATCCGGCATGTCCGGCACGTCCGGCAGGGTGATCCGTGCGGAGGTCTCCGAGAACACGCTCACCGTCAGGTCTCTCAACGCTCCGCCCGGCTCGAGCAGCAGGCGAGCCATGGAGGGGCTGCCGCTGGTTCCCCGGAAGCCGCTTCCCCGCAGGGGGACACTCGCGCCCGGCCGCTGGGGCCTCAGCGATTCGATGACCGGGCGCGGGATGCCCTGCCCCTCGGCATACTGCTGTGCGCCAGACAGGGGGCCGTGCGCGTCCTTGCCTCCAATTATCAGCACCTGGCCCGTCGCCAGCAGCACCGTCGTGGAGTCCTGCTGGGGCGTGATCAACTTGGAACGGGGCCGCCACACCTCGTGCTCCGGGTCATATACCTCCACGTCGCTCAGCGGATCGCCGCCCCGCGTACCGCCGAGCACCAGCACCCCGCCGGTGGGCATCAGGTGCGCCGCGTGGGCCCTGCGAGCCGTGCGCATCGAGCCCACGGCGGACCAGGTCTTCGTCCCCACGTCGTACACCTCGGTGCTCGAGAGGTCCGCGCTGCCGTTCGTGCCTCCGGCCACCAGCACCTCTCCCTCGGGCAGCAGCACGGCGATCGCGGAGGCACGGGCCGTGTTCATGTCCGCCACCTCCGTCCACCTCTCCTTCACCGGGTCATACTGCTCCACGGTGGAGAGGGTCTTGCCTTGTGCGTCCTCGCCTCCGGCGACCAGCACCTGGCCCGAGAGGAGCAGGAGGACCATGGGATTCTGGCGGGCCGTGCTCATGGAGCGCGTCGGGCGCCACGTCCTGGTGACCGGGTCGTACAACTCGGCGGTGTTCAGGGGGGTGTCTTGAGCATCCAATCCTCCGGCGACCAAGACCTTGCCCGTGGGGAGCAGGAGCGCCGAGTGGGAATGGCGGGCCTGATTGAGCGAACCGACGGAGCGCCATTTCCTGGTCAGCGGGTTGAACAGCTCGGCGCTGGAGAGTGCCGGGCCCGAGCTCATGGCGCGCAGGTCACTGCCTTCCAGGCCCGTGCCTCCGACGACCAGCACCTCGCCCGATTGCAACAGCGTGGCCGTGGCGGAGGCGCGAGGCGTTTGCATGCTCTCCGCGTGGGTCCACAGGCCGGTGACGGGGTTGAAGAGCTCCGTGCTGGCCAGGGGACCGCTGGTGCCCGAGCCCCCCGCCACCAACACCTGTCCATCGGGCAGGAGCACCGCCATGAGGTCCGTCCGGGCTTCCTCCAACTCGCCCGCCGGGCTCGGGACGCCTGGCGCCGTGTACACCTCCGCGCTGGCGAGTGGGCCATTGCCTCCGGTGAGCAGCACCTGGCCCTTGGACAACGGCGTCGCCGTATGGAAAGTGCGAGGCTGGGACTGAGAGTCCGTGGGGCTCCACTCCCCCGTGACCGGGTCGTACACCTCCGTGCTGGGGGAGCCCATGCCGGTGATCAGCACCTGGCCATCGGGCAGCAGCGTCGCCGTGTGGCCAGCGCGGGGCATGGCCATGGTGCCCGCCGCGCTCCAGAGCCCCGTGGCCGGGTCGTACACCTCCGCGCTGGACTGCTCGGTGCCGGAGTGGGTGCCGCCCGTGACCAACACCCGCCCATCGGGCAGTAGCGTCGCCGTGTGGCCAGAGCGGGCCGTGG
>NZ_JPMI01000146.1 GCF_000733295.1 Archangium violaceum Cb vi76 | reverse complement strand
TGTGTGGGAATGGCGGCCCGTGGCCAGGTTGCCCGGTGCGGGCCTCCACTGGTTGGTGACCGGGTCGTACACCTCCGTGTTGACCAGGTAGCCGCTGGAATCATTACCGCCGGTGACCAGGACCTCGCCATTGGACAACCGTGTCGCCGTGTGGCTCGCACGGCGGTTGGCCAGGGAGTTCGTCGTCGGGCTCCACAACCCCGTGGCCGGGTCGTATACCTCCGTGCTGTCCAGGTAGTCGCTGGAATCATCGCCGCCGACGACCAGAACCTTGCCATCGAGCAGCAGCGTCGCCGTGTGGACAGAACGGGCCGTGGCCATGTCTCCCGTGGGGGTCCAACGCTGGCCCACCGTGAGAGGGGCCGTCCTCCGCTGCATCCAGCGTTCGAGGGCGGCATCCAGCCCGGGAGGCAGGCCGCAGCCCCATCCCACGCACACGAGCAACACCAGCCATATTCCCTTTGCGATCGAGGCGGCCCCAGCCCCAGGCGATAGGCTTCTCATGGTCGAATCTCCTCAGGTGCTCTGTGTCGTCATGGAGCTTCATGTCACCCTGGGAGGTGTCAGAGCGGTCGTCGCTGACACATGCTCTGACACCTCGAGGGCGCTACTTCTACTGCTTGGCCTTCACCCAGGGGGTCGGGCCGCACTTGCGCCCATTTCCCGCAGCGAGCCTCAGGTCAGTGAAGTCGATCTTCAGGTCGGCATTGATATCCAGTACTTCGTTGGCGGGAGTGGTGGATGATGGAATGACGCTGTTGATGGCCCGCATGTCAGCGGTGTCCACACAATGCCTGCCGTCCTTGTTGTCCACGTCTCCGGCGAGGAGCGTCGCTGCGCCGAGGTCGGTAGCGAGAGTGCCTGCCGTCACGTCGGCGTTTTGGAACTCCACTGGCAGATAGCCTGCCTTCCTCGCGATCACCGTCACTTTTCCAGCGGGTGCCATGACATTGAAATTCCCAGTTGCGTCCGTGGTGACATGGAGGGGGCTGCCATTGATACTCACCTCGATGTCCACCCCGGCATGGCTGTCGCGATGTTGCAAGAGCACCTGTCCCTTGACTGCCCCCACCTGGGCGATGCCGTTCACCGTGAGTTTGCCATTGCACTTGTTATACTCTGATGGGAGGGGGGGGATGCCTGGCTTTCCCCCCCATGAACCTCCCGCGTTGACAATGGCGTAGGGTTTGAACTTTTTGTCGTCCGTGTCATAGAGTTCGAAAAGCACCAGCGAGTTGGGTTCCAGGTCGTAGAAGGCATGCGGGCCAAGCTTGTTGATGAGCATATCTTCAGGATCCGCTTTGAATGTCAGTGCTGTCGCGCGCATGTGCGCAAGACGCTCCACCTCATCGAACCACATGGAGTCCACGGTGATCTGGATGCAGGCTGGCTCGTCAAAAGAAACGCTAAAATTCCACACGGAGAAGTGCTCCACTTCACCAGCAATGACTGAACCCGACTGCGTTCCCGAACCTTCTCCCTGGTACCACAGTCCGTCTTGCGGATTGTAAGACCACAGTGGAACCGGCTCTGGCTCCACGATGCCCTCGGGCAGTTGCACCATGAGGCGGGCCCTGCGTCCCGTAGCCAGGTTGTAATATTTGCCCTCGCCATCCGTGAACTCCACGGACACTGCCCCCAGGGACCTCAGGGCTGTCCGCTGGCCATCCAGCTTCACACCTGTCCTGTTTCCCGGCATGGCCTCGGTATCCGAGCCATAGGTGTACATGCTCACGGTGATGTCCCCCGAGGGCGACCTCCCCATCTTGTCTACGAGCGCGCCCGCGGGCAGCTCGAGCTGCGTGCCCCGGCTGTCCGTCACTCGCGCCGGTTGCGTGGGGTCGATCGTGAAGGTCTCGGCCGGGACCAGTTGCAACATCAAGTCCTCCCGGGGGAGCGCCACGTTCGTCTGCGAATAGGGGAGGTGGCCGGGCGCGGAGGCGTTGATGATGTAGCTCTCAGCATAGAGCGCGTATAGCTCGAAGCTGCCGTCCGCTAGTGAGCGGGTGGTGGCCACCTCGGTGCTCCCCGAGGAGCTGACAGACACCGTACCCACCAGGGGGTTGCCACTGCTGTCACGGAGGATTCCGGCGAACAGCTCGTATTGCTCGGCCGAGGACTCACTGGCCAACCCCAGGATGAGGGCCACCCACAGCGCGGTCAGGCCGCGCGAATACTTGATGCGTTTCATGGACTGCTCCTTGTCTTTATGTCTGTCTTTTCCAGAGGGCCTGGGCCCTCATGCATTGCTGTCTCGGTGAGGCGGTGCTTCCCGTCCGGATCACCACGCGGTGGGGCTGCACACCTCGCTATTGCTGGTGGCCAGCACCCCGGCATTGCTGGTGGCGAGCACGAGGTCCGGGTAATCGATCTTCCCATCACCGTCGATGTCGTATGGGTCATCCCCCACGGGCGCCCGGTCGATCGCGTTGATGAGAAGCGCCGTGTCCGCGGGGGTGATGCAGTCCGTAGCCGGGTCGAGATTGCCCGCCAGGAGTTCCACATCCGGCAGCGTGATGGTGCTGCCCGCCGCCACCACCACATTGTCGCGCACCGCGGGCAGGTAGCCCGCGAGCGAGGCTGTCAGCCCCACCGTCCCTGCTGGCACCGTCAGCACGAACTCTCCCGTGGGAGACGTCTTGATGGTGCCAACCGAGGTGCTTCCAACTCTGGCGGTGATGGTCACCCCTCCATGACGCCGGTCCGGGCGGTGCTGCCTCAGGACCTTGCCCCGGAGTGTGCCTACCTTCGGCGGCTCACCGAGCTTCACCACGCCCTTGCATGCATTACGCCGTTCATCATCAGTACGCCATGGTCCATGGGGCTCACCCGAGTTGACACTGGCGACTGCCACTCCCTCGATGGACAGGTCCACCTGGGTCCGAGGAGTAATGTTGTAGAGGACCTGGGGAGCCGGGGTGTAGATGTACATCACCGTTGTCTTGGGGTAACCGCTCGCTCGGGCCGTGAGTTTGAGGGGCTTGGCGCTGGAGTATCCCTGGGAGGAGAACCACGTGGCATCCACGTCGATTCGAATGCAGGCCGGGTTTGTGAGCGGCAGATCGAAGTTCCAGAAGCTGAAGTGGGCGACCTCGCCGGTGGCCACCCCATTCTCCACGTTCCCCAGACCCTCCTCGCGCCACAATCCCTGCTGGGTGTCATACCACCACAGCGGTACCGGCCCCTGATGGTCAATTATTGGATCGACCTTCAAGGAGATCCGGGCCTTGCTCCCGGAGGCCAGGTTGTAGGATTTGCCCGCGTCGTCGGAGAACTCCACGGACACCGCGCCCAGGCTCAGAAGGGCCACCAGTTCCCCCGCGGCGTTCAGGGCACTCATGTCGCCCACCATCTGTTCTTCGCGCAAATCGTAGGTGTGCATGCTCAGCGTGAGGGGTTCCGATGCGGGCTTGCCTTCACCATCCACGAGCGCCCCAGCCGGCAGCTCCAGGAGGGTGCCCCGGCTGTCCATCTGGCTGATGGGCTGGGTGGGGTCCACCCTGAAGACTTCCGTCGGGCGGAGTTGGGGCCGGAGGTCTGTCTGCCCCGAGCCCGAGTCCGAGTACACTTCCGAGATCATCAGATGGTGGGGCGCCTCGGCGTTGAAGACGTACTTGTCCGCGCGCGGAACGCGCACGTCGAAGGCGCCGTCGGCCGCGGTCTCCTCACGGGTGCCATTGACAGACACCGTCCCCGCGAGCGGGGCACCCTGGATGTTGGTGAGAATGCCCGAGAACCGCTCCTGTGGCTCGGGTGCTGGCGGTGGCTTCGGGTCATCGCACGCCGGTACGACGGCGAGCAGCAGCAGCAGGAGCACAGCCGTCCTGTGAGATGGTGTGATTGTTCGCATGTCTTTGCCTCTCGCTGGGGTGTGGAGTGGGTTCTTGCCCCCAACGTGAGGAACAGTGATTCATCCGCCGTGAGCTGGCTGTGATCGGCGTCACCCTGGAGGTGTCGGTGCGATCACAGTGGAGGAAGAGCAGTGGCCTGGCTCCTCGAGACGGAGAAGGCCAGGATGTCTTCCTCCGGAAGGCACCGGACACAACCGTCTCATTGTGTGGAGCGGCCTACAGTCGGGACGGTGAAGATTGGCGGGCCCTTCCGCGTCGTGTCACGTCAGGACACCGGGCGCCATCCGTATGCGGGGACGCTGCGCGTGTGAGGAGGTCGTCCGATGCCCACCCTTTTCGGGTCGATGAACGAACGCGTGTGGGGGCTCTACCCCTGGCACGGGCAATCCGAGGCCGAGCGCCGGCTCGTCCACCCCGAGGACTTCGAGCGGCTGAAGTTCTTGTGGCCCTACTGCAAGGTGCTCGAGCGGCTCGGGGAGGCCAGGCAGCAGGGCTTCATCCTCCTGCGCTACGCCGAGAGCGTCTTCCGCGTCCGGCCGGAGCTCTTCCAGCCTGTTTCCGCGCCCGCCTTCGACTTCGGCGGCCAGGTGCGGCTGCGCAAGGACGCCGGGCGCACCGGCGTCATCGCCGCCATCCACTGGCACTACAAGCAGGCCCGGCCCTTCTTCCTCCTCCGCCTCGGAACGAAGCGCTCCCTCAAGCGCTACTTCGCCGAGGAGCTCCTGCCCCGCTCGGCGCCCCTGTTCCTCCAGGCGTGAGCCGGCGGGCCCGGGCCGGCTCAGCGCTCGATGCGGTTGCCGCCCTGGGACCTGGCCCGGTACAGCCGCTCGTCCGCCGCGCGCAGCAGGGCCTCCACGTCCGTGCCGTCCTGGGGCGCCACCGCGAGCCCCGCGCTGAAGGTGACCCGGAAGCGCTCGCCCTTGTCCCCCTCGAAGTCGGCCTGGGCCAGCTCCGCCGCCATGCGCGCCAGGATGTCCCGTGCCCCCTCCGCCTGCGCCCCCATCAGGGCCACCACGAACTCCTCGCCGCCCCACCGGCACTGCAGATCCTCCCGGCGGAAGCGCGAGGACAGCAGCCGCCCCATCTGCATCAGCACCCGGTCTCCCGCCAGGTGCCCGTGGGTGTCGTTCACCTTCTTGAAGCGGTCCACGTCCAGGATGGCCAGCGCCAGGGTCCTGCCCGTCCGCTGGGACTCGGCCAGCCGCGCGCGCAGTCCTTCCAGGAAGGGACGGCGCAGCAGCAGGCCCGTGAGGGCATCACGCTCGGCCCGCTCGCGCGCCAGCCGCGCCCGCTCCAGCCGCGACTGCACCCGGGCCCGCAGCTCCTCGCGCAGCACCGGCTTGGCCAGGTAATCGTCCGCTCCCGCCTGGAAGGCCGCCACCCGGAAGTCCACCCCCGTGTGCGCGGTGATGAAGATGACGGGCAGCGCCTGCCACTCGGGCATGGAGCGCACGATGCGGCACAGGTCGAAGCCGCTCGGCCCCGGCATCTCCACGTCCAGCAGCAGGAGGTCCGGCCGGTGCTCGGCCAGTGCGTCCACCAGCCGGTACGAGTCTCTCAGGCCCACCACCTCCACCTGCGGGCTCGTCAGCGCCGCGCTGAGGGAGCGCACCGCTTCCGGGTCATCGTCCAGGACCAGCACCCGCGCGCGCTCCGGACGCTGGGCCGCCACCATCCGCTCCACCGCCTCCGACAGGTCCATCGAGGAGAAGGGCCGCGGCAGGTAGAGCGACGCGCCAGCGAGGATCGCCGCCATGCGGTAGGTGACATCTCCTCCCGTGCCGAAGAAGGCCAGCGGCAGCGCCCGCGAGTCCTCCACGGTGCGCAGCCGCTCCGCCACGGTGAAGCCTCCCTCCTTGCCGCCCAGGTCCACGTGCACCAGCGCTCCATCCAGCCGCTGCTGCCGGGCCACCTTCGCCGCCTCGTCCGCGCCGCGCGCCGTCACCACGCGCACCAGCCGGTCCTTCCCCATCCGCTCCACCTCGGCCAGCCACGCCGCGTCGTCGTCCACCACCAGCACCGTGCCTCGCGGCTCCACCTCCACGGCCGAGCTCTTCGCGGGTGCGGCCACCGGGGCCTGGGACGGCGCGCCGCCCGGTGCGGCGTTCCGGGCCGCCGTGGCCAGCGCCTGCCTCGCTGCCTCCAGGGCCCTCCAGTCCGGGGGCGCCTTGCCGTCCCGGGCCGGTTTCAGCAACTCCTCCAGGTGCCGCGCCGCGCCGCTCACCGCGTGGAAGCCGTAGGAGCCCGCCGTCCCATGCAGCTTGTGGGTGAGCTGGTACGCCGCGTCCATTCCCTCGGTGCTCCCGGCCCGCGCCCGCTCCATCGCCCCGGCCAGCTCCCGCATCTTCTCCTCCAGGCGCGCACCGTATTCGGCGCACAGCGCCCGGAAGGTGGCGTCCAGGTCCTCGGCGGAGTCCTGGCCCTCGGCCAGTGCCTCCGGGGGCGGGGGAGGGGGCCTCGCCGCCAGCATCTGCTCCACCCACAGGAGCAGCTCCTGGGGCTTGTAGGGCTTGTGCAGCACGCGCGACACCTTGAGCTGCCGCGTGAGGTGGTCGTGGCTCTTGAGGTCCTTCCAGAAGGCCGAGGCGAAGAGGATGGGCAGCGTGGGGTGTTGCTGGCGCACCTCCTGGATGAAGTCCGTCCCCATCATCCCCGGCAGCAGGCCGTCCACCACGGCGGCATCCACCCGGAGGCAGGCGAGCACCGTACGTGCCTCCTTCACGGTGCGGGCCGCCTCCACCTCATAACCCCGCTCGCGCAGGTACGCGGAGACGAGCGACTGCAGATCCTGATCATCCTCGAGGAAGAGAATGGTTCCCCGGCTCATGAAGCCTCCTTGCGCGGCTCCACGCCGCCATCCTTCTGGGCCAGCAGCCCGTTGAGCAGCTCCTTCACGGAGACGAGCAGCTCGTCCTCGGACGTGCGCGCCTTGGTGAGGTGGCGGGTGATGCCCAGCGTGAGCTGATTCTGGTCCCCGCTCGACAGCTCGCGCCCGGTGAAGACGATGAGCGGCGTGCCGCGGCCCTTGCCCTGGCGGAGGATGTCCACCACCTCGAAGCCATCCAGCCGGGGCAGGCCCACGTCCAGGACGATGAGATCCGGCGGCGTGGTGCGGGCCAGCGCCACCGCGCCCTCGCCGTCCTCGGCCTCGTAGCAGGCCACCCCGAGCCGCTCCAGCTGGGCGCGCAGCACCTGCCGCGTGCTCACGTCGTCGTCCACGATGAGCACCCGCGCCTGGCCCGGCCGGCGGATGGCGTGGCGCAGCGACAGCAGGAAGCGCTTCTCGTCGAAGGGCTTCGCCATCCAGTCCACCAGCAGCGGCTGCACGACGCCCTCCTGCTGCGACGAGCGCCCCGACAGCATCAACACCGGCAGCTCGCGGGTGCGCGGCTCCTCGCGCAGCTTGCGGACCAGCTCCAGCCCGTTGCCGTCCATGCCCTGCGCGTCCAGCACCAGCATGTCCGGCGCGCCCACCTCGATGAGCTTCTCCGCCTCCTCCACGGTGGGGCTGCGCAGCACGCGGTAGCCCTCGTGGGTGAGCAGGCCGCGCAGCAGGCCGGACAGCTCCGAGTCCGTCGTCACCACGAGGATGGTGTAGCGCGACTCGTCCATCACCACGGAGCTGGGGCCGGAGCCCATGCGCAGCGCCGCCAGCGAGAAGGTGAAGGTGGCGCCGTGGCCCGGCTCGCTGTGCACCTCGATGCGGCCGCCGTGCTGCTCGACGATGGCCTGGGAGATGGCCAGACCCAGGCCGGTACCTCCCTTGGTGCGCGTGTCCGAGCTGTCCAACTGCTGGAACTTGCCGAAGAGCCGGGCGCGTTGATCCAGGGGAATCCCCGGCCCCTGGTCCACCACGGAGAAGCGCACCTGGCCGCGCGCGTCCCGGGCGGCCCGCACCTCCACCTGGCTGTCCGGAGGGGAGAACTTGATGGCGTTGGAGACGAGGTTGGTGAGCACCTGGATGAGCCGATCCCGGTCCGCCCGCACCGGGCCCGCCCCCGCCGCCTCGGCGTGCAGGCGCACCCGCGCCGCGTCCGCCATGCCCCGCACTCCGCTGAAGGTGGCCTCGATGACCTCGGCCGTCTCCACCGACTGGAGCTTCAGCTCCAGCTTGCCGGACTCCATCTTCTCGAGGTCGAGGATGTCGTTGATGAGGCGGATGAGGCGCTCGGTGTTGGTGCGTGCGATGCGCACCATGTCCTGGGCCTGGGAGGGGAGCTCGCCGAGGATGCCGCCCTCGAGCAGGCCGAGGGAGCCGCGGATGGAGGTGAGGGGAGTGCGCAGCTCGTGGCTGACGGTGGAGACGAACTCGTTCTTCAGCCGCTCCACCTCACGGCGCTCGGTGATGTCCCGCACGTAGGAGGTGAAGCGCGCGGCACCGTCACCGCGCACGCGCAGGAGGGTGAGCTCGGCGGGGAAGGTGCCGCCATCCGCGCGCAGGCCCTGCAGCTCCAGGCGGGTGGCGCGGCCCGGGGTGGCATCGGCCCGGAGCGCGCGGGCCACCACGCCACGTTGCTCGGCCTTCACGGTGGCGGCCAGCGCCAGGGAGACGAAGTCCCGGCCCAGCGCCTGCGCCCGTGGAAGCCGGAAGATGTGCTCCGCGGCGGGGTTGAACTCCAGGATTCGGCCCGCCTCGTCCAGGGAGATGATGCCGTCGAGCGAGCTCTCCAGGATGGCCGCCTTGCGGGCCTCGCTCTCGCGCAGCTCCGCGTTGGCGGTGGAGAGGGCGGCGGTGCGCTCCTCCACGCGGGCCTCCAGCTGCGCGTTGAGCGCGTCGAGCGCCGCACCCGTGCGCGCCAGGCGCACCAGCACCGCCAGCACGAAGGCGACGAGCAGCAGCGAGATGGCGAAGAGGGTGATGCGGAAGCGCTCGGCCCGCGCCAGCGCTCCCTCGTACAGCTGGAGGTAGGTGGTGATGAGCCGCTCGGCCTCGGGGCTGGCGGGGCTGTCCAGCATCTGCCGGAGCGTGGCCTCGGCCTCGGGCCCCTGTTGCGCCTGGTAGCGCACCAGCAGGGCCTCCTCGTCCGCGAGCGCGCGCAGGTAGTCGTCCAGCACGGCGCTCAGCGTCTTCCGCTCCCGCTCCATCAGGAACGACGGGGCGGCGCGCAGCTCCTCCGCCCGCTTGCGCAGCGCGGCGAGCTCTTCTCGTGGCTCGTCATGGGTCCGGGCCAGGCCCATGTGGGCGCGCAGGAGATTCTGTTCCAGCTCGGCGCTCTGGACGCGGAGCTGGCGCAGCCGGGTGCGGTAGCTGTCATGCTCGTCGGCCCGCATCGGACGGCCCAGGGCGAAGAGCACGCTCAGGAGCGCGAGTGCCCCCGCGGCGAGCACCACGGAGCGTTTGGAGAGACGGGTCTTCACGGGGCCTCAGGTGGACGGCAGCAGCTTCTTGATTTCAGCGGGCAGCGTCATCGGATCGAACGGCTTGCCGATGACGCCCACGGCCCCCAGCTCCAGGTAGCGCGCCACCTCCTGCTTCTGGATTTTCGCCGTCATGAAGATGACGGGCGTTTTCGCGGTGGAGGGCTGGGCGCGCAGCTGGCCCAGGGTGGTGGGCCCGTCCATGCCCGGCATCATCACGTCCAGGAGGATGAGGTCCGGCTGCTCGGCGGCGGCCTTGGCCACGGCCTCGGCGCCCGAGGCGGCGAGCACCGTCTGCCAGCCGCCCACGCGGCCGAGGCTCAGCTGGCCGATGGTGCGGATGTCGTCCTCGTCGTCCACGAGCAGCACCTTGCGAATCGTCATGGGAAACCTCTCGGAGGCGGGGGATGGGCGGTGGAGCGCAGGAGGCGGAGCACGGCGGAGCGCAGCTCCTCATTGGAGGTGCGGGACTTCACCAGCACGGCGGAGACCTGGCGGGCCAGCTCCGGCTCCGCCTCGCGCACGGAGAAGAGCACCACCGGGGCGGCGGCGAGCAGCGGGGCCAGCGGCAGCGGCCCTCCCTCGGGCAGCACGGGCTCGGCGATGACGAGCGGGAAGGGACCGGAGCGCAGGGCGGCCTCGGCCTCGGCCAGGCCGCTCGCGGGGACCACGTCCGCCACGTCCCGAAGCACGTTGGCCACCACGCGGCGGTTGTCCTCGTCCGCCTCCACGTGCAGGACGCGGGGGCGCGAGGCCTGGGGCTCACACCGGGTGGCCAACTCCAACGGGTGAGGCACGGACGTGGAGGGGGCGCCCGCCTCCGTGTGCTCGGGCAGCTCCACCCGGAAGGTGGTGCCGGTCCCCTCGGTGGTGACGAAGTCCAGCGTGCCGCCCATCCGCTCCACCAGCGCCCGCGCGATGGAGAGCCCCAGTCCGGTGCCTCCCTTGCGCCGGGTGTCGGAGCCGTCCGCCTGGGCGAACTTCTCGAAGATGCGGGCCCGGAAGGACTCGGGGATGCCCGGCCCGCGGTCCTCCACGCTCACGCGCAGCCGCGAGCCCACCCGCTCCAGCCTCAGCGTCACGCGCTCGCCGCGCGGGGAGAACTTGAGCGCGTTGGACAGCAGGTTGGCCAGCACCTGGAGGAAGCGGTCCCCATCCGCCATGACCCGCGCCCCGGATGCCTCCACCACCAGCTCCAGGCGGGCGCCACACTCCCCCGCGTACCCCTGGTGGGCCTCGACGGCCTGGGCGAGCAGCGCGCCCAGCTCCAGTGGCTCCAGGTGGAAATCCAGCTTGCCGGACTCCATCTTCTCGAGGTCGAGGATGTCGTTGATGAGGCGGATGAGGCGCTCGGTGTTGGTGCGTGCGATGCGCACCATGTCCTGGGCCTGGGAGGGGAGCTCGCCGAGGACGCCGCCCTCGAGCAGGCCGAGGGAGCCGCGGATGGAGGTGAGGGGAGTGCGCAGCTCGTGGCTGACGGTGGAGACGAACTCGCTCTTCATCCGCTCCATCTGGCGGCGCTCGGCCTCCAGGCGCTTCTGCTCGGTGACGTCGCGCGCCACGCCGTAGAAGATGCCCTCCTCCGGGTTGACGGTGGCGTTCCACTGGAGCCAGTGCCAGGCGCCGTCCTGGCCGCGGCAGCGGTGCTCGAAGTAGGGGAGGAGCTCGCCCCGGGCCCCTCGCGCCAGCCACTCGGCGGTGGAGGCCCGGTCCTCCGCGTGCACCAGCTCCAGCAGCGGCGTGGCGCGCAGCGTCCGCTCGGAATGGCCGAGCGTCTGCGTCCAGGCCCGGCTCAGCTGCCGGAAGGTCCCATCCACCCCGGCGATGCAGAGCATGTCCACGGACAGCGCGAAGAAGCGCTCCTGCTGCGCCAGCGCGGTGCGTGCCTCCTGGACGGTGAGGGCGTTGAGCTCCAGCTCCACCCACGAGGCCAGGTCTTCCAGTTGCTGGCGCTCCTCGGCGCTGAAGTCACGCGCCCGGCGGTCGATGAGGCAGAGCGTCCCCACGGGGCTGCCGTCCGGGGCGTGGAGGGGGTGGCCCGCGTAGAAGCGCACGTGGGGCTCGCCGGTGACGAGCGGGTTGTCGGCGAAGCGCTGATCCTCGAGCGCGTCGCGCACCACGAAGGTGTCCGGGGTGAGGATGGCGTGGCCGCAGAAGGAGATGCTGCGCGCCGTGGAGGCCGCGTCCAGGCCGACCCGGGCCTTGAACCACTGCCGCGACCCGTCCACCAGGGAGACGAGCGTGATGGGGACGCGGAACGTCCGCGCGGCCATGCGGACGATGCGGTCGAAGCGCTCCTCGGCCGGAGTGTCCAGCAGGCCCAGGCGCAGCAGGGCCTGGAGGCGCCTGGGCTCATCGGGCGGGAAGGGGGGTGGAATCATGGGGGGCTCGGGGGCTCGAACAGCCGCCCGGGCCCAGTGTATCCGGGGCTCACGGAGAGTGGGGGCACCCGTGAAGGACGGCTGGCGGCCCGCCGGGCTGGGGACGGCGCGTCAGAAACGCGACAGCGCCAGGAACGTCTTCATCTTCTCGTTCGTCTCGCGCAGACGCACCGACAGTGTGCGGACGAAACTCCACAGCAGGACGTAGGCCAGGTCCTTATCCGTGAACATCAGGTGGTCCAACTGCTCGCGCTCGATGACCCACAGGGTGCACGAGGTGTGGGCGTAGGCGTCGGCCGAGCGGGGGATGTCCTCGATGACGGACATCTCCCCGAAATACTGGCCCTTTTCCAGGATGGCGAGCGCCTCCTCGCCCATGCCGGGCACCTGCTGGGAGATGCGCACCTTGCCTTCCAGGATGATGAACATGTCCCGGCCGGCCTCTCCCTCGCGGAACAGGCAGGCGCCCGCCTCGTACCCCCGGGGACGGGCAATCGCGGCCACCCGGAGCAACTGACTCTGGGTGAGGCCCTCGAAGAGCGCAACCTTCTGGAGGATCGAGGCATCCATTGTGGCGCTGCTTCGTACCACGACCCAAGGGGGCTCTGGTACGGTGGCGCCCCAATTTCACGGAAACACAGGAGCGACGACCCGTGGCGGAGAAGATCAACAAGGTGACCATCATCGGCTCGGGGCCCGCGGGCTACACCGCGGCCATCTACGCCGCGCGCGCCAACCTGCAGCCCGTCATGTTCGCGGGTGGCCCCACCCTGGACGACCCCCAGCGCGTGCCGGGCGGCCAGCTCATGGTGACCACGGACGTGGAGAACTACCCCGGATTCCCCGAAGGTATTACGGGCCCGGAGATGATGGAGCGCTTCCAGAAGCAGGCCGAGCGCTTCGGCACCGTCATCCACATGGAGAACGTGGTGAAGCTGGACCTCTCCAAGCGCCCCTTCTTCATCCAGGGCGAGAGCGAGAGCTGCTACTCGGAGACGATCATCATCGCCACGGGAGCGACGGCGAAGTGGCTGGGGGTGAAGGGCGAGGACACCTACAAGAACCGGGGTGTGTCCGCCTGCGCCACGTGTGACGGCGCCTTCTTCAAGAACCAGGACGTGCTGGTGGTGGGCGGCGGCGACACGGCCATGGAGGAGGCCACCTACCTGGCGAAGATCGTCAAGAGCGTCACGGTGGTGCACCGGCGCGACTCCCTGCGCGCCTCGAAGGTGATGCAGGAGCGGGCCCTGAAGAACCCGAAGATCTCCTTCCTGTGGGACAGCGCCATCGACGAGGTGATGGGCGACAACAAGGGGATGACGGGCGCGGTGGTGCGCAACCTGAAGACGAACGACACGAAGCTGGTGACGGCCACGGGCCTGTTCGTGGCCATTGGCCACACGCCCAACACGGGCCTCTTCCAGGGCGTGCTGGAGACGCACCAGGGCGGCTACCTGAAGACGGTGGCGGGCAGCACCCGGACCAACATCGAAGGCGTGTTCGCTTGTGGCGACGTGCAGGACAGCTACTACCGGCAGGCGATTACCGCCGCGGGCACGGGCTGCATGGCGGCCATCGACGCCGAGCGCTGGCTCATCGAGCACGGCGAGTAGGCCCGCGCGGCACGGCTCTCGGGAGACAGGCATGAGCACGAAGCGGAAGACGGTGGCGGTGCACGCGGGCTCGCAGTTGAAGGGCAGCAAGTCCCAGCCCGTGGTGCCGGCCATCCACGTGTCGGCGGTGAGCTTCTTCGACAGCAGCGACGAGCTGGACGAGGCCCTGGACGGCAAGGACTACGTCTACTCGCGCATCGCCGCGCCCAACGCGGCGCTGTTGGAGGAGGCGGTGGCGGCGTTGGAGGGAGCGGAGGCCAGCGTGGCCTACGCGAGCGGCATGGCCGCCCTCAAGGCCGTCTTCGAGGCGCAGAACCTGAAGGCCGGCGACGTGGTGGTGATGTCGTCGGACGGTTACGGCGTCACCCGGTCGCTCTACAAGAACCTGGCGGCGCGGGCCGGGGTGCGCATCGAGGCGTTCATGCTCACCGACGCGGCGGCGCCCGAGCGCATCGTCGCGCTGCGTCCGAAGCTGGTGCTGGCCGAGAGCGTCACCAACCCGCTGCTGCGCGTGCCGGACATCCGGGCGCTGGCGCGGGCGAGCCGGGAGGTGGGGGCGGCGCTGGCGGTGGATGCCACCTTCCCGTCTCCGTACGGGCAGCGGGCGTGCGAGCTGGGGGCGGACTACGCCATCCAGTCCACGACGAAGTGGCTCAACGGGCACAGCGACGCGCTGGGCGGCTCGGTGAGTGGCACGCGGGAGAAGCTGGCCCCCCTGCGGGCGGCTCGTCTGCTGGGCGGTGAGGTGCTGGGGCCCTTCGAGGCGTGGCTCACCCTGCGCGGGGTGCGCACGCTGCCCATCCGCATGAAGGCCCACTGCGAGCACGCGGCCCACGTGGCGAAGCGGCTCTCCGAGTCCCCGCTCATCGAGCGGGTGCACTACCCGGGCCTGCCGGGCCACCCGGACCACGCGGTGGCGAAGCAGGTGCTGGAGGGCGGCTTCGGCGGCATGGTGGCGTTTGATATCCGTGGCGCGGGCCGGCCGGACTGCTTCCGCTTCCTGGAGGCGGTGAAGCTGGCGAGGGCGGCGCCGTCGCTCGGGGACGTGTGCACGCTGGTGATGCACGCGGCGAGCGCGAGCGCGAGGCGGATGACGCCCGAGGAGCGGCAGGCGGCCGGTATCGGCGAGAGCCTCATCCGCGTCTCGGTGGGACTGGAAGACCCGGATGACATCGCGGACGACCTGCTCGCCGCGGTGTCGGAGGCGATGAAACGGTGAAGATGGTGGACGTGGGTGGGAAGGAGAAGACCGAGCGCGTGGCCGTGGCCACCGCCCGGCTGCGCATGCTTCCCGCGACGCTGGAGCGGATTCTTCAGGGGAAGGTGGAGAAGGGGGACGTCCTGGCCGCTGCCCGTCTGGCCGGAGTGATGGCGGCCAAGCGGACCCCGGACATCGTTCCCCTGTGCCACCCCATCGCGCTCTCCGGGGTGGAGGTGGAGCTCCAGCCCCAGAAGGACGCGCTGGAGATTCGCGTGACGGTGCGCACGGTGGACCGTACGGGCGTGGAGATGGAGGCGCTCACCGCGGCGTGTGCCTCGGCCCTCACGGTCTACGACATGTGCAAGAGCGTGGACCGGGGCATGGTGATGGAGCAGGTGCAGCTGGACCACAAGTCCGGCGGCCGCTCCGGCACGTGGGACCGCGAGCCGGCTCCCGCGAAAAAGTCCGCGGCGCGTTCGGGCCGCAAGGCCGCCCGCTCGTCGGGCCGGTAGTCCTCTTCGGAGGCGGAACCCGGGGTCCACGCGGAAAGGACCCCGGGCGTGGGCCGTGTTGGTCAGTGGCATGCCTCCCGCCCAGACCGATTCGTTGCTGAAGTGGCGCTCGGAGTTCCCCATCCTCGAGCGCAAGGCCGGCTACCTCATCAACAACTCGCTGGGGGCGATGCCGCGCAAGGTGCGCCAGTACCTCAACGACTACGCGGACCTCTGGGACACCGAGGGCGTGGTGGCGTGGCACTCGTGGCTGCCCATGGTGACGCAGACGGCGGATCTGCTCGGCTCCATCCTCAACGCGCCGCCGGGCACCATGACGATGCACCAGAACGTGAGCACGCTCATCTCCGTGCTCATCTCGGGGCTGTCGTTCTCGGGCCGGCGCAACAAGGTGGTGCTCACCGAGCTGAACTTCCCCTCGGTCGTCTACAACTGGATGGCCCAGCGCAGGAATGGCGCTCGCATCCAGGCGGTGAAGAGCCGTGATGGGGGGTTGAACATCGAGACGGAGGACCTGCTCGCCGCCATCGATGACGAGACGCTGGTGGTGTCGCTGGACCTGGTGCTGTTCCGCTCCTCGGGGCTGGTGGACGTGAAGCCGGTCATCGAGAAGGCGCACCGGCACGGCGCGCTGGTCATCCTCGACTGCTACCAGGCCACGGGAGCGGTGCCCATCGACGTGCGGGCGCTCGGGGTGGACTTCCTGGTGGGCGGGAGCGTGAAGTGGCTGTGCGGCGGCCCGGGCGCGGCGTACCTCTACGCGCGCCAGGAGCTCATCCCGGACTTCAAGCCGAGGATGACGGGGTGGTTCTCGGACGCGCACCCGTTCGACTTCCATTTTGGCGATGTGGAGTACGCGGCGGACGCGCACCGCTTCATGGGGGGCTCACCGTCGGTGCCAGCGCTGCATGCGGCGCGGGCGGGCTATGAGATCATCCGCGAGGTGGGCGTGGCCGCCATCCGCGAGAAGTCACTGCGGCAGACGTCGCTGTTGATGGCACTGGCGGATGAGCAGGGATTGAAGGTGAACACACCGCGCGCGCCGCACCGGCGGGGCAACACGGTGTGCCTGGACTTCGAGGGCAGCGAGGACGCGTGCCGCCGCCTCATCGAGCAGGGCTTCGTGGTGGACTGGCGGCCCAACGGGGGCATCCGCATCTCGCCGCACTTCTACAACTCGGATGCCGAGTGCCGCTCCATCATGGAGGCCATCCTTGAGCTGCGGCGCTCCGGGACGCTCCAGAATGTGCCCACGGGTCAGCGCGCCCACTGAGAAGCGGGGGCTCAGCGCAGGGGCCGGATGACCTGGCAGGGGTTCCCGCGGCGAAGACGTAGGGCGGAATGTCCTTCACCACCACGCTGCCCGCGCCGATGGTGGAGCCCTCGTCGATGGTGACACCCGGGCAGATGATGGAGCCGCCGCCAATCCACACCTCCTCGGCCGGCTAGGTCTGAGTAGCTACGGGGACAGGGGAATCCAGGGCGACGCGGCCTGGAGCTGGCCACCCACCGGCTCCACCCGCACGAGCTGAGCGCCCCGCACACCCAAGCGTCTGTCCACCCCGAACGTCACCGGCGGGGTCACCCCCGTGTCGAAGTCACGCATCGACTCCAGCACTTGCACCAGCTCCGCGCGTGTCACGTCCGAGCCCGCACGCCGGAGTGCATCCACCAGCACCCGTGCCGCGGCGTAGGCGTGGCGCTGGAGCGCCTCGTGGCCTGGACGCAGTCCATGGCGCCCGAGGAAGGTCGAGAGCACCTGGCGCCGCTCCTCGTCGCCGTCCAGGCCCGGTGGGTAGATGAACCGCACGTGGCGGCCCGCAACTGCCACCGTGGAGGACCCGGCGATGCTCGCGGGAGCGAACACCGGCACCTCCAGGCCCCGTGCCTCCAGCTGCTGGAGCAGTTCATTCAACCCGGAGGCAGGCCCGGTGTAGAGGATTGCCGGTGGGGGCTCGCTCCCGCCGGGCAATGCCGATGATTCCACCGGAGCGGGCAACTCGCGCCGCAGGGCTTCTTCGCGCGCCGCCCGGGCCCATGCGCGGCCTGACTCGTCCTCCGGCCGTACCACCCACAGCGGATGCCGGCGCAGCACGTTCTCCTCGTCGGTGCGCGCCAGGTGCTGCACCACCAGCCGCGCCTGCTGGGACTCCTCCGGATACAGGAAGAAGCGGGCGCCTTCTCCATCCCCTCCGCTGGAGGTGAGGGGCAGCAGGACCGGGATGTCCTCGTGCCGGAGCAGCGCCTCCGAGGCGGAGGACGTCGTGCTCGGGCCTCCCACCAGTGCGAACACGCCGCGCTCGAGCAGCTTCGCGGTGGCCTCCGGAGCCGTCTCGTCCTCCACCACCAGATCCAACCGGCGCCGGAAGACGCCTCCCTCGGCGTTCACTTCCGCGAAGGCCGCGCGCAGGACCGACTCCACCTCGCGCCCCAGTGCTTCACGTTCACCACTCAGCGGCAGGATTGCACCGAGGGTGAGGGTGGTGGGGGAGAGGCCTGGATCCGGTGCTTCTCCGAGCTGCTTCAGATAGGCGAGCAGCTCCTCCCGCTCCACCTCGCCGAGCTCGTACCGGGGCATGGCCACGCCGAGCTTCCGGCCGCTGGCGGACACGCCTTCCGTGATGGCGCGCAACAGGGTGGTCCGGCCGTAGGCGGGGCGGGAGCGATCGTCCACCGTTCCCACGGCGTTCACCCGGACATGCCCGAGCGCACCCGGGCGGATGTCGGGTACCTCCACGCCGCCTTCGAGGCTGCCCCGGCCGGAGGCGCCATGGCAGCGCGCGCACGCGGCCACGTGCCCGCTCAGCTCGATGCGCTCGGGTCCCAACCGTCCCACGAGGGGCTCGCCGCGGGCGCTCTCTCCGCGCAGGAAGAGACTCCGCCCACGCCGGGCCAACTCCGGAACCGAAGAAGCCGTCTCCTTGCGGCACGCCCCCAGCATCCCCAGGCCCAGGACCAGCGCTACCAGCGCCATCCGCCGCGCGCTGAGCCAAGCGGGGTAGGTCCTCTCAGGGGGAGGTTCCGGCGGCGCTCGGGAGCAACTTGTCCGACTGTTGGACAAGTTGGTACGCCGCGCCTCCGGAAGGTGCCTGTCCTTTTCCGCGAGAGCACCCCTGCAAGAGCCTGGTTCCGATGGCCTACCTCGGGTCATCGAGGTGCTCCACGGCGTAGACGATGTTGTCTACGGCGGACATGGCGGGGGCCTTCACCCACGTCCCGGTGGCGGCATCGCCGATGAGTAGCACCGAGCTGTGGGCGGCGGGATCCTCGGTGTAGCCGCCGAGCTTCTTGAGGACGAGGGACACGTTCTCGCGGGCGCCGGTGAGGAAGTACCAGCCGGGCCCGGTGCTGAACTTCCGGGCGAAGCGGGCGAGGCTCTCCGGCGTGTCGTTGGCGGGGTCCACCGAGAGGGTGATCATGGTGATGTCCTGGCCCACGCGAGCCCCCAGCTTGCGCTGCACCTCGGCGAGGTGCTTCGTCATGGGCGAGCACACGCCCTTGCAGGAGGTGAAGGCGAAGTTGATGAGCACCTTCCGGCCGCGGATGAGGTCCTCGTAGAAGCGGTGGGGCTTGCCGTGCTGATCGATGAGTTCGGTGTTGGTGAAGTAGCGCGCGGCGGAGGCGTCCCGGGCGGAAGTGACGTCCTCCAGCTCGGGAGGCGGTGCGGAGGCGGCGCGCACCTCGCGGATGGCGTCGAGAATGGAGGAGGCGGAGCCGAGCCCGTCCACGCGCACCCACTTGCCAGCGGTGGCGTTACCCACCAGCACGAGCGGCCGGTGCGCCTCCTTGTCCGGGGTGTAGCCGCCGAGTGCCACCAGGGCCTGCTTCACCTGCTCGGGCTCGCCGGTGAGGAAGGACCAGCGGGGCCCGGGCGAGAAGGGCTCGGCGAAGCGGGCCAGCTTCCCGGGCGTGTCGTGGGCCACATCCAGGGTAATGGAGATGAAGCGCACGGGGGCTTTGGGACCCAACTCCTTGCGCACGCGCGCCAGGGTGGCGGTCATGGGCGAGCAGATGGTCTTGCAGCGGGTGAAGATGAAGTTGATGGCCACCACCTGCCCTCGGACGAGGTCGGACCACAGCCGCACCTGGCGCCCGTGTTGATCCACCAGCGTGACATCGGGCACCTGCACCTGGAGGGACTCGGCGGGAGGTGGGGCGGGCACGCGCACTGTGTCCTGTGCGGATGCGGCGGTGGAGGTGGCCAGCGAGAGGAGAACGGCGAGGCAGAACGGACGTGGGTGCATCAGGGGTGGACCTCGGAGACGTGGCGGAGGGTGGTTTCGGCCTGGACGCCGAGCTTGAAGTCGCGAAGGGCACCGAGCGGGGCTCCCCGGCTCTCGGCGCCGACGAGCAGCACGTACTGGCCGGGCTCGGGCGGGGAGACATCGATCTCGAAGACGCCGTCCTCCACGCGCCGGGGCACGGGCCGCTCCAGCCAGCGCCCGGAGGGGGGACGGAACATCAGCACCTGGAGCTCCTCGGGTGACAGCGGACGTTGCTCCTTCACATGCGTGGCGGGCGTCAGCCGGAAGCGCAGCGAGGTGCGCTGGCCCGCGGTCAGGTGCCGGGAGGAATCGAACCGGGGCTCGAGCACGAGCGGGGCGGTGCCCGCGGAGGCGGCGTCCTCGGGAACGCCGGACACCGTCCACGTGAGGCACACGGGCGTGCGCGGCGAGTCCAGCAGTACGTGGACGTCATGGGGGCCGTTCTTCCGCGGACGCGCCTGGGCCGCGTAGACGCCGGGCTCCACCTCGCGCAGCGAACGGTCCAACACCAGGACGGCCCGGGGCTCGCGGCCATAGTTCAAGTGGGTGCCTCGCGGGGCCATCATGCCCTCGGAGTACAGATAGAGGGCGCGGTCGGCGGTGCCGGCGACGAGGACGCTGTTGCCCTCGGGCAGGGTGGCGATGGCGGAAGCGCGTCCGAGCTCCCGGGCCAGCGCGGGCTTCTTCTGGCCCATGGTGATCTGCACGACGGAGGGCGTGCCGGACTTCTCCAGTGAGGCCAGCTCGATGAGCGACATGCGGGCATCCCCGGTGTTGCGCACGTAGGCGAAGGCGGAGGTGAAGGTCACCTGGTCCGGGGCGGAGAAGCCGGTGAGCGAATGGGCCACCCGGTTGGAGGCCGTGTCGAGGATGTCCACCCGGTCGCCACGCGGGTAGAGGACGAAGGCCCAGCGGCCCGAGGGCTCGAAGCGCAGCATGCCTGGCCTTGGCGCCACGGAGACGCGGTGCACCACCTCGCGCCGCGAGCCGTCCACCACCAGCACCTCCTGGGCCTGCTCCCGCACCACGTAGAGCGCCCGGGCCACCTCGCTGTAGGCCAGCGCGCGGGTGCCCGTGCCCACCGTCACGCGCCCCAGTTCCTCGCGCGAGGCCACGTCCACCGCGACGAGCTCCTCGCCCCCGGAGCTGGAGAGCCATGCGGTCCGGCCGTCCTCGCCGAAGGCGAATGCCTTCTGTCCCTCGCCCACCTCCAGCGTGCCCAGCACCGCCTGCGTGGTGGTGTCGAGCACGGAGACGGTGCCGTCTCCCTCGTTGTCCACCCAGAGCGAGCGCCCGTCCGGAGCGAGCGCCAGCCGCCCCGGTTTCTGGCCCACCCGCACGTTGCGCTGCACGAGGAAGCGGCGGGTATCCACCACGGACACCGTGCCGTGCGTGGGCTGGGACACGTAGAGCGCTCCTCCGTCCGGACGCAGTGCCCAGTCCCCGGCCGCTCCGCCCAGGGAGACGAGGTGCTTCAGCTTGGTGCGCTGGAAGGAGAGCTGCGGATCGATGACGGACAGCGTGTGGTCATGGTTGAGGGTGAGCAGCAGGAAGGAGTTGAGGTCCACCTCGGCGCGCGCCGCCAGCAGGCCGCCGAGGTACGTCTTGATGCGGGCCCGGCAGGTCGCGTCGTCCGGAGCGGCTTGTCCCTCGGGCCTCGCGGCCATCCACGCGAGCAGCCGGGCCCCCCGCACGGGCGCTCCGGTGCGTGGATCCTTCAGCACGAATCGCGCCGTGCCCTCCGCGCCTGCCTGAAGGTCGAAGGACACGGACACCTCCGCCTTCGTCACCGTCACGGGGGCTGGCGCGGCCACGGGAGGCGGGGCGGGTGGCCCCTCTTCCTTCCGTGGCTGGCAACCCATCCACAACACGAGCAGCACTGCCCATTCCGGCCTTCCCAGCATGAGAATCCCCCCTTTGCTTGCGATGGTGTGAGGCCGCGCTATTCCACGCGGACGATGCCCCAGAGGCCCTGGGTGAACGAGAAGCTGGCCAGGTCCTGGTAGAGGTAGTCGCCCGGGACGGCGTAGAGGCCTCCCGCTCCGTACTCGGGCACGATGTTCCAGTGCTGCATCGCGGAGATGCCGCCCTGGGTGGAGATGATGGGAGACAGCGGACTGGGGCCGAAGACGAGCGAGCGCTCTCCCCGGGCCCAGGGGTTGAAGCGCCACTCGGCGCCGTGGAGCGCGAAGGCGTGCTGGCGCGCATGGCCCGAGGGCTGTCCGATGCGCAGGCGCAGCGCCTCGCCGCGGAGCGCCCGGAAGACGGGCGTGGCGGGGTCTCCGAAGGCCCCGGAGGACAGCAGGTTCGACTGCTCGAGGTCGTTGAGCTGCTCCAGCGGCGTCTGGGGCGCCACCCCGAGCCGGGCCCAGAGGGGCTCGGTGCGGTAGTTGAACGCCTTCATGCCCGTGTCCTCGGCATCGTCCTCGCCGGCCAGGTTGCGCAGCGCGCTTCCACTGTTCAGCTCCACGTCCGTGTCCCGGAAGACAGCGGTGTCCGTGTGCAGGCCGAGGTCGTCCTGGAGGAGGAGGACGAACTCCCGGAACGTGCGCCAGGTACCGTCCGGCTCCGTGTAGCGCACGCGGGCCTGGGCCTCGGTATTCGCATCGGTGCTCCACACGGCGCCGGCGGGCTCGATGACGAGCGCCCCGAGGGAGCCATGCATGCCGTGGTTCACCACGTCCGCCATGTCCCTCAGGTTGACGATGCCGTACTCCACGGGCGTCGCCTGTGCTCCCTCCGTGGGCAGCGCGCCGATGACCGGGGGACTGGCGAGGTCTCCCGCGTACCAGCGGTACGTCCACGAGCCGCCGGGTGGAATCGTCTGGGGCGCGTTGAGGCCCACGTTGGCGCCGTCATCCGTGTTCACGTCGTAGTTGACGAGCTGCGGGTGCAGCGAGACGTGGTTGGAGGGCCGCACCTGGTTGACGTTGAAGAAGGGGGTGATGGGCGCGTGGTGGGACCAGTGAGGCGTCTGGCGTGGGGCCTCCGGCAGGAGGTTGGTGAGCGTCACCTGCACGCACTCGCCCGCGCGGGCGCGGAGGATGAGCGGCTCGGGCTTGCGCCTTCCGGTGCGCACGTCCTCCAGGTGCTCGTCGCGCACGAAGAGCAGGGCGTCCGGATCGTACAGGCCGTACTCCTCGTTGTAGGTGAGCCGGCCTCCGGGCAGCCACGTCGCGGCGTCGATGGCGGAGACCTGGTAGGTGCGCACCGCGGCGGTGCCCGGGCACGAGTCCACCATCACCGGCCGGGGCCGGAAGCGGCCCTCGGCCTCCGCCTGGCGGACGAGCTCGGGCGCGAGGGCATACATCTCCCGGGGGTACACCATGGGGCCGCTCACCCGGCGCAGCTCCTGTTGCTGTCCGTTGGCGCCGGTGACGTACGAGGGTTGAAGGGGCGCGCTCGTGGGCGTCAGGGGCATGCGGCGGGACTCGGGAGGCAGGGCCAGCAGGGGCGCGGGAGGTGGGCGCGGCTGCCCGTCCGCGGCTTGCAGCGCCACGTCCGCGAGCGTCATCAGTCCCGTCTGGGGCTGCAGGTACGTGCGGAGGATGCCCCACGTGCCATTCCAGAGGTCTCCCGTGGCGGCGCTCTGGTACATGTAATCGGCTGTCTCGTAGCTGCCGCCGATGGCGGGCAGGCCGTTGGTCAGGGCGAACTCGAAGTGCTCGGAGAGGCCCAGCGGCTGGGCGTTGGAGTAGCCACTGTCCCGGTCGTGCTCCTCGCGCAGCCATTTGTGGCCGTGGACGGTGAAGGAGTGTTGCTCCTCCTGGGCGCCCTGGATGAGGCGCAGCTTGACCCGGTCTCCCACGTAGCCGCGCATCAACGGGGTGAACGGGTCCCCATGCACGTCCGAGCGGAAGACGTTGGCCATGTCCCCGAGGAAGTCCGGCTTCTGGTAGCGGGCGCCACACCCCTCGCGCGCCGAGATGCGCAGGGGGATGGGCTCGTTGCGGTAGTTGATGACCATGGTGCCGGGGTCCGCGGCGCTGATGGCCTCGGGCGCGGGGAAGGGCGAGGGCAGGATGGCCAGGGGCAGGGGGGCCTTCCGGGGGGGCGGCGGGTTCACCGGCTCGCCGCACTCGTCATAGGTGAGGGCGAAGTCCGCGATGGCCAGGGCGAACTCCCGGTAGCTGTCGGCGGGGAAGGCGGTGAGGATGTCCGCCTGCCAGCTCGTGGGGCCGCCGTCGCTCGGGCGCGTGCCGTAGAAGACGCCCGTGCGGGGATCCCTCCACCGCGAGCCCTTGGGCTCCACGATGAGCGCGGCGTACAGGCCGTGCTGCTGGTGGGACGAGGGCGCGAAGTGGTCATGCGTGAAGACGGTCTCCACGGTGCGGTCGCGCCCGTTGGCGTCCTGGAGCGGGTCCGCCCACCAGCGCTGCACGGTGGTCTGCGCGCCGGAGGCTCCCAGGCGCGGGTGGGCCTTGGCGGTGAGCGTCTCGCGTGCCCCATCCGGATTCAGGGTGCCATCGGCCGAGAAGGCCCCGCCGGCCACGTTGGCCTTTTCGATCCGCTCCAGCACCTCCTGGGCGGCGAAGGTGCCGTCCTCGTAGTTCCACCCGTTGCCCGCCCCATCCGAGGAGGTGACGTCGAACTTCACCAGGTGGATGTGCTGCCCGATGGTGTCGGTGGGCGTGTAGATCTGGAAGTCGTCCTGCTCCAGCGCCTTGGGGACCAGGTTGGTGGCGAGGAAGTTGATGCACTCACCGGACTCGGCGCGGAAGAAGAAGGGCTCGGGAGGACGCAGGCCGGAGAGGGTGTCGGCCACGTCTCCATCCAGGACGATGAGGCGGGCCTGCGGGTCGTGCCAGCCCGCGCGGTTGATGTTGGGCAGATCCATCTGCAGATAGGCGGCGCGGTAGTCACGCCGCGGGGCGCCCGTGGGGCAGGGATCCGCGTAGGGCGCGCCGGGCGAGGGCGGGCGGCCGTTGACGAGGAAGCGCGAGGGCGAGCCGAGCGCCGTGTACGCGGGATAGGCTGCCACCGTGTCTCCGTAGCCATTCGCCGCCGGGCTGGCGCCCGGGAACTGGCCGGCGTGGAAGGACATGGCTTTCTTCTCGGTTGGCGTGCCGTCCTGGGGCAGCAGCTTGAGCTCCAGCGCGGTGTGTTCCACGAAGAAGCGCTTGTCGGGCGTGCCTAGCACGGAGGGGCCGATGGCCCGGGTGACGAGGTGGCGGGGCAGGCCTCCATCCTCGAGGAGATCCAACGGAGGCTGGGGCGGACGATGGCCCGCCCTGGCGGCGATGTAGAAGGGGTAGCCCGGGAACGCGGGCCGCACCACGGGCCCCGAGGCGCCCGTCACCTCCGTGTCCACGTAGGTGGGCAGGGGCGGCATGCCGCGCTCGGGAATGGGGATGACCGCGGGGTTGGGCGTGCCCTCGGTGATTTCCCCATCCGGAAGACGGCGATCCCCGGTGCCGGCCTCGAAGACATCATGCACGCGCCACAGCGCCCACATGCCCTGGGCGAAGTGCGGGTAGAGGTGGCAGTGGTAGATGGCGTCGCCGGGGGTGAGGTTGCGATTGCCGGAGCCGCCGTAGTTGATGTCGTAGGTATAGGACGAGCCCGGACCGATGGTCTGCGAGTCGAGGTAGCTGGAGTACTCCTCGCCCGGGGCGGCCTTCCACTGGTGGGCGTGCAGGTGGAAGACGTGCGTCTCCTTGGGCCCGGCGTGGAGGTTGCGGAAGCGGACGGGATCCCCCAGGTAGCTGTGGCTCACGTTGGAGGGGTCATCCGGGTAGAGGGCGCGCACGGCGCGGCCGGTGGCGTCCTTCTCCACGTTGAGCGCGGGGTCTCCGTTGGCCCAGGACTCGAGGAAGAACTCCTCGTACTGGCACTCGCCGCAGTCCTTGCTGGGGCCAATCCTGGCGCGGTTGGCGAGCAGCTCCGCGCCCAGGCCGGCCGCGCCGTAGTTGACGGCGAACGCATCGCGGATGCCGTGGAAGGAGGGATTCGTCTCCAGCTCCTCGAAGGCCTGCACTGTCTTGAGTTCGTCATGGAAGAGCACGGTGAACTCGCGGAAATGGCCGCGGTCCTTCGAGGACGTCGTGCCCACGACGGTGCTGGAGTAGCCGGTGATGATGGCGTGGAGATCCGCGTGGACGAGCTCCAGCGTGTCCGGCTCGAGCATGTTCAGCAGGGGCGTGCCGTCGGAGCCGCGGGCCTCGTAGTCGAGCCGGGGCGTGCCGTCGGGGTTGGTGAGGGGATGGCCATGTGCGTCCCGGCGGGTGGCGGCCTGGAGCACGGCCGCGGAGACCTGGGAGCGGTACCAGCGAGCACCCGGTGGCTCCACGTTGACGGCGCCGAAGAGGCCCTGGACCAGCGAGCCGCCGTTGCCCTCGCCGCCGATGAGGGCGCCCTTGCTGGACAGGAGGAAGGAGCCCTCGTGGTCCGCGTAGTACGAGACGCTGAGGCCCTGGCCCGGGGCCACCAGGGTGCCAGGGTTTCGCCCCACCCAGGCGCCATCACTGCCGATGTTGATGTATTGCATTCCCTGCACGTGCACGGAGGCCTTGCGGGTGAAGGGCGAGTCCTGGCGGTGGTCCTCGTTGCTGACCCGGCCGACCCCGGGTTGTGAGTCTTCTGGAGAGGGAATGGCCTCGCGGGTGGGGGCCAGCCAGTTGGTGAAATGGATGAGCAGACAGTCCCCCACGTTGACGCGGAGGGTGAGCGGGCGCGGGCGCTTGTCCTGGCGCAGCCGCGCGTTGCCCGGGCCCACGGGACGCGAGGCGTCGATGGGCTCCACGTCCCGGCGCAGGGCGTAGACCATCCCCGTGGGGTTGTATGAACCGAAGCGGTTGTAGGTGTAGACCTGATCCAACGCCACCACACGGGCGGTGACCACGCGGTGGCATTGCACCAGCGGCGGTATCCGCGGCGCGGGCTCGACGACGGGTGGCCCATCGGCGCTGCTGTCGATGGGCGTGTCTGGGTTTTCGTCCAATCCCTGTTGGCAGGCCAGTGTCAACGCCAGTACAGCCCAGATGAGTGGGTACACCCCTCCCGTGCGCACTCTTCCCGTGCGCGGCCTGCTCGCTGCCCATGACATGGATTGCCCCCCCGGGTCTCACGTGGGAGCGGCGCTCGGTGGCCCTCCCAATATTCAAGAAACACAGACATCACGTGTGGTGGATTCCACCCGTGGTGTCTGTGTTTTGAATAGGATGAAGCGGGAGCGCAAGTAAACAGCACTCCCGGGAGGGGTCTCTGTCGGATGTGTGGCGTTGTCTCTATCTCAGGCCCGCGTCCAGTCCGCCCAGGATGGGCGGTGGCATGAGCCCGCCGGAGCCGCCCAGTCCCGCATCCGTCGAGTCGAAAGGCGAGGGGTAGCTCGGCGCGATGCCAGAGCCACCGAGGCCTCCATCCGAGTCGTAGGGAGTCGTCGTGGGCACGCTCCCCGGTTGGGGCGGGAGCCCCGGGGGCGTCGGGGAGACGCCAGGTGTCGTGGGTTGCCCCGTGGCGGGATCGATCTGCGCGTTGGCGATCGCCAACGTGAACAGCGAAGCCCCGAGTACCGCCCCGGCCACCGCGAGCCGCTTCTTCAGATTCAGCGCCATCTTCCGCCTCCTGCCGTGCCTGTGGCGCCAGGAAGGTGGGTATGTCCATGTGGGTGGTGCAGCGAGCCCTGACCCTCCCGACCGGGGAGGAGCCGGCCGCCAACCCCTTGTTTTCACGTGTTTCCGCCCCCTTCGAGTGATTTGGGCTTGACGCCTCGTGTCACCCGGGTGCATTTACCGACCGGTCGGTAGGTCGTCCGGATGGCGGACGGCCACCCACGGAGGACACGCGATGAACTCGGGGCGAAGGCCAGACGACGGCGAGCGCTACAGGACCATCCTGGAGACGGCGGCGCGCCTCATCTGCGAGCGCGGGTACGAGGGCACCTCGATGCAGGAGATCGCCGCCGCGTGCCGGATGACGAAGGCGGGGCTCTACCACCACGTGCAGAACAAGGAGCAACTGCTCTTCGACATCATGAGCTACGGGATGGATGCCTTCGAGCAGCAGGTGCTCGACCAGGTGCGGCATCTGGAGGATCCCGTCGCGCGGCTGCGCGAGTGCATGCGGCTCAACATCCACCTGGTGACGGGCGGCTGCAGCAAGGAGGTCATCATCATCCTCCACGAGCACGCCACGCTCACCGGCGAGGCGCGGGCCTTCATCGACAGCCGCAAGAAGGCCTACGTGCGGTTCCTCGAGGATGCCTTCTCCGAGGCCGTGCGCATGGGGCGTATCCGCACCGTGCAGCCCACCGTCGCGGCGTTCTCGTTCCTCGGCATGGTGCTGTGGATCTACAAGTGGTTCCAGCCCGATGGGCGGCTGACGGCCGAGCAGGTCTCCAACGAGATGGTGGAGCTGCTCTTCGCAGGGCTCGTCTCGCCGGCGGCGGCCGTGCCCGGGGCGGGTGCTCCGCAGTTGTCGATCGTTCCTCCCGTGGCGGTGGGGGAGAAGTCATGAGGCCGGGCCGCTGGGGCTCTCTGTCCGAGCTGGTGGCGTCCATCCCGGATGGGGCGTGGCTGGCCACGGGCGGTTTCATGCTGGGCCGCGCGCCCATGGCGATGGTGCTGGAGCTGATCGCCCAGGGCCGCAAGGACTTGAAGCTCATCTCGCTGCCCAACCCGCTGCCCGCCGAGTTCCTGGTGGCCGGGGGTTGTCTGTCGCGGGTGGAGCTGCCCTTCGGGGCGTTGAACCTGGAGAACCGGGTGCGGCCCATGCCGTGCCTCAAGCGGGCCATCGAGCAGGGGCGGCTCCAGTGGCGCGAGCATGACGGCTACCGCATCGTCCAGCGGCTGCGCGCGGCGTCCATGGGCGTGCCCTTCCTGCCCGCGCCGGACGCGGACGTGTCCGAGTTGGCCGATGCGGATCCGCTCCAGACGGTGGTGGATCCGTTCACGGGGCAGCGGGTGCCGGTGGAGCCGGCCTTCTATCCGGACGTGGCGCTCATCCATGCACGCGCGGCGGACGAGCGGGGCAACCTGTTCATCGAGGACCCGACGACGGACGTGCTGGTGGCAGGCGCGGCGCGGCGGGTGTTGGCCACGGCCGAGGAGCGCGTGTCCCGGCTCCCACGTGTGACGATTCCCGGCTTCCAGGTGGAGCGTGTGGCCCTGGCGCGCCAGGGGGCCCTGCCCACCGGGTGCACCGGGCTGTACCCGCACGACGACGCGATGTTGGCGGACTACCTCGCGCTGGCCGAGGCCGGGCGGGAGGCGGAGTTCCTGAGCACGCTGCTCCAGACGCGGAGGGCGGCATGAACGTGGCGCCCGCGGTGACTCCCGCTGAGATGGTCGTCTCGCTGCTCGCGCGGGAGATCGACGATGGGGACGTGGTGGCCACCGGAGTCGCCTCGCCGCTGGCCATTCTCGCCATCGCGGTGGCCCGGGCCACGCACGCGCCCGGACTGACGTATCTGTCGTGTGTCGGCTCGTTGGATCCGGACCTGCCGAGCCTGTACCCCTCGTCCGAGGACCTCGGCTACCTGGAGGGACGCTCGGCGGAGATCACCATTCCGGATCTCTTCGACCATGCGCGGCGGGGGAGGGTGGACACCGTCTTCTTCGGGGCCGCCGAGGTGGATGCGCAGGGGCGGACGAACATGACGGCCTCGGGCAGCCTGGAGCGGCCGCGGAGCAAGTTCCCCGGAGTGGCGGGGGCGGCCACGCTGCGGCAGTGGGTGCGCCGGCCGGTGCTGGTGGTGCCGCGGCAGTCGCGCCGCAACCTCGTGCCCGAGGTGCAGGTGGCGACCACCCGGGACGATCGCCGTCCGGTGAAGCTCATCTCCGACCTGGGCGTCTTCGAGCTCGGGGCGGGCGGGGCCCGGCTGCTGGCCCGTCATCCCTGGGTGGAGCTCGACGCCATCCAGGAGCGCACCGGTTTCTCCTTCGAGGTGGAGGAGCCGCTGCCCGTCACACCGCTTCCGGATGCGCGCACGGTGTCCGCCATCCGCGCCATTGATTCCAGAGGCCTCCGCGAGCAGCTCGTGGGCGCCTGAGTTTCCATACACAGAAAGAGTGTCTTTACCGGCCAGGGAGTGCTCCATGAAGGCTGTCGTGCTGCGTGAGTTTGGTGAGGCGAGCAATTTGAAGTTGGAGTCCGTGCCCGATCCCCGGCCGGGGCGAGGCGAGGTGCTCATCCGCGTCCATGCTTGCGGCGTCTGCTACCACGACGTCATCAACCGCCGGGGCAACCTGCCGCGCACGCACGTGCCCGCGATCCTCGGCCACGAGGCCGCTGGCGAGGTGGTGGAGGTGGGTCCGGACACGCCGGGATGGAAGGTGGGCGACCGGGTGGCGACGCTGCAGCGGCTCTCGTGTGGCGAGTGCGCGCTGTGCAAGAGCGGGCGCAACAGCCTGTGCAAGAAGGACAACCGCTTCTTCGGGGAGGAGATCTCCGGAGGCTACGCGCAGTACATGACGGCGCCGGTGGCGGGGCTGGGCCGGGTGCCCGCGAACCTGCCCTGGCCGGTGGCCGCCACGGTGTGCTGCACGCTCGGCACGGCGGTGCACACGGTGCGGACGCGTGGCCGGGTGCGTGATGGGGAGACGGTGCTCATCACCGGGGCGAGCGGCGGCGTGGGCCTGGCGGCGGTGCAGTTGGCGAAGCTGGATGGGGCGCGCGTCATCGCGGTGACGTCCGGCGAGGCCAAGGTGCAGGCGCTGCGCGAGGCGGGCGCGGACGAGGTCATCGTCTCGCGCGGGCTGGACTTCGCGTCCGAGGCGCGGCGGCGCACGGGCGGCGAGGGCGTCAACGTGGCCATCGAGATCGTGGGCAGCGTGACCTTCGGGCAGACGCTGAAGGCGATGGCGCCGGGTGGCCGGGTGGTGGTGGTGGGCAACCTGGAGACGGGCACGGTGGATTTGAACCCGGGCCTCGTCATCGTGAAGGAGCTGGAGATCCTCGGGGCGTACGCCACCACGCGCGAGGAGCTGGACCAGTCGCTGCAACTGGTGGCGGACGGGAAGATCCGTCCCTTCGTGGCGGAGTCGGTGCCGCTGGCGGAGGCCGGCCGGGCGCACTTCCGTCTGGAGAACCGCGAGGTCGCGGGCCGTCTGGTGCTGGTTCCCCCCGAGTTGCAGTGAGCCCACGAGGCCAAGGAGCTTTCCATGAAGAAGCAGGTTGGAATCGAGGCGTTGGCGATCGCGGTCCCCCGCCGGTACGTGGACATCGAGGACCTGGCCCGGGCCAGGGGTGTGGATCCCGCGAAGTTCACGGCGGGCCTGGGCGCGAAGGAGATGGCGGTGGCGGATCCGGGCGAGGACTCGGTCTCGCTCGCCGCGACGGCCGCGTCCCGGCTCATCCAGCGCAACGGCGTGGAGCCGTCGCGGGTGGGCATGCTGGTGGTGGGCACGGAGACGGGGGTGGACCACTCGAAGGCGGTGGCCTCGCACGTCCAGGGGCTGCTGAAGCTGCCGAGGACGATGAGGACCTTCGACACGCAGCACGCGTGCTACGGCGGCACCGCGGGGCTGATGGCGGCCGCCGAGTGGATTGCCTCGGGCGCGGCGGCGGGCCGCTCGGCCATCGTGGTGTGCTCGGACATCGCGCGCTACGGGCTGAACACGGCGGGCGAGCCGACCCAGGGCGGTGGTGCGGTGGCGCTGCTGGTGTCGGAGCAGCCGGACCTGCTCGCGCTGGACATCGGGCTGAACGGCGTGTGCTCCATGGATGTCTATGACTTCTGGCGGCCGCTCGGCCGGCGGGAGGCGGTGGTGGACGGGCACTACTCCATCAGCTGCTACCAGGATGCGCTTGCGGGCGCGTATCGCGGCTGGCGCGAGCGCGCGCTGGCGCACGAGGTGGTGCGCTGGGGAGACTCGCTGCCGGGCGAGCAGCTCGCGCGCATCCTCTACCACGTGCCCTTCTGCAAGATGGCGCGCAAGGCGCACACGCAGCTGAGGCTGTGCGACCTGGAGGACGCGCCGGGCAGCCAGGACAGCACTCCGGCGGCGCGCGAGGAGGCGGCGAAGTCCCAGGCCAGCTACGAGGCGCAGGTGGCGTCGTCGCTGGGGCTCAACGCCCGCATCGGCAACGTGTACACCGCTTCGTTGTACCTGGCGCTCGCGGGGCTGCTACATGGCGAGGGCGCCGCGCTGGCTGGCAAGCGGGTGGGCCTGCTGTCCTACGGCAGCGGGTGCGTCGCGGAGTTCTACTCGGGCGTGGTGGGGGAGGGGGCGGCGCGGCGGATGGCCCAGGCGGACGTGGAGGCGGTGCTCGCGAAGCGCGAGCGCGTCTCCGTGGCGGAGTACGAGCGCATCATGGGGCTCGCCTCGGACGCGCCGGAGCCGTTGACTCCGGCACCGGGGGAGTTCCGCCTCGCGGAGATCCGCGAGCACCGCCGCATCTACGCCGCGGGCTGAGACTGGCCGGGGGGCCGCGGATCGACTATCCAGACATCACAGGAGCCATTCCCTTTGTCCGTCTCTGCACCAGTGCTCGAGCTCGTTGATCCCCCGTCCCTCTCTGTGGAACTGCTGCGGGCCGCCGTGGCCCGCCGCCCCGCGCGCCCGGGCGAGGTGCCCCGGCTCGAGGTGCGCGTGCGTTCCTTCACGCCGGACCCGCGGCAGCTCGCGCTCTACCGCGAGGTGTGTGACTTCCCGGCGGATGGCTTTCTTCCGTTGCCCTTTCCCCAGGTGCTCGCCGCGCCGCTGCACCTCTCCCTGCTCAATCGCTCCGAGTTTCCCTACCGCCTGCTCGGGATGATTCACGTGCGCAACCACATCCGGCAGTACCGGCGGCTGGCGGAGGGCGCTTCTCTTTCCGTGCACGCGTGGGTGGAGGGACAGCGCGAGGTCCGGCAGGGACGCGAGCTGGACCTGCACACCCTCGTGGAGCAGGACGGGGAACTCGTGTGGAGCGCTGTCACCACGATGCTGCGCCGGCTGCCCGGTGCTGGCGAGCGTCCTCGTGAGGAGCGGCCCGCGGGTACCACGGCCGCCGCCACGGAGGAGGACGCGCTCTTCGCCCACAGCCGTCCCTCGCCCTGGAAGGTGACCGAGGACACGGGCCGCCGCTACGCGCGGGCCTCGGGGGATTACAACCCCATCCACCTGCATGCCCTCACGGCACGTGCCTTCGGTTTTCCGCGTGCCATCGCGCACGGCATGTGGACCGTGGGCCGTTGCGTGGCGGAGATGGGCGAGGCGGCGGAAGTTCCCGCGCTCACCCTGACCTCGGCGTTCCGCCGCCCGCTGCTGCTGCCCTCGCGGGTGGTATTCCAGACGGCGGCGCAGCGGGACGGCGCTGTCGCCTACCGCGTGAAGTCCGAGGACGGCCAATCGCACGTCATGGGCCAACTGTCGCCCGGAGCTTCTTCTGACGGCGTGGACGCTGGCCCATGCTGATTGACCGTACCCGATAACCCCTCCAATAACCCCTCGCCCTCCGGGAGAGGGACGGGGTGAGGGTGTTGGGTGAACCCGGGTTGAACCCCGTGTCCACACAGTGGGTCACGGGTTGAAGAACGGACCTGGATACCCTCACCCTGACCCTCTCCCGAGGGGAGAGGGGGCAGTGGGCACTTCATGACCAGGAGACAACACATGGCGCTCCGTCCCTGAGCACTTGTCTTGTTCCTGACGTGATGGCACCCGCGTGCACCCCGCCTCTGTCGGAGGCGGGCGGGACACTGCGGGGCACCATGAACGCAAGAGAGACCGCCCTTTCCAGGGGCGAAGAAGGCGTGGGGCTGTACGTCTTCTGCTTCGCGCGCGCGGATGCGGCCGGAGTGGCGGTGGGCCACGGCCTCGACGCAACGGTGCCGCTCGGCGCGCGGGTGCACGAGGACCTCGCGGCCATCTGCTGCGAGGTTCCGCTCCACGAGTGGACAGGAGAGGCGGGCGAGGCCCACTTGAAGGACCTCGAATGGCTCGGGCCGCGCGCCCTGCGCCATGAAGCCGTCATCGAACGGATGATGCGCGCCTCCCCGGTGCTGCCGCTGCGCTTCGGGTGCTTGTTCTCGTCGGCGGAGCGGCTCGAGGAGCTGCTCCGGCGTGAGCGGGCGGGAATCTCTGCCTTCATCGAGAAGGCGGCGCACGTAGAAGAGTGGTCGCTCCAGGGCTCACTGGACGTGCGGGCCTGTGAGGAGGCCATGTTCGCCGCGGATCCCCGCGTGGCGAAGCTGTCGACGCAAGGGGGCGCGCGCTATTTGATGGAGCAGAAGCTGCGCAAGGATGCGGTGCGTGCGGCGCGTGCGTGGGCCCAGGAAACGCAGGCGGAGCTCGCTCGAGCCCTCGAGGGACTGGTGCGCGATTGGCGCCCCTTGCGACCACCTTCGCGCAATCCGGAGCAGCCAGAGCGGGAGGGCGTCTTCCATTGGGCACTCCTCCTGCCGCGAGGCGCGGAGGCGGAGCTGGCGATGCGACTGGAGCCGTTGGCGGAGCCCCTGTTGGCGCGCGGCCTGCACCTGTCGGCGCGGGGGCCCTGGCCGGCCTACAACTTCGCGCCGCGCCTCGGAGACATGTCTGGCGATGGACGCGAGGCGCGAACCCATGACTGACAGGGCCTATCTGCTGCTCTATTGCATCGCGGACGCGGCGGCGGCGTTGCCTCGGGGAGAGAGGATGCGCGCGTCGGCCCATCGTGATCACCAGGAGCGGAGCATCGTGATCAGCGAGATCGGGGCATCGTGATCACCGGGATCGGCCATCGTGAGCAGTGGGCCAAGGGGCTCGAGGACTACGCTGGAGGTCAGGTGGTTCGCCCTACGGGGCCCGTCGGCTGGTAGCAACCGGACGCGGGAGGGCGGGCGAGCCGAGCGAGCACGCTGGACGGCATTCGTCGACAGCCCTCCGCGAGGG
>NZ_JPMI01000145.1 GCF_000733295.1 Archangium violaceum Cb vi76 | reverse complement strand
TGACGGGCTGTTTTTGTTCAGGGAACAGCCATGTCTCAGTCCTCAGCCCTGTCCCTCGCCCTGTCCCAGGAAGAGCTGCGCGCCACGACGGAGCAATTGCTCGAGGCGCCCGCCGAGGCGGTGCTCGCGTGGGTGGAGCAGCGGTTCGGCGCGCGCGCGGCCATCGCCTCCAGCTTCGGCGTGGAGGACATGGTCCTCATCGATCTGGCCCGCATGCACGCTCCGAGCGTGCGCCTGTTCACGCTGGATACGGGCCGGTTGCCGCCGGAGACGTACGAGGTGATGGACGTGGTGCGCCGCCGCTACGGCGTGGAGATCGAGACGTACTTCCCGGAGCGGGCGCGGGTGGAGGCGCTGGAGTCCGCCAAGGGGTACTTCTCGTTCAAGCAGAGCATCGAGGCGCGCAAGGAGTGCTGTGGCATCCGCAAGGTGGAGCCGCTGCGGCGCGCGCTGGCGGGGCGGGAGGCGTGGGTGACGGGACTTCGCCGGGAGCAGTCCGTCACCCGCACGGAGGTCCAGGCGGTGGCGGCGGATGCGGACCACGGCCTCATCAAGGTGAACCCGCTGGTGCGGTGGAGCAGCAAGGACGTGTGGGAGTACGTCAAGGCCAACGGCGTGCCCTACAACGTGCTGCATGACCGGGGCTACCCGTCCATCGGGTGCGCGCCGTGCACGCGCGCGGTGAAGCCCTACGAGGACGAGCGCGCCGGCCGCTGGTGGTGGGAGTCCCCCGAGAACCGTGAGTGCGGACTGCACGTCCGCCGCTGACCCTCCGCCCGAGACGAGGCCATGCCTTCCTTCACCCCTGCGGAGCCCGCTGCGCAAGAGTCAGGTGGCGTCGTGAGCGCGCACGTGGACTTCCCCGTCTGCCTCCGGTTGAACGGCAAGCGGGTGCTGCTGGTGGGAGCCGGCACCATCGCCGAGGAGCGGAGCCAGCAACTCGCCGACGCGGGCGCGGTGCTGCGCGTGGTGGCGCCCTCCGTGGGCCCGGTCATCCGCCGCCTCGCGGACGAGGGCCGGCTGGAGCTGGCCGAGCGTCCCTACGCGGCCGGAGACGTGCGCGGGCATCACGTGGTGTTCGTGGCCACGGATGATCGGCGGGTGAGCGAGGCGGTGGCGGACGAGGCGCGTGCCCTGGGCATCTGGGTGAACGCGGCGGACATCCCGGAGCTGTGTGACTTCACGCTGCCCTCGGTGGGCCGGCGCGGCCCCATCGTGGTGGCGGTCTCCACCTCCGGGCAGGCCCCGGCGCTGGCCCGGCGGCTGCGCAAGCAGTTCGTGGAGCAGGTGGCGCCCGGGCACGTGCAACTGGCCCGGTTGACGGGATGGCTCCGCAAGCGGCTGCCCGCGGGCGCCGAGCGGATGAAGTTGCTGAAGCAGCTGGTGGAGGGCGAGGCGGGAGAGCTGCTGACGCGCGGTGAGCGCAAGGCCGCCTGGGTGCGGGTGCGCGCCGCGCTGGAGACTTTTGGAGAGAAGCAATGAGCAAGCAGGTCAACGGCAAGGTCTACCTGGTGGGCGCGGGGCCCGGAGATCCCGGTCTGCTGACGCTGCGAGCGGCCCAGCTGCTCGCGGGCGCGGACGCGGTGGTCTACGACCGGCTGATCCACCCCGACGTGTTGAAGCACGCCCGGCCCCGGGCGCGGCTGCTGTTCGTCGGCAAGGAGGGTGGGGGCGAGTCGGTGCGGCAGGAGGAGATCAACGCACTGCTCATCGCCCAGGCGCGGCTCGGCCGCTCGGTGGTGCGGCTGAAGGGGGGAGATCCCTTCGTCTTCGGCCGGGGAGGGGAGGAGGCCCTCGCGCTGGAGGCGGCGGGCATCGCCTACGAGGTGGTGCCGGGCGTCTCCAGCGGTGTGGCGGCTCCGGCGGCGGCGGGGATTCCCATCACCCACCGGGGCGTGTCGGGCTCGGTGACGTTCGCCACCGCGTACCGGGCTGGCAAGGCGCCGGACTGGGCGCACCTGGCCGGGTCGGAGACGCTCGTGCTGTTCATGACGGGCAGCCGCCTGGAGGAGGCGACCCTGGGGCTCATCGCCGCGGGACGTTCTCCGAATACCCCCACGGCCATCGTCGAGGCGGGGACCTGGGAGCACCAGCGGGTGCTCGAGGCTCCGCTCTCCTCCATCGCCGCGAAGGCCCGTGAGGCGTCCGTTGGCTCTCCCGCCATGTTGGTGGTGGGCGAAGTCGTTTCCCTGCGCTCACAGCTCCGCTCGCTGGTCGAGTCGCGGCCCCTGGTATCCGAGCGCGAACGGTTCCTGAAGGTGGAGGCTGGTCATGAGTGAAACCCTGTCCGCGCGGCTCTCGCATCTGGCGGTGCTCGAGGCGGAGAGCATCCACATCATCCGTGAGACGGCGGCCGAGTTCGCCAACCCGGTGATGCTCTACAGCATTGGCAAGGACTCGCAGGTGCTGCTGCACCTGGCGCGCAAGGCCTTCCATCCGGCGCCCCTGCCGTTCCCGCTGCTGCACGTGGACACCACGTGGAAGTTCCGGGAGATGTACCAGTTCCGTGACAGCTTCACGGCGAAGCACGGGCTGAAGCTCCTGGTGCACCAGAACAAGAAGGCGCTCGCCGAGGGCATCAACCCCTTCGACCATGGCAGCCAGAAGTACACGCACGCCATGAAGACGCAGTCGCTGCTGGAGGCGCTCTCGCTGCACGGCTTCGACGCGGCCTTCGGTGGCGCCCGGCGCGACGAGGAGAAGTCCCGCGCGAAGGAGCGCGTCTACTCCTTCCGTGACCGCCACGGCCAGTGGGAGCCGCGCAAGCAGCGGCCCGAGCTGTGGAACCTCTACAACGGCCGCATCGACGCGGGCGAGAGCATGCGCGTCTTCCCGCTCTCCAACTGGACCGAGCTGGATGTGTGGCACTACATCCTCAAGGAGCGCATCCCCGTGGTGCCGCTGTACTTCGCCGCCGAGCGCCCGGTGGTGGACCGCAAGGGCCAGTGGATCATGGTGGACGACGAGCGGATGCGGCTGCGTCCGGGCGAGAAGGCCACGATGAAGCGCGTGCGCTTCCGCACGCTGGGCTGCTACCCGCTGAGTGGTGCGATCGAGTCCTCGGCCTCCAACGTCGAGGAGATCATCACCGAGATGATGGAGGCCCGCGTGTCCGAGCGGCAGGGCCGCCTCATCGACCACGACGAAGAAGGCTCGATGGAGCTCAAGAAGCGCGAGGGGTACTTCTAATGACCGCCGCACTGCAGCTGAACGACAAGGGTGACCTCCAGCGCTTCCTCGCCGAGCACTACGAGAAGGAACTGCTGCGCCTGGTGGTGGTGGGCTCGGTGGATGACGGCAAGTCCACGCTGATCGGCCGGCTCCTGTACGAGTGCAACGGGCTGTTCGAGGATCAGGTGGCGGCGGTGAAGCGCGCCAGCGCGGGTGAGGAGATCGACTTCTCGCTCTTCACGGACGGACTGCGCGCCGAGCGCGAGCAGGGCATCACCATCGACGTGGCGTACCGCTACTTCTCCACGCGGCGGCGCAAGGTGATCGTCGCGGACACGCCGGGACACATCCAGTACACGCGCAACATGGCCACCGGGGCCTCCACGGCCGACGCGGCCGTCATCCTGGTGGACGCGCGCCTGGGCATCCTCCCGCAGACGCGGCGCCACGCGTACATCGCCTCGCTGCTGGGCATTCCGTACCTCGCGGTGTCCATCAACAAGATGGACCTGATGGACTTCGATCCGGCCGTCTACGAGCGGCTGTCGAAGGAGTTCGACGCGTTCGCCTCCACGCTCGGCTTCGAGCAGGTGCGCTACTTCCCGATCAGCGCGCGCGGCGGTGACAACATCACCCAGCCGAGCGCCCGCACGCCCTGGCATGACGGCGAGACGCTGCTCGGGTGGCTGGAGTCGCTGCCGCACCAGCGCCGGCTGGACGGAGCGCCCTTCCGCTTCCCCGTGCAGTACGTGCTGCGGCCCAACCTGGACTACCGCGGGTTCGCCGGGCAGATCGCCTCCGGCACGGTGCGCGTGGGCGACGAGGTCGTCGTCTTCCCCTCGAAGCGGCGCACGCACATCGCCGCCATCGACACCTTCGATGGGAGCCTCGGCGAGGCCAGCGCGCCGTCCTCGGTGACGCTGCGTCTGGCCGACGAGGTGGATGTCAGCCGGGGAGATCTCATCGCCCATGTCGAGAAGGCGCCGGTGGCGCTCCAGTACCTGGAGGCCATGCTGGTGTGGTTCGGCGAGGAGCGTCTGGACACCTCGCGCCGCTACCTCGTGAAGCACACCTCCAAGTACGTGCCGGCCCACGTCGAGCAGGTGCTCTGGCGCAAGGACCTGGAGGCCCTCTCCGAGGTGCCCGCGGAGTCCCTGTCGCTCAACGACATCGGCAAGGTCCGGCTCGTCTGCAAGCGGCCACTGATCTGCGATCCGTACACGGAGAACCGCAAGACGGGCGCCTTCATCGTCGTGGATCCGCTCACCAACGACACGGTCGCGGCGGGCATGATCCTCGGCGCGGCGGGACAGGAGGGCGATCAGGAAGCGCAATCGCTCATCTCCGCCGAGGAGCGGCGCGCGCGCCTGGGGCAGTCGGGCGCGGTCATCCTCCTGGCGGGCACCCCCGAGGTGCGGACGCTGGCGCCCCGGCTGGAGCGGGCGCTGTTCGACCAGGGCCGGCACGTGGTCACCGTCCAGGGCGACGCGGAGAACGCGCTCGCACTGGCCGAGGCCGGGCTGCTCGCCATCCTCTACACCCCCGTTCCGCAGGCGCGGCAGGGGCTGCGGGATCAGCTCCGCGGCGCCGGTGTCCCCTGGCTGGAACTGGAGCCCACCCACGAGCTGGAGCGCCAGGTGAAGCAGATCCTGGATGCCCAGGAGAACCGGCCGTGACCTCTTCCGTGAACGCCTCCATCCCCGCCCTGGCGACACCGCTCGGCGCGGAGAAGAGCGCGCTGTTGCAGCGCCTCGTCGAGGGGCTCGATTCGCCGTCGCTCACGTGGCTGAGCGGCTACTTCGCCGGGCTCGCGGCCCGGCAACTCCCGGGTGCGCTCCCGATCACCCCGCCCGCGGCGGCGGTGCAGGCCGCGCCCCAGGGGACGCTGACCATCGTCTACGGCACCCAGACGGGGAACAGCCGTCAACTGGCCGAGCGCCTGAAGCAGCGGGCCGAGGCCACCGGGCTCGCCGTGCGAAGCTTCCGCGCCAGCGACTACCCCGTGCGCGAGCTGAAGAACGAGCGGCTCCTGTACGTGGTCATCAGCACCCAGGGCGATGGAGATCCGCCGGACGACGCGCGCGGCTTCTTCGACTTCATCCGGAGCAAGCGCGCTCCGGCGCTCGGGCAGCTGCGGTTCGCGGTGCTGGGGCTGGGCGATTCGAGCTACCCCAAGTTCTGCGAGATCGGCCGCATCCTGGACGAGCGCTTCGCGGAGCTCGGGGGCACACGGCTGTTCGCGCGCGCCGAGTGCGACGTGGACTTCGAGCCCGTGGCCGAGCCCTGGCTGGGCCAGGCCCTGGAGCACGCGAGGAAGGAACTGGCGCCCGAGGCCGGGCTGGCGACGGTCACGCCGCTGCGCACCGTGCAGGTGCCGCCCACCTTCAGCAAGGAGAACCCCTATCCGTCCCAGGTGCTGGCCAACCAGCGCATCACCGGGCGGGGGGCCCTCAAGGACGTCCGCCACCTGGAGCTGTCGCTGGAGGGCTCGGGCCTGACATACGAGCCGGGCGATGCGCTCGGCGTGATTCCCCGGAATCCGCTGGAGCTGGTCGAGGCGGTGCTCTCCGAGCTGCGGCTCGATGGCGCCGCCGAGGTGAAGCGCGAGGGGCGCGGTCTGCCGCTGAAGCGCTGGCTCACGGAGGAGCTGGAGATCACCCGCCTGAGCCGTCCGTTCCTGGCGAGCCACGCCGAGCGCTCCCACCACGCGGAGCTGCGGCGCCTGCTCACGCCGGAGGGCGGCGAGGCCTTGCGTGCGCTGCTCGCCAGCCACCAGGTGATCGATCTGCTGCGCCAGTACCCTGGCAAGTGGAGCGCGGAGGAGCTGGTGGGCGCGCTGCGCCGCCTGACGCCGCGGCTCTACTCGATCGCCTCCAGCCAGAAGCGGGTAGGGGAGGAGGTCCACCTCACGCTGGGCCTGGTGGACTACGAGGCCTTCGGCACGCGCCACGTCGGAGCCGCCTCGAATTACCTGGCGACGCGAGAGGCGGGCCAGGACATGGTGGATGTCTTCATCGAGGCCAACGAGCGGTTCAGGCTCCCGAAGGATCCGAGCCGCGACATCATCATGGTGGGTCCTGGCACGGGCGTGGCGCCATTCCGCGCCTTCGTGCAGGAGCGCGCCGAGACGGGCGCGAGCGGCCGCAACTGGCTCTTCTTCGGCGAGCAGCACTTCCGCACCCAGTTCCTCTACCAGGTGGAGTGGCAGGAGGCGGTGAAGCAGGGGACGCTGCACCGGATCGACCTGGCGTTCTCGCGGGACCAGGGCCAGAAGGTCTACGTCCAGAACCGCCTGCGCGAGAAGGGGAGCGACGTCTACGCGTGGCTGGAGGGCGGTGCGTCCTTCTACGTCTGCGGCGATGCGAAGCGCATGGCTCCGGACGTGGAGGAAGCCCTCCTCGACATCATCGCGACCCACGGGGGCAAGAGCCGTGAGGACGCGAAGGCCTATCTCGATTCGCTGCGCGAGCAGCAGCGCTACCTGCGCGACGTCTACTGAGCGGGAGACACCATGAGCAGCAAGAATCCGACCCCGGCCCTTACCGAGGTGGAGCACATCAAGGCGCGCAGCCGGAACCTGCGAGGCACTCTGGCCGAGAGCCTCGCGGACCCGCTCACTGGCGCCATCGCTCCGGCCGACACCCAGCTCATCAAGTTCCACGGCAGCTACCAGCAGGATGACCGGGACATCCGCGAGGAGCGCCGGCAGCAGAAGCTGGAGCCGGCCTATAGCTTCATGATCCGCACCCGCCTGCCCGGCGGGGTGTGCACCCCGAAGCAGTGGCTCGCCCTGGACGAGCTGGCGCGCACGTACGCCAACGGCACGCTGCGCATCACCACGCGCCAGGCCTTCCAGGTGCATGGCGTGCTCAAGGGGGACATGAAGAGCACCATGAAGGGGATGGAGGCGGTGCTGCTCGACAGCATCGCCGCGTGCGGCGACGTGAACCGCAACGTGATGTGCAACCCCAATCCGGTGGACTCTCGCGCGCACGAGGTGGTGCACCAGTGGGCCATCCGCCTGTCCGAGCACCTGCTGCCGAAGACGCGGGCGTACTACGAGATCTGGCTGGACAAGGAGAAGGTGGCTGGCGGCGAGGAGGAGCCCATCTACGGCCCCACCTACCTGCCCCGGAAGTTCAAGGCGGGCATCACGGTGCCGCCGCTGAACGACGTGGACATCTTCTCGCAGGACCTGGGCTTCATCGCCATCATCGAGGGCGGGGAGCTGGTGGGCTTCAACGTGCTGGTGGGCGGAGGCATGGGCGCCACGCACGGTGAGGCGGCGACGTTCCCGCGGCTCGCGGATGTCATCGGCTTCATCCGCCCGGAGCAGCTGCTGCACGTGGCGGAGAACGTGGTGATGGTGCAGCGAGACTACGGCGACCGTACCAGCCGCAAGCACGCGCGCCTGAAGTACACCATCGAGGATCGTGGCATCGCCTGGTTCGTCGCCGAGCTACAGAAGCGTCTGGGTTATCCGCTGGAGCCCGCGCGGCCGTTCGCGTTCGATCACAACGGGGACCGTTTCGGGTGGATTCAAGGCCACGATGGCCGGTGGAACCTGACGCTGCACATCGACAGCGGCCGGGTGGCGGATGCGGAGGGCCAGCGTTTCCTGACGGGCCTGCGGGAGATCGCCCGGGTGCACAAGGGAGACTTCCGGCTCACGCCCAACCAGAACCTGATCATCGCGGGCATCCCGCCGGAGGAGCGGCAGAGCATCGAGAAGCTGGTCGAGACGTATGGCATCACGAGCTTCCGGAGCGCCAGCCCGCTGCGGCGTAACGCGCTGGCCTGCGTGGCGCTGCCGACGTGCGCCCTGGCCATGGCGGAGGCCGAGCGTTACATGCCGCGCGTGGCGGACCTGCTGGAGGCGCGGCTGGCGGAGCACGGGTTGGAGCAGGAGAACATCCTGCTGCGCATCACCGGCTGCCCGAATGGCTGCGCGCGGCCGTATCTGGCGGAGATCGCCCTGGTGGGGAAGGGGCCCGGCCGTTACAACCTCTTCCTCGGTGGCGACCAGCGGGGACAGCGGCTCAACCGCCTGTACCGCGAGAACGTGGACGAGGCCGGCATCCTGTCGGCGCTCGAGCCGCTGTTCGCCGCATTCGCACGCGACCGTCAGCCCGGGGAAGGGTTCGGCGACTTCACCGTGCGCACGGGCGTGGTGACCGTGCCTCCGGCCACCGCACGCCCGGTGCCCGCCGCCGCGGGCTGAGCATCCCGTGCCGCGCCAGCTCTCGACGTGCTGGCGCAGTGCTGGCTGGCGGTGCTCTAGGAGCACGGCGTGTTGCAGTAGTCACAGCTTGGATAGCCGTTGACCATGCAGCTCTGGACGCATGCAAGCTGACCCTGGTTGGCCGGCCGGCAGGTCGGGAGTGATTCCGCGGAAACGACGGATGACGTGCTGACGTCGGACGTTACCTCCTGGGCCTGCGCGAGGGGGACGGCAACGGTGAAGACGGCGGCACAGATGAACATTCCAAGACCACGAAGCAGACGCATTGGTGACTGCAAATCCCCGGGGACATTCCTGGTCGGGACTGGCCGCGCATGTCCCTCGCGGTACAGGACGGCGAGACACGCCTTCGCGCTCCTCATTCGGGTTTGCGGCCCGAGACGATGGGGACGTGCCACACGGCGTACTGGGGCGGAGTCTCGATGGCGGAGATCAGGGTATTGAAGCCAGTGGTGACCTCGGCGATGGAGCGTCCACTCGCCTCGGCCAGAGGCTTCACATAACCATCCCGCCAGGCCTCGAGGATACCGGCGAAGGTGGCGCGTGGCACGCGCAGCGTGTCCACGGTGATGTAGTCCATCGCGATGTCGCGATATCCAAACCGCTCCAGCAACGGCGGAGAGTGGCGGCCAATGCGGACATCACAGGCGGTCTTGTGCGCGAACGCGCCCATGATTTCGTTCCAGAATCGATCTGGCTCGAAAGAGCCATCCGGAGGCACGGGCATGTGCAACATGCCGTAGTCCTCGGACAACAGGTGCAACCACCCTCCGGGCTCGAGCACCCGGGTGATCTCTGCCAGCACCTGTGGAAAGTCGGGCACGGCTTGCGACATGTGGCGGCACACCACGAGCCCGAAGCTGGCATCTCCCTGCTCGAGCGCGAAGGCATCACCCCGTGCGTAGCGGATCCGCCCTCCGAACACATCTCCCTGCCGCGCGATGGCGAGGTTCGACTCGAGGATGTCGATGCCCAGCACTTGCGCCTGCGGATAGCGGGAGGCCAGCCGCCGGGTGATTTGGCCGGTGCCACAGCCGAGATCGAGAATGTTCAGCGGGCCTGACAAGCCATAACGCTCGAAGAGGTGTCGTTCCTGCGGCCAGATGGCCTCGGCCTGATGCGCGAGCGCCCGCGCCATCGACTCGTCGGCCATCTGCTCCGCCTGTGGGTTGCGAGTCTGGTCCATCCCGCGTTTCTACACCGATTCCCACGGCGCTTTGGAAGGGGGCGGGCGTGGTGCGCCGTCATCGTCAACTCTGTTGCAGAAGGAACAGGAGACGGCCCGCGATGACATCCAGGGCCTGGGTGTTGCCTCCTCCTTCGGGAACGATCAGGTGGGCATGCTGCCGGGAGGGCGCCACGTGGAGCCGATGCATGGGACGAACTGTCTCGAAGTACTGGCGCTCCACGGACACCAGGTCGCGATTCCGCTCCTGGATGTCTCGTTTGATGCGCCGCATGAGCCGGATGTCGTCGTCGGTGTCCACGAAGATACGAAGGTCGAACTCGTCGCGGAGCCGGGGCTCACAGAAGAGCAGGATGCCCTCGGCGATCACGATGGGCCTCGGCTCCAGCTTGAACACCCCCCGGGTGCTCGTATGTTTCTTGAAGTCATAGTCCGGGCACTCCACGGCCCGGCCCTGCTTGAGTTGCCGCAGGTGCCCTACCAGCAGATCATTGTCCAGTGCGGCGGGTTCGTCGAAGTTGACGCGTGCAATCTCCTCGGGCGTCTGATGCGAGCGATCGAAGTAGTACCAATCGTGACGGATCAACACCGCCTCTCGATTGAGCGCTCCAATGAGCTTGTCGGCCAGGGTGGTCTTGCCACTCCCCGTGCCGCCTGCGATTCCAACCATGAAGGGCACAGCCATGTCGGGCCTCCCGGGGGTTCAACGAGCGCCAGGGTTGGGGCACGGCGACAGGCCTTCGACATCGAGCCAGCGCATGGCGCCTCCCCCCCGCAGCATGCCCCAGATTTCGAAGAGGGGCGAACAAGAGGGGAGGGGACGATTTGTTCGGGACTGAACGATAACGACCCCACGTCGCTGGACCCCGTCACCCGGGAGACCACCTGCCACTCGCACTGGCTGAGCCCGGAGGGCCCTCGGTGGAGGCCAGAGAGCGGTGGCTGGCGCTGACTTCTGCCGTGGGACTTTGAATCAATCCTGGCCCCCGGCGTTCGGGCGCCGGGGCCGGGGAATCACTCCACCAAAGGCAAGGCCACCCCACATTGTCGGGAGAGCCACTCGACCTTGCGCCACGTCAAGACGAAACTGCCCCTGCCCAAGGCAAAGAACGTGGACAAGGCCATTTCGAGCTCGTGCTCGCGCCGGTCGGTCGCGGACTGGCAAAGCGCATGGGTGGCACGTACCCGCTCTCCCACGGGACAATGTCCCAGAGCCGCCGCGAGACCCATGGGCTCCGGTGGAAAGCCACGCTTCATCTTCCGCGCGGAGTCCACCATGGCAGGGAGCTCCGACAGGAGCTCGTCGGACAGCCACAACGCTTCTTCTTCGCTGGGCTTCCGTTCGACACGGACATCACTCGCGGCACCAAACGGCCAGACCGTCTTGTCAGCCCACAAATACGTCAGGAGCTGATAGGCCATCGCCACCGCGTCGTCATGCTTGCCACGCATCCACGACACACGCACGAGATTCCGCGCCAGATGCACCCTCCGCGCCGCGGCATGGCGGTGCCCGTGGTCCTCCGCCAGGCGCTTGCAGGCGACCATTGCCTCGTGGAGCCCCTGTTCAGCCTCTTGATACCTGGCAAGATGAAAGTCCAGGTAGGCTACAGCGGCGAGGTGGAATGAAGTCCCAACCCGTCGAGATTCCTCCGTCTCGAGTCCGGTCTCCATGATGTGATGAGCGCGCCCAAGCCATTTGAGGGCTTTGTCGAACGCTCCGGCGCGTACTTCGCTCAGTGCTTTATCGTGCTCGCTCGAGAGCTGACCCAGGATGATGTTCTCGTGCCTCGGGAGGCCCGAGAGGTCCTCCATCTGGCGAGAGGACAAAGTGGAGCCAGACATCGCCGACACGGGCAACGCCATGCCGGCGATGTACGAGCCAATGACCCTGTCGAGGCTCATTCGCTAGAC